>CAZPHD010000047.1:0-20915 GCA_964586225.1 uncultured Fimbriimonadaceae bacterium
TCATAGCTGACCTCTTCCCACGTGCCATTGCCCAGCTTGCGCTGACTCAGCCGCCTCACTCCATAGAAGCCCAGAACGCCAACTGCTGCTGCAAAACGTTGAATCGCTCTAGGGCGTCGTGTGTCGGCTCACTCAAACTCCAAAACTGTCCTTGCTGCCCAAGCACGGCAATGTGAGCGGTTGGAGACCAAGTCATGACATAGCAGAACCCAACAGGATCAAACGATCCCCCGTCTAGCAGATCGCACATTCCATACCTCTCTGGAAGGGAGTCAAAGCGAGCTTTCAGTCGATCAGCGTCAAGCACAAGTAGACTCGCTGCGTCACTCTTAAACCTCTGAAAGTCGGCTCTCAAGTTAGCGTCGTAGTAGAGTTGAGTAACTGTTTCTAGTTGCCTTGCATGTCGCAATCTACATGTCACTGGATCGCTCAACGCTTCTGCAACGCCCTTAGCCCACAAGAATAGCTCATCGACATCTTCTCTATATCTAATGAACTCCGTGTCATTGCAGTGCAGGCTTATTGTCGGCCAGGCTGGAATACCTTGCCTATGAGAAGCTGGAGTAATACCTATACTAAACGCTTGATCACCAAGTAGTCCTTTTGTCAGCATATTCGCACCTGGGATCGCTTCATGAGTTTGGCCGTTCCAACTTGCCATCAGGCCCGATCTTCAAACACGGGTCTGGTTCAAAGTAGCTCAATCCTAGTTGGTTCAGCTGGTTGGATGCCCGAGATCGAACGTCTTGCCAGAATGGGTCCGTCAGGACGGCATCTCGCCCGACATATTCCTCGTCTGCGTCGATAGCGACTACAACATCCTGTAACAGGCTTTCAAGCATGGAAACAGTGCCCACAGATAAAGCCCCATGTTCAGAGAGTAGCCTTCCCGCAAGAACGGCAGATTCAGCTTCATCTAAGATATCCCTGCCAGGGTCATAGGCAGATTCGCCCATCAAGCGCAGTTGCACTTCCCCCGGCGTCGCCATCCAGCTCAGAGCATGTCGAAGCGTGCTCCAGGCCATATCGATTGATTGGTCGCTCATGGGTCAGTAATCCTCTCAGTTGCTTCGTGCTTGCCGTTGCAGACTTGCCAGCGAGCTTCTAAGAATGGACTTCGCCGCCGTCACTGGGCCGGTCCGATGGGATGTTGTGTCCGTCTCTCGCCCTCCACCTTACTCTTCATCGTCAATCAACTGATCCAGGTTCACGCCGCTATAGGGGGCTAACTTCGCCTTGGCGTCCACTAGGAACTTGAGGAGGCTGTCAAGCTCAACCCGACCCTCAACGCTGATACCAACCTTGGTTCCATCGTCGGTGAGCAGCGCGGAAACAACGCCGATGTTCCCCCGACCGCCCTCGACATAGGGTTGGCCGAACACGGGCATCCCCAAGACACTCCACTCAACTGAAGCAAGGTGCTCGCTCTTCAACGATACGACGTTTCGGGGCTCCTGAACCTTGCGAAAACTCCATCTCTTTCCCATGTCAATCTTCCCTAGCAGCGGCGCCTACTCTGGTCCAAAGCATCGAGGAGTAACCAGATTGGCGCATCATGAGCCACCCAACTCCTTCTCGATCTGTACCCACCGCACGTCAACCGAGCCCAGCGTCCACTCTATCAAGCGCTTCAGATAACGGGTCAACCACTCAACATCGATGGATCGGTTGCAACCAATGATGTAAACGTCATCGGTTTGATTGTCAACGCCTTCCACCATGAGTCTCGACGATTCGACATTAGCTACCTCGTCGCTAACCGCAAAGAAGGTCAAGCACGTCTGTCGGGATCCAGATTCAAAGCTCAGCATGAGATAAGGGTCCCAGACGGCCTGCTCGGCAGTCTGGGGATTTGACATGATGTGCCACTTCGCCAGAGCAGTTGTATCAACCGCCTTGCGCACTTCGGAAAATGCCTCGAGAATGAGACCATCCACCTTTTGCCCTCTCATGTGCACCCAAGCTTAACAATTTCCCGACGGAGCACTTTCCCATCTTGACATTCAAGCACTAATCTTGCTGAGCACAAGGTGACGGAGTATTCGAAGTGGATGGACAAGGTGCCCGTGAACCGCCCAAGCTCGGGCCGCAACGCTTCCACCTTGGCGAAGCGGGCCTCTGTTTCCGGTTGCTCAATCAGAACCCCCATCGCTCCCATGCAGTCAACAACCTCGGTGACCTGCTGCTGGCGACAGCCCCTTGCGAGCAGCATATCTTTGTTGCCCAAGAAGCAAGGGAAACCACAGCACGACATGACGATAACGGCCAGAGCCATCCACTTCCATGCAACTTCGCTCTTCATTAGCCTCTGCCTGACTCATCATAACATGCTTTGCCATGGCGATTGGTTGGAGTGGGACGGGCCGATCCACGCCTGAATGTCGAGACTTCGCTCGAGGTTTGCAGAGGGAGGTTGCGTTGATGTTGCATTGATGTTGCATTGATGTTGCCAACCTCCGATTGCGTGCAGCAAGCACGAGCCAACCGGCGTCTGAAGAACCGTGGACGCGTGGACGCGGCGAGTACTCATCATCCTCTGGTGCCTGGGCGTGCTGGGAATCCTGGCGGGTGTCCGATGCATCACCAAATACCCACCGCATCCCATGGAAGACGTAGCCCCAGGGCGGTAAACTAGGCCCACGCGTCGCCGTCACCGGCGACCCCAAGTTTTTGTATGGCAAGACCTATCCGAAGGCGCCGGCCCACCTCCACCACCACCCCCGCTAAGAACGGTGGATCGAACCGCGTCGAAATCATCGTCAACGTCTCCAATCGCGAGACCCGAATCGCCATGCTCGAAGATGGCGACCTCATGGAGTACCGAGTCGAGCGCGAAGAGCGGGTCGTTGGCTCGATCTTCAAGGGCATCGTTCAAAATGTCCTCCCCGGCATGGATGCGGCGTTCGTCGACATCGGCCTGGAGCGCAATGCGTTCCTCTATGTCGCCGACATCCTGCCCGATGAGCCGATGGACAACTCCCCGGCCAGCATCAAGCGCAGCGAGCTGCGCCGCCGCAAAATCAAGGAGCTCATCCGCCCGGGCCAGGAGATCATGGTGCAGGTCACCAAGGGGCCACGGGGTACGAAGGGTGCTCGCGTCACCACGCGCATCGCTCTGCCCGGACGCTATGTCGTCCTCATGCCTGAAGCCAGCCATGTCGGCGTTTCGCGCAAGATTGAGGACCGCAGCGAGCGCGAGCGACTCCGCAAGATTGGCGACCGCATCATCCCCAACGGCTTCGGCCTGATCATGCGCACGGAATGCGAGACGCAGAGCGAAGCCGAACTCAAGGCCGACGTTGTGTTCTTGCAGCAACTGTGGGCGCAGGTCATGCAGTCGGCAAAGAAGCAGCGCGCGCCCAGCATTGTCCACCGCGACCAGACGTTGCTTTACCGAACGGTGCGCGACATGTTTGGCGACGACATCAGCCGCATGGTCATCGACGATCCGGACGAGTATGAGAAGGTTCACCTGGCGGCGTCGATTGTGGCGCCTGCGCTGTGCGAGAAGATTGATTTGTACGACCGTGAGCAGCCGATCTTTGACGCATTCGGCATCGAGCGCGATCTTGACCGGCTGCTGCAACACAAGGTGCAGATGAAGTCGGGCGGATCGTTGGTGGTGGATGAGACCGAGGCGCTGACCGCGATCGACATCAACACCGGCAAGCAGGTCGGCTCGACGTCGCTCAACGACACGATCTTGCGGACGAACTTGGAAGCGGCCGACGAGGTTTGCCGGCAGCTGCGCTTGCGCGATATGGGCGGCATCATCGTGATCGACTTCATCGACATGGAGTCGGCGGCCGACCGCAAGAAGGTGCTGGACCACTTCACGAAGCGGCTGGAGCGCGACCGTGCTCGTACTCGCGTGGGCAAAATCTCATCGCTGGGACTGGTTGAAATCACGCGCAAGCGAACCGGCGAATCGGTGACCGAGGCGATCTCGGACGTGTGCCCGATGTGCGACGGTCACGGGCGGATTCCGAGCAAGGAAACGGTGAGCCTGTGGATCGAGCGCGACATGTGGCGCAAGATGAACGAGCCGGGCAATGCGTTTGTGGTGGAGTGCCACCCGGCGGCGGTTGAGGCGCTCATCGGCGTCGATGGCGAGAACTTCGAGGACATGGAGCACGAGATGCGGCGCGGGATCTACATCCGGGCGAACTTCGACATGGACTACGAGGAGTACGAGATCACGTCGACGACGATTGACCAGGCGGATCGGGAGCTCATGGGCTTCCGCCGGGCGCAGGTGGTTGAGGTGAACGTGCGTCGGTCGTCCTTTGAGAACATCAACAAGGTGATCGGCTGGACGGACTCGGGCTACTTTGTGGAGTTGATCGACGGTGATGACTTCATCGGACATCGCGCGAAGGTGTGTTTGCAGGACTTCCGCCGGTCGTTTGCGGTGGGCGATGTGATCCACTCGGGCGCGCCGGTGATGAGTCGGGCTTAGGCGATTAGGGCCGGTGAGGGAACTCCACTCGGAAGGTGGCTCCCTTGCCGGGCGTGCTGTCAATTGAGACGATACCTTCGTGGGTGGCGGCGAGTTCGAGCACGATCTTGGTGCCCCAGCCTGAGCCGCTTCCTTTGTCCCATTGGCTTCGGGCATTGCCGGCCAAGATTCGTTCGGCAACTTCGGCGGGCATGCCGGGTCCGGTGTCCTGCACTTCGATGATGTGGCGGTCGGTGTCAAAGTCGTAGCGCACCACGACTTCGCCGAAGATGGCCTCGTCGTCTTCGCCAAACTGATCGCGCCAGTCTTCGGGCAGGGTTTCCTTGACGGCCTTGATCGCGTTGCCAACGAGATTTTGGACAATGCGGAAGACATAAAGCTCGTCATGATGAGTCGCGGGTGACTCCTTGTCAATCTCGTAGCGAAGCGCGACGCAGTTCTTGCGGCCATCGCTCTCCAGGTAGGCGGCAGCGGTCTGGATGGTCTCGGCCATCGGCGCGAGTTGCATGTTCGGCCGGAGCTTGTGTCCGGCGGAGAGATCGCTGATCAGGCGCGAGTAGCCGACGATCCGGTCGACTGACGCCTGCAACTCCGAAAGCATGGAAGCAAGCGACTCGACGTAGCCCAACGCCACTTCGCTCTCGGCGAACTCGTCCTTCATGCCGTCCAGCGTGATCTCGACAAAGGAGATGTTGGCGAAAAGGCTTGCAGCGAGGTTTCCGATGTCGTGACCGACCTTGCCCATGCCAAGGAGAGACGAAGCCCGCGCGGACTCTTCGACCAGCCTTGAGTTTAAGTATGCGAGCGTAGAAATGGACGAAACCGTCTCGAGAACCGCCGCATCGGACTCGTTGAAGAGTCCCTCATTCTTGTTGATCAGTTGGACGACGCCGATCGGAGTTTCGTCGGCCATCATCAGGGGCACGGTGATCATTGTGGTAACCACAACACCGGTTGCATCGGAGATCTGGCGGCGGGTTTCCTCGTTATTCTCGTCGAACTGGCTAATGATCGTTTGGCGCGTCAGGAACGCTTGACCAGCGACGCCGGCATCTTCGGGGATTTCGCGGAAGGGTAGCCGTTCCCAGACCGTCTCGGGGAAAACGTGGTGGAACAGGAGGCGCTTCTTTACGGGGTCGTGCAGATAGATCGTGCCGCCGTAGGCTCCGACGGCTTCGATGCAGAGCGCGAGGACGTCACGAAGGACCTGATCGAAGTTGTCGGAACTTGCGAGCTTTCGCGCCGCCAGCTGAGTTGCGTGCAAGAGCCGCTCGTTGGTGTCCATGCTTTTGTGTAGTTTACCGAGGGAACTTGACACGTCGGTTTCTTAGTTGACCTATAATAGAAGTGATGAGGCGCAAGTTTTGGATCGGAATGATCGGACTGCTTGGGCTCCTGATGGGAGTCTTGCCCGCCTCAGTGCTCGCCTCGTTCTTCCAGCCTGAATGCGGCATGTCGTGTTGCGAGCCCAAGGCCGCGGCAACATCGTGTTGCAACGCTCCGGATGAAGTGGCGATCGCACCTGCCTCAAGTGGTGACACCTGTCCCTGTTCGATCGCGCCAGCGCCGACGCCTGACCATGATGCGGCGGTCTCGCTGGTCGTTCAACCGCTCACGGTGGCAATGTTGCCCGAAGTGCCGACTTTCGAGGTTGTCACGCGAACATTTCGAGCTGTGGGTTGCCGACTTGCGGCCTTCGTGGTCCGCCTGTAGCAGGCGCACGTTCGTGTCCCCCCTTACGAGCTCCTCCCGTCTCCTGAAGCGCCGACTTCGTCGTCGGCTTGCGAAAAGCAAGCCCTGCTTTAAGGAGAAATGTTCATGTTTAAAACGGTAATCCTGGCCTCGATGGCCCTCGGACTCTCGACTTCGTGGTTCGTCGCGTCGCGCGCCGAATCCCCGACCCCCACGCCAACCGCCGTCGTTTGCTGCGACAAGGGCTGCGCGAACTGCGCGGGCTGCGCGGATGGCAAGTGCGAAGACTGCTGCGGAACGGCGTGTTGCGACAGCGCCGGTACGATGCAACCGGCGACTACGGTAGCGGCTGAGGCTTGCTGCGACAAGGGCTGCGCCGACGGTAAGTGCGAAGACTGCTGCGGAACGGCATGTTGCGACAGCGCCGGTACGATGCAACCGGCGACTACGGGGAGTTGTTGCGCCGAGAAGGGAGCGACCAAGTAGATGCGACTGGGACTCGCGGCTCTGCTGGCCGTCGTCCCGGTTATCGTAATCGCCCAAGAAAGCAGCGAGGCACCGGGCCAAGCCCGGTGCCCGCTGTGAGTAGCGGGCGGTTACGGTGCCGGTTCGGCGCCTTCTAAGTGGATCATTAACACGGTTTACGCTCCGACCACGGTGACAACGGCGGAAACCTTCGTGTGGTACCAAGCCCACCCGCAGGTGCAGTTGGGCGTGGCCTACCTGTGGAAGCAGAGCGCGTTCCGTGCGCTCGCTTCGGTTCAGTTCATCACCGAGACCGCATCGCGGCCCTCAATTAGCGCCTCAATGGGGGTGCAGGGGATTGGAACCGGGAATCCGGGTTACAGCCTTACGGCGGAGAAGAACTGGACTTTGCCGGACGGAAACTTCAACACCTTCGTCGGCATCGGCTTGCGGAGCAACGAGAAGCACGGACACCCCATCATGGGCGTGAAGTTCACGACTCTCGACGGCTGGACGCTCGGCTATCAGCACGAGGGACACGCGGGACACCCGTTCCTCACGTATGGAAAGGGGATGTACTACGGCGGGATCTACCTGATTGGTGGTTCGCGCCCCGCGCTGATGTTCGGCGTGCGTTTCTAGTTCGCGGACGGGTGCCAACCTTCGCACCCGTTCGTCTTCCCATAATATGCCCGTGGCGGCAGCGATCCGACTTCTCAGACCCAAGCAGTGGAGCAAGAGCCTCCTCGTGCTTGCTGCGCCCATTTTCGCGGCCCAGATCACCGACCCCGCGACTTGGGGACCGGTGGGGCTCGCATTCCTCGCGATGTGTCTCGCAAGTTCGGCGACGTACATTTTCAACGATGTCCGAGACGTTGAACGTGACCGGGCCCACGAGACGAAGCGTAACCGTCCCATCGCTTCGGGCGCGGTGTCCATCCGATTTGCCGTCGGACTCGCGATTGTGCTGGCCGGGGCATCGGTAGGCATCGGCTTCACGCTCAACACCAGCTCGTTTGCACTCATCATCGCCTACTTCGTGTTGCAGTTCCTCTACAACGCGGGCGTCAAGCATGCGCCCATCGCGGACGTCTTCACGATTTCGCTTGGATTCATCCTCCGCGCTATGCTCGGCGCAGCGGCAATCTCGGTGCCCATCTCAGGGTGGCTGCTGTTCTGCACCGGGGCGCTCGCGCTGATGTTGGGCTTTGCCAAGCGGCGTCACGAGTTCATTCACCAAGGCGACAACCGCACGGCGAGTCGTGAGAGCCTAGGTGGGTACAACCTGAAGAGCCTTGACGCGCTCCTCATCATGACGGCAACGGGTGCCGCTATGAGTTACGGTATCTACACACTCGATAGCGCCACCGCGACCCGCTACCCTGCGATCGTCATCACCGCGTTGCCCGTGTTTTATGGCATCGCCCGCTACGTGCTCCTCACGTTTACACGCGACGAGGGTGGCGAACCCGCCGATTTGCTTTTCGGGGACGTTCAGCTCCTCACGAGTGTTGTTCTGTTTATGATCACCGCAATCGCCGCGGTTTCGGGCATGAGGTTGCCGTTGATCGAACGATGAAATCGCGCAAGGTGATTGTGGTGGGGGCTTCAAGCGGGATCGGCCGCGAAATGGTGCGACAGTTCGCTGCCCGAGGAGATCGCGTTGCCGCCGTTGCGCGACGTGAGGACCGCCTTCAGGAGCTGGTCGCCGAACATCCGCAGCGCGTGCTTGCTTTCGCTCACGACGTTGCTGAGCCGGGTGATGTGCCGGAGTTGCTCGCCGACATCGCTCGCCAGTTGGGTGGACTTGATGTTGTCGTCTACGCCGCAGGCACCATGCCCGAAGTTGCGCCGACGGAGTATGCGTTCGAGAAGGACCGGGCCATGATCGACGTCAACTTCACCGGGGCGGTAGCTTGGCTGAATGCCGCTGCGGATCGCTTCCAGAATGTCGGCCACGGCACCATCGTCGGAATTGGCAGCGTGGCGGGCGAGCGGGGGCGCGCTGGCCAGCCTGTCTACAATGCGAGCAAGGCCGCGCTCAAGACCTATCTTGAGGCATTGCGGAACCGCTTGAGCAAGCGCGGCGTCCGGGTGACCACGATCAAGCCCGGCCCAACCGCTACCGAGATGACCGCCCATCTCAAGCAAGGCGGGATGATGAGCGCCGAGGACGCCGCCCAGCGCATTCTTCGCGTCATGGATTCCGGCCGGGAGAAGTTCCTCAAGCCAAGCCACGTCGTTATCTTTGCAATCATCCGCAACATCCCGTCGGGGGTGTTTCGGAGGCTTAAACTGTGAGGCTGGTGCCCTCGCGTCTGCGTTACGTATCCGGTTTCGGACGCACCGCCGGGGCCGACGGCTATGGCTTTGAGCCGCGCTTGGAGGCCGAAGTCCACGAGGTGTTCGCCCTCGCCCGCGAGACCGGGCGCAAGGTGGTGCTCCGCGGCAACGGACGAAGTTACGGCGATGCGAATATCGCTGAAGAAGCGCTCATCCTCGATATCAGCCGTATGAACCGGATTCTCAGCTGGGATCGCGACACCGGTGTCGTTGTCGCGGAAGCGGGCGTCACGATCGAGCAACTGTGGCGGAACGGACTGGCCGACGGTTGGTGGCCTCCGGTGGTGAGCGGGACCATGTTTCCGACGCTTGCCGGCGCGCTGGCGATGAACATCCACGGCAAGAACGCGTTCCATGCGGGGACGATCGGCGAGCACGTGCGGTCGCTTCGCGCGGCGCTTCCGAACGGCTCGACAATCACGCTCACGCCCGATGACGAGGCATTCTACGACTTGATCTCAAGCGCAGGGCTTCTGGCCGCGATCACTCAGGTGACGCTCCAGATGCGGCGCATTTCGAGCGGCGATTTGCGGGTGCTGCCCATCTCGGTGGCGAACTGGGACGAGCAGTTTTCGGTGATGGAGACCCACGCCGACGCGGACTACCTGGTGAGTTGGATCGACGGATTCTCGCGCGGGCGCGGGCTCATTCACGCGGCGTGGTATCTGGAAGAGAGCGACGCGCGCCCGCACTCGTTGCGTGAGGATCATCAGGACCTTCCCGATACGCTCATGTTTGGCGTGCCTAAGTCGCTCATGTCGAGCCTTCTGCGCCCCTTCAATCGACGGTGGGGAATGCGATTGATCAACGCCGCCAAGTACCAGGCCTCGAAGCGACTCGGCAATGGCCGTCCTCACGCCGACAGCCTGGTTGGCTTCTCGTTCTTGCTGGACTATGTGCCGAATTGGCGGAACGCCTACGGCAACACCGGCTTCATTCAGTATCAGTCGTTTGTGCCCAAGGAACACGCGCGGCGGGTGTTTGCCGAGCAGTTGCGTCTCGCGCAGGGCGCGCGGATGGAGCCATTCCTAGCCGTCATGAAGCGCCACCGTCCGGACCGGTTCATATTCTCGCATGGGGTGGACGGCTACTCGCTGGCGCTGGACTTCAAGTACCGCCCGGAGCTTGTTGGCTTGTGCCACCAGATGAACGATTTGGTGCTGGCCGCGGGCGGGCGGTTCTACTTCGCGAAGGACTCGACCTTGCGTCCGGCGGATGTGTCGCAGTTCTTGGGTGATGCGATACCGCGGTTTCAATCAAGGAAGGCCGAGTGGGACCCCGAAGGGCTGCTCACTTCGGCTCTGGCCGTGCGGGTGGGGTTGGCGTAGAATACTAACGGTGATCTGATGCACTTAGAGTCTTATCAGACCGAGATTGAGCGGCTTTGTCGAGTCTATGGCGTTCGGAGGCTATGGGCTTTCGGCTCGGTGCTAACAGATGCCTTTCGCCTGGGCGAGAGCGACGTTGACCTCCTCGTCGAGTATGCAGACAACCGAACTCTCGGCCCGTGGCTTTGCGAGCACTTTGCCCTGAAGGCGGCGTTGGAAGAGGTTCTCTCGACTCCAGTAGACCTAGTTATCGCGGGCAAGTCTCATCCGAGTCGATTTGAGGCGCTGATCGAGCGTGACCGGAGGGCACTCTTTGCTGCGTAGGAGTCGCAAGACGCTTGAAGAGGTTGCTGATGCAGCTTCATTTATTCTTGAAGCAGTGCAAGGGCTCAGTGTTGATCACTACGCGAAGAACAGACTCGTCCGGAATGCCGTTGAGCGGAACTTCGAGATCATCGGCGAAGCACTTCGGCGACTCACTCACCATGATCCCGAATTGGCTAGCTCGCTCGACCATGTAGCACACGCAATAGCGTTCCGGAATTTGCTTATCCACGGCTATGACATCGTCGCCGACGAACTCGTCTGGCAGGTGATCGAGGATGACTTGCCAGACCTCTTGCAACAGGTGCAAGTTCGGTTGAACGAGGAGTGACGCTCACTTCGGCTCTGGCCGTGCGCGTGGGCTTGGCTTGATCGCGGTTGATTGATAGCACTCCCAAGGCCCCTGAAGTTGCCACCGTCCGATGGGGCCGTTTAGGAGCCGCGTCGTCGGCTTAAACCCGGTCTCGGCCGTGGCGACCGTCGCCGCCTTGCTCGCCCACGTGCGATACCGAATTCTCTGCCACACGTGGACGCTCAGTAGCGTTGCCGCCCAAACACCCAGGCTGTAGAGCCATGGCGCCAGCGAAAGCGGATCCGAAAGCACGGCCGCGAGCATGAACGCTAAGCCGACACCGCACGCACCCAGCGTCACGGCGAGGCTCTGGCGCTGAAAG
Organism: uncultured Fimbriimonadaceae bacterium; assembly: GCA_964586225.1. Classification (GTDB taxonomy): domain Bacteria; phylum Armatimonadota; class Fimbriimonadia; order Fimbriimonadales; family Fimbriimonadaceae; genus JANJUB01. Next base: position 11,286 of record CAZPHD010000047.1, read on the forward strand.
CCGCATTCCTTGAGTGCCCGACCGAATGCGATCAGCCACCGGAGTTCGTCGTCATCCAGTTCGGCGACCGCACGCGGCGAGAGGTAGGCGCCGCTTCCGTTCCAGGCCACCTGATAGCCTCGCCACCAAACCGGATCGGCCAGTTCCAACTGAATCGGTCCTTCGTGGCGGTCGCCGGCTTTAGCGGCGAAGGCTTTGAGACGACGCTCGAGCGAGCGCGGATCGGCCTGGAACTGGCGAGCGGCCCACGCCTGATACAGGCTGAAGAGCATGCACAAGAGGAGCCATCCCCGGATCATCCACATCATCTCGTAGGGCCCAAACAGGTCACTGACCCAGAACGTGATACTGATCAAGAACCCGAGCACGCCCGCAATCCGCAAGGATTGGCGGCTATCTGACTTCGGCGCGGGCGCAGGAACCAACATGGCGTTCCTTCATTGTAACGCGGTTCTGGCGAGTCAGAGCCTCGGATCAACCGGTTCGCTCTCAAGCGCGAGCACGCCAAACACACACTCGTGGACCCGGCGCAATGGCTCATGCCGTAAGAAGCGCTCAATCGCTTCAACGCCCAGCGCAAACTCACGGCGGGCAAGACCTCGTTTCCGAGCGAGTCCCCGCTTACGAAGTCGACTCAGGTTCGCGGGATTCAGATAATCGGGGCCGTAGATGACGCGTAGGTACTCCGGGCCGCGGCACTTGATCGCGGGCTGAACCAACTCGTGCTCGCCAGCCACCACGAACGATAGCGGCTTGACCACCATGCCCTCACCCCCACCTGACACCAGAGACTCCCACCAAGCGCACGTTTCGGCGATCTCGGTTTCCGAATCCAGATCAACGACCCGATACGGAGTCCGCATCAGAATCGTCGGTTCCTGGTCACACATTCTCCCGAGCGTCTCCATGTGCCACACGTGGTCGCGGTCAGTGTAGATGCCCTGCTCGCCTGCCATCAGATGAAAGGGCGCAAGTTTATAGTCGTCAAGTGACTCCACGCGCCAGCAGTACCGCCGATAGGCGGCTCGGAACAAGTGGGCCGACTCCGCCCGCGTCTTGCCCTCGTTGAGAACGCCTTGCGCCCCTTCGAGTCCGCGCGCCATGAGCTGCTCGGCCACGGATTCCCAAACCGCGGCGCTCGCTTCTGCCGAAGCCGCCACGGGGGCATATTGTTCGCGTAGCAAGCCAACCGCCTTGGCTGACCAGGGCATCAACTCAAGGTCCAGGAGCAGCCAATCGGTCTGAAGCTCGTCGAAGAGACCGCTGGCCGAGGCGGCGGCGGAAACGCGTCCGAGGATCGTCTGCTCGGCTTCGCGATCATCAAAGAACCGGCGACCGGTACGCGTCGTGATGATGCCGGCGTCGCCGGTATTAACGCGGAACCGCTTCTGAGCTACATCAGCATCCCGACACACCACCGCCACCGCCCGCGATCCCATGTGCTTCTCCTCGCAAACCACCTGGCGGACGCCGACGTTGCGGTAGTAGTTCATCGCTTCGGTTGGGTATTCCAGGTAGCCGTCGCGGTCGCTGGTTTCGCAGGGCGACATCGTGGGCGGTAGGTAGATCAGCCAGCGGGGATCGGCGGCAAACCGCGACATGACTTCCAACGCCGCAATCGCATTCTCCTCTCGGATGGTGATTCGGTTGCCGAGGCGCGTTTGCACGGTCATGCGGCCGAGCACGTCACGAATGTCGAGAAGATCATCTTCGATGCGCGTGTAGCCGACCGGTCGGACGGGCTCGGAATACACCTGCTCGGCGGGGACGCTGACTAACTCGCGCTCGGGATACCGAAGCGCAGTTAGGCTTCCGCCAAAGCAACATCCAGTGTCAATGTCGATCGTATTGTTGAGCCATTCGGGTTGAGGCACCGGCGTATGGCCGTAAACCACGAGCGTCTCGCCGCGGTAGTTTCGCGCCCACTCGTAGCGAACGGGCAGCCCGAACTCATCGATTTCGCCGGTGGTCTCACCGTAGAGCGCAAAGGCGCGCACAGCCCGTGAACCCCGGCCCTGCATCTCCTCGAGCAACCCGGCGTGGGCCACGCACAACTTGCCATCGTCAAGAACGGCGTGGCTCACCAGGCCATCCAGGAACTCGGCGACCTCGCGGCGGAACTCCTCGGGTTCTTGGGCAAGGGCGGCAATCGTCTCCGCCAATCCATGGTTGAGGCTCACGTTAGCCCTATTCAGGGCGCGCACCAGCTTGATGTCGTGATTACCCGGTACCGCCAGCGCGACCCCCGAGGCCACGGCACGCATCACAAACCGAAGCACCTCGGCGGGCTGCGGACCCCGATCCACGAGGTCGCCCAGGAACACGAGCTTCCGCTCCTCCGGGTGGGCGATCTCGGGCTCGATCTGCCAGCCCAATCGGGTCAAGAGACTTTGCAGTTCACTCCAGCAGCCGTGGACGTCACCGATAATGTCGAACGGTCCGTGCTCTTCCGGTCGGCGACTCCAGATACGATCGCGCGTCAGCTCAAGATCGTCAATCTCCTCCTGACGCAGCACAATGACCTTGTGGAATCCTTCGCTGCGTAGTTGCCCAAGGCTCCGGCGCAGATCGGCTCGTTGCGCACGTACCACGTGCTTGCCAAACTGCCGATTCGGCCGAAGGGCGTTGCGTTCGTGGCAGACCGACTCGGGAACATCGAGCACAATCGCAACCTTGAGCGCGTGCCATCGATCGGCGATCTCAATCAGCGGGGCCCGAGCCTCACGCTGCACATTGGTGGCGTCAATCACCGTCAGTCGCCCCAGTTCCAGCCGCTTGGAAAGCATGAAGTGGAGCGCTTCGAAGGCGTGCTTGTTGACGTTGAGCGTGTCCTCGTCGTCGAACACCATGCCGCGGAAGGTGTCGCTGCTCAGGACCTCAGTCGGCAAGAAATGGCGGCGGCAGAAGGTGGATTTCCCCGACCCGCTCGTGCCGATGATGACGATCATGCTGAACTCGGGGACCGAGTACGTCATCGTGAGAACACCCCCATCAGGCTTGGCGCGCCATAGGGTTCGACCACCTCGCCGATCTCATCGATGAGCACCTCATAGCCAAACTCACCCGCGACCCGCTGCGCCCAATCGTTAAACTCAGCTCGCGTCCACTCAAACCGGTGGTCACTGTGGCGCAGTTCTTCAATGCCGTACACCTCGTTGTATTCGCGGTTCGGCGTCGTGAGCAACACGTGTCGGGGCCGCGCGTATCCAAAGACGGTCCGCTCGAACGCCGCTAGCCGCGGCGGGTCTAAGTGCTCTACGACTTCGACGACGGTGCCGACGTCGAACCCGGTCAGACGCTCGTCTTTGTACATCAAGCTTCCGTGAAGCAGCTGGATGCGTTCGCGCCGTCGCGGTGATGCTTCGTCCATGTTAAGCTTGCGGCGGGCGCGAGCAAGGTCGAAGTAACTCACGTCCATGCCCACGATTCGTTCGAGCCCGGCGATCGGGATGAGTTTGCGAAGGAGCTTGCCGTCGCCGCAACCGAGGTCCACAACGCTCTTGGGATTGAGATCACGTACCAACTCGACGACGCGGTCATGGCGCTGGGTATGCAAGGAAACACGACGCTCGGGAACCAGATCTTCAGGAAGGGCGCTGGCTTCGTCAAAGGCGTTTTCTTCGGCGACCAGCTGCTCTTCGACGTTCGAAAGTTGCTCCAGTGCATCCCGCTCAAGCGACGGCTTGCGGCCGAGATAAGCCCGCACGATCCAGTTGCGCCGCGGATGATCGGCAAGCCATCCCGCCCCTTTCGTGAGGAGCTTCTCGACCTCGGTGGCATCCATGAAGTAGTGCTTCGAGGCGTCCAGCACTGGAAGCAAGATGTACACGTGCCGCAGCGCATCGCACAGGCGGAGCGTGCCCTTGAGCGTCAGATCGTAGTACGGACTCGAGCCCCACTCGGGGAAGTGGGCATCAAGCAGGAGCGGGGTTGCTTCGACCGTGTAGCCGAGCGGGTCGAACAACTCGTGCAACATAGTCTCTGGCAGGCGAGTTCGCAACACGGGAATCCGGATTTCGAGCGGGATGGCTTGCTCCGCGAGTTCGGGCTTTCCGCTACATCGGCCCTGCATCGCCGTGCTGAACGCTTCGATCAGCGCGACGCTTACGAACGAGCTTGCCGCATAGGGCCGGTCGTTCACGTACTGCCCGACGCTACCTTGCGGCTTGTCTCCGCCCCTGACCAACCGTACGGAGTCGATGTCAAGGAGTAACGCGGCCGTCGCGCGGTTCTCGTTCGCCTCCGGGAACGCCACGCAGACCTCGCCGAAAGTTAGGTTGGCGCGGTAGATCCGATCCGGGTGCTTGTGTAGCAGATAACCCAGATCGGTAGCGGGTTGGTGCGTGGTCGAAATGAGGAGCATGGTCAGATGAGGGCAGAGGGTACCCGAGGGTCCGTGAAACAACAAAAGACGAGGTACGAGCGCAAGCTCGCACCTCGTCTAGCTCGTGCTTGGTGTAACTACCTTCGGCGGCGGGGGATGGCGGCCAGCATCGCCGTCTTTGTGGGCCGCGTGAGGATCGGAGCCGGTTCGCCATGAGGCGACACCGGAATCGGCTTCGCCATCAGGCGCTCAATACTTGCGACGTCTTTCGCTTGATCCAGAAGCGCCAGCGTGATCGCCCGACCGGCAGCACCGGCTCGACCCGTGCGGCCGATGCGGTGAACATAGTCTTCCGGCGATTGCGGCACATCAAAGTTGATGACCAGCTCAATGTCCTTCACATCGATGCCGCGCGCGGCAATGTCCGTAGCGACGAGCACGCGAACTTGGCCCGACTTGAAACCTTCGAGCGCGGCGCGACGCTGGGCCAGCGTGCGATCGGCGTGGATTTCCGCCGACTTGTGGCCGTCGTTATGCAGCATCCGGGCGAGTTTGCGCGCGCCGTGACGGGTGCGGGCAAACACCAGCGTGCTGCCACGTGTCTTGCCGATCAGCGATCGCAGATACTCCTGCTTGCGCTCTTGCGGAAGGTAGACGACTTCTTGGGTGACGAGGTGGGCGGCTGTTCCCGGAGGGGCGACGTCCACGCGCTTCGGCTGGTGCAGGAATTCCTCGGCGAGGCTCGCGATACTCGCGGGCATGGTTGCGCTAAACAGCATCGTCTGCCGCTGCGTTGGCAACTGGCGCATGATGGTGCGGATCGCGGGTGCAAAGCCCATGTCCAGCATCCGGTCGGCTTCGTCGAGCACAACGATGGACACATCGCGCAGATTCAGCGTGCGCTGCTGGAGGTGATCAATCAGCCGTCCCGGCGTGGCGACGATGACGCGCGGGCGCGCCTTGAGTTCGCGAATTTGGCGACCCATGGAATCGCCGCCGATGATGAGCGTCCCCGCGAGGCCGATCTTGTTGAAGGACTCGACGATCTGCTGGGCAAGCTCGCGGGTTGGGGCCAGCACGAGGGCGACCTGGCCCTGGCGGAGACGCTGCGCGATGGGCAGGCCGAAGGCAAAGGTCTTGCCGGTGCCGGTTTGGGCGAGGCCGATCACGTCGTGGCCGCCGAGTCCGATCGGAATCGCGGCGGTTTGGATGGGCGTGGGGGTCGAGATGTTGTGATGAAGCAGGCGAGCGCACACTTCGGGCGCAACGCCAAGCTCGGCAAACGCCGATTGGGTTTTGGTTTGAGACATAGGTTGTGAAAGGCGCACTGTAAAACTCACGCGCCGGGTGAGGCTTGCCGCAAAACGAGATCAAGCTCAACCGGGGCAAAACGTGCGGGAGCCTGTGCGCAACAAACCTGACGAAAGGAGGAGCGATGCGCTCGGTCCATGAGTAGACCTGGTTGCTACTATACCTGAGATGGGTTCGGGTTGGCTCGGGTTTGCTCGGGTTGGCACGGGTTTGCACGGGCTTGGTTCCCACCACAATTGTCGCCGCATGGGATTGAACGGCTCACATGAGACGGCTGGCGACACTGTGGCGGGCAGCCGAGAATCGAGCTGCAACCTTGGCTGGTGTGAAGCCGCACTCGCGGACGAAGTAGTCGCGAGTGACCAGATCGTCAACCTGACAGAGAAGCACCTGGAACCCAGACTTTGTCCCCAGTTCGATCCCGTCTCATCGTGTACTCTGATCAGCCCAACGTTCGAGCTAAGCTGCCCGCGGTGTGCCTCAGCCCGGCCTTGCACCACTTGCCGAAGCGGGGCAGTTTGAGCAAGGGGTTAGGCGTCACTCGTCGCGCCAACCTCGAGAGGATTTCTTCTTGCGTAACTTACCCAGTAGCCCAGGATGCCATTCCAGCTTTGTTCGCAGATAGCCCAAGCCTGCGAGTTCAGTGGGTCGACGGCTTGCTCAAGTGGTGATCCGTGATACCAGTCTGACCAACCATCTTCGCCAAGACGATGCCAATGCTCCCGAGCGTGTGTGAAAGCCTCTTTGAAGAGGGACGCCAGCTCGTTTGCACCAAGAACTTCAAGTCCTTGCGCGGTCTCTAGCGCAAGTTCTTCGTCATGCCAGTTTCCGAAATGCCATCCGAGGTCATCCATCGTTAGTGACACATCAAGATGATGGGTTGTCACCATCGCCCTGAGGCCAAGAGGGAGGCTCTGGGCGGCGTCGAGGAAGCCTGGCTGGCCTGGCCCGAGAGGCATTCGCTCATTCAGCACTTCGACCAGGAAATCGAACACTTCCTGATCGGACGAGGATTGGAGTTGGCTTACAGTGGGGGGGGGCATGACGTCTAACTACGGAGTCTCTTGCAGATTACCGAAATGCGTGCGCATTTCCGACATCAAAGTGCACTTGTGCGAGATACGGCCGCGATTACAACGCATTATCCAGTTGGCCCGCCATCGCAGACTCAACGTCAGGTGAACTGCGGACCGTCACCGAGTTCCTCAACGCGGCGCGAGACCACATGCGCAAGCGCCAGTTGAGCCCAAATACCGAGCGGGCATGCCTGCACCGGATACGGGAATTCATCGAGTTCTGTCGGCGCAAGCACCCCTCAAGGTTGACTGGCGAACGCTATGCCCGAGTTTCGTTTGGATTGGCTGGGGCTTGCTCGGGTTCATACCCGCGTCCCAGCGAACTACATCAGCAACTTGCCGTCTTCAAACCGATAGTCAAAGGAACGTGCTTGATCACTTCGCACGGTGCCCCAACCGCGCTCGTTAATAAACGCAAACTTCCCCGCAACCTTCGGAGCAAACGACATCGTCCCCTGAGGGCCATGGCACTGGAACCCCGTGATCGCCACAAACGCACCATACGAAGCCATGGCCCGCCCGTAGTGGTCGCTGCATTCGATCTCGTTGTAGGGGTTGCGCTTCGAGGCGTGGTATCGCTCGTGGATCGCGCGCACGATCGTCATGCCCTCCGTCACCATGTCCTCTGCGATCATATGGTTCGCGACCTGATACTCGAAGCCCGACATGCACTCGTTGAAGTAGCCGACTGCCCAGGCATCGCCGCTCTTGCCAATCGACTCGGCGGCTCCTCCCTTCGGGAAGCTGCACATGATGAGCCCAGGTTCCTTCGGATTGGCATACCAGCGCCCTCCCGGGATCGCCTTGTTCTGGCGGCGATACTCCCAAACGTCTTCGTAGAAGCTGTACTTGAACAGGCTCGCGAGTGCCTTCTTTGTCGGTAAAACCGCGGCCACCCGCGGCAATCCAACCTGGAGCGCCCACGACTGTCCGTAGATCTGGTCGATGTGGCACCCGACATTGGTGTTGTTAGCCTCTGGGTGATCCTTGTCGACCTTGTTGATGAAGTATTCGCCGTCGAAGAGGTCGCCGACCAAACGTTTCGAGCCCTTCTCGGCGAGTTCCTTGCATTTGGCAGCAAATGCTGGGTCGCCCATCTCGGTCGCCATGGCCTCTGAGGCACGAAGAGCGGCCACATAGAGCGAGGAAATCCAAGCGATCGGACCGAACCACGCGGTGTCGAGAGTGTTGTACTGAGCGCCATCGAGGATGCCGTCGTCGTTCGGATCCATGCGGATCAAGTATTCCATCGAGCCCTTGACCTTAGGCCAAATCCCCCGCAAGAATGTGTCGTCCCTCGACATCAGGTGCTCGCGGTAGGTGCGCAGGATGCACGATGCCTGACCATCCACGGCAACGGTCTGGTGAAACTCGGCCCGGTAGTCGATGGCACCCGTGTCGGGACGGTACGCGATGCCGTAGTCGATCTCCTTCCTGAGATACCGCTCGATCTCGGGGAACACGCGGCCGATGGCTTGGGCATAACCCCAGACATGGGTGCAGGTTCCCGCGCAGCAGCCAACGCCCTCCCAGAAGTAGTAGCGACCCTCGTCGAGCCGGTAACACGTGGTTGTCGCCAGGATGGACGTGTTCATGAACGAGCGATCGAGGAACCAGTAGGGAAGCGTAGAGTCGTACCAGGTCTGGTTCCAGGCGAAGGTAATGTCGCGGAGCTTCCGCCAGTTCTCGACGAGGTCGTTGGCGACGGCTTGGGCGTCGGCCCAGCGCTTGGCGTACCAGTGCTTCCGGCCAGGTAGGTTCTTGGCGCAGTTGGGAAAGTGCCAGGCGACGACGAAGGTGATGGTTTCGCTCGCACCGGGCGCGAGCGTGAACTCGCGGCCGACGGTGGCCTGGTTGGGTTCAACTTTCGGTGCGCTGGCCGCGCCGATGACTTCGACGCAGAAGGTTCCGATGTCTTGAGCCTCAGCGAGGGGGACTTGGGTGCGGGGGAGGTCGGCGAAGATGACCTCGCCAAGGGAGATCTGCCCCCAGCCACCGGTGATGTTGTCTACGACCTCAAGATATGCGGTCTTGCCCTGGAAGTCTCCGACCGCGAACGCCTCCCAGTTCATGGCGTTGGAGTTTCGCCCGGTGACGCTGCGCACGATCTGGCCCTCGACGACCAGGTTGACGCAGGTGCCGCCTTTGTGGTTGCCGCCACCAACGCGCAGATTGATGAACTTTCGATCAATCTTGAACTCGGGCGAGCGCAGGGTGCCGACATGGGTATCGGCCTTTCCGACGTCTTCGCCATTGCGGGTTTGGTGGGTGTTGACGACGTAGATCGTGCCAGCGTGGACGGGCCCCATATAGCTGGGGAGCTGGTCTACACGCTGGGGCCGATCGCCAAAGGCGGTGCCGGTCGCCTTCCACGCGCCGTAGGTGCCATCGGCCCAGTCGGCAAAAACGACCTCGAGGCGGGCATCGGGGCCGGGCGGGATTTCGGTTGCCGAAAAGAGCACACCGTTCGTTCCGGTCGTTTGGGCCAGGAGGTTAAAGTCGCTCCGATTCTTGCGCGAGTGAGCTAGGACCGGGTTGTCGCACCGGTGTTGCATCCGAAGCGTGAGGGGCGCTTTGCCGACGTTTCGGACAGTGAACGTCATCGTTACTGCGGGATACGAAGAGTTCTCGGCATCGAGCGGACAGAAGGGGGAGAAGGCGACGAGCGACATCTCGACATCGGCGTCGGCTTGTTTGTATTCCACACGCCCGATCGGATATTCGCCGCGGAATCTGATGTCGCCAAAGCGGATGGCGCGGTTGTTCAGCGTGAGTTCAAATCGCTGATTAAAAGGGGACTGTTGCCTGACAGGGTCGACGTAGTTCGCTCCCCCCATTGCCGTGAGGGTTTCGCCCATGAAAGTGGTGGGAGTACGCTCGACGCAGCCTAGGCGCTCTTGGTTGAAGATATCCCAGTTC
>CAZPHD010000048.1:0-7132 GCA_964586225.1 uncultured Fimbriimonadaceae bacterium
CTCCCGCGCTGCCAACGTTCGGGAAGCAAAGCTGGGAATGGCGATTGCTGCAATCACCCCAATGATGATGATCACGATCAAGAGCTCCACCAACGTGAAACCGCGCCTCACGAGGGTTCATTCCATGTTTCGCGGCAGTTTTGCGTGATTCAGCCACAATAGTTGCCTGTGCGTGTCCTCACCGATCAGCTGTTCGCGGAAGTCGATGGTGTCGAGCTAAGGTTCGACTTCTTCCGCCTGAATACCGACGAGGTGCTGCCCCTAGTCATCCTGTTGCATGGCGGCGGGTGGATCTCGGGGTGCAAAGAGGACCTGCGCGAGGTCGCGATTGACCTTGCTTCGAAGGGGTTCGCGGCCGCGCTACCGAACTATCGCCTCGCGCCGCTCCATCCCTATCCGGCCGCGATTGACGACGCGCTGGCGTTCGTTGAGTTTGCCCGGAGCCAGGCAGGCGATTGGCAGATTGACCCCGACCGCATCGCCAGTTGGGGCAATAGCGCTGGCGGCCATTTGGCTTCGATGCTCGGCGTTACCCAAGACCCGGCACGGCGAGTCAACGCGGTAATCGACCTGTGCGGCATTGCCGACCTCACCCGTCCGCGCGAGCAACACTACGCGATCGCCTGGGGATTCCTTGAGCAGTTCATGGGCGTGCCGTACGACGGCAACGAGAAGGTGTACGAGGCGGCGAGCCCACTCTGGCAGCTGCGAGAGGATGTTCCGCCGTTCTTCGTGGCGCATGGCGACGCCGACGATGTGGTCCCAGTGCAGCAAAGCGATGTGTTTGTGGCATCGTTGGAGAAGCTGGGAGTGCGCGCGCAATATCTGCGGTTGCCGGGCGAGGATCACAGCTTCTCGCGCGGGGCCTTCCCGAAGATCGCGAACGCTTACCTTGGGTTCCTGCGCGAAGTGTTCGCGGTCCCGTAGAATCTCTCCATGCGCGTGTTGCTCCTGGGATACGGAAAGATGGGCCGGATGATCGAGGCGCTCGCGCCCGAGTGCGGCGTGGAGGTTGCGGGTTTCGTCGACGATTCCCAGAGCGCGTTGCCCACCGACTTCGATGTCGCCATAGAGTTCACGGAGCCGGGATCGGTGTTGGGAAATGCGCGGCGGGTGGCGGATGTCGGCAAGGATCTCGTCATCGGGACGACCGGCTGGGCCGATCACTTGGAATCGGTTCGGATGATTGCCGAGCAGACTGGGATCGGCATTGTTTACGGCTCGAACTTCTCGGTGGGGGTCAACCTGTTTTTTCGCATGGTCGACAAAGCGGCCGAGCTCATGCACACGCATCCGGATTACGAAGCCTGGGCGTATGAGATGCACCACTCCGAGAAGAAGGATGCGCCCTCGGGGACGCTACTTTCCCTGGTGGAGATCATGCGCGCTTCCGGTTACGCCGGGGAGATTGATGTGGCATCAAATCGCGCGGGTCGAGTGCCGGGCACGCACGTCATCGGCTTTGATTCGGCGGCGGATACGATCACGCTGACGCACACGGCGCGCAATCGCGAGGGATTTGCCCGGGGAGCCCTGCTTGCCGCAAAACGTGTTCACGGCAAGCCGGGCCTCCACCGGTTTGCGGATCTGCTTTAGAGCCCCTTATCCGCCAGGAACTTGCACATATCGGCGATGCGGCAGGAGTAGCCCCACTCGTTGTCGTACCAAGCCACGACCTTGACGAAGTTGCCAAGGCCGATGGTGTCGACCGCCGAGAAGATGGACGAGTGCGGGTCACCCACGAGGTCGCTCGAAACCAACTCTTCATCGCTGTAGCGAAGGATGCCCTTGAGTGGACCGGCGGCGGCTTCGCGCATGACGGCATTGATTTCCTCGGGCGAGGCATCGCGGGCGAGCAGCGCAGTGAAGTCGACGACGGATACGGTGCGGGTCGGCACGCGGAACGCCATGCCCGTGAACTTGCCCTTGAGCTCAGGGATGACGAGCCCGACGGCCTTGGCGGCCCCGGTGCTACTGGGAACGATGTTCTCGGCCGCGGCACGGCTGTCGCGCAGATCCTTGCGGGCGGTGTCGACAGTGCTCTGCGAGTTCGTGTAGGCGTGAACGGTGGTCAACAACCCGCGTTCGATGCCAAAGCTCTCGTGCATGATTTTGGCGACGGGAGCCAGGCCGTTCGTGGTGCACGACGCATTCGACACGATGTGGTGATTGGCTGGGTCGTACATGCCGTCGTTGACGCCGAGCACGATGGTGACATCCTCATTCTTCGCCGGTGCGGAGATGAGCACCTTCTTGGCACCGGCCTCGCGGTGAGCGACGGCCTTGGTGGCATCGGTGAAACGACCCGTGGCTTCGATGACGACATCGACACCGAGATCGCCCCAGGGGATCTTTGCGGGGTCAGTTTCGGCGAATACCTTCATGCGGTCGCCATTCACGGTGATGGACGAGTCGTCATGCTCGACCAAGCCGGCGAACGGGCCGTAGGTGGTGTCGTACTTGAACAGATACCCGTTCGTCTTGGTGTCGGTCAGGTCGTTGATCGCGACCACGTCGAACTGGCCGGGATAGTTGGCCAACATGGTGCGAAGAGAGAGGCGGCCAATGCGCCCGAAACCGTTGATTCCTATGCGGATAGCCATGGGTTACCCGCTAGTTTACCGGCCTCGGGCGCTTGAATCTCGTTACTGACAACCGTTAGGCGGAGGAGGCGGAGGATTGGCTGTGCTTGATAGCATGATCGAAACCGGCATGTTGTAGGTTTGACCTGCGGTCAGCGTCGGCAACGGCACCGAGCACGAGGGTACGAGCGGTGAGTAGCGTGTGCCCGCGTAGCTGAACTGCTTGTAGTAAGCGTTCGAAATCGAGCTACTGAGCAGGTGGAATCGGCGTGCGGCGACGGGCACGATTCGCGTGAATCGTCCGTCAACGCCGGTGGTCGCGCGAGCCAACTCGCTTCCCGTGCTGTTGTAGAACGCGACAATCACGCCCTGGACACCGATCGTTGTGTTCTCAACGACAACGCGACCCGTTACCGTGGCGTTCTGACCGAGGTTCGCGATGGTGACATTAGCGGTTGCTGACTTCGTTGGGTCCGCTACGGACGTTGCAGTCACGGTGAAGTTACCGGTGGTGGATCCGGCGGTGTAGGTGCCGACGTTGACGGACTTGGTGATGGTCCCGCCGGTGGCTGAGAAGTTAACGTTCAGATTGGTGGCCCCGGTGACGGTTGCTGTAAAAGCGGCAGTGCCGTTCGGGTTAAGCGTCGTTGAGATAGGATCGATCGTGATGCCCACCTGGGAGACATTGATGACGCATGTGCCGAAGAGCTGTTGGTTGGCGTCGGCGCGTCCGGTTACCACGTACGTGCCCGCAGTGCCGGGTGCCGTAAACGTTGCGCTCGAGGCTCCGGTCGGCGTGATTGTTCCGCCGGTGGTAAACCACTGAATGACCTGATTCGACTGACCAGGGACCGTGCCGGTGATGTTCAGGGTCTGGCCGAAAGACAGCGAAGCGTTGTTGGGAGTCAGCGTCACGCCGTTGTTCGTGCCGCCTCCGCCTCCGCCACCCGAGGTCCCGCCTCCACCACCACCGCCGCATCCGAAGATGATCGCGATGCCAAGAACCACTGCTACCCATCGAACCGAGAAAACCTTTCGCATGATGTGCCTTGCGCGGAACGCGCGGGAGATACGATTATGACTCTTCCTTATGGACGATCCGTTCGCGATACCGCTTCGGAAATGAAGCCGTGCGGCAGAAGCTCTGAGAACTTCAGCGTCGAAACTAGGCCCCTGGCATCCACGAGATGGATCTCGCAGTCGCCATCCGTAAACTCAGCGAGGAACTGAAGGCAGATCCCGCAGGGCGTGCCGCCGTCAACCGTCGCAACCGCGACTTCCTTGACCCGCGAACCACCCTCGGCGATCATACGCACGGCCGCCGAGCGTTCCGCGCAAATACATCCCCCATAGCTGATGTTCTCCACGTTACACCCGACGTGCATTTGGCCAAGATCGTCTCGGATCGCCGACCCGACGGCGTAGCCGCTATACGGGGCGTAGGCGCGGTTGCGCACGTGTTGAGCGGCTTCGATGAGCGTCATGACGCCGATTGTACGCTGATCGCGCGTACACTACATGTCATGCACGTCGTGCCGATGCTTGCCATTCTCGCGCTGATGCCGGTCCAAGACGAAGCGAAAGCCGTCGGCTCTTCGTTGTGGCGAATCGGAAATCCCGGCTTGTATGTGAATGCGCCATCGAGCTTGAAGGCGGCCCCAATCGAAGGGGTCGCAGGAAGCACGTGGGTGGGCGAGGCACCCGATGTGCGCGTCGAAGTCTTTGCTGGCGAACTCAATCAGATTGAGGCGCTGACCAAGACTCTGTCCGAGCGTGGCGGCGGTTCGCCAACGCAGGTGAAGGTGAGCGGCTATCCGGCCGCGCGATGGGGATCCGGCGGGAATCAGGCGCTGCTGATCACGACCAGTCGCCGTGTCTGGGGGATCTACGCGAAGGGCAAGGAGGTTGATGTCGCGCGTGCGATCTCCCACGCAACGCTTGATCGCGTGGAGCCAGCTTTCTGGCAGGATCGAAATCTCGGCACCACTTCGCTCCAAGCAGCGCTCCCTTATGCCACTGAGCCCATCCTGGAGACGAAGCCAGATTCATTCACGCAGGAGATTGGGTTTGATGGCATTCGAATCGTGGCGACCGAGTTTCGCGGCAGTGTGGACTTTGATCGGACGCTGGAGCTACAGGCGGAAGATCTGAAGCGGCAAGGGGCGGCGGCAGTTGATAAGGTCGAGTTCAAAGCCGGATATCTCATCAACAAAGGCACCCGGCTGACGGCGACCCTGCAAGTCGGCCAGAAGCGCGAGCGGGCCACCCGCGTCCTTGCCTCGGTCGGCACGCGGGTTGCGCTCTTCAGTCTGCAGATCGACGTTTCCAATCCTCTGCACCTAGCGATTGAGCGCCGAATCTTGGAGACCCTGCGGGTAGGTTGGACGACGTTTAACGATTTCAAGGAGCAGGCGTTCCCCGACGAGAACCTGTTCTTTTCCGGCGGAGCAACGCTTGTGTCGAGTACGTCCAACGAGACGCTGCGCCTGTATGGGGCTTCTGGTTGGCTGCTCTACAGTTTGGATTCTAAGGGCGCGGTGCCGAACTGGCCCCAAGAAGGGAAGGACCTGAATGCGATCGTGGGACAACTGGTAACGAACGCGGGCGGCCGTTGGCAAGGTGGACAAGATCGGCTGATCGGCTTTGGCCCCTTCCTCGGCACGCTCGCAAACGGTCAGGGGCAGGGTGCCCGCGGCACCGTCTACACGTCTGCGGCGAGCATGTTTACGAGCCAACGGGGATTTCTTTGGATCTACATGTCAGAAACGGTCAGCTTCGATGTCATGGGTCACGTCGCCGATTCGTCGCGCTTCGATTTTGCGCTGCCGAACGGCTGGGCAAGAACGATGTTGGGACCCGTTGCAATGGGGCTCCCCGAAGGAACAAGACGTCAGGGTGAGTCTTCCCAATGGCGGGCCGAACGAGACGGTGTTCGGGTGAGCGTGGACATTTCAGACTTAGCCGCAAACGGCGATGCGAGCACGCTCATTCCGACCGGTGGACATCGAGCCCGAACACAACTGGGGCGCGGATTCGGTTGGGTTCACCAGGGTCCAATCACGGTTGGAAGCTATACGCTGGCGGATACGCTGATACTGGTGATCGGGCCGCGGGTCGCCAAGATTCAAGTGGCTTGGACGCCTACCAACCCGGCTAGCGGCGCCTTGCGAGACGCGATTTTGGCTTCGATCTCGACGCCTTAGAGCCCGGCGGGTACCCTGTTGGGCGATGTCGGTTCGTGTTCGATTCGCCCCTAGCCCAACCGGACTGCTCCATGTAGGAGCGCTCCGCACTGTCGTGTTTGACGACCTCTTTGCGCGAAAGCACGGTGGCCAGAACATCCTACGGATTGAGGACACCGACCGCTCACGCTACAACCCGGAGAGCGAGTCCGAGTTCGTCACGACGCTGGCTTGGGCAGGCATCGTGTTTGACGAGGGCCCCCATGTCGGCGGGCCGCACGGTCCCTATCGCCAGAGCGAGCGCAAGGAAGCGGGCATTTACACCCCGTGGGTTGAGGAACTGCTTGCCAAGGGATCCGCATACCGCGCGTTTGATACTCCCGAAGAGCTGACGGAGATGCGGGAGTATCAGCAGATCAACAAGATGCCGACCGGATACTACGGCGGCAAGTGGCGTGATGCGTCGGCGGAAGAAGTTGAGGCTGCGATCTCGGAAGGGAAGCCGTTCGTTATTCGGCTGAAGATTCCTCGGGATACCACGCTCGTGATGCACGACGCGATTCGGGGCCGGATTGAGTGGGACAGTAACACCATCGACGATCCGGTGCTCATCAAGGCGGACGGAATGCCGACCTACCACTTCGCGGCCATGGTTGACGATCACCTGATGGAGATCACCCATGTCTTTCGGGGCGACGAGTGGATCTCCTCTGCGCCCAAGCACATCGCCTTGTTTGATGCCTTCGGCTGGACTCCGCCGGTGTTTGTTCATTGCCCCGTCATCGTGGGTGCCGATGGCAAGAAACTCTCGAAGCGACATGGGGCCACTCGAGTCTTGGATTACGCGGCGCAGGGCTTCATGCCGGGGCCTCTGAAGAACTTCATCGCGCTGATTGGGTGGTCGCCGGGTGATGATCGGGAGGTCATGTCGGACGCCGAGCTTGTGGCTGCGTTTGGCACCGAGGGTCTCCAGCCCTCGCCGGGGCGCTTCGACTTTGAGAAGTTGAAGTGGATCAACGGCCACGTCATTCGGTCAATGACCCCCGAGCAACTACTGGACGCCATCGTCGGGCTGACCCAGCTTGATCACGCCAAGGCGTACCACTTTGCCGAGGTCCCCGAAGACGAGGGTGGGGCCACCGAACACACCGCACGAATGGCCCGGTGGGCTTCGTTAGAGCGCCTCATCGACTATGCCGAAGCGGATCGAGCCTATGTCTTGAAGTGCGTAGAGTTGGAGCGCGAGCGGGTGACGACGTTAGTTGACTTTGGCGAGGCCTGTGAGTTCTTCCTTGTTGAGCAGCCCGCGGCGGACCCCAAGGCGGTGGAGAAGTGGATGAGCCAAGAGCACGTTCCGTCAATGCTGTT
>CAZPHD010000048.1:7142-20880 GCA_964586225.1 uncultured Fimbriimonadaceae bacterium
CTCCGCGATCGGTTGGGGGGTCAAGAAGAGCTGACGGTCCAGGAGTGCGAGGATGCGATCCGCGCCTATGCGGCCGCCAACGGGTTTGATAAGCTGGGTCCGGTTGTTCACCCGACGCGTGTTGCGTTGACTGGCAAGACGATGGGGCCCGGGTTGTTTGAACTCATGTCCGTTCTTGGGCCGGAGCGGCTCTACAAGCGATTCTCTCGCTGGATCTCCTAGGTACCCGCGAGCTTGCGAATGGCGTTCATGCGTTCAGGCGAGATGGTGCGGATCGGCGCGAGCGCGGCTCTGGCGGCGGGAAGATCTCCGAGAATGCCGTAGTAGATGGCGCGGGCGTAGCGAAGCTCGTCGGCCAGCGTGTCATCTAGGCTCGCTCGGTTGGCCTGTTCGAGGAGGCCGCGTGCTTCGGCAATCCCGCTCCCATCCGGCTTTCTAAGCTTAAGGACCGCATGCACGAGCAGAAGCCCGGCATGGGTTGGTTCATGCGCTCGGGCATCGACCAACAGCGCGTCTCGCTCGTCAGGCTTGTTGAGTCGGTCCAGCGCCGCGACGAGTCCAAACGCGAGGTCCGGTACGGTGTGGGGCCGATCGATTTCGAGGCCCGCCGCGACGGCATCGGTGAGTCGGCCGAGGCGAAACAGGACCCGGAAGCGCACCCACGCCATGCGTTCGCTGGGGGGGTCGCTGGCAAGCTTGAGCGCGGCCAGTCCCTCCTCGACGCGTCCTTCGCGGATGGCGATCAGGCCAAGGACTTCGTTCGCCTGTCGGGCGGTCAACGCTTCAGGGCCAGTGGCGAGCGTCTTGAGCCGCGTTCGCACCCCTTCCAGATACTTGGTTGCATCGGCAGGCCACTTCTTTGGGTCGTCGCCAACCTGCTCCGACTCGCGAAGCACACGTACTTCATACGCTTCCGCCTGCGCAATCGGGTCCTCCGTGGCGATGCTTGCCGCCTCCTTGTAGCGGATGAACGCCTCTAGCGGAATGAGAGCGACGGTCTTGCGCTCTGCGAGCCACCGGTCCGCGGACTCTACATAGGCCTTCGCGATCATGGCGTCAGCGCTGAGCCGATGAAGCGTGGCGTCCTTCGGGTCGGCCTTGACGGCTTGCTCGAATGCGAGCACGCTCTTCGTCAGGGTTTCCTTCCACGCCGGAATCTGGTTGGGCCTGCGTAGGGAGGCCAGGCTGAGCGGCAGCCACCTTGCTAAACCTCGCGGAACGAGTTCGAGTTGCGCAGAGTTCTCGACGTTTCGGCGCAATCGCTCACCTTCCCATCGGGCCTTGGCCGGACTCTCAGCCAACGCGTCGATTTCGCGCTGGGCATCCAAACGGTCAAGCCGAACCAGGGCCTCGACGTAGCTCACCGCTTGCTCTGGGGTTCGGGCCTCAAGCGCCTTGAGCCCAGCTTCTGTACTTTCGGCGTAGTCTCTCCAGCCGGGGTCGCCCAGCGTCTCAAGCCATTCGGCGGCGCGGAGCAGAATCCGCGGCTCCTTCCTCTCGCGGACGAGCTGCGGCCCGAGCAGGGCAAGTTTGGAGGCCGCCTGCTCGCGCGTCAGTTCGGACAGATCAATGGCGACCGGTTCGGCCATGATCGGGACATCCAGCAACGCCCGCCAAGCCGCCGGATTGGGTTCCTGGGACGCGATCAACGCAACGAGAATCATCATCGTCGGGGTCCACTCACGAGGGCGTTGACCAGCATCGGCCAGTGTCCGGCCATGAGCGCACGGTCAGTTGGGTCGGTTGCAAACCAAACGACCCGCCCTCTTCCGATACGCTCGACGTGGACCACGGCGGTCCCTCGAACAGCTTTCTCGGTCCGATCGGGCCAAGCCCAGCCGCTGAGCAGGTTTTCATCCGAATCGACGACACGGAGCGCTGTGCTGCCCGGAACGGCTCGGTAGTAGCGACCACCTGAAATCATGGCCGCGTAGGGACGGTTCTCGGTGCCCCACACAACAAACGAGCGAGGGTCAGCTTCCGCCCGGAAGAGCGAGCCGGGGATGAACCCCGCATCCGACACATTGCTCTGCGCTTCGAGTTTGAGGAAGCCGCCACGGTTGGGGTCTCCACCGAGAAGCACGAGGCAGCCGCCGCCCTGTACCCATTCGCGTAGTCTGGCGCTGGAGACGTCGGCACCCTCCGGTGCCAAAATGGACCGGTAGCCGTCAAGGCTTCGACCCAAGCTAGCGTTTGTCATGGCGGTGAAAGGTAACTTGATCTCGCGCTCCAGCACGTACCAGACGCCTCCAAAATCAGTAGGGTTTTCGTTGTCGCCAAAGAGCACGCCAAGACGCCCTGATCGCAGGGACTCCACCGATTCCGCACCGGGGTTCGCGCGACCGGTTTCCGGATATGCGCTGGTCAGCGGCTCGGCGCACCAGAGCTTACGCAACTCGCCAAGGTTGTTGCCTTCATTGCGCGACACGTGCACGATATAGCTTCCCGGCGGATACTTGACGTTACCGACGTGCATCTCGTCTGGCGATTGCTGAACGCGGATGCCTCGATCAATGAGACGGCCCACGGCAAGCGCTTGGGGGTAGCCGGGTCGGATAATCCAACCGATGCTCGAATCGCCAGGGCGGGCTGGGTTCGGGGCTCGGCGTGTCAGTTCTAGGTCGCCGCTGAGCCACCACGCTTGCACCCCGTGAACGAGCGGTAGGCTCCATCCGGTGAGGTCATAGAACTCGGTTCGCTCGGGATATGGGGTGCCTTGAGTGGCCGCGCGGCGGAGTTGGTCTTCGGTGAACTCTTTCTCGAAGTCTGAATCGGTCTCAAGGACGGCCAAAGCAACGGCCGCCTGAGGCTGAGCCATGGGTACTCGCAAGAAGTGGCTGGCCCGGCTGGGAATCGCTTCCTCGTGTTTCGACCACAGCGACTCTCCTCGGCCCTGGGCCTGGCCGTAGTCGAGCTCTGATTTCACGCCGGAAACCGCAAGTATCTGCTGTAGTCGAACGAGAGGAGTGGGATCTTCGCTTGCGGCCACAAACGTCTTACGATTCCCGGCCATCCTTCCCGATGCGGCTGCGGATTTGAACTCGGCGAATGACCGTACGATCGCATGCCGGTGGTTGGCGGTGGCGCGGATGACTCCTACTGCCGCAACAAAGTGTCTCTCCATACCCCCAATCAAGGTCCGCACGACGCCATCGGAGTCTTCCCGGGCGATCATCTGGGCATTGGTCTCGTGGGTCATTCCGATCGCGCCCGAGAGCGTCGTCCACGAGTCGAGGTATCCCGGATAGTAGAGATCGAAGATGTCCTTCACATAGTAGGGAAAGCCGTATCTGTCGAATGCCCGCCCCGTTTCCTGACCAAAGATCTCCGCCCACTTGTGATACCGCGCTCGGTCCACCCGGGCGTGAATGCTCAGCGCAGCGGGAGGGAAGTGATACGTGTCGACTTCACCGTGCTGGTCAACATATGCCTGCGGATTCCACTTGAGAAACGCCGCAATCTCCTGGCGCGTTTCGTCCTGCGACATTGAGACACGGTCGCGATTGAGATCGAACCGGTAGTGATTGACGCGGCCGTTGGCGGTTGACGGTTCGCGTTGCTCGAAACTTGTGGGGTCGGCGTCACCACGGGCGACTGAGTTGGCCCACGTTGCGAACCGCTCGCGTCCGTCGGGGTTGTAGCATGGATTGACAATAACCACGGTTTCTTCAAGCAACTTCGTGATATCGGCATTGCGGCTTGCGCAAAGGTTGTAGACCAGCCACATCGCGGACTCAAAAGATGCGGCCTCATCACCATGGATGGCCTGGTTGATCCACACCACGGCTGGGGTCCGCTCGATAGCCTTGGTGTCAAGCGTGCCATCGGCAAGTGCCTGCAGGTCGCGCTGGATGCTACCAAGACGCTTTCGGTTCTCGGGCGACGTGATCACGACGATTCGCAGCGGTCGTCCCTCCGTCGAAACCCCATAGGGTTCGATGCTTGCGCGGCCGGCTGACTTGGCCACAATCGCCTGCAAGACACGCTCCTGATCGGGCATCAACGTGTGCTTGAGCCCGGGGCCAACGCCGAGAACCCGCGTTGGACTCGGTACGCTCGCGTCGTACGGCCCAAGGGACTCGAGGAGGCTCGGCGGTACGACAGCAAGAAGGGACAAGGTTGCAAGCGACAACATCGTGTGCGGGAGTCTACCGGGCGACTCGTGCGCGGTAGGATGGACAGCAACGGTCCATGGCAAAACCCTCGGCAAAACAGCAGGAGCGCATTTTCGCGCTGATGGCGAAGTACCAGGTCGGTGTCCCGGTCGAACTTGCGAACTCGCCTCACTTCGCGGCCCTCCGATTACCGTTTGCGGAGAAGGTGGCAATCGTGCTGGCAGCGCTAGATCGGGAGCGATCGGAGATTGCGCTGCGCGAGGCGGTTCGTCAACTGCACGAAGAGTTTCGCCGGAACGCGGATAGCTGTCCAACCGAACTGCGCTTGTCGGGAACACGACTCAAGTTGGCTTGTACCACGGGCTGCAACCATTGTTGCCACTATCGCGTGACCGTGAAAGCTCCCGAGGCGTTGCTGTTGGCCCACTACCTGCGAAAGCGCCTGTCGAGCGTAGAACTTGAGCAGCTTTCGGTTCGATTGGCGGAGTTCGACGCCGAGGTGGCTCAGCTAGACGTTCTTGGTCAAGGTTATCGCTCGTTCCTTTGTCCCCTGAACGTGGACACCTTGTGTTCGGTATATCCCAATCGCCCGCTCAACTGCGCGGCGTGCCACTCCTTCAGTCTTGACGCATGTCTTGCCGACGCCAGCCATCCAGGCACGGCCATCCCTTCGGATCCAGATCGTCGAATGCTCCAAGCTCTGCATGGTCAGGCGCTGGAGGCGGCCCTGCTGGCCCTTGGGCTGGCTTCGGCCGACCTTGAGTTCGTTCCTGCGCTCCGAATTGCGCTGGCCGATCCTGACGCAACGGCGAAGTATCTCGCGGGCGAGCCGGTGTTTGCTCCCGCAGATCGGGCCGATCTTCGCGAAGCACTGGATGTGGAGTTTGCGCGGCGACGCTTGGATTCGGACCAACCGGCGGTATAATTGAGACATCTCCGTGCAGGGGTATAGCTCAGTTGGTAGAGCGGCGGTCTCCAAAACCGTAGGTCGCGGGTTCGAATCCTGTTGCCCCTGCCATTCCAAATTCAGCCGGCCCGGCGCGAACGTGCCACCGGGCCGTTTCAAGTTGACTTAGCGAGCGTCGATTGTGAACGCGCGTTGTTCCGGGTTGTTACCCGAGTGGATGTGGAGCAAGACGCGGTAGTTGCCGGCCGGAAGGGCGGGCTGAGTGCCGAAATCGACGACCACGTTCTTCGTGCCTGCATCCGTCAAGCGCACCTGGAACGCCGTGTTCGGATGGACGGCGTCGGACGGCATGACTTGGAGAACTCCCAACAGGTTGAGCGTGGCATCCGCCTGAACGGTTGCGAGGTTGGCCCCGGGCGCAGTCACGTAGACATCCATAGGTGCTCCTCGATCACGTAGGATCACAATCCTCGGGTTTGCCGAGGGAACAAGCATCTGCAGATCAACCGCATTCGCACCGGGGATGCTGGAGCTGACGATGAGGTTTAGGCCATCCAAGGGCTTGAGTTGAGATCGCCCCTGCCAGTTTGCTGAGACACCTTCAACCGCCGCTACGCATGCTTGAGTGGTCGAGGCGACCGTATGCACTGCCGAAATCTCGCCAAATACGACATTGCCCGGAATTTGGTGGTTGACTCCATTCCCTCCGCGGATTTCTGCCCTTGCTGAAGCGAGGTTGTTCGTCCCATTGATGAACAAGAACTTGACGTTGTTCACCATGGTAAGACCACCATCGCCGCAATCGCAGTTAAGGCAGACCATGGCGGCAAACAGGGTCGCGGTCGCGCACCGAAGACGTGAAGCAGAGGCATTTCTCATACAGAGACTGTAAACTACAAGGCGTCATCAAGCGTCATCATGGTGTTCCTCAAGCTTTGTGGCCGTCCAGAGGCCAGGGTTGACGGCCGAGTCTTCCAACGTGTCCGTTCTGACCGCGTGTGGGGACTCATGGGCTACCTCGCGCTGCAGGGCCGAGAGTGGGTGCCCAGAGCCGAAGTGGCCTCCGCATTGTGGCCGGAAGTGTTGGAGTCGGTCGCTCGCAAGCGGCTACGCCAGACGCTCCTCTATGTTCGGGACGCATTTGGCGGAGTGGAGGTACTTGACATCACGGACAAGCACGTCAGGCTTGCCGTGGGCGTGGAAAGCGATGTGAGTGGCCATGCACCGGCGGACTTCCTTGAGACGCTTGACGACCCGTGGATTCTCACGGTCAGGGACGAGATGTCAGTGCGGAATGTGATCGATGCGGTGATGTCGGGTCAAGAAGGAACGGCTGAGTTGCGGCGGGACATGGCCGGATTGAGTCGGCCGGAAGTCGACGAGTATGTGCGCGGGCACTTGCCGATTTGGATGCGGGCGGGACGGCTAGAGGGTCCGCTCCACGTGCTCGAAGACTTGGCGGAGCGAGAGCACCTTGGCGCGGAGGGACTTCTCGCGCTCGCCGAGATGAGGTTGTGGCGTGGGGAGTTGACGCAAGGCTTACGGTGGCTCCGACAGCGCCAAGTTGAAGCGGCGGACGGCTCGCTTGGCGCATGGCGTAGCTTCCTTGAGGGAATGTACGCGCACCGCATGGGAGCGATGGAAGAGGCCCTACGACGCTATCAACTCGCACTGAGGAATCCGAGCGCGAGCCCAGTTGTCTGGCTTCAAGCACAGTACATGCTTGGGTTTGTTGATCCCGTGCATCTGAGTGCACGCAAGCTACGCAGGTTGGCTGCGGAGGGCAAGGAGCGGGCCGCTCAAATTGGCGACCCATTCCGCGGTATGACGTTTGAGCTTCTTCTTGCCTATGCCGATCATCACTCCGATGACGGCTCATCCGCAATCGAACGACTCACTAAGCTTGCGCAATACTTTTCCGTTCCAGGTCGCCCCCACCAAACCGCGCCGCTACTGTACCGCGCGGGTCGTCTCTGCCAAGAACTCGATGCGCTTGAGACCGCTGATCGTTGCTTTGCAATCGCCCTTGAGCATGCCAGCTTGACGGACAACCCGCGACTCCACGCTGAAGCGCTGACCTATGTGGCCGACCGGAAACTTGAGCTTGGATGTTTCGCAGACGCGATGGTGCTCCATCTCGAAGCTCTAGCGATCCGACGCGGCGGCCAAGCGGCTTGGGCGACGGCCACTTCTCTGCGTGGAGCGGGCGTGGCCGCTTTGAGGCAAGGCATGCACCACCAAGCTCGGCCCTTGCTCGCAGAAGCGGTGGAACTGTATGAGCGAGTTGGAGATGGGTTTGCAGCGTCGTCAGCCCTCTTCGCTCTTGCCCAACTGGCCGCGGAGCGTGGCAACGTCGAGCGTGCACGAAAGTATGCATCGGCAACTCTCGACATGCTGAATCGATATGGTGACCTGAAGTCCACGCTACATGTTCCAGCATTCTATGTGACGCCTAGCGGTGTCGAAGACTTCCTTCAAGGGTTATCGCAAAGTTAAAGACTGGTAGCCTTGCGAGCATGATCGTATCCACGCTTCTGATGTCGATGCTCGTCGGCCCGGCGCCCGCGCTGGCCCGTGGATTGGTGTTCGAAGACCTCAACCGCAATGGGCGACGCGACGCCCATGAGCGTGGTTTGCCCGGCATCACGGTCTCCAACCAAGACGACTTTGCGGTCACCAACGCCCGCGGAGAGTGGACGCTCAGCTACTCCGACGACACCGTCTTCTATGTGCAGAAGCCGCGTGGCTACATGACGCCCGTTGACGACCGGATGCTCCCGAAGTTCTACTACATCCACAAGCCCGCAGGGTCACCCGAACTCCGCTACGGTGGCGTCAAACCCACCGGGCCGCTCCCCGCATCCATCGACTTTCCGCTCTACAAGAGCAGGGAACCCGAGAAGTTTAAGGCGCTCTTCTTCGGCGACACCCAATCCCGCAATCTGCGCGAGTTGAAGTACCTCACCGATGATCTGATCACGAAGGTTGATCCTGAAGGCGCGCTGTTTGGCGTGACGCTCGGCGACATCCTCTTCGATGATCTAAGCTTCTTCGACGAGCACAACCAAGCCATCGCGCTGATCGGCATTCCTTGGTACAACGTGCTGGGCAACCACGACATCAACTTCGACGCCAAGCACGATCACCACTCCGACGAGACGTTTGAGCGGTTCTACGGGCCTAACTACTATTCCTTCGACTATGGCCGTGCCCACTTCGTTGTTTTGGACGATGTGATCTGGCATCATCCGGATACCCAAGAGGATAAGCGCGGGCGCTATACTGCAGGGCTCGGCGAGCGTCAAATGGCGTGGCTCAAGAAGGACTTGGAACGCACGCCGGAAGATAAGCTCGTTGTACTTATGATGCACATCCCGCTGAATCAAGTGGCGGAGAAGGGCCAACTCCTGGAGTGGCTGAGTAAGCGACCCTACTCGCTCTCCGTGGCAGCCCATACACATTTCCAGGAGCACCGCTTCTTTACCGATAAAGATGGCTTCAAGCGACCGCAACCGCACCACCACGTGGTCAATGTCACGACCTGCGGGAGCTGGTGGAGTGGCGACCCCGATCCACTCGGCATTCCGCACAGCACGATGGCCGATGGAGCGCCCCGTGGATACTCGGTGTTCTCGTTTGACGGCAATCAGTACAGCATCGAATTCCGCGCCGCGAACCGGCCCGCAAACTACCAAATGAACATCTACGCCCCGGATGTTGTCCGCGTTGACGAGCTCGGTAAGACCGAGGTGATGGTCAACGTGTTTGGCGGTTCCGAGCGATCAACCGTCGAGTTCCGCGTAGGCGAGTTTGGCCAGTGGCAGCCAATGACCAAGACGCTCGAAAAGGACCCCGCCTTTGTGGAGATGGTCAAGAAAGCCGATGCGCTGACCGCCCCCTTCCGCAAGCTCCCAGCGGCGATGGATTCACCGCACCTGTGGAAGGCGACCTTGCCCTATACGCGTGAGCGCGGCGTCGTGCCGATTCACGTCCGCACTAAGGACATGTTTGGCCAGGTGTATCTGTCTACACGGGCGATAAGAATCACGTTGTGATTTTGGATTTGGATTGCGGCAACCCTCTGAAATCCAAGATCCAAAATCCAAAATCCAAAATGCCTAGGCGTACGCCAGGCTCACGATCTTCTGCGCCGCTTCCTGCATGGTCGCTGCCGGAACGACGCGAGTGCCCGCCAGGATCGCTCGGCCTTCTTCCGCCGCCGTGCCCTCAATGCGCGCCACGACCGGAATCGTAACATTCAAATCATCCAGCGCCGCCAGGACGCCCTTTGCAACCTCGTCGCAGCGCGTAATGCCGCCAAAGATGTTGATCAGCAGGCCCTTCACCTCGGGGTCCATCAGCACGAGTTCAACGCACGACTTCACGCGCTCCTTCTGAGCACCACCACCCACGTCCAAGAAGTCGGCCGGACGTCCGCCCGCCGCATTCACTTCGTCCAGCGAACACATCACGAGACCCGCGCCATTGCCCATGATGCCGATGTCGCCCCCCAGCCGAACATAGGCAATCCCCCGCCGGGCGGCTTCCGCCTCGATCGGGTCTTCGGCGCTGTCTTCCTTGGTGTCGTCGTACTGCGGGTGGCGGAAGAGGGCGTTGTCGTCAATAGAAACCTTCGCGTCGGCGGCGAGTAGCTTGCCATCCGGCGTCAACGCGACCGGGTTAATCTCCACCATGTCGGCGTCGGTCTCCAGATACGCCTTCACTAGCTTCTTGATCATCGAGACCATCTGGTTCTGCGCGACCTTCGGAATGCCCGCCGCCTTCACCGCCTTGCGAAGCTCAAAGTCCGCCAGCCCCCACGCCGGGTCCACATGCACGCGAACAATCGCTTCCGGCTCGGTCGCAGCCACCTCTTCGATGTCCATGCCGCCGCGCGCAGAGATCATGACCAGCAGCTTCTGCTCGGCTCGGTCCAGCAAGACGGCCAGGTAGTACTCCTCGGCAATATCCACCAACTCGCTCACGAGCACCTTCTCAACGACCATGCCCGTCGGATTCTGAATACTCACAAGCCGCTTGCCAATCAGCTCGCCCGCAAACGTCGCCGCCTCGTCGGTGCTGTTGAACAGCTTCACGCCGCCCGCCTTGCCGCGACCGCCCATGAGCACCTGGGCTTTCACCACAACGTTGCCGCCGAGCCGATCCGCAATCGCCCGCGCCTCCTCTGCATTGACGGCAACATCGCCGCCGGGAACCGGCACGCCAAAGCGCGCGAGCAAATCCTTGGACTGATACTCGTGAAGCTTCATAAGGGAAGCATCAGGATACCTGGTCCCAGCAGTAAACTCACCTCTCCATGCCCCGCCGAATCTACGCCGACCACGCCGCCACCACGCCGCTCCTCCCCGAGGTGCTGGCCGCGATGCGTCCTTGGTTGGAATCGGAGTTCGGCAACCCCTCCTCGATCCACGCCGAAGGTCGTGCCGCGCGGGCTGCGATTGACGAAGCCAGGGAAGTGCTCTCCGAAGAGCTGGGCTCGCTCTTCGCCGAGGTGACCTTCACCAGCAGTGGCACAGAGGCGGCGAACATGGCAATCTTCGGAACCGCCCTTGCTTCGGATACCTCACGCCGCCGTATTCTCCTCGGTGCCGCCGATCACCACTGCGTGTTGCACACGCAAGAGCGCCTGGAAGCTTGGGGCTTCCAAGTAGACCTCGTGCCCGTGGATCATGCCGCTCGACTCGATCTGCAAGCCCTCGAGTCCATGCTGGACGACGACGTGCTCCTTTTCTCCGTGCTCTACGGCAACAATGAGTTCGGCACGCTAAGTGATGTTCACACTGCGGTGGGGCTGTGTCAAAGCGTGGGAGCAAGGGTGTTTGTCGACGCCGTGCAAACCTTCGGCGTGGTGCCTGTGAATGTGGATGAGTTGGGGGTGGACATGCTCGCCGTGTCCGCGCACAAAGTGTATGGCCCTAAGGGCGTCGGCGCACTCTATATCCGTGCGGGCACCGAAGTATCACCGCTGTTGGTGGGGGGAGGGCAAGAGCGCGAAATGCGTGCCGGAACCGAGAATCCAGCCTTGGCCGTGGGCTTTGCCGAAGCGGTCCGCCGCTTTCCAACCTTATCTAAGGAACCCGAACCCTATCCCGCCACTCACGCCTTCCTGGCCACGCTTCAGCAACACTCCGCATCCGATATCCAACAGACCATCTCCCATTCCAAAATCCAAAATCCAAAATCCAAAATCGAGTGCCTTCCCGGCCACGTCCACCTCCGCTTTCCCGGCATCAGCGCCGAGTCGCTCCTGATCCGCCTCGACCGCGAAGGCGTCAGCGCCTCGGCCGGGGCCGCCTGCTCCGCGGGAAGTCTCGAACCCAGCCACGTCATGATCGCCGCCGGCTTCACCCCGGCCGAAGCGAAGGAGGGCATCCGCTTCACTTTCGGCCGCTCCCAAGCCGCCGAAGACGGCACCGAAGCCGCCCACCGCCTCACCTGCGTCCTCAACGAGTTGCATCGGTTGACTTGAGGTAGCGCAGGCACGAGACACTCCTGCGCTGCGTGGGAGGTAGACCCTGCCAACTGCCAACTGCCAACTGCCAACTGCCCAAATCTTGCTAGACTCTTGTCTATGTCCCAAGGGCGAGATCTCATCGAGGCCGCGTTTGCCGAACTGCGGCGGCGGCCGGGGTTTGTGGATCGGCCCGATCAGCAGCATCTCGCCCACCTCATCGGCGATTGCATCAGCGACAAGACCACCGGCGCGTTCGAAGCCCCCACTGGACTGGGCAAGTCCCTCGCTGCCTTGATCCCCGCCATCGCCAACAACATCGCCAGCGGCAAGCGCACCGTCATCGCCACCTACACCAACGTGCTTGCCGAGCAATACTGGCGACACGATTGGCCCCTCGCCGAGAGCCTCTTCCCCGAGACCAGCCCGGTCCAGGGCGCATTCCTCATCGGGCGTCAGCGGTACGCATGCTTGGCCGCGGTGGGCGAGTACCACGCCGGCACCTTGCGACCGTTCTTGGCCGAAGCCGAGCTGGGCATCGAGTCCGAGTTTCGGGCCGCCGTTGATCTGCAACCCCGCGAGATGGTCGCGATGTGGACGTCCATTGTCACTCCGCCCGTTTGCCCGGCGCGGCTCTGCCCAAAGTACAACGACTGCTACTACTACAGCGCGCGCAAGGCGGCAGAGAAGGCGGGCGTGGTCATTACCAACCACAGCGTTGTCCTGCAAGACGCTCTGCTCAAGCGCACCAGCGGCGGGGAACTTAGCCTGCTTGGTAACTACGACTTTCTCATCATCGACGAGGCGCACGACTTCCTCGCGGCGGCGGCGAATGGGCTCGAGTTCGAGCTGAGCGAAGGCAAGGCGCGGCAGTTGGTGGGCATTGTGCGGCGGATGCAGGCGACGCTCGACCCCGTCGCGCACACGGCGGGGCAGCTCACGGAGTGGCGGCAGGCGTGCGACTTGTTTGCGCATGGCGTGGAGCAGCAGGCGAAGCGGATCGGGCTGGACATTCCGACGGGAATCCTCAAGGTGGACCCGCCGGAGTTGCTGGAGCATCCCGCCGTGCGGTCAAGTTCGCAACCTGATTCGAAGCCGTTTGCCGAGGGCTTATCGGCGGACATCGCGGGGATGACCGAAGGGTTCTTGCGGTTTACGGAAGCGATTCTACGGAGTTGGACGCAAGACGGCCACGCGAAGTACGAGACCCAAGAGACGGTGCGCAACTACATGATGTTCCTGCGCGAGTTCGGCGAACAAACGCGGCACCTGTTTACGGCGATGGATGAGAACGACGTCGGCGTGACCTACGCGAGCACGACCGGCTACGGCGACTTCTTCTCCGCCATGCTCCGGCGCGATACGGTGGCACTGGATGTGCCGCTCCGCGATCTCATCTGGTCGAAAGTGCCGTATGCGTGCTTGTCGGCGACGCTTGCGCTGGATGGCAACTTCGACTTCTTCCGCCGGATGGCGGGGGTGGAGCCGCACTACGAGGAGATTCTGCCCTCGCCGTTTGACTTCACGCGGCAGGCGGCGCTTTATGTGCCACCGGTGGGACGGATTCCCGACCCCGCCGCCGCCCGCAAGGCCCAAGCCGAAGACAGCTACTACGCCGCACTCGCCCACGAGATTGCGACCATCATCGATGCGATGGAGGGTCGGACGCTGGTGCTGTTCCACAGCCGGAAGGAGATGGACGCCGTACACCGGCTGATGCCTAAGCGCGAGCACTTGCCGATCTACATCCAGCGTCCGAGCGGAGCGGCGGCGACGGGCGAGAAGTTCAAGAGCAATGTGGCGGCTTCGATGTTTGCGTTACGGTCGTTCTGGACGGGGTTTGACGCGCCGGGGGAGACGCTGTCGTGCGTGGTGCTTGTGCGGGTGCCGTTCGAGGTGCCGGTAGATCCCGTGGCGGTGGCGCGGATGGCGTGGTTGGCCTCAAAGGGACACGATCCGTTCACCAGCTACACGTTGCCGCTCGCGAAGATGATGATGCGTCAGGGCGCGGGGCGATTGGTCCGGCGGGCGGAGGATTCGGGGGTGATTGCTTTGCTCGATCCACGGCTGCGCACGAAGGGCTACGGCGAGCAGATTATTGAGAACTTGCCCCGGGGAATGCGCGGATTTGACGACATCTGGGATGCCGCCGCCCATATCGCCAGCCATCGTCTGTACAATTGAGGTGTGGATGAACGTTACCGTCGCGTCGCTGATCTGTTTGGGCTAGCCTTGCCCGTGCCC
>CAZPHD010000049.1:0-20580 GCA_964586225.1 uncultured Fimbriimonadaceae bacterium
AAGGTGTAACCTATGTGTCCGGAACGGTCTGTCACCCATGTGTCCGGTATGGACATTCAAGGAATGGTGGGCGGTACAGGATTTGAACCTGTGACCCCTTCGGTGTGAACGAAGTGCTCTACCACTGAGCTAACCGCCCGATCTGGTCAGATTATGACACGAGTGCCCGTCGCATGTTAGGCGGACAGGCGGTCCACCAAGTTGTCAATACAACGCCGCGTTTGAAGGCGCACATCCTCACTACTGTCGTGTAGCTCTCGGAACCGGTTGGCCCGAACAAACGCAGGCCCGGGCTCCAACTCCATGAAGTGGGCGACATCGGCCTCCGGTAGCTGGGCCACGTGAAGCATGACGAAGAGCGCAAGGTCGCGGTTCCACTCAGTCCGACAGCGGCGGTAGACCATATCAAGCACCGATTCGCGGAGGTCCCAGCTTGAGTGGTCGGCAAAGTAGGGATTAAGAACGCCGAGTGCCCGCAAGACAGAGGCGGAATCAAGCCAACGTGGTTCGGCGAGGCGGAGGCGCTTAAGCGCGCCTTCATACGTTCTTCCGTCTCCGGGAAGTTTGCGAGCGAGAATTCGCACCAGCGATTCGCTAAGAGCGAGCCCTTCGGCCTTCGCGATCGCCGCGACGACGCGTTGTCGATCTCCCGCGGGTGGCGTCTCGATCGTTGCCGTCACCCACGCCGTGTGATAACCGGGAAGGAACGACTTCATGGCTCGGGTCGGTTTGGGCATCGAGAAGGCCAGCAAGACGGGGCGTCCTGCCCGGACTCTCCGCTCCAGGGCCAACCTCATCTGAATGCGAATCTTGTGCTGTTCGAATGCTTCCTGGACATCATCAAGGATGAGTGGCATTGATGGGTCGAGATGATATGCGGCTGCCGCCCATTCTTTGGCGGACATGACGACTGGTGTGGCGGTGCGATCAACGGCCGCGCACGCCGATGCCGCCGCATAAAGCAAGTGACTCTTTCCCCAGCCGCTGGGACCGAGTATGGCGACGAGCGGGAGGCGCCCGGTCGCAAAGAGAAGGGAAGACTCGACCGCTTGTACATTGGAGGGTAACGTAACAATCGAGTCAAAACTCTTCCCTTGGGCATGAAGTAGGACCGACGACAACCGGGGCCGCCTCAGTGCGGATTGCTCGAGTCCATCCGATACCCCCAATCTGTCCGAAACGATCCCCATCGCTCGCTCGACCCGTGTAGGTCGCTTTCATTGTTAAGAATTGCGACCACAGCCGTCAAGGCCCGTCATGAGCCGATAAAGGCGACTGCTCACACTGGAGTGCTTCGATTATCATGCACAATCGGCCACTTTCGTGGTTTTCCCCAAGTTGGGTTTCCCACAGGATAATCCCCAATTGGGGAAAAGTCTACGCGAGCCGATGGGCGAGGGCTGCCTCACGAAGGAACTTGCGTCCCCGGTGAATTCGCGAGCGAACGGTGCCGATGGTGGTGCGTTGGGCCTCGGCGATCTCTCCGTAGCTGAGTCCCTCTAGATCGCACATTTCGATCGCCTCTCGGTAGACATCGGGAAGTTCGCGGAGTGCGCGTTGGAGTTCTTCACGGAACTCAGCGTGGATGACCTCATCGTCAGGCGTGGGGCCGCGATCTGGGATCGGTAGCTCCTGGACCTCGCCATCGTTCGGGCTGACCATTGAGTTCAGTGACTCCGCCCGTCGGATGGGATTCTCTCGCCGTCGATTGTCAAGATAAGCCCGCTGCATGATTCGGAGGAGCCAGTTAAGAAACGGCCGACCGGGAGTGTAGCTGTCGAAACCCCGCCAAGCTTTTATGTATGTTTCTTGAACGAGATCCTCGGCTTCCGTGCTGTTCCGCGTGAGCTGGAACGCCATGGACAGGGCGCGTCGATGCGTAAGGCCCATCATCTCCTCGAAGCGTCTCAGGTCGTAGTCGGTTCGGTCCATGTTGTCAGCAATCATTGTGTTTTTCCTCGATCCATCAGTCTACACTGATATAACGGTGATGAGTCGGCTTTGGTTCCAACAATTTTCAAGGGTCGGGTAAGGTTGGCCCATGCGCAGGTTGGGTTGGTTGGCACTGGTGGTTTTGGCGGGGTGCGGCAGCAAGCCGTATGTGGGGATGGCCCCGTCGACGTCGCACTTTGAAGTTTCCTTCCGGGCGATTTCGACCAAGCTGGAGTTTCTTCAGGGTGAGCGCGTTGTTCTTGCTGGCTATGTTAAGAACGAAAGCAAACGCTTGCGGCACGTGTTGATTGACCCCGATCCGTCGATGGGGGCAACGATGGAGTTAACGCTGCGGGGCAAGGATGGTGAGTTCAAGCCCACGCTCGCGGAGCCTCAACCCAGGAAGGATGCGGCGCTGGACAACTCTTCATTCCTCGTACTTGATCCCGGCTCGGAAGCTCGGGTGACGGTCTTCGAAGTTCGCGAAGTGACCGATCCTAGCGGTAAAAAAGGTGCCCTACCGGCGGGAGACTACACCGCAAAGATCCGGTTCACGGTTGCCGAGAAGGCGGGCGAAGGCGTGAAGATTCAGGGTGACGCGGCGAAGTACCTTGCCCAAGCACCTCGGGCGGTCTGGGAGGCGGAAGTCTCCTTCAAAGTGAGCGAGGAGAGGTTTGTTCCGCCGACTCGAGCGCCTCGCGGCGGTGGCCCCAGCGGCGGTTAGTCCGGCGTGCCGGGGAGTTCGACGTCCTTGAGTCCGAAGTAGGGGTCGCGATAGGGAATCTTGAGAATCTGCTCCAAGATCGCGGGCCGTGCCTCGGCGGGAGTCATGAGCCGCGGTAGCGACGCCATCCACAAGTGAATCACGGGTCGGACGGATTCGATGTTTCGCCTAGAGTCGTCCGCGATGATCGCCATCGCGAGTTCCTCTTTCGTGAGCTGCTTGGCGTTCGATAGTCTCAGTGACTGGAGAGCCGCATCGGCTGATATGGGGGCTAGGCTTGCGTCGGTCAGTCGGGCCGCTGCGCGCTGGAAAGCCCTCTCCTTAGCGTTGGTTGGAATGATGCCTTTGGGCGGGCGGGGTTCGGAAATACCTACCAAGTTCAGCGTCGGCGATTCCATCATCATCTTGCCGGTCGTCATGAGGGGTCGGCCTCCAAGACTCACGTTGGGTCTGCTCGCCATTTCGGTGTGAAAGGCAATCACGCGCGCCGCATCCGCCTTCCCCAGCTCCTTGATGGACTCGCGCAAACGGGGGAGCAAGTCCTTCGCGGTGTGCACGCCGGGGAACACGTCCACAATCTCTCCCTTAGAGTTGCAGAGGTACATCACAGCATTTCCGCGGACCGTACGCCGGATGGGCTTGCCATCGCCAAGGTCAATCGTCACCTTCGGCACTTCCCGCACCATTTCCCAAGCGGGGACAACCTCGTGCTTCATCATCGCCTGGAAGTCCGGGTCCTTAAACAGCGTCGCGCGCAGGGTTCTCGCATTGGCGCAGGCGACTTCTTCATCGAGCCGACCAAACATACTTAGGAGCAGAACTGGATGGTCGGTCTGCTGGGCTTCGGCGAGGGCCTGCGTCCAATCGCTGTGCCAAGCGACGCCATGGACCACCGTCTTGGCGGGGGCACCACCGCTGGTGAGCGCGAGACAAGCGACGGCAAGAGCCGAAGTCGAAATGCCAATGAGTGCGATCCAGTTTGCCTTCATGACGACGCCGACGAACTCAGTCGTTTAAGAGAGGAACGCTTGCCGAGGTCCTCGCGGTTCCGTAAATGCTGAGATGCCGCAATACTGGAGTCGACGTTATAGCTCCTTCAGGAACACATTGCGGAACCACAGCGTATTGCCGTGGTTTTGCAGCTCGATCTGGCCCGTCGGATAGATGGGCTTGTCTCGCTCCCAGTAGTTTTCCATTACGACGTTGTCCGTGACAAGCGTGCCGTTGAGCCAAACGCTGACTCGCTCTCCAACCATGCGGATGCGAAACGTGTTCCATTCGCCTACGGGCTTATCGGCTTTGACGATCGGGTTCGATGGGTTCTTCTGGTTGTTGTAGAACGCTCCGGAGCCTAGAGGATTATCCCAGATTTGAACCTGAGGCGACCCGCGCAGATAGACCCCGCTATCGCCGTCCTTCAGAATCTTCCAATCCACGTAAAGCTCAAAGTCGCCGTAATCCTTGGCGGTGCAGAGGCTGTCTCCCTTGCCATCAAAGACGAGCACGCCGCCCTCCACCCGCCAATGATCGCGCATGCGCTTGTCCGCCTCGATCTGCTTGGCAGCAAGCTCGTCTGCGGCCATCTTCGCACGCTCTGGTGGGGAGGCCACGAGTCCCTTCCAGCCGGTCAGGTCCTTGCCATTGAAGAGAGCGACGAATCCTTCGGGTGGCTTGGGCGTCTGGAACAAGGCCAAGAGAGCGAGTGTCGCGATCATAAACGGTAGTGTACGCCACTTGAACCGTTTCCGGGACAGTTTGATGCACTGAAGGGCTTTCCAAAAACTGCCAATAATAACGGCGTGTCTATAGACTTGTTGAACGGAGAGCCTTCAGATGACATGAGTATCTGCTATCAGGATGTTGTGAGATCGTTGCCTGGCTTGTATCTGGTGCTCGCTCCGAATTTCGATATCGTGATGGCGTCCAACGCCTATCTGTCGGCGACCATGACTCGGCACGAGGACATTGCGGGTCGGCCGCTGTTCGACGTGTTTCCCGATAATCCCGATGACCCGGAGGCGACAGGCGTCGCGAACCTGAAATCGTCGTTGGAGCATGTTCTTGAGCACCGCCAGCCTCACACGATGGCTGTCCAACGCTATGACATCCGCAATGAGTCCACGGGTGAGTTTGAGCAACGATTTTGGAGCCCACAAAACACTCCAATCTTGAATGAGGAAGGCGGAGTCGTCTGCATTGTCCACTGTGTCGAGGATGTTACAGACGTGGTTCGCATGGGCAAGGCGGAAGGCGACCTTGATCAGTTCTTCCAGCTTTCGCTTGACATGCTCTGCATAGCCAGCAGCGACGGCTACTTCAAGCGAGTCAGCCCAGCGTTCACGAAGACCCTTGGATGGTCGGTTCAGGAGCTCACGCAGAATCCTTACATGAGCTTTGTGCATCCCGATGACATCCAGGCCACGCTTGTCGAGGTTGATCGTCAGGTCCGATTGGGCGAAGAAGTCTTGCACTTTGAGAATCGCTATCGCCATAAAGATGGATCGTGGCGCACCCTATCTTGGAAATCTCTATCTCAGCCGGGTGGGCTGATGTACGCGACGGCACGCGACGTGACTGACTCTAAGGCGACGGAAGCCCATATTGCGCAGTTGAACTTAGGATTGCAGGCTCGTGCGAATGAGCTCGAAGTCGCAAAGGAAGTTGCGGATCGTGCAAGCCGCGCCAAGAGTGACTTTCTCTCTCGGATGAGCCATGAGCTTCGCACGCCCATGAACGCCGTCATCGGCTATGCCCAGCTTCTTCAGATGAGGTCAGACGACCCAAAGACGCTCGAAAGCGCGGAAGCCATCTTGAAAGGTGGCAGACACCTGCTCTGTTTGATCAACGAAGTGCTCGACCTCGCTAGAATCGAAGCCGGAAAGCTTGCGCTGTCGGTGGAACCCGTCGAGGTTCACTCGGTCATCCAGCAAGCGATCGAGCTCGTCCGCCCGACGGCCAGTGATCGCTCGGTCACGGTGACCTATGCTCATGGCACGGACGCCGAGGCTTACGTCTTCGCCGATCGACAACGGCTTCTTCAAGTCCTCTTGAATCTATTGACGAACGCCGTGAAGTACAACCGACCGAGTGGCGAAGTTACCGTGACGTGTCGTGAGGATGGTGGTCGGTTCCTGGTTGAAGTCTCCGACACCGGTTTTGGCATTGATGCCGGCGAGCATCACAAGTTGTTCCAGCCATTCGAACGCATTGGGGGGCATGAAGTCGAGGGAACCGGACTTGGTCTCGCGCTTTCGGAAAGCCTCATGAAGCTGATGGGTGGCACCGTTGCCCTTAGGGAGACGAGCGAACAAGGCTCCGTTTTTTCGCTGGACCTCCTTTCGGCCAAGGCTCCGGCGTCGAGCGGCACAATGAGTTCCGCCTCGAGCCCGATTGCCCTTTGTGGGCCAATCCGCATTGTTTATATAGAGGACAACCTCTCAAACCTGCGACTTCTTGAGAGCATCTTCGAAGACCTTCACAACGTCGAATTGCTTTCGGCGATGCAGGCCAGCGTCGGGCTTCAGCTCGTGATTGATCATCAGCCCGACCTCGTCCTGCTGGACGTTCATCTGCCGGATGCGCATGGTGTCGACGTACTTCGTCAGATCAAGGCCGACGCGCGAGTGAGTCACATACCGGTCGTCATGATCAGCGCGGATGCCACCGAAATCCAGATGAAGCGCTGTCTTCGAGCGGGTGCCAAGACGTACTTGACGAAGCCCATTGACTTGTCTGCGCTGTTTGCGGAAGTCAAAGATGTCCTGCTGAGCAAGGAGCGAGCCGCATGATCGTACGGTGCCAGAACACGTTTCCCAAGGCTCGGATTCTGGTTCTAGATGATAACGTCGAGAACGTCCGGCTCGTCGAGCGATTCCTAGAGTGGGGTGGATATCTTGATGTTTGTTCTATGACGAGCTCAAAGGCGGCATTGATCGCGCTGGAGAAGCACCGGCCGGACATTATCCTCTTGGACCTTCACATGCCCGCGCCCGATGGGTATGAGGTCCTGCGCCAACTGCGGCACGAAGAAAGCCCGCATCGTTTTGTTCCGATCCTCATCTTCACCGCTGATGGCTCAACTGAGGCTCGTGCCAAGGCACTCGAGGCGGGTGCTTCGGACTTCTTGACTAAACCGGGCGACGCTCAGGAGGTCTTGCTCCGCGTAAGGAACTTCCTCGAGACCCGTCGCCTGCATCTGAAGCTGGAACAACACGTCGCCGAACTCGAAGTTCGGGTCAGCGAGCGCACCGCGGAACTGACGAACGCTCGGCGCGAGGCGATTGAATCTCTTGCGCGGACAGCTGAGTTTCGCGACGACGAGACGGGCCAACACACCCGACGGGTGGGCGAACTCAGCGCAAGTATCGCCTTCGAGATGGGTGAGTCACTCGATTTCGTCGCGGCCATCAAACTCGCTGCTCCCCTTCATGATGTTGGCAAAGTTGGGCTCACGGATGCGATCCTGCTCAAGCCTGGGCGCTACACCGAAGAGGAAGTGATGATTATGCGCCGCCACACAACGATGGGTGGGCAAATTTTGGAGAAGTGCGAATCTCCGCTCATGAAGTTGGCTCAGACGATTGCTTTGTACCACCACGAGCGATGGGATGGAAGCGGTTACCCAGCCGGCCTGGCTGGTAATGAGATACCACTGGCGGCGAGGATCGTGGCGGTCGCCGATGTCTACGACGCCCTGACGAGTGAGCGACCCTACAAGCCAGCGTGGTCAGTCGCCGACGCGGCGGCGGAGATCAAAGCTAACTCCGGCAAGCACTTCGACCCGCGGGTCGTCTGCGCCTTTCTCGATGTGATCAGCTCAACGATTCAGAAGGCTGCCTAACCGTCGACGAGTCTCATGTAACCACCCGCCTGCCCCATCCCCGATCACCCGTCGCGTCTCAGCAGGGCCTGAAGATCTCCGGGAGTGTTCACCGGTGTGATCCACTCGGCTGGGAAGGGGAGTGTTTCCAGTCGCTGCACCTTGAGGTGGCCAATCCAGTCCGACATGCGCTCCATCAAGGGATCGGAGACGAGGTGGTTGAAGCAACGCTTACGATAGATGCCACAAAGCGGCTGAAGCTCTCCATCAATGACGGGAAGGATGGCATCGGATTCCGGATCAAGCGCGTCGGCCAGCGCCTTCACCACTTCGCGGCGGAAGAGGGGCATGTCACACGCGGCGATGAATACCAGATCGGCCCCTTGCCGATACTGCTTGAGAGCAGCGAGCGGACCGGCAAACTCCCTCGTGTCCTTGATGAAGCCATAGCCCGCGATGGGTTCTTGGCCCAGCACGGTGACCGGCCAACCGGCGCGGTGGAGTTCGTTGGCGATGCGATCACCGAGCGGAACCCCTTTCACCACCAACTGAGCCTTAGGCATCCCCATGCGGCGGCTCGAGCCCCCGGTCAACAACAGCGCTTCGACGCTCATGCCTTGATGATTGCATGAGACGCCTCCCCCTCGCCCCACGCGGGGCCAAAGAGCGAAGAGAGGGGCTCACAGATCGTAGGTGCGGCCCTTCCATTGCCGCTGGCCCCGGCGCTTGAGGAGTAATGACCCGAGCACCGTGGCCGCTGCGGCGAGGCAGGTCAGTGGGATGAAAGGCACGGTCCAAAGTGGGTAGCGCACAACCCGGTCCGCAAGGAACTTGCTGAGCAGCAGCATTCCGAACAGCCAGGCGGCGGCGCTTCCTCCCAAGAGCCAGCCCCATCCGATGAAGACGAACAGGAGCGCAAAGGCCATCGAGCCCGCTGGATGGCCGGCAATATCGGCCGAGTTCTTCGCCATGCCGCGGAGGGCATCGCCGAGGGTTGTGTACATGTTAACGGCAAGAATCCTACTAAGATTCGCGACCTCAACCCGGACGCGGCGCTTGGCCAGCCACCGCCCAATCTTCACATCCTCCAGAATCTCACCACGGAGCGCCTCGAAGGGGCGGTGCTCATGAAGCGCTTCCCGCCGCCACGCGACCACCTGCCCATTGGTGAACCCGTTATGCCCCTTGCCGATGCGGGCGACCCAGCCAAAAGGGTTGGTGGCCAGCAGGATCCATGGAACCCAGCCCAGGTAGGCGGGCTCGATTCCCGCTCCGGGTCGCATGTGTGGAAAGCCGGACACGACGTGCGTGGCCTCTGGACGAGTGGCCAGGAAGTGGGAGAACGTCACGCCGAACTCGGGGGCGGGCATCGTATCGGCGTCGAGAAACACCACCCACTCGCCTGTCGCGACTGCGCTCAAGGCGTGACAAGCCCGGTTCTTGCCGGTCCAGCCGCTGGGAAGCGCCTCGGGGGCGCGGATGACGGTTACGCCCAGACGCTCGGCAAGGTCGCCGGTGCCGTCGGTGGACTCATCATCGAAGACGGTGACCCGGACCCCCCCGGCGATCAGGGGTGCCACGACTCGTTCAATCTGCAGGGCCTCATTGCGGGCCGGGATCATGACCTCGAAGCAGACGGGCGCCTGCCCTCTCGGACGCCGCATGAGAAACAGGTTGGTCGCCGACACCAGCACGAGCCATCCGTAGAGAATGAACAGGAGGATCATCTTGAATCTAGGTCGCTGGTATGATCGCAGGCGTTGAAGTTGAGCCGCCGGCTGTTTATCGCCTACTGCGCGCTGATTGCCTTTTCTACTGCAGGATCAGTGGTATCGGTAGCATGGGCGATCGACCCCGGGCCGGTTGCGCCGGTCGCGGCTGCGCTCTTGATTCTGGCGGGGGCGGGGTGCATGGCGCTGGAGGTTGGGTCGTGGCGGGTGGTCGCGCTGGTGATCGCGGTATCAAGTGCGGCAGAGCTGACCGGACTGTATACTGGTTTGCCGTTTGGCGCCTATGAATACACCGATCGGTGGTGGCCGACGGTGCCGTTGCCCGATGGCCAACGATTTCCGTTACTCCTCCCGCTGGCCTGGGTGATGATCATGGCGGGGTCGTACCAGACGGTGCGGCGTTGGGCTCCCCGCTGGGTTGCCGTAGGCCTCAGCGCGGTCCTGGCCACGGTCATTGATGCGCCGATGGAACGCGCCATGACGGACGTGTTTGGCTATTGGGCTTGGACGCCGCCAGGCCCAGTGTTTGGCGCGCCGATCATGAACTCAGTCGGCTGGCTCCTGGTCTCGGCGATTGTTGGGGCGATCTTGGCGGGGGGCACCTCTCCGCGAACTCCAAGCCGCGCGCCGTGGGTCCTGTCGCTGTTCTGCGGGTTCGTGGCAGTCTCGGGGATGCTACGGAGTTTGGACATTGCCTGGGGATTGCTGCTCGCCTTGGCAGGGGTCTTGGCAGGACTGGGCTGGGCGGCGAAGTCGCGTGCCGTTGATTTGGACGTTCGTGCTGTAGACACTGTGTAGATCGCACAGTGAAGCCAAAGAAGATCATCATCGTCGGGGCGGGCGTAGGGGGACTCGCGACCGCGCTAAGGCTGGCCCATCGGGGCCACCACGTGGTTGTTCTGGAGAAGAACAGCTTCGTGGGTGGGCGCAACTTCCGGGAGCGCGTGGGCGAGTGCCAGTTCGACGGCGGGCCCACGCTGTTGATGATGCTTGACCCTTTTCGGAAGTTGTTCGCAGACGTCGGTGAGCGATTTGAAAGCCATGTCCCGATAGAACTGTGCGATCCGCTCTACCGCGTCTACTATGCCGACGGTACACAGATCGACAGCACGACCGATGTAGACCTGATGACGCGTCGCATTGCGGAGATGAGTGGCCCCGCGGACGCCGCCCGGTACCCCAGCTTCCTCGAAGAACTGCGGCAACTCTACGAGGACTCGATTCCCCATTTCGTGCGCAAGAACTACCGGTCAGTGGTTGACTTTGCCGCTCCTGCTCAACTAGGGCGGGTGGTGCGAAACCACATGCTGAGCAACCTGGCTCGGCGGGTCGAGCGGCGCTTTTCTGATCCAAAGTTGCGCATGCTGTTCAGCTTTCAAACGATGTACCTCGGGTTGTCACCTTATGACGCACCGTGGGTCTATGGGACGCTGGCCTACATGGAGTATGGGGAGGGGATCTGGTATCCGAAGGGCGGCTTGCCGGCCATCGCCGAGGCAATTGCTACCTTGGCCAAGGCTCGAGGAGCCGAAATTCGCTTAGAGGCAAACGTTGTTTCGATTGAGGGCAGTAGGGTTACGCTTGCTGATGGCGAGATCATGACGGGAGACGTGGTGATCGCAAACGCCGATATGCCTTACGCGCAACGATCTCTGACCAAGTCCCCGCCCCGGCGGAAACTACGCTACTCGTGTTCCGCCCATCTGCTCTACCTTGACTACGAGGGCGAGTTGACGGGGTTAAAGCATCACAGTGTGTTCTTTGGGCACGACTTCAAGGGGAACCTGGATGCGCTCTTCCATCAGCTAGCAATGCCCAAAGATCCGGCGTTCTATGCATGCTTGTCCAAGTGCTCCGATCCGACTGTCGCGCCTGAAGGCCGTTCAAATTTGTTCCTCCTCATCCCGGTTCCCAACCTCGATTGCGACGCGGATGAGACCGAGATCGCCACGCTGGAGGATCAGGTGTTCACCCGGCTCGAAAGGGAAGTCGGATTTGATCGAACGAGGATTCGCGCCCTGAAGCGACGAACCCGTGAGGACTGGAACCGCGACTTCAACCTTGAAAAGGGGGCTGCGTTCGGGATTAGTCATGACCTTTTCCAGAGTGCCTTCATGCGGCCGCCGAACCGTAGCCGGTCCAACCCCAACCTGTACTTCGTAGGGGCGAGCACGGTGCCGGGAAATGGCCTTCCCATGGTGCTGATCTCGGCAGAACTGGTCGAGCAGCGGCTGATTCAGGAAGGAGCGATTCCAGCGTGACTCAGGAGCGCGGCGTGCTTGGGCGCTTGGTGGGCGGCATGATTCGACGCTCGGTAAGGGCGCGGTTCCACACCGTGTACTGGACCCCAATCGAACCGCCAAAGTCCCCGGTTGTGTTCTATGCCAACCACCACGGCTGGATGGACGGCTACCTCATGTATCACCTCGTCACTCGCTTAGGCGTGCCTTGCGTCGACTGGATTGAAGAGTTTGATGCCTTTCCGCTCTTCGCTCGGGTGGGGGGCGTGCGGTTTGCGAAGGGCGACACGCTTGGTCGCGCGACCGCCATTCGCCAGACGATCCGCCAGATGAATGCTGGGGCATCGCTCGTGATCTTTCCGGAAGGAAAGTTACATCGGCCCCCGGAGGTTTTACCGCTCGCTCGAGGCCTCGAAGTGATTGCGCGCAAGGTGGATGAGGCGCGGTTCATTCCGGTTTCTATTCGATACGAGATGTCGATGCACGAGCGTCCCGAGGCGTGGATGGTACTTGGCGATGCGCACGAGTTTGATTCGTTAGAAGCGTGCCGTGAGAGGCTGGGTTCGCAGCTTCGAGACGCGTGCGACCCAACTCGTGCGGTTGGTCCCTTCGACGTCTTGGTGGCAGGTACCCGTGACGTGAATGAGCGATTTGGGCGGAGGCCACAGAGGTGAGCCTCTATCGTTCATCTGAAGACGTGGCGGTGTGCCGCGAGATTCACAAGCGGTTTGGAACGACCTACTACTACTCGACCCTTCGGTTCCCCTTGGAGATCAGGTGGCGGGTTCACGGGCTCTACGCTTTTGTTCGTGTGCCTGATGAGATCGTAGATAACTCGGCGTCGCTTTCGGTTGACGCGCGCAGAACAGGCCTGGAGGATTGGCGGCACCAGATGGTTGAAGGCGTTGCGGGTCGGCGCCCGGACCACCCCGCGATGCGCGTTTTCTGTGATGTCGTTTCTGATTGCGGGATGCCGCTCGCGGAGGCCCACACCTTTCTCGATGCGATGGCGATGGACCTGGACCGGACGCGGTACGAGACCTATGATGATCTCCGTGCCTACATGCGCGGGAGCGCTTCGGCGGTGGGCATCATGATGTGCTATGCGATGGGGGCGGATACCTCGCCGGACGTGATCAGTCGGGCTTCGGCGCTCGGTGAGGCGATGCAACTGACGAACTTCTTGCGTGACGTGGGCGAGGATTTCGACCGCGGACGAATCTATCTGCCCCTCGAGGACCTGGAACGGTTTGGCGTAAGTGAGTCGGACATCGCTGGGCGACGCGTGACCGACGGGTTCCGAGCGCTTATGCAGTTTGAGATCGACCGCGCGCGGCAACTGTACGCCTACGCCGATTCGGGAATCCCGCGGCTGCCGGCCGAGACACGCAAAGCCGTATTGCTCGCGCGTATCCTCTATTCGAAGATCCTTGACCGGATAGAAGGTCAGAAGTACGACGTGTTTGCCCAGCGTGCTCGCACATCGGTGCCTCAAAAGGCCCTTTGGGCGGCTCGGGTTGCGCTGCGGTCCGACCAGATCCTCGCCCATTTGAGCGCTTCGGGGTCCCTCGGGTGAGTTTGCATGTTGTTGTAATCGGGGCCGGGATGGGTGGACTCAGCGCCGCCATCTACGCGAGGCTGTCGGGCCATGAGGTCCTCGTACTTGAAAAGTCCGCCGAGGTCGGTGGGAAGGCCTGCGGGATAGACATCGGGGAGTACTCGCTTGATCCTGGACCATCCATCATCATTCTGCCTCGTGTGTACGAGGGGGTCTTTCGCGATGCGGGTCGCCCCATGAAGGACTACCTCCAGTTTGATCGGCTTGACGTTGTCTCGCGGGTCTTCTTTGGCCACGAATCTCCGATCGACTTGCCCGCCTCCGAGTCGGCATGCATGGAGCTTCTTCGAGAGATTGATGCCCATGATGCCGATGCCTTGCGCTCTCTCATGGATACTCTTGAGCAGGTTGAGCCACTCCTCGAGCATACGATCTACGATCACCCTTTCTTGCGACCGACTCAACTGCTCGACCCCCGTCTGTTGAGATTTGGCATGGGCTTTAACCCTTTGCGAACCTATAGGGAACTCGTTAACGCCATGTTTCGCTCACGCCTGGTCCGGGCATTTTTCTACGGATTTCCAAGCTATGGCGGGCAAAGTTATGACGCAAAGTCGCCGGGGGCATTCTTGATCCCCTACTATATGCTTCGAGACGGCGTGTACTTCCCTAAGCACGGTGTGCGGGCTATCCCGCGATCGTTCCACCGGTTGGCGGTTGAACTTGGCGTAGAGTTCAGATTTGGCGCCGAGGTGTCATCGCTAGAAGGTGATGGGCGAACCTTGCGGGCGATCGGGCTTTGTTCGGGTGAACGTGTTACTGCTGACGCGTTCATCAGCAACGTTGATCGCTCATCGGTGGCAAAGTGGAGTGGTCATGCGATCACGGCAAAACCCAGCTACAGCTACTTCACCGTTCACCGAGGGATTCGCCGCTGGTATCCTGAGTTGAGCCATCACAATCTGATGATTCCAGTTGGCTTCGAACGTAGCTTCGATGATTTGTACCGTCGGGGTCAGTTTCCCATGGACCCCATTGTCTACGTCAACTCGACAGGCAGCACGGACCCTGAAGCTGCGCCACCGGGGTGCTCAAACATATTCTCGGTGGTGACGTCTCCCGCGCGGATCGACACATGCAGTTGGGAAT
The DNA here is from genome assembly GCA_964586225.1 of uncultured Fimbriimonadaceae bacterium. Lineage (GTDB taxonomy): Bacteria > Armatimonadota > Fimbriimonadia > Fimbriimonadales > Fimbriimonadaceae > JANJUB01. Next base: position 14,153 of record CAZPHD010000049.1, read on the forward strand.
CTGTCGACGAGTACAGGGATCGGACGGACCGAGCCCTATTTCGGTGTGGCATCACGTGGAGTGAGGCGGAGGTGGATTTCGAGCGGGTTCAAACGCCGCTCTACTTTGAAGACACTCACGGAAACTACCGCGGCTCGCTCTACGGTCTTGACGAGCGCCACCGGATGTGGGGCATGTTCCCGGCTTCGAATCAGGACCGGAGGTGGCGAAACCTGACCTACTGCGGAGGATCGGTTCAGCCCGGGGCCGGGCTGCCTATGGTGACACTTAGCGGGAAGTTCGCCGCTCAACTGCTCAGATCATGACCTTACTTCAACTTGTCGACGAAACGGGAACCACCATCGGACACTCTGAGAAGCTGGTGGCCCACGAAGATGGGGGCCTTCTGCATCGTGCGGTGTCGGTGGTGCTCATTAATGAACGTTTGGAGATCCTGGTTCAACGGCGGGCCGCGGCGAAGTATCACTTTGCTGGCAAATGGGCGAACGCGGGCTGTACGCATCCGCTGGCGGACGAGTCTCCGGTTGAGGCGGGTCAACGAGCACTTAGGCACGAACTCGGCGTGGAGACTCATTTGGTCGAGGTCTTGCGCTTTGTTTATGAGGCCCACGACGAGGTGTCGGGATACACGGAGCGCGAGTACGACCATGTGTTGTTTGGCTCGTGGTCAGGTGCTGTCACCGCCAATCCCAACGAAGTGTCGGAGGTATTGTGGGTTTCTGCCGAGGAATTGGCGGCTTGGCTGAAGCGTGATTCTGCTGCGTTCGCGCAGTGGTGTCATGGGATTCTTCGGGAGCTTGATGCGCATTTCGGCGAGGGGCGCATAAGGGTTCCGGGTCTGATGTCTTTCGTTAGCGCATTGAGAAGCGCTTCCCAAGCATCCAGGCGTCCCTGAGCGGAATGGCGAGTTCTTGAAGTTGAACTGGAGCCGGTGACAGGATTCGAACCCGCGACCCGCTGTTTACAAAACAAATGGCCGAATCTCTACGGGCCTCGCTGATTGCCCACAATTGAACCTAAGATAGTCCAAATTTTCTCCACCAGAGACCACACTTCTACACATTCTCTGCCGTCAATATGCCGTCAGTTGCCGTCATAATATCAACATGGCAAGAGGGAAGACAAGACGCACAGGGCAGGGGAGCATCACGAAGCGAGCCGATGGTCGCTGGGAGGGAGCCGTGACCACCGGTCAGTTCACCCCCGCCGGAAACCCCAAGCGAGTCCGCGTCTACGGACGCACCCGCCAAGAAGTCGAGCAGAAGCTTCAAGAACTTCTCACCAAGAAGCACCTCGGCAAACCGCTCACCACGAGCCGACAGCGCCTCGACGCCTACCTAAGCGAGTGGCTCGAAACCACCATCAAGCCCAAGCGAGCCCCCTCGACCTACCGCTACTACGAACAGATGGTCCGGCTCTATATCAACCCCGTAATCGGCCACCTTCCTCTCGGAAACCTCAACGCGCAACACGTGGACCGACTCCTCGTCCACTGGTCACAGCCCCGCGTAGAAGGCACGGCGACCGTCCCCGCGCTCAAGAGCAACTCAGTTAACGGCATCCGCACCACGCTCCGTAGCGCACTCGCGACAGCTTGGAAGTACAAGCTGATCGACGAGAACCCCGTCGCCCGAGTTGACCGCATCAAGTCCGACCAGAAGGAGGTCGAGTATCTCACAGGCGATGAGGTTGGCCGACTCATCGAAGTCTCGCAAGACCACTACCTCGGCTCCATGATCGCCTTCGCACTGTTCACCGGCGTTCGCATCGGCGAGGCACTGGGCCTATCGTGGGACGATGTGGACTTTCTCGACGGCATCATTCGCATTCGGCAGCAACTCCAGAGACACGACGGCCAGTTCATGCTGCTCCCACCCAAGAGCAGCTCGGGGCGTCGCACGCTGTCAATGAGCGCCGAGTCGAGGGAACTGCTTCAGTCCCAACGAGCCAACCAAGCCCTATGGGCGAGTGCTACCAGCGAGCCTTTCAACCCGATGGGCCTCGTGTTCACCGGCACCGACGGTCGCCCCATCTACGCGAAGACCGTTGACAAGGTCCTCAAGCAACTTGCTGACAAGGCCGAGATCAAGAAGTCGATCAGCTTCCATAAGCTACGCCACACCCTGGCCACCCACATGGCCGCGAGCGGCAAGGTATCGCTTTCCACGCTCAAGGACCAACTCGGCCACTCCCAAATCAGCCTTACCGTGAACACCTACGGTCATGCGGTCCCCAGCGCGCTCAAGGACCTAGCCGACCTCGTGGGTGAAGTCTACAAGCCCAAGCCGAAGCCAGAGGAGCAATGAGCCTATGGCACGCCATCGCTGGGTTGAAGAGTCCGTCCCCCTCGACGCCGACAACATCGCATCCCTTTGCGACCAGGGCAAGTATCTCGGCTTCCAACTCACCCTGGACCAGGGCAACAGCGCGGCCGTCTACGCTTACGCCGGCCACTTTCCCACCGGACCCGACCGAGTTCTCAAACTCAAACGACAAATCCGTCTGCCAGGCTACAAGACAACGTTCACCGGAACTCAGCACCTACAGCTCACCTCGACCCCCTGCAACTTCGGCGGAGAGCGCTGGTGGTTTGTCTGCCCGTTCTGCAAGCATCATCGAAAGGACCTCTGGTGGCACCCCGAGAGCGGCCTGTTCGCGTGCCGAGTGTGCCTTAGGCTCAAGTATCACAGCCAGAGCGAGAACTATCGCTGGGACACCAGGGGCTACGGCTTCCTACCCGGCATCAGATACGTGTCCATGCGCGAACACCGTGCCGATCTCATGGCAACCGCAAGGAGCCGGTACCGAGCCAACCGGTCCAGGCGCTACCAGTCCCGGCGACGTGCCGAGGCTGAATCCCAAAGTTGAAAAATCTTGCCGAGCACCTGATCCCGTCCGCGCATCCTACAAACCTGGGGGGAGGTGCCCTACCGTCCCGAAAGGCAGAAACTACCGAAATCCCTTGCTAATCGATCCCCAACCCCCCATTCAGCGTCGTAACCTCCAAGCGGAGCCAGAACCATGAGCAAGCCCACTCGACACCAACCCACACCGGAAGAACGACAGTCCGAGGCGAACGAAGTGCGAAGCCTGATGCAGCGCGCCAACGACGGCGATCAAGACGCGCTCCGCACGCTCAAAGCGAGGTCGAACCACTGGACGTTCGACGTCCTCCAACCTCTCGGCATCACCAAGACCGTTCGCCAGCTCATCACCAACGGTGCCCTGAGCGAGGAGATGCTCTACAGCCAGTATTGCCTCGTTCGCGAATCCGAGTTGCTGGCCGAGAGCCTCGCCGGCCCCAACCCCACCACGGTTGAAAAGCTACTCGCCACCCAGGTCAGCGTTGACTGGCTTGCATTGCGCTGCGCCGAAGCCCTTGCCGAAGAAGCTGGTAAGCGGAGTGTCGAACTACGTAACCGCTACCAGCCCCGTCTCGAATCCGCCCACCGAAGGTTCATGAAGTCGGCCAAGACCCTCGCCCAAGTGCGAAGACTCCAAATCCCCACCCTGGTTCAGGTCAACATCGCCGAGCAGAACGTAAACATCATCTGACCACCTAAGCCCTTGCAAATCCACCACCGTACTTACTAAACTGCAAAGTGTGAGCACGGTTGGCGCAAAGCCTAAGGTTGGGACGTGGATCGACAACCGCCCCGGTAACTCCCTGCTCGAAGCCATCGGCGCGCTCATGGGCGAGGCCCAGGCCCTCGACATCGCAACTGGATTCTTTGAGTTCGGCGCCTTTGTTGACCTCGACGGCAAGTGGCAAGGCCTCCAAAACATCCGCCTCCTCATGGGCGACGAGCTCACCCGCGCCACCAAGAAGACCTTTCTCGAAGTCCTCAAGAGGCAGAACGGCCTCGACCGCGTCAAAGAGCAGGACGACTGGAAGGCCATCCGAAGCCTAACCGAAGTCGTCGAAGCGCTCGCAAGCAACAAGATCGAGGCCCGCGTCTACACGAAGGCCAAGTTCCACGCCAAGTGCTATCACTTCTACACCACGGGAGTCGTAGACCACGGTGTCTTTGGGTCGAGCAACTTCACCCACGCCGGCCTAACTCAGAACATTGAGCTCAACTACTTCACCAGTGACCGCACCTACCTGGGAACCCGATTCGACCCCGACAACCGCCACGACACCCTCGGCCGCTGGTATCAGCGCGCATGGGACGAAGCCGAGCCCCTGAAAGAGGAACTGCTCGAAATCCTCGAACCCCACATCCGACCCTATCACCCCTTCGAGGTCTACATCCGTGCCATGCGCGAACGCTTCCACGGCCTCGAAGCCGACGGCACGAGCTGGGAAGCCACCGAGAGCGTCATCTACCCCGAACTAGCCAAGTATCAGAAGGACGCGTATCACGACCTCATGCACATGGCCAAGACCTGGGGCGGAGGTCTACTTTGCGATGGCGTCGGCCTCGGCAAAACGTACGTCGGCCTCATGCTGATTGAGCGCGCCCGGCATGATCGCCACAAGGTCCTCGTCGTCGCCCCCAATGCCGCCATCCCATCCGTCTGGGAGCGCAACCTCACGCGCTTCCTACCCGATGACTTCCACAAGTACACCGACGACATCAAGGTCGTCCCCCACACCGACTTCGGCCGCGAAGGCGGGATCTCCGACGACGACATCGAGAAGCTGCGCAAACGCTACGACACCATCGTCATCGATGAAGCCCACCACTTCCGAAACACGAACCGTAACCGCTCGAAGCGCATGAAAGCCCTTTGCGAAGGAAAGCGCGTCTTCCTGCTCACCGCGACACCCGTTAACAACTCCCTCATCGACCTCTACAACCTACTCAACTACATCGCCCAGGACAACCAGCGCAAGTTTGAGCCAGTTGGCGTCCCCCACCTCCGCCGATGGTTCAGCGAGCGAGACAACGAAAAGTTCACCGAGCAGCTCACCCTCGACCTCCACGACTCCGTGGACTACCGCGCATTCCTCAAGCACGTCATGGTCCAACGGTCGCGAACCTACGTGAAGGGCATCGAGAAGGACTTCGACCAGAGCATCAAGTTCCCCACCCGCGAGCGTCCCGAAGTGGTCGAGTACTCCCTCGGAGCGGTCTACCAAAAGTTGCTCCCGCCGTTGCTCGATGCCCTCAACCCCAAGAAGCCCAGGCTCAGCTTCGCGATCTACGAAACCGAGCGCTACAAGGAGAAGAAGGAGCAGAAGAAGGAGGCCATCGACTTCCAAAGCAACGTCGTCAGCCTCATCCGCATCATGCTGCTCAAACGGCTCGAGTCCAGCGAGAAGGCCCTTGAGGCCAGCGTCGAAGACCTGCTCATGAAGCACGTCGCCGTCCTTCGTGCCGCGCAGCCTATGAAGGCCGAAACTTGGCTGAGCCAGTTCGCCGACGTCTACGAGGTCATGGCCACCCACCGGCGCGAACGTCTCGGCGGCGATGAAGAAGAAGACGACATCCCCCTAACGCCGTTCGAGGGCAAGAAGGTCGCCGAGATCATGTCCGCCATCCACTTGTTCGGCAACAACCTTGAAAAGTGGCAAACCGCCATCGAATCCGACATGAACGTGCTCGGCCACATCCTTCGCGCCCTGCACCAGCAGATCGGCCCCGCGAACGACGCCAAGCTCCAAGCGTTCCTCACCAAGATCCGAACCACCCCGCGGCTCCAGAAGAGCAAGTTCGTCGTCTTCAGCGAGTTCAAAGACACCGCCCGCTACCTCGAAGAGCAGCTCAAGCTCGCTTTCCCCGATGCCCAGATCGTCGAGGTGGACTCCGGTCGCAACGTCAAGAATCGCGAAGTCATCATCCGCCGATTCTCGCCCCACTACAACTGCGTCAACGAAAGGGAACTCAAAGACGCCCTCGCCGACCCCATCCGCATCCTCATCTCGACCGACGTGCTCAGCGAAGGCCTCAACCTGCAAGACGCCAACGTCATCGTCAACTACGACATCCACTGGAACCCCGTCCGACTCATGCAGCGCATCGGCCGTGTAGACCGCCGTATGGACCCCGCCAAGCCGGTCCAATACGACAAGGTCTATGTCTACAACTTCCTGTGCCCCGACGAACTTGAGGAGATCATCAAGGTCAACGCCATGATCACCGGCAAGCTCATGAAGATCAACCGCGCCCTCGGCATCGAAGCCCCCGTCCTCAACCCCGACGACGAGCACCAGGTCATGGACTTCTACCTCAACCTGGGCGAGGGCCAAATGTCCGAAACCGAACGCCTCCGGCGCCTCGCCCTCCAGCTAGAGCGCGAACACCCTGAACTCTGGGAGCGCACCGCCACCTACCCTAACCGCATCTACAGTGGCAAAGCCTCCACTCCCCCTCGCCCCTTTGGGGAGAGGGGGCCGGGGGGTGAGGGGCCATCATCGGGTGAGGGGCAATCTAATACTCCCCCTCTACCCGCCCACGGGGAGAGGGGGCTGGGGGGTGAGG
>CAZPHD010000050.1:0-20303 GCA_964586225.1 uncultured Fimbriimonadaceae bacterium
GCGAGGCCACCAAGGACCGGGTGACCGGGTGCAGCATGGCCGGATTTCTGACCGCGCCGATGCCGGCGGCGGCGGCGGCGCGCGCCGACATGGGATGCAGCATGTCGTTCAGGTTTTCAAACATCATCTTCCAGTTGGCCCGGTAGCGGGTAAGGGCCCCCGCGGTCGCGCCAGGGATTTCGGTGGGCGTGCCATCAAGCTTGACTCGGACATCGCGATTCCCACCGCCGCCATGGCCCCACACGAGAATGATCGCGTCGTCCTCCGCCTTGAAGATGAACTTGTCCCCCATCGGCGGGCTCATTTGCTCGGGCGTGCGCCCTGGGGTCTGATCTTCAACGTAGATCCACTCGCCGTCCAGTTCTTGATGAGTGCTCTGACTTGGCATGGTGATGGTTGAGACGAGCAACGACAGCGCCGCGGGGTGGAAAAGGAGTTGCATCATAGCGTTGAGTGCATGTTGGCTGATTCGTCGCGCGAATTGCCATCAGCCGTGTCGAGCGCCGCCCAAATTGTGGCCCATATATATTTCGGATTTTTCCGATATACTGTAATCATGAATGCGACCGCTGACTGCTTTTCGTGTTTGGCTAATCCGATTCGAAGGCTGGTGCTGGATGAACTGAGAAACGGACCTTCGACCGTCGAAGCCCTTTGGCAAAAAGTGAGTCAACACAGACCATCTTCGAGAAGCGGTTTCTCTGAGCACCTAGCCGTGCTCAGAAGCGCTCGAATGGTCTCGGTGACGGTCCGGAGGACGGTGCGTGTTTACGAACTTGATCCCGCCGGGTTTGTGCCCGTGATGGACTGGGTGGATCAGTACGATGCATTCTGGACTCAAAAGCTCGCCAACCTGTCGAACTACCTAGAAAAGAAACAACCCCATGAAGCACCTTAGAAAGACGCTCATCCTTAAACACCCGATCGAGGACGTGTGGTGTGCTCTGACAAGCGCGGAAGCGCTTGCGGAGTGGCTCATGCCCAACACCTTCACAGAAGCAACGCCGGGCACGCGATTCAGATTCCAATATGATCCGGATCCAATCTGTGCAAGTGGCATTGTCGAGTGCGAAGTGATCGCGGCTGAGAAGCCGTACTCGATGGTGTGGCGGTGGCAGAATGGCCCCCAACATATCGGAGGGCCAACGCCCCCGGTCATGCAGATCGAGTGGACGCTTGAGGCCATTGAGGGTGGCACTCGCCTGACATTGATTCAAACGGGCTTGAGAGGGCAACCCTGGTTTATCCCGTTTGCGATGAGCTTCGGCTGGAGTGCCTACCTGAGAAAACTGCTGCCGAAGGTGCTCGTCAATGTCACGTCTGGATCGTTCACCCCCGGAGCCATTCCTCTTGAGAAGAGACTGTACAAGGCGACCCAGCTACCGCCCGAGGTCACGAGATGAACAACTTGTTGCGAGTCCTCGGGACCGTCGTTGGCATCGTGGCAAGCGGCGTGATTCTCACGGTTGCGGTGGTCTGGTTGTATTCGACGTTTCTGTCGCCCGGTCTGCCTACGGCAGAATATTCGCAATTCGCCCAGACATCAGGTCCATGGATCAGCGTTGTGGCAGGTCCACCAATTACCTACCTGTGGTTAAGGCTTGCAACCGGGAGTGTTTCGGCCGGAGTTGCCGGGCGGATCGCATTTTGGATCATGGGCATCTACCTGATGGTTGACCTCGCCGTCCTCGCGGGTACCCAGGCGTCGGGGTCGGTTTGGCTTTTCGCGCTCGTCTCGGCTCTTGGTCGTAGCATCGCGGCGTGGTTGGCCGTCCGGTCTCGATCCTCGGGGTGACTCGATGTACCATGCGTGCTTAACCGCTACTGACGGTCAATCACGCGAAGCAAACGGAAACGAGGAGAACTGGTACACCGAATTGGACGCACTCAGAACTTGTCTATTCAGAACCCGACTTGCTTGTTCCAGTCGGCCAAGTGCATCTCGATCCTGGCAAACTCCGCAGGAAGCAACAAACGGTTATGAGCGATGAAGTTCCTCGCTTTCTCAAGCTCCTCAAACTTCTGCTTGATCCACGCCTGCGTGGGGATGATGTCGGAGAAGTCGTCCCACTTGGCGATGACAATGTCGGCCAAGTGACCGAACTCAACCCAATACAACTTGCCCCGGTTTTGCCCTTCCAACCACGAATTTCTTGCCGAATCGTCTTCCCGCCTGTTAGCAAACTCGCGAATCTTGGCGGGCACGGCCGCTTCCCACCAATTGGTGCCGTACTTGTCTTCGAGCCGATCTCGGATGAACTCTCGAACACTGTTCTCGAAGCAGTTGAGATAGGCGTAGATGCGAGCCATTCTTAGGGCTTCGTTGCGAGACTGCAGGCCGAACGATGAGAGAACTTCACCGAACAGGCTCTCCTCCGTCGTTCGTAAGTCGTGACCGAGTTGGACACCCGCCCTTCGGAAATCCTCCGCTTCCAATTCGAACATGAGGCCGCGAAAGAGGAAATCGCGAAGGTCCTTGGACTTACTCTTCAAGCAAGTTCTCCCTCAATGCGCGAAAGATGGCATTGAACACCTCGATATCCTTCGTGGCTGGCAGGTGAATCTCGATGTTGTAATGAAGCCCCGTCGAAAACTTGCGACCCGTTGCAAGTGGCTTCTCATTCCCCGTCTCGCCAATGCCTCCAGGCTCTTCTTCGGCCTGCTTCGCTGGGCTTCCCTTGGCGCTGTGGTCGGCCAACTTCCAAAAGGCGAGGAAGGTCGCAGCCGCAAGCTTTGCCTTCGGTTCGTCGAGCCCGCCTTCGCTCTTGAACTTGCCCTCGATGGCAACTCGGTCGGAATCAGATAAGTTCTCGTTGATCTGAAACAGGCTGCTGTAGGTCTCGCGTAGCGCAGCCCCAAGCACCTGTTTGGACTTGGATTTGTCGCGATAGGCGTGGTAGACCGCCGTCGGTGTTCCGTCCGCTGTCAGGAACCCAATCGCCTTTAGGACCGGAATAATCGACCGATCACCACTTGATGTGAAACCGATGCCCTTCAGATGCGCCTGGGTGAACTTGGCCGGAGGTGCCCCTTCGACGATCTTCGCCAGCACCTTGGGCACATTGGCCGTGCCACTTGCCATGTAAACGATGGGGAGACCCATTAGCGTCCTCCCGCTTTCTGCTCTTGTCGTTGCTTCATTCGCTAGTTTCTCCCAGATCGGCTTTCCCGCCACCTCCACACGCTGTCTCAATCAGGTCCCATCGCCCCGCGTAATCCTCGATAGAGTGCACGGTGTAGGGCGTCTTGGCCGGGGGGACGGCGACGGCTCGGACCTTGCTGTCGTTGTGCGCCTGCCCGTTCTTGCCGGGCGTATCGATCCAGAGTTGATGGTTCTCGCGCACAATCTTCGAGAACACGCTCGACGGGATGATGTAGTACTCCCAGTCCGCCGAGGATTCGATTTCGGGAATGCCCGCCAACACCCAAAAGAAGCCGGGGCCGTATTCGTGCTCCGCCTTCGTGCCGACGGACACCGTCTTATCCCGCCCCGGCCGATAGGTCTTCACCTGGACGTGAGCAAACCGCGTCCCCGCCTTGTTGCTTACCAGCACGTCGGTGTTCGGGCAATTACCGAGGGTCAGCACCGCCACCAGCCCGCGCCTACATAGCTCGCCCGCGACGAAGAACTGGCTCGCCGCCCCACGATGCGATTTGTCTTCAGCCACTAGTTTCTAATCCTTCATCAAAAGTAGACGCAACACTAAATGTATTGGTTGCAACAAGATTGGACGCGGTCGAAAGTTTAAATCCCGTCCGGTTGGTTCAGATTGTGAACCTGAGGATAATCGAGTTTTGAGCCTGAGGGTGTTTGGTACTCCGGAGGGGATTCGAACCCCCGATCTTCGCCGTGAGAGGGCGATGTCCTGAACCGCTAGACGACCGGAGCACGCTTCAGCGACCAAGATTATACCCGTCACGGGGTCCCGATGCCAACCTTGCGAGGCGTCGGAAGCTTGCCCAAAAACTCCTTGAAAACCAGCTTCGAAGCGTTCATTGCCGCCCGCTGATTCTGCTCAATCACCTGCTGCGCCGAGGGCCCAGGCCGACCCACCTTCAACTGGACCTTGCCTTCCTTCACCTCAAACACAAACTTCGCCGTCTTCGTGTCCCAAAGCCAGCCATGAATCCGAGCATCGGTGATCAAGACCGAACCCGGAGGCGGAGGATTGCCGCCCAGGGAACCTTCCTTGCTCTGAAGTTCCTCAACCACCAGCAAAGCCACATACCGCGGTTTCCACCGCTCGATCAGCTTGTCGATCGCATCCTTGTCCCACCCGGAGAGCTCATCCAGCTTGAAGCCGTGCTCCTTTTCGGACAGTCCCATCTGGACCGGCGAAACGGTCGGGATGCCTTTGGTCTCAAAGTCGTTCACGGTCTGACCGCGAACCAGCAGGCGTAGGGAAGTGACCTCATCCGGCGCGACTTCAGCCTTGAACTGAACCGGCAGGAGCAACAGCCAATCGCGGTTCTTCTTGTTCTGAGGCTCGCCGCCCGCCATCGAGGCGAGCAGGGATACGATCAAGCACATCGTGATCATCGAACAGACTTTACCGTGCGATACACGTAAGCGAGCACTTCGGCCACCGCCTGGAACAGCTCGCGCGGGATGAAATCGCCAATTTCGCATTTCTTATAGAGTTGACGCGCGAGCGGCGGATTCGGCACGATCGGCACGCCGGACTCCTTGGCGATCTCTCGAATGCGAAGCGCGATCAAGTCTTGGCCCTTCGCCACCACCTGCGGCGCGTACGCCTTGCCAACCTCATACTCGGCGGCCACCGAGAAGTGGGTCGGGTTGGTGATGATCACATCGGCGTCGCGGACGGCTTGCATCATGCGCTTACTGTTTCGGCGACGAGCTCGCATCATCGCCATGCGGAGTTCGGGGCTTTGCTCCTGCTCCTTCATTTCCTGTTTGACCTCTTGCTTGGTCATCTTCAGCTGCTTTTCGGTCTGCTTGCGTTGGAACAGATAGTCGGCGGCGGCGAGGATCAGCCACGCGATACCCACGCGAATCAAGATCGTGTGAAGCACCTCTCCGATCGTGCCCAGCATGACGTATGCGGGCGAGCCGGCGAGCGCGACAAGGTCGTCCCACCGCGCTTGAATGCAACTCCAAGCGAGGTATCCAAAGAGAACGCTCTTGATGGTCGCTTTGAGACCCTCGACAGTTGCCTGCGCCGAGAACATCCTCTTGAAGCCTTGAAGGGGATTGATTTTGTTGAAGTTGGGCTTGAGCGCCTCTCCGCTCATGACAAAGCCAACTTGAGCGAAGTTTGCAACCAGACCGATGCCCATGATCACGGCCAGCAGCGGCATGAATGCGGACAGCGGCCCGCTCACCTGGGACCAACTGAACTGGAGCATGGTCGTCGGCGTGACTTCCTCGGGTACGGCGCGGAGGCTTTCCACAAACGAGTGGCGGAACGCTCCGGCAAGGCTGGCAAAAATCGGCGGCAGAGCGATGATCATCGCGCAGATCATCAGGGCGGAGTTCAGATCCTGCGACTTGGCGACGGTTCCTTTGCGGCGGGCCTGTTGACGCCGCCGCGGAGTAGCCTCTTCTGTCCTTTCTTGGCCGGAGTCCTGCTGCGACACGCTATGGACCCTCCTGGAGGCCGACAGTCAGCCCACTCACCGCCCACTCCACGCCCGTTTGGACGGTGCCGACGAGGGCGGGAATGCTGATGCTGAGGGCAATCATGCCCATGATGGTCTTGGCGGGCATGCCGACCAAGAACACATGCATTTGAGGGACTGCTCGGTTCACGAGACCCAGGGCCGCATCGACGACGATGCTGACCGCCGCGATAGGCGCTGCCATCTGGAGGGCGAGCAACGTCATCTGGCCGAGGAGTCCAACGAGCGACGTCTGGATCGGACCCATCATGTCCGCGCTGAGCGTGGGCAAGTTCTGATAGCTTTGCAGGAACGCACCGAGCATTAGGTGATGGGCGTCCACCTGGAGGAAGACCATCAGGCCGAGCATGTACTTGAACTGACCAATGACACTCACGGGCACTCCGGTCAGCGGATTCAATATTTGGCTCATGCCCAAGCCCATCATGAGATCCGCCATGGCACCCGCCATCGACACGGCATGAAGCACCAAGCTAAAGAATGTCCCGATCAACAGGCCGGAGAGGGCTTCATTGCCGATCGCCAGGGCAAACTCGCCGAGATCGGCGGGCACGGCTCCGACGGTCGGCCGGACTGCAAACGTCAGCGCCATCGAAAGCGCGAGCGTGATGAACACGCGGATCGTCACCGGAAGATTGGCGGCGCCAAACACAGGCGCGGCAAGCATCATTCCCGAGCAACGCACGAACACCAAGAAGAAGGTGTAGATGGTGATCGTGTCGAGCGGCATGTCTAGATTCCTACGGGCAGGCTCACGCGAGCGGCATGGTCGAAACACGTCGCCATGAACGACACGAGCGTCGTTAGCATCCAATGCCCCATCAGGGCGAGCACCGCACCAACGCCGAGTAACTTAGGCACAAACGTGAGCGTGGCTTCTTGAACCTGCGTGACCGCTTGGAAGACACTGACCGCCACGCCAGCAAAGAGCGTCACGGCAAGCACAGGCAGGGAGACCATGAGCCCCATTTGAAGGCCCTGGCGACCGATATCGAGCAGGCTGGATTGCTCCATCTAGCGATACCCCTGTAAGACCGCTGAGACCACCTGATGCCAGCCGTCCGCTAACACGAACACCAGGATCTTGGCGGGCAAGGCTACGACGGTGGGTGGAAGCATCATCATGCCCATGCTCATGAGGCCGCTGGCCACGATGAGATCGATGATGATGAACGGAACAAAGATGTAGAACCCGATGATGAAAGCGGTCTTCAGTTCGCTGATGATGAACGCCGGGATCAACGAGAGCAAGGACACCTCTTCACGTTGCGTGGGCTCTTCGCCGCGCAAGTCGAGGAACATCACGAGGTCTTTCTCGTAGGTGTTCTTCAGCATGAACTCGCGGAGGGGAGCCTGGGCTCGCTCGGTGGCAACGTCGAATGCGATCTCCTTCTTCAGATAGGGCTGGAGGGCGTTGTCGTTCACCTGCTGGTAGGTCGGACCCATGACGAAGAAGGTGAGGAACAGACTGAGCCCGATGACGACCTGGTTCGGCGGAATCGTCGGCGTGCCGAGCGCGCTTCGCAAGAAGCTGAAGATGATGACGATGCGCGTAAACGCCGTGGTCAAGATGAGGATTGCCGGTGCGACGCTGAGCACCGTGAGGAGCGCCAGAATCTGCAACGATGCTGCGACGTCGTTTTCCGCTTTCGCACCGCCCACCCCGATCGAAACATTCGGAATGGGAAGCGTCGACTGCGTGAACGCCAGACCGGCTCCGAGCAGGCCAATCGCCACGAGCACGAGGCGCAAGTTGATCAAAGAAGAGGGCCTCATGGCGTTAAGAAGGAAGGCGCGAAAGACGGTCGAGCGCGGCCTTGATCGCGTCGGTGGATAGGCCGGGCTCAGGTTCGGGTTGGGGCTCGGTGGGCTCCCACTCGGAAGCCGTGTCGACCAGTTCGTTGAAGGTCGGTAGCTCGGGGGTCGGTGTGCTCTCGGTGACATCGGCCAGGCAGTTCACGCCGTGGGTGCCGACGCTCAGCAACAGCGACCGTTGCTTGGCGTTGACGAGATAGAGCGCACCGCCCGCAAAGTTTGCAGACTCCTCGATGCGAATCGACGAGTTGAGCGGTGTCGCCAGGTGCTTGTTCAGGCGACTGGCAACCTTGGGCAGGCCAAACTTGAGCAGCGCGAAGACGATGCCAAGGGCGAGGAGCATCTGCAGCAACGGCATGACGCCCACGGGTGAACCGCCACCGGCGAGGGCGGCCGAGTCTGACTTCGTGCCCAGCGCTTGGGCTCCGGCGAGGACCGGAGTCGCAAACACCACGCTGAGGAGTCGCCGATACCCGCTCATGGACTTAAGCTGCCTCTCCCAGCCGACCGCGTTCCTGTTGGACAATCTCGGTGATTCGCACACCGAAGTTATCTTCAATGACCACGACCTCACCGCGGGCCACCAATCGACCATTGACCATCACGTCCACGGGCTCGCCGGCCGCTTTGTCGATTTCAATGATCGCGCCGGTGCCTAAACCCAGCACGTCTCGGACCATCATCTTTACGCGGCCGAGTTCGACGCTGATCTCTAGTGGCACGTCGTACAGCAGATTGAGCCCGTTGCTCTCTTCGTTGGTTGGATAGTCGTAGCCGTTCTGAAGCTGGAGGAATGGGGTTTGCTCGTCGTCCTCCGTGAAGTCAAGATTTGCGATGTAGGCCGATGACTGTGGATCGGTCAACCAAATGACGGTGCCATTCAAGTCGTCGCAGGACATCGCCACTTGCACACGCCCCAGCCATTCCGCACGTTGGAGGTTAGGCGGAAACGTGAAGATCTGATACTTGACATTCAGCTCATTGGCGACGCAAACGTGGGTGTTTGCGTTGCTCACGGCTAGGCAGATGCCGTTGACCATGGCTTCCAACAGCGTACGGTGCTCATTGACCAGCGCGTCATCGACTTCGGCCACGGTCTCGTTCTTCAAGATCGAAACGAGGTTGGCAAATGTCTCCTGGTTGAGCAGCAACACCTGCGAGTGGTCGGGCTGATCGGCGAACGTAAACTGAATGACCACCATCGGCGCACTAAGTTCGGCAATCAGCTCGTCAGCTTCGGTTTGAACGGTCAGCGGGTTGGCGAAGTTGATCGCTTGCCCTGCAGTTTCCGAAACCGTCTGCGAGATGGTCTGCCAAATCTGGCCCTGGAGGTTCCCCAGTCGAGTGATGATTTCCGCTTGATTGCTCATGGTCTAGTCTTCGACAATGTCGTGAATCGAGAAAACGAGTTTCTTACCCTTAAGCGCAGGCTTGCCCGTGAACTTGGGCACGCCTTGCACCATGAATCGAATGTCCTGTTCGACGCCTTGATTGAGCCTTAACACGTCTCCGGGTTTCAGGGTCAAGAATGTCGAGAAAGGGAGGTGGGCACGCCCGAGTTCAACGACACAGTCCACTTTGGATTGCTGCACCTGGTCAGCCACCATTCGGCGGCTCTGTGGGGAGTGCTTCCGCGAGTTGCTTACGAACCATGTCTGCGCGCTGAGCTTCGTCGTGATCGGCTTGAGCAATAGGTAGGGAATGCACAGACTCATCGCGCCGCGTTGGTCGCCAATCTTGACTTCGAAGAGGATCGTGACTACGATGTCGTTAGGAGGGGCAATCTGCACGAACTGGGCACTGGTTTCCATGCCTTCGAGCGCAGGGTTCACGATGACCACACCTTCCCAAGCAACCTTGAGCGCAGCAAACATGCGGTCGAGAGCCTGGCGAACAAGGGGCTTCTCAATATCGGTGAGCACGTTTCGATTGATGGCACGTCCGGGGCCGCCGAGGAGTCGATCAATCATCGTGAAGATCAGACTGAACTCGATTTCGAGCACAGCCTGACCGGTGAGCGGGGGCAACGACATGATCGTGAAAACCGACTGGGTGATGCTGCGGAGATATTCCTCATAGGGCACCTGCTCAAGTGAGATCAGGTCGATCTGCACTTGCGAGCGAAGGTAAGCCGAGAGACCACTTCCCGCCATCCGAGCAAATGTCTCGTGGAGCATCTGGAGTGTGCGAAGCTGGTCCTTGCTGAACTTGTCGGGTCGGCGAAAATCGTAAATCTCATACGCCACCATCCCCTTGCTGCTGCGACCGGAAGCACCCGAGTTTAGCTGGACACCGGTCGGTTGAACGGGCCCAGATACGGCAGGATCGGGCGATCCGTCTGAAAGCGAGTTCAGCAGGGCTTCGATTTCCGCTTGCGATAGAATGTTCGACACGGTGGACGGTTGCTCCATCCTGGAGGCGTTCTCCAGGTCATCAGTATCGTTATCGGCAATCCAACCGGGTTCTTCAGGGTCTCAGAGCACAAAAGCTGACAAAGTGCTTGAGTGTTGGGCGCGGACATACTAAGCGCCATGTCCACGTGGACCGCCGACATTGGGATTGATCTGTCAACGGCTCATGGTGTGGTTGTCGGGCAGTTTCCGCAGTACAGCTCTCATCCGCCCAAAAAGCTCGGTGAGGGCTGGGACAACTTTTGCATTCTTTATCCCGATGGCATTGTGTTCCGCCTCCCGCGGCGGGAAACGGCTGTGCCTTTGATCGGAGTCGAACTCGCTGTTCTTCCGCAGATCGCCCCGCTACTATCCCTTCCGATTCCCGTGCCCATCCTCGCTGGCGAACCTACTCCAGCGTTTCCCTACCCATTTCTGGGTTATCAGATGCTGTTAGGAGAGACCGCGGATCGCCGCCCGTTCTTGGAACCCTCAATCGCGGCGACCGTTCTAGGTCAGACGTTAAGGGTGCTTCACGGCCTAGATCCTGATCGCTTGCCGCTTCCGGGGGACCATATCCACCGCAAAGACCCTGTGCGGTTGCGCGAGAGATTCGACGCTCGATGGGCGGTGTTGCCCGACTCCGAGCGGTCCCGGTGGGGAGATGGGCTCGCCCAATGGGTGCATGATACAGCCGAGCATGTCCAACCCACCGCGGTTGAAACGGTCGTCCACGGCGACCTCTACCCGCGTCACCTTCTGGTCCACGAAGGAAAGTTGTCGGGGATTATCGACTGGGGTGACGTCCATCTCGGACATCCATCGATGGACTTCTCGGTGATGTACACCGGCTTCGACGCGGAGCACCATGCCGCATTCTTGAACGCCTACGGTCGAGACGTATCACGAGGGGACTTGGAAATAGCGAAACTTCGCGCGGCAATGTATGGGGCAGCACTGCTCGCCTACGGGCTGGACGTTGTGGATGGCGCGATCGCTGAGTGCGGACGCACGATCTTGCATCGCCTCAACCTATAGGTCCGATATGTCCAAGACGTCCTATCCCGCTCCGTAGCCCTCAGGATGCCCCTCATGCCATCGCCAGGCATCCCGAACGATCGCCTCTAAGTCGTGTCTTGGGCTCCACCCAAGCTCATTCCGCGCACGATCCGACGCCGCAATCAACCGAGCCGGATCCCCCGGTCGCCGATCGGCCTCTGAATAGGGCACCGGACGCCCTACGACCCGCGACACCGTATCCATCACTTCCCGCACGGAGAAACCCTGCCCATTCCCCAGGTTGAAGTCCCGCGACGCTCCCCCATCCTGCAAATAGCGCACGGCCCGAACGTGCGCATCGGCGAGGTCATCCACATGGATATAGTCGCGAACGCACGTGCCATCTGGCGTTGGATAGTCGGTGCCAAACACCTTTAGCTCGCCTCGGCGCCCTGCTGCCGCCGCGATCGCGAGTGGCACCAGATGTTCCTCCGGATGGTGATTTTCGCCAATAGAGCCATCGGGCGAAGCCCCCGCCGCATTGAAGTAACGAAGAACCACCGAACGCAACCCATACGCGACGCCATAGGCTGCCAGCACCTGCTCAACCATGAGCTTGCTCGTTCCGTAGGGACTCGTTGGCCGCTTCGGATGATCTTCGTCAATGGGCACGTAGTCCGGCTCCCCAAACACCGCCGCGGTCGACGAGAACACGAACTGGCCCACACCATGCGCTCGCATAGCGTCAAGCAGCGTCAGCACCCCGGCGGTGTTGTTGTCGAAGTACTTCGCGGGTTCGCGCACGCTTTCGCCGACCGAGATGTGGGCCGCGAAGTGCATGACCACGTCGACTCCGTCGAGCGCCCGATCCAAGTCAGCTTTCGAACGCAGATCGCCTTCGATCACCGCGCTGTTGCCAATGGCTGCCCTATGTCCACTCGAGAAGTTGTCAAAAACCACGTGCGGCAGCTCCGCTAAACGAAGCTGCCGCACGATGTGAGAGCCGATATAGCCCGCTCCGCCCACGACGAGAATCATGGCGCGAGCGTACCCGCGCTTACTTGTCCGACTTGACCGGTTGTACGACGTTGCGCCCAATCATCGTCACGTTCCATCCCCGCACCTGAGCGATGTAGAGGTTGGCCTTCACGACCGGATCTTGGTCGGCAATGTCTTGAGCTTCCGCGTCATCCTCGCAAGCCAGAACCATCAACGCGCCGTTGGCCTGAGTCCACGGACCCGCGTAAAGCAACTTTCCACGCTCGTCCTGCCTCCGCCAATAGACAGCCTGGTCTGCCCAAATAGCCTTAGATCCGCCACCACCGCCGGATGGGTTCGGTGAGTAGACAATCACGTGCGTCGGCCGCGTGACCTTGACATTGCCACCCGATCCCGAACCACTACCGCCGCCAGAGGCGCTCTTTGAACCCGAGAACTGACCCCCAAATGACCCGCCCGCTGAAGCGGAGCCCCCCGCTTGCGCCCGACTGCTGGCGGATGATGATGCGCTACCAGAACTGCTGGTCGATTGCGAGCTCGAACCACTGGTGGTGGTTTGCGCAACCGCAAAACCGATGAGGACGAGGGCGGCAAGCGCCGGAAGTGTTCGTGTTGCTTTCATGAGGTCACCTTAGGTGTTGGACGCGGCAGTTCTTAGAACGGTTCGTCGTATCGTGCTAGCTTGAACTAACCGCCACTTCGGCATCTCGATTCGAGTGGAACCCGTCGGATTCCACATCGGTCTTGTAGGGCAGAATCGGTACGCCTTCCTTAAAGGAGGCCTTGACCCATCCTTCTTCAATCCATGACTCAAGGATGTGGAGGCAAATGTGAAACACCGTCAAGGGCTCGGGATTGACTTGCAGGGCCCCCGTGAGTGCGTTGTTGATCGCGTCTGAACGAGTTTCGACGTGCAGAATTCGCAACATCAGCTCGTAGAGGCCGAAGATCGGCAGGATCTTTCCGTTGCGAACGTAACAGTCTTGAACAAGAATCCGGCCCTCGTTCATGATTGGGACCTTCTCGCGCTTGGCCCCCTCAAGGTCGAGTCGGAAGATGTTGTTGTTGCCGATCGCCCAGGTCACTTCTTTGCCCGTGAACTTCTGCGAAATCCACTTGATGGCGGAGACGTTGTATTCGCCCACCTGCGGGATCATCATGTTGTCGTTGGCAAACCCGCCCGTTCCGATCCACTGAAACGCCTCGTCGGCACTCAGGTTAAGTCCAACTTCCGAAGCGATCACGGACACATTCTCTTTCAGCTCGGTGAAGTGCTTGTTGCTCGTGTACCAAAAATCGGCGAAGCGGATGTGCTGACGGATTCGCGTTCGCTGCGTGTCGTTGTAAAACTGCTTCAGCCACTCCGCATCGTGGCTCTTGCGATCCATAGCGACCAGTACGTAGGCGAGTTGGCGAGCTCCCGTGTGGGCGAGAGTCAACCCGGCCGACAGAATGGGATCGGCAAAACCGGCACACTCGCCGCAGAGTGCCCAGTTTTCCCCGGTCAGCCGTTCGGCGAGGAACGACCAGTCTTTCGTGGTCGTGAACTTGTGCTCTCGGGTCGCTGGCTTCAGGAACTTCGCGATCCGAGGTTCGGATGCGATCGCTTCCAAAAACAACTCTTCTGGCTTCTTGCCGCTGGCCTTGAAGTATTCGACGGGCACCACGAGGCCACAACTGCTTCGCGTTTCGCTGATCGGAATGAACCAGATCCAGCCGTAGCCGAGCGACATGATCTGAATGCGTGTGCCTCCAATTCCCAGGTGAACGGGCCAGTCGGCATTCTGGAAGTAGTCGTAAAAGGCTACGTTTTGAAGTTTCGTAGGTGCCTCGATTTCCACGTCCATTGCGCGCCGAAGGGTTCCGGCATTGCCACTGCAATCAACGTAGAAGTCGGCCGTCTCGATCGTCCCGTCTTCGAGTCGAACCCCCGTAACCTGGTCACCGTCGCGTAGCACCTCAATCACCTTAGATTCTTCGTGAACGCGGCATCCGAGTTCGCGCGCGTGTTCAAGCAGGATGTGATCATAGACAGCGCGATCCACCTGCCACGCCGTACGCGATCGTTGCCCGACGTTTCGACCAGGCCTCGGCTCCTCGGCAAACTCGCCGAAGGGCAGGAACGAGAAGTCCCACAAGTCGTCCGTGATGCCCCACCGATACGTCGCGCCGATCTTGATGGGGAAGTTGGCCGCCTCTATCTTGTCCCAACATCCCATCTCGTCCAATACGGTTCCGATGACCGGGAGCAGGCTCTCGCCGATGTGATCGCGCGGGAATTTCTCCCGCTCAAGGATGAGCACGTCGATGGACGGCCGGTAGCGCTTGATGATCGACCCAAGCGTCGTTGCGGCGGGACCGCGGCCTATGGTGAGGACCTTCATTGCTTTTATTCTAGAACCGATTCGGGCACAATGCCAACGAACCCTGCCACAATTCTGAGCCGTGAGCCACAGCGACGCGACCGGAATGTTCATCAACGAGACCCACACCTCAGCCGCCATCTGGCAGTATCGGGTCGAAAAGATGATTCTCGAAGGCAAGACGAAGTATCAGACCTACCAAATCGCCACCGTTCCCCGGTTCGGCAAGTCGTTGTTTCTGGACTACAACATTCAGACCTCGCTCATGGACGAATACATCTTCCACGAGTGCATGAGTCAGCCCGCGATGACGCTCCACCCGAACCCCAAGAAGGTGCTCGTGTGCGGTGGCGGGGAAGGGGCCACGCTCCGCGAGGCGCTCGCCCACAACACCGTCACTGACGCGGTTATGGTGGACATCGACGAGGAGCTCGTGGACATGGTCAAGGTTCACATGCCCGAGTGGCATCAGGGCGCGTTTGAAGATCCGCGCACGACGCTGATTCATACCGATGCCCGCGCCTGGATCGCGGAGCATAAGGGCGCAAACTTTGACGTCATCCTGAGCGACCTGCCCAACCCGCACGAAGATGGCCCCGGTCAGATGCTCTTCACCCGCGAGTATTTCCAACTCTGCGCCGATGCGATGAGCGAGGATGGCGTGTTTGCGATGCAGGCGGGCTCAGCCAACGAGAACTATCCAGCGTGCATGGCGTCTTGCATCAAGACGCTGGAGGCCATGTCCGACGTGTTCCCGCATGTGGCGGGCTACTACGGCATCGTGTCCACGTTCTTCCAGCCGTGGGGCTTTGTGTTGGCTTCCAAGAAGCACGATCCTTTTGCTTTGACACAGGCGAAGATTGAGAAGCGCCACGCCGAGCGAGGGGTTTCGAATCGCTACTACACGGGCCGCTTCCACCAGGCTTGCTTCACGCTTCCCGAGTATCTGCTGCGAGCGGTGGAGACAGAAGGTCGGATACTAACCGACGCCGAACCGTTTGTTTGGGATGCGTAATGGGCGTGGGGCGCGCGACACCGTAGTCCCGCAGCAGAGCGAATAGACATGGCGAAAATCGAAAACCACCAATACACGATCGAGGAGGCGTTCAGCAACTGCTTTTATCTCGTACCTGACTATCAGCGCGAATATGTGTGGAAGGAGCGCGAAGTTCGGCAACTCCTGGAAGACATATGCGATCAGAGCGACGCAGCTGGGGACAGAGACTATTTCATCGGTACGGTAATCGTCGCGCCAACCTCCGAAAAGAACCACTTGGAGGTCATCGATGGCCAGCAGCGGTTGACCACCTTCTACTTGTTGCTGTGCGCCCTCAAAGTGCGCTTCGCTGGGTTGCCCCAAGAGGCAATGCTGCAGAACCTCATTCGCACGAGCTACACATCAACGACGGGCGACGTCATCGAAAAGCTCAAGCTTGACCCCCGTTACGAACACTCAGGTGAAGTGATCCGCGCATTAGTCTACGCTAATGGCGATCCAAATACCGTACGCGGTGTGGTAAAGGCACAGAGCGTGCCGAGTTTTGGCTCGCTTGAGAACTTGCTCGATGCGTACGAGATCATTTGGGAATACCTGAACGAGAACATGGACGAACTCCATGAACTAAGGGCGTTTTGGGGCTACCTTGCGAACCACGTCGTGTTCATCCAGATCAGCACAGACGTGAGCAGTGCGCTGAAGATTTTTGAGACGATCAATGAACGGGGTGTTGGGCTTAATCCCATGGACCTACTTAAGAATCTACTGTTCACGCATGTAGATCCTTCGCAGTTCACTTCTCTGAAGAGTGAGTGGAAGAAGATCACGGGGCCCCTAGAGAAGGCGAAGGAGAAGCCTCTGCGCTTCTTGCGCTATTTTCTAATGGCGAACTACGTGATCCAAAATCCAGAAGCGAAACTCGAGAAGGAACGGACCGAGCCTGTGCTTCGAGAAGACCAGATCTACGACTGGCTTACCCACCCCATCCATGCGAAGAAGTGTGATTATGCCGCCGACCCGTTCGGATTCGTGCGTAGAATCGCCCGCGGTGCCGAACTGTACGTAGGCTTTGTTTCGGACCGGGACAACCATGGGGAGCACTGCTGGCAGATGGATAACTTGCGGAAGTTATCAGGAGGTGCCTTTACTCTGCACACCATCATGTTGTTAGCGGCTGCTCCGCTGCCCCAAGCTATGTTCAGGCACTTTGTGGCGCAGCTGGAGTGTTTTATGTTCATCCACTTCTTCACCCAGTCTCCAGCGAAGGAGTTGGAGAGGCGATTCTCGCACTGGGCGGACAAGCTGAGGACCATCGCTGCTCTTCCTAGCGTTGAACAGAGGGCAGCCTTGAACACATTCATAGATGAGCACCTTCGGGTCGAAGCTGAGGCAAAGAAGCACCTGCTGGAAGATGTGTTGATCCGATACAATCTTAATACGCTTCAAAAGTATCGAACTCGATACTTCCTTGCAAAAATTGCGCAGCAAATGGATATGGCATATCAGGGCACGAAGGAGACAACCTACCTAACAGACCTGATGAAGTTGGAGATTGAGCACATTCTCCCGAACAACCCTGAGGCAGATCTACTGGAGTCATTTGAGGCGGAGAATCCCGCGACGAGCTACGAGTCGTTGAAGAATCGCCTGGGTAACCTGACATTGTTGGAGAAGCCGATCAACATCGTTCTTGGGAACGAGTTCTTCGAACGGAAGAAGGAGGAGTATCCAAAGAGCGCAACATATCTGACGCGATCTATCAGTCAGCTTGCCGAGGTCGGTATGAACACGTCGATTAGTCGGATCAACACAAGATTGAAGGCATTCGATTCGTGGGGTGCGGGTCAAATCGAGGAACGACAAGCTGTCTTAGCTAGCTTTGCCGAAGATGTCTGGCGGATTCGGCAGATGGAATAGCTCTGTACACGCTGCTCAAGATGTCCTGTCGACCGTGCTATTGTCACATAGTTGGAAAGTGTTTAGGGGTGGCTTTGCCCCCGCGAGCTGCCCGTAATGACCAGAGTCTTTGAGGTCTTGCCGCAATGAGTGGACGCTCACCCCACCGTCACCGTCTCCCGCACAACCCCCGCTCGCTCGTGGCGAGCCACCAACTCATATGTCCCCGGACCGACCACCCATTCGAACACGGCCACGTCATCCGTCGAGTTCATCTGCCAACCAAACCCACTCGCCGAGACGTGATCCCAGCCCACGAGTTGCCCCGCGTCGCGCCGCAGCGCACCACTCAAAAGCCACGACGGCACCGGCTTGCCCGCGCCCTCAAGCGGCTCCCCGGCTCGCGTGATCTCGCCCACCACGCCCCGCACCAACTTCTTCTCGACCGCCAGCTTGGTCACGTTCGTGGGTAAGAATCCCGTGTTCTGCACGGCAAACCGCACCCGGAAGGCATCATCTCCCACCGGCTCCGTAACGACAGCCCGAAGCTCCAGCTTTGGAGATGCCAGGGCCATCCAAATCGCCCAGTCGCCGAACGTGGAGACCTCTTTCTCCAAGAACTTCGCGGGTGGATTTCGGAACGCATAGTGCGCATCCCATCCCCCGAGCTCCACCGGGCCTAGCTGCGGGTGCTCGAACGCATACCAGTCGACATAGCCGAGCCCACCCAACTCCTTGTCTGACCACTGAAGCAGCTTGATGTCGTCCTCGAAGGGGTGGTCTCGGAACCAGTCGATGTACTTGTAGTCGGTGATCCCGGCTTGGCGTTGCGGCGACCAAATCTCCGTCGTCCACGCATGAACGCCGCGGTGCTCATACATCCAGTCGTCAAACACGCCCGTGATCACCTCCTTCGGGTGGTAGCGGAACTCGTGGTAGTTGCTGATTGCCGGGTAGCCGGTGATTTCGGTGCCCTTCGTGCCAAAGGTCTGATACACCCACAGGTCTTCGGGCGGCATCTGGTCGTCCGCGTAGCGGCTCGGCGGTCGCAGGTGGACGCCGCTGAACGTGTGGAACGTGATCGCGCCGCAGATGTTGGGTCGGTCAACGATCGCCTGTACCACGGTGCGAATCTCGGGCTCGCTCGTGGGATAGGGCCCCGCGCCGTGCTGTTCGCTTTCGGGACGCCACGCGCTGGGGAAGTTGCGGTTGAGGTCGAGTCCTTCCTTGATCTTGCGACCGCGCATGGTCATGCCGTCAAAATGGTGGAACAGCCCCTCCGCGAACACGCGGTAATAGTGCCCGCCCGTTTCGCCAGGGGCGCGCCGCTTGAGCAGTCGCGGCTCTTCCTCGGCGATCTTCCAGGGGCCATTGGGGTCGGGGATGCGCATGTTGAGGATGCGGCCATCGCCATCGATGTCGCTGCGCTCAAGCCCTTGAGGGTCGTCTTCGGCGTAAGGCCAGGGCCGAGTTGAACTTCGGATCACGCGGGGCGGATTCTCCAGCGCCCATTCGGCACCATCGGGATTGAAGCGGGGAACCAGATAAAACGTGCGGGTTTCGAGGACGCGCTTCGTCGTGTCGTCGGTGCGAGTGCAGAGTTGGTTGAGCAGGTAAAGCACCGCTGTGCCGGGGCTGACTTCGGTGGCGTGGATGTTCGCGTCGCACCAATACGCGGGCTTCTCGTCGTGCCGCCCGGCCATCCGATCGGTTACGGTGACGAGCCAGATATCGCGCCCCTCGTGGCTCTTGCCAATGCTGGTGACTTCGACCAGGTGCGGATATTCCTCGGCGTAGGCGTGGAGGAGCGCGGTCAGGTCGTCGTAGCGGTAATACCGATCAAAGGCAATGTCGGGCATGTCGCTAGATTACCGAGGAACGGAACTCGCTATACTCGGCTCATGATCACGTCGATTGGCGCTTTACTCCTGCTGCTGATGCCGCAAGATACGGCCCGTCCGGTTGGAACGACGGCCCAGTCGTACCAGAACTACGTGTTCCTAGAAGAGGAAGGCACAGCGATTCGTTGGGTTCTCTCGCTTGGCAGTGGACGCGTTGTTGCTGTGACGGGTCCGTTGCATCAACTCGGGCCGGGCTTTTGGAGGGTCCGCAGTCCTAGAGCTCTCATCAGTATTGGAAACGGTGAAGTGATGCGCGTGTCGTGTGCATTCGCTTGGATCGTTGCATTAGCAGACGGGGGCATTGAGTTGGTCACGAAACTAAGAACGGCTACGGAAACATTGCAGGTTAGGACTGCGCATCGAGATCGCCAGTTCGTTGCGGAGCTTCGGGCGCGTGGTGGATGACGTCCCGCCGCTCAGAGCAGATGCATGCCTCTTCAGGTATCACTTGCTAGCCTAGCCGCTCTGGACGCACCACTTGCCCCGACTCCAGCGACGCCACAATCGCCCGCATGACGAGCACCGTCTGCAGCCCTTCTCGCAGATCAGGCGAGTTCGGAATACCGTCCAGAATCGCCCGCGCAAAGCTGTCCGCGTAGTTCGCGAACTCGCCGTAGTGCATCCCCTTCAGCTCGTGGCGGAAGTAGTATCCGCTCATCGCGTGGTGGAAGTCCTCCTCGATCTCGACGCCGCGCTCGTCGTGGTAGGTGAACCGCAGGTCCGGATAGCGAGCCAGCGAACTCCCCCGATCGCCCATCAAGAAGCACTCGATCAAGGCTCGAGCGCGGGGAAGCTCGTGGAAGCCATAGTTGCCCAGCACGCGCCCAATCCGCCCATTCGACGAGCGCAGATTCACGGAGATCGCGTCCGGCGTCCTCATCCCGTGTTCCGCGCCGAGCGCCGTAATCGTGCCGACCGCGTGGACCTCCTCAATCTCGCCTAGATACCATCGCACGAGATCGACCGGATGGCTCAGGCCAAGATACGCCCAATGCGTGTCGCTCACCGTCCACGGCGACTTCTCGTAATACCAATCCATCCGGTGGTTGTAGTGCGCGTCGAGCACCTCGACGTCGCCAAACGCGCCCTGCTCGAACAGCTCGCGCTGCCGCTGGAAGGGTTCGTAGAATCGGGTGGATTGCCCGACTTGGAGCCGCCTACCCGTGCGCTCCGCCACCGCCAGCAGGTCAGGGATGGCAGCCGGATCGTTGATGAGCGGTTTCGTGCAGATGACATGCTTGCCGGCCTCCATGGCGCGAATGATCTGCTCGGCGTGGAGGGAATCGGGTGTGTATATGGC
>CAZPHD010000051.1:0-20289 GCA_964586225.1 uncultured Fimbriimonadaceae bacterium
TTCGCGCGAAGAAGTTCTTCACGCTCTCGGCTGTGGAGACATCGGAGTTCGACCTTGCTGCGGTTGGAATCGTGAACCAAAACATCCAAGTGGTTCCTGAGCCAGCGACTCTGGCGGTCCTCGGCATCGGAATCGCGACGTTGCTTCGTCGGCGCAGACTCTGATAGACCGCCTGATTGGGCTTTGCGGGGGCCCTGGTCGATCCGGCCAAGGCCCCCGCATCGCTTGTCTGCACTCAGAAGCATCGAGGGACCGGCGGTATACTCGGAGGGTTGGCGTTGCCGCTCCAAAGGCGCAGCGGATGCCGCCCAATCTTCTGATTTCGAGGAGCGATATCCGCGTGGCCAAATCCGCCCAAAAGAACCTGCCTGCGTCTCCGGCTGAGCTTGTTAGCTACTACCGTGAGATGCTCTTCATTCGTCATTTTGAGGAGAAATGCAATCTCGCCTACCGAACCGGTAAGGCCGGCGGCTATCTCCACGTCTACATCGGCATGGAGCCCCTCGTCGTGGGTTGGCTCAACAACATCCGCAAGGGCCATGACTACGTCATCACGGCGTACCGCGACCACGGCCACGCGCTTGTTCTGGGCTCCGATCCCGTTGCCGCCATGGCCGAGATCATGGGCCGTAGCGGCGGCCAAAGCCGCGGCAAGGGCGGCTCGATGCACATTTACGACATCGAGAAGCAGTTCTATGGCGGATGGGGCATTGTTGGCGGCCACACCGCCTTGGGCGGCGGTCTCGCCCTCGCAGCCAAGTATCGCAAGGAAGACCGCGTTACCCTCTGCTACCTTGGGGACGGCGCTTCGAATGCCGGCGTGTTCTTCGAAACGCTGAACATGTGCGGCCTCTGGCAGCTCCCAATCATCTTCATCATCGAGAACAATCTGTACGCCATGGGCACCGCCCTGGAGCGACACGCGGCCGATCCTGAGCTCTACAAGCGCGGCTTCCCCTTCAACATGAAGCACGAGCGTGTTGACGGTCATGACTTGGTCGAGGTTCTCAACCATTCCAAACGGATCATCGACGACTGCCGCGAGAACTCGCAGCCGTACCTCATCGAGGCGATGACCTATCGCAACATGGGCCACGGTGCCGCCGACAACGATCGCCAGCTCTACCGCACCAAGGACGAGGAAGACGAGTATATGAAGCGGGACTGCATCCGCATCTACGAAGAATTCCTTGAGAAGAACGGGATCCTCTCGCGTAGCGAGATGGAAAAGATCGACGCCGAGGAGCTCGACCGCGCCGAGACCGTGTACGAGGAGGCCGACAAGTCGCCCTTCCCCGAACCCGATCAGGTGTACACCGACGTCTACAGCGACATGCTTCCGGAGATGGGCCACTAATGACGAACATGACCTACCGAGAGGCCGTGCGCCTCGCGATGATCGAAGAAATGGACCGCGATCCGAATGTGTTCGTGATGGGCGAGGACATCGGCAAGTATAAGGGCACCTTTCGCGTGACCGACGGGTTGTTCGAGCGCTACTGCGTCGAACCCAAGGATTGGCTGCTCGATCCGCCCCACCCCGAGATACAGGACGGCGTCGGACGCCGCATCATTGACACGCCCATTACCGAGCCCGGCATCGTGGGCATGGCGACCGGCGCGGCGATGACCGGCCTTCGCCCTGTGGTCGAAATGATGACCATGTCGTTTTCGATCTTGGCGCTGGACCAGATTATCAACCACGCCGCCAAGATTCACTACATGACGGGCGGACAGGCGACGGTTCCGCTCGTGGTTCGAGGCCCCGGCGGAGCGGCGAATCAGCTCTCTGCGCAACACTCGCACTCGGTTGAAGGATGGTATGCGCACGTGCCGGGACTGAAGGTGGTTGCACCCGCAACGCCAAACTGCGCGAAGGGCATGCTCAAGGCCGCGATTCGCGACGACAACCCGGTCATCTTCACCGAGAACCCCGGCCTGTACGCCATCAAAGGCGACGTCAGCGACGATGTTGACGAGATCATCCCGTTTGGCAAGGCGCGCATCGCAAAGGAGGGCAAGGACATCTCGTTGATTGCCTACTCGCGCATGGTGCACGTTTGCTTGGCGGCCGCTGAACTGCTGGCGAAGGACGGCTTCGACGTTGAAGTCGTCGATGTGCGGTCGTTGCTTCCGCTCGACACGGAGACGATCTACAACAGCGTGCGCAAGACGCATCGCGCGGTGGTGGTCTACGAAGATTGGAAGTCAGGTGGCTTTGGTGCGGAGATCGCGGCGCGAATCGGCCAAGACTGCTTCGACGACCTAGACGCTCCAGTCGGCCGCGTGGGTGGACTGAACGTGCCGATGCCGTACGCCCGTGTACTGGAGCTCATGTGCATCCCGAACGAGCAGGATGTGATCGCGGAAGTCCGCAAGATCGGCTAAGCCCCTCACCCCCAACCCCCTCTCCCCAAAGGGGCGAGGGGGCTTTCATGTGCGGAACGTGAATCCGCCTTGTGTGACGCTCGCATAGAAGCGTCCGGTAGCCTCCTCGCTCGCCAAGGCGGAACTGATCCGGTGGGCCAGCGCCGTGAAGTCGGCGTCATTTGTAAACTCGACGATCCCCACGTGCATGAAGCCTTGTCCGTGGAGCCTACGAAAGTCAAAGCGGTCGTTCGTCACGACGACTCGGCCATGTTCGCTGGCGTGCTTCAATGGCAGATCATCAGGGATTCGCAAGTTGGCCAGGCCAGCATCCATCGAAGTCTCAACGTCATGGCCCAAGTTTCGAAGCTCAACTACCGTCGGGTAGGGCACGTTCTCGTTGCTGTAAAGCCGGGCCACTAGGCGGCGTCCTGATGGCGCTTCCTTTGGGCATCGATTTCCTCGCCATGAGCTGCATAGTAGTCCCAAGCGGAGATAAGGTCAGCCGCATTTAAGCCGGGGAATGCCTCGAGAATCTGAGAGTCCGTCAGGCCCTGACGCTTGTAATCCACCAAGGTCCACACGGGAATCCGAGTGTTTCGGATGCACGTATCGCCACCCATCACATTTGGAGTTGATCGGACCGGAACCTCGTCTTGGACGAGAGCTTCGAACATTGCCCTTCGAAACGTCGACGACCTGTGGGACTCCACCAGCACGCGCAGCATCGCTTGGAGAAGTTCATTGTCCGATCGACCCGTGGCCGATCGCCACTCACTCAACGCGAGTTCTTCGTCATCAGTCAACTCAATGGTGCGCTTCATGTCCGTCGCTTCCCCAGTATAGTTGAGACGCCGCCAGAAGTCAAATCAGCGCAGAAACTCGCGCACGAACGCGCCCTGCACTTCGCCATCAAGCAGAAACGCATCGTGGCCATAGGGCAGGTCAACATCTTCCCAACGGCTTCGGCAACCGGTCGCCTGCGCCATCGCGTGCAGTTCGCGGCTCTGATGCGAGGGATAGAGCCAATCGCTGACAAAGCTGACAAACAGAAATTCAGTCGACACGCCGGCTAGTGAGTCGCAAGCGTAGTCGTCAATCGCTCTGGACAGCACAATCAGGCTGTTCGCGTCGAAGCGATGCGTGAACTTGTCGCCTTGGTAGTTCAGGTAGCTCTCAACTTGGAACCTCTCGGGCGTCACGTACGCCGGGCAGACGGTCTCGCGGGGCGGCTCATCTTGCACGTGGCGCCCAAACTTCACCTGGAAAGCCGCTTCGCTTAGGTAAGAAAGGTGACCGATCATTCTTGCGATGGCGAGGCCATCTGCTGGAGGTTCGGCATCGTAGTAGTCGCCCCCACGCCAGTTCGGATCGCGCAGAATCGCTTGGCGAGCAGACTCATTGAAGGCGATTTGCATCGCGCTATGGGCAGAGCAGCTCGCCGTGATGAAGGCTCGCTCAACCGGGAAGCGGCGAGTCCACTCTAGAGCCATCATGCCGCCCATGCTGCCGCCCGCGACGCCAAACAGCTGCCGGATACCCAGACTTTCAATCAGCCTCCTTTGAGCGTTGATCATGTCACCGACCGACACTCTCGGAAACCGGGAACCGTAGGGCCGTCCATCCGGGGCCATGCTCATCGGGCCGGTTGTGCCCTGACAGCCGCCCAAGGCATTCGTTCCAATCACGAAAAAGCGGTCAGTATCGATGGGCTTGCCCGGACCGACCATCCGATCCCACCAGCCGATCGCGTGCGAGTCCCCACTCAGCGCGTGGCAGATCACGATCGCGTTGTCGCCTGCCTCGTTGAGCGTGCCCCATGTTTCGTAGGCGATGGTGGCCGACGCCAGAGTGCCGCCTCGTTCGAGCTCAAGATCGCCCGCGTCGAAGAAGATCCGACCGGCTACGTTGGGAGCTGTACGCTGGTTTTCTTGGAAGAGAGCCGGATCCATGAACGAGTGCAAGTGTACAACCCGACCGGCATTCAGCACAAAGCCCCCCTCATTCGAGGGGGGCTCTGAACGCTTGCTCCTAGCGGAACACGGTGATCGGTGCCACCTTGGTGACCCCACCCGCAGTTGCCCGGATCGTGCCTTCGATGATGGGATTTGCCCCCGGCACGAAGGTCTTGATCGTGAACTCTGCCCACTTCATTCCCGCCGGAATCGTGACCGTTGCCGGCACCGTGCAGTAGCTGTTGGTCTTGCTGAGCGAGACCACAACCCCGCCCGCCGGGGCTGGGGAGTAGATTTCGATGCGACCGATCGCATTGAATCCACCGCGAACCACCGACGGAGTGACCGTGAGACTGGTTGCCCACAGGGTCGGCGTCATGGTCAGCCCCGCCGTCTTGCCAACGCCCAAGTACGTGGCGTTGATGGCCGCCGACGTGAGCACGCCAACCGGCCCCGTGTAGACGAGGAACGTGCCCTCAGTCTGACCAGCCGGAATGTTCAAGGTCGGGAAGAACGACGTCGACGTGTGATCATCCGCTAGGTTGATCGTGACCCCTCCCGCCGGAGCCGGGTTCGTGAGTCGGACCGTGGCATTCACTCGCTCGCCACCCATGATCACGTTGCGCTCCAGAGTAAGCGAGAGAACGTCGGTCAACACCGGTCGCACCAAGAGGGTTCGCGAAAGCGAGAAACCCCGGTAACTTGCGGTGATTGTCACGTTGGTATCCACCTGAGTCCGGTTCGTGGAGAAGGTGAAGTTGGTTCGGTCCGATTGGGCCGGAATGGTGACAATACCGGGGTTGTTCACGGCGGCATTGTTGCCGGTCACGCTGACCCCTGCCCCACTTGGACCCGCACGACCCGCGAGCCGGAGTGAGCCACCTACCGATTGACCTCCGTAAACCGAAGTCGCGCCCAGCGTGAAGTTGTTCAAGGTAGCCGGGACCACATTGACTGTGACTTCACGACGCAGGTTAATGAAGTCAACGAAAACCTTGACGGGTGTTTCGACATCAACACCACGTGTCACAAACGAGCGTTGTCCCGTCGCCTGCGTTGCCGGAATCGTGATCGTGTGATTGTTCGGATTGCTTTCGTCGATCGGGATCACGAAGTTGTTCTCCGATCGCAGTTTGTAGGTCTGATCCTTGGGAGCGGGACCACTCAAGTTGAGGCGAATCGCAACAGATAGCCCGCCCTTAACGGGGTTCGGCGTTGCGACGACGCTTTCGAGGATTTCAGTCGACACGGCGGCGAACGCATCAACGAGGCCCCAGCCCCACCGATCATCCCAACCGATCCGGTCGGGAGTTGTCGGCGGCGTCTCGACTAGGTCAAACGCTGTCTGCTGGAGCGCGAGTTCAATCTGCCCAGGGAGCCAAGTCGGATTCTGGGTCTGGATAAGAGCCGCAACGCCCGCCACATAAGCGGAAGCGAACGACGTGCCGTGGAACGTGCTTGGGAACAACACGTAATTGCCGTCACCCGAAAGGATTTCTCCAAAGTTGCCGACAAAGCCATCCTGCAACGTGAGTCGATCCGTGGTGACGTTGTAAAAGCCCGGTGCAGAGAAGTCGATGTCGGCTCCGGTGCTACCTCCGGCATGAACGCCATTCGGAAAGATTCCGGTGACGGCATTCACCGTCTCGAGTTCGCCCGGATACTCTACGTTGGTTTCGCCCAGGTTTCCTGAGGCGCAGAAGTGGGTAAGGCCACTCAGCTTCGTGAACTCGTAGGCTTGCTCAATGATCGGACTCTCGAAGTCATAGGAGTTCGAGTTGTTCGTGATGCGGGCCCCATTGGCAAAACCCCACGTGAGCGCCTCAGAAATGACGGTGTCCTGAGTGCTGATCGAGAGCGCGGAGTTCGATTGATGCACGCGCGCCGAGAAGATCCGCGCGCCGCTGGCCACGCCGGCAATGCCGCGACCGTTATCCATCGTGGCACCAATGACGCCGGCGATGGCAGTTCCGTGAATGTCAAATCGCGTCATGGGTTCGCCCACGCCGTACTTGATCACGCCGAAATCGTTGAACGGCAAGAAACCCTTACCGTTGGCGATAGGGAGGTCGGGGTGGTCGAGCTGAATGCCGTCTTCCAACACGAGGATTGCAACCGATGCATTGGCGGTAATCACATCCCACGCTCGGTCCACCCGCATGCTAAGGCGGGCTCCCCAGCCTTCGGGGAACTGAACAGCGCTACTGAGGCCCCACTGGTGGCCGAAATACGGGTCGTTCGGCATGAAGTTCTTACGGCCCGAGAAGGTTGCTGGGGGAACGGCAAACTTGACGTACGGATTGTCGGCCAAGGCGTTCGCCCGGTCGAGAACCTGGTAGCCGTGGGTTGCATTCCAACTCAGCGAATATTGACCAGGAATGAACTCCTTCTTCACCTTCGCACCGGTCTCGGCAAGAATCTGCTGCGCCACGTCATCGGTCACGCCTTTGTTAAACTGCACGACGATGCTCGGCTGGAACAGCAGGTGCTTTCCGCCCTTGTCATAAAACACCGGCGAGACCACGCCATCCGTTTTACTGGTCATCGCTGCCACCGCGGTCCGCGTAGCCCCACCGGGCACTTCGAGCAACCACCAGCCCGCGATCGGGCCCGCTTGGAGCGCGGAGTCCCGGAGCAAGGATGCATCAACGACGGGCTTGCCCGACTCGGGAGCTTTGTAAATCGCGACGACGTCGCGATTCAACGTGAGGGCGCGCTTTTCTTTGTAGTACGAGTAAACCTCCGGCGACTGACCCGCGAAGGAGATCGCGCACACCACTCCCCCCGCTAGCCCGACGACGGTCCGCATAGACCTAAGACCCATATCCGCATTCTAACCCACATTTCGCAAAATTGCGAGGCGATCCGCCATAAAGGCCCGGAAATTGTTAGATTAGGGCGAACAGCCTGCCCTCTTTAGGTCAGAGCCCTGAGCTCACGGCCACTCATGATCTACCTCTCGACCTTGCTGGCGATGTCCGTTGCGTCCGACGCTCACCCAGAAGCACGGCTGCTGGCTCTGATCAACGAGACTCGGGCCCGATCCGGGGTGGCCCAGGTTCAGAGCGTGCGCATCTTGCGCGATGCGGCCCAGTGGTTTGCCCAAGACCTGTCGAGATCCAACACCCGCCTGGATCACGTGGATTCGCAGGGGCGGCGCGTTCATCACCGAATCTACGAGTTTGGCTACCGGTCCATTCAGCGATCAGGAGAGAACCTCGCGGCTGGCTATCGTGATCCGGCCGACGTTCTCAAGGTGTGGATGTCCAGCTCCGGCCACCGACGCAACGTCCTTGATGCGCAGTTCGAGCACGTCGGCATTGCCTACTACCAAACGCCAGACGGGCGCACCTATTGGGTCGCCGAGTTTGCTCAGCGATTCAAAGGCGCGCCCGCATTGAAGCCCTAGGCCTTCTTGCGACGACGCATCAGAGCCGCAACTCCTAGCCCCAGCACCGCCATCGTGGCAGGTTCAGGAACGGGGTTAACGTAGGCGAGTCCAAGCAGATTGCCCGTGCCGGTTGACCCGACCGCCGTGGCCGCCCCAGTCGCGAGGTTGATCGTGTAAAGAACGTCCGTCGAGTTGTCGACGAGATACATCTTGTTGTTGTCGTGGTTGTAGGCCAGGCCGTTGGGATTGGTCGGCCCGCTCAACGCTCCAATCAAAGTGGTCGCGCCCGTCGCGCGGTCCATCCGATAGA
The DNA here is from genome assembly GCA_964586225.1 of uncultured Fimbriimonadaceae bacterium. Classification (GTDB taxonomy): domain Bacteria; phylum Armatimonadota; class Fimbriimonadia; order Fimbriimonadales; family Fimbriimonadaceae; genus JANJUB01. The sequence goes on from CAZPHD010000051.1 coordinate 8,024, forward strand.
AGCTGTCCGCCCCGCTGTTGGTCGAGTACATGGTGTCCGTTGACGAGTCGTAGCCCAAGTTCGAGAACGACGATAGCCCTGATGTGCCAATCAGCGTCGCGGCGCCGGTCACCTTGTCAATATTATAGAGTCCGTTGTTGTGTGATGAGACGCCGTACACTCTCCCGGTGCTCGAATCGAACTCCAGGCCATGCATGACCACTGCGCTGTCGCCATACGCCCCCATGAGCGTTGCAGCCCCTGTCGCGATGTCCAGCGTGAAGAGCGAATCCAAGCTGGTGGATGTGAGATACATGGTGTTGGTCACACGATCATACGCAAGCCCACCCGTCGTCCCCGCGTTCGCGCTCACGGTGCCGATCAGGGTCTTTGCGCCCGTGTTCTGATCGATCTCGTAAAGTGCACGGCTGCTGTCAACCGCAATTAACCGGCCCTGGGCCATGACGCTGGCCGCACCCGCCAGCGCCACCAATGTGATCAGTCCTCTCATCAGTAAATCCTCCAATGCGGCATTCCCCGCGTTTTTACTATAGCTGATGGGTCGGCAAACTGTGCCCAGCAAATCTACCGGCTAGTGAAAATAGCTAGCACCGTTGATGTCAATCGTGATGCCGCTCAGATAGCTTGCGTCGTCGGAGAGGAGGAACGATGCCGCCGCCGCGCAGTCGTCAGGCTTGGCGACGCGCCCCAGCGGGATCCCCCCAACAATTTCGTCCAACCTTTCCGCCATCCCTTCGCGGGCCATGGCCGTCTCAACCCAACCAGGCGCGATCGCGAACACCTGGATGTTCTTGGGGGCGAGTTCGACGGCTAACGACCGCGTGAGGTTGATGAGGGCCGCCTTGGAGGCGGCGTACAGCGCCGCCCCGCCTTCTCCGCGAAATCCGACCCGACTTGCCACGTTCAAGATTCTCCCGCCGCCTTGGATCGAGAACTCCTTGACCGCCTCTCGCGTGAGCAAGAGTGGCGACTCGAAGTTTACGGCGAAGGTGCGGTGGAAGTTCGCCGCAAACGCAGCGTCGCCCGCCGCGGCAAAGTCAAGTGGCATGTAAACGCCCGCATTGTTCACCAATGCATGAATGGGCCCATCGGCCAGGGCTTTCCGAAAAAGCTTGGCGGCCTCCGCAGGTTTGGCAAGATCGGCCTGATACATCCCGAGCGCCCTCTGGCCAAGCGCGCGACGCGTGTTTTCCGCTTCCGCTTCGTCGGCCGCATAGTGCAACGCGACATTCCAGCCCTTTCGGGCGAGCTTCAAGGCTATCGCTCGCCCAATACCGCGAGATGAACCCGTTACCAACACACGACGATCTGCCATGCGCCGATTTTACTTTAGCGCCTCATCGGGCCAACACAGAGTAGGTTCGGAAAGTAGACGTCATCGGCGGTTCCTCACCGGCATCCTTGGCGGCCTTGAGATCGGCGAAGGCCCTGGCGTGCCCAGCATGAAACTCCTCTGAACCCACCCATGCCTCGAACTGCGAGGCATCTTCCCAATAGGAAACCACAAGATATGCCTCATCGACCGATGCAGGGTCCAATACGGTCATTCCAAGAAATCCCTTCATGCCGTCGATCGCCCGCACTCGATTGCAAAACAACTCCTCAAACCGCTCGCGATAGTGCGGCTGGCAGTGAATCGTGTTGATCGCCACGAATCCTGCTCGCTCAACTGCACCAACCGCCAGAGGTTCCAAATCCACCGAAGTGTTCATCGGCCTCTATCATACTTGACACTTTTGTCAAGATGCTAGCTCTGGCCAAAGATGGAGTCTGCAGCGTACACGAGCCGCCGTTCGCCATTCACTTCGCACTCCAGGGCACCTCCCGGCGCCACCGCAATCGCCCTCGCCACGTCTCCGTTCGGCATTCGATAAGGCTTTCCGGGAGTCGCATCTCGCGGCATCCAAATTGGGGCCAAGTCGGACCACTCGTGCGGATCGGGAAACATGCGCAGGTGAGAGATGATCGCCGAGGCCAACTCTCGAGCAGTTGGCACAGGTCGCCCTTCGGCCGCTAAGGATGTCGCCCGAGTTGCAAGCTCATCGGGAAAGTTCGTCTGGCCAAGGTTGATTCCGATCCCAACGCAGGGGACCGCTTGCCCTCGGTCGTTCATGCTGAGATCGGTGAGGATGCCGCCAATCTTCCTTCCGTTGAGGGACACATCGTTGGGCCACTGAATCTGCGCGTCCAGCAGATCAGCAACCGCACAAGCACAGGCCATTCCCAGGAGCCACGGGCGCGGGTGCCCGATGTGTGCTCCAAACGCGATACTCATCGTCAGCGAAGTATCTTGCTCACTTACCCATGGTCGACCAAATCGTCCGCGCCCCGAAGTCTGATGTCGAGCCCACACGATCACGTCGGAGCGCCCGCCACGGACCAGCGTGGCCAACTCGCTCTGGGTTGATTCAACGACGTCGAGTTCAACCCAGTCGGTGGGCACGTTCAAGACTCGATCTCCAGGTGAAACGGCAACGACGGCGCCGAGTGAGTTAATGCCCCAACCGAAATGTAGTGAACCCCCGTTTGGGCGACCCCACGAACCGTTTCCAGCGATACGCCGCCGCTGGCCTCTAAGATGACCCGATGTCCGAACTGCACAACCGCTTCGCGCATCATGAACGGATCCATGTTGTCCAACATGACCACCTCGGCCCCCGCTTCAACGGCCTCGGCAACCTGCTCCAGGGTCTCGCACTCAACTTCGATTTTGGCGAGGTGCGACGCGACCTGGCGCACGGCGTCCACGGCTGGCCTGATTCCTCCCGCTGCCATGATGTGGTTATCCTTGATCATGACGCCGTCGTAGAGGCCCATCCGGTGGTTGTAGCCGCCCCCACATCGCACGGCATACTTCTGAAGTGCGCGAAGCAACGGAATCGTCTTGCGCGTGTCAACCAACCGAGCCGATGCACCATTCATGCGATCAACATACGCTCGGGTGAGCGTTGCCACTCCACTAAGCAGCATCAAGAAGTTGAGGGCAGTTCTCTCTCCGCTCAAAACCCTGCGCGCGGGAAGCACGCCGTGGACCACGCGAGTTCCGCGCGAGACCGGATCGCCATCATTGACCAAAGGCTCAGAGAACCACTCGATCGGCTCTTCACCATAGGCCCCCAGAATCGCGTGCGCGATACCTACTCCGCAAGCGATGCCCTCGGCTTGAGCTTCGATGTAGAACGCAACGGTCGCGTCGGGCGCAAACAGCGAAGCAGTCACATCCCCCGACCCAACATCCTCATGAAGGGCGTCCTCGACGATGGGCCACCAATCGTGGGGCTCGGGCTGTAACCAGGGATTCACGGGAGGGGTTTTACCCCTTCCCGTGAGCTCAACTTACTTACGGGGCCGCGACGGGCCACCGTCGGCCTGGTCGACTTGCAAAGTGCTAGTCGCTGATTGGGACGTACCCTGCCCGGTGAGTGCCACAACTCGGAACTCGACGTCGTAACTGCCGGTAATCGTCATGTTTCGTTGACGCTGGAGCGTGCATTCTGCCGAGTCGGTCAGATTGTCGGGCCCAATCGTGTACTCGAGCGTTCCCCCGGATTGCTCAGTCCCATAGTGCCAGACTCCAAGAATGTCAGCTTCCGTCGGGGCATTTTGCCCGGTGAAGCGCCATTCAAGGCGGGCCTGACCCTGATAGCCCTGGGGGGCCATCACCGTCACCCGATAGTTTGCTGTGGGATCATCGGTGGGATAGCCAGGTTCATTGGTAATCCGCGCGTCGAGTGCCTCAATGGTCACCGTAAACTGTCCGACGGGATCCGTGACCGTCAGCGTTGCCGCGACCGTACGCGCGTTGACGCCATCGAATCCCCGAATCGTAAACGGATACGTGCCGGGCACGACCGCGTTGGTTGTGACCACTGTCAACACGGATCTGGTCGCCGGGTTCGATGGCGTCACCGGGTTCACGCTGAAGGACGGAGTTGCGTTAGCTGGCAACCCCTGCGCGGTCAGCGTCACGTTGAGCGGCGATCGATCCCCAGTCTGTCCAAGCCCAACGAATACATCGAACGTTGCCGTGCCACCCGGTGCAACCGTCTGGACACCACCGCCGGTCAGCCCAAAGCTGCTGACTCCGCCGCCGCCCGTCCCCGTTCCATTGGGCACGTACGGCACGTTTGCGCCACCACAACCCAGGATGACAAGCGCGGCAAACCAACCGAAAATTGCGCGGGCTCTCATGGCTTCCCTCGCAAGATCACGCCAAAGGTAAGGGCCGGGCGATTGCCAAGGGCCGTGGCAAGACTGGTGCCCGTCGTCAATCCAAGCGCATTGCTGATGCCGACGTAGAAGTTCCAGTCGAACTCGGCTCGTGACTGGGCAGGTGAATACCGAAGCCCCACCCCGTAAACCACGTTGCGAGTCGCGTTTGCGGTCCGACTGTCCCGTGAATTGACTCCGCGGACGATGCCGGTAACGTCACTCACCAACTCAAGCCCTTGGCCCAGAGGGGCGATAACGCCCCCGGAGATTCCAATGACGCTACTTCCCGATCGCAGTGCACCACGAGCGCCAACGACCACCCTAAACTGCGACTCCGGCATCGGTAGCTGATAGCTGGCGCCGAACGTCACGAACGGCAGATCTTGTGCCGGTGTGTTTGGAAAGGACACGCCTCCTTGCAACGTGAACCCCTTTAAGTGCGGCATCTCATGCCGAGCAAACAACTCCCAATCGGTGCCGCCCGACCGAATGTTCGCCACCGTGTTCGCACGGCCCACCGGAGCAAATGTGCCTCTAAACCCGAGTTCCCATGCGGACACGAGCCCAATCCGCCCTTCAACGGAAGTATATGATCGATCTTCTTGGCCACGGTGGAGCGTTGCCCCGAGCGATAGTCGCCACCCCCCGGTTGGTGACAGCCCTGGGCCGTCAACGTTTATAAGCCGATCCGTAGCGCTGGCTTGAGCCGAACCTAAGCCAACCAGCACACCGATCAACCATGCTTTGTTGTGCATTGCATCTCCTCAAGGGTTCGCCCTTGTAACGCCATTATAGGCTAGGAGAGATCGCTGTTCGCCGCCAACTCCGCGACGTCGGGACCAATCACAATCACGACATCATCATTGAGGCTTCCCAGCCGGGTGTCTTGACGCTCAAGCTCAGTCTGCTTATACAGATCGCCACCGCCCGCAAGGCTCGAGATCGCCTTGGCGCGATCCTCAATCGAAGCCTTCATGTAGTAGATCGCCGTGGACTCGCTGGGTTCGGCGTTACCCACGCTCCGAGCGTCGTAGCCGGCGTCGCGCAGACGCTCGGCAAGCCGCCTCGCAGCACCGGGAATGCCACTGGCGTTGAACACCGCCACGCGAACGAGGCGATTGCGCGCGGACATGTCTCCTTTCACGAGCCAGTCAACCGTGGCTTGTGATCGGTCCGCGTCCAGCACGATATAGAAGGAGCCGCCCTCGGTCGTCTCCGAGCCCTCCAGGGTCTCCGTGTGAATCATATCGTCACCCGCGCCCCGGAACAGTTGGGCAAGGGCCATCAGTTGTAAGCGCTTGAAGTTAGTTTCGAGCTGGCGGAAGCCGGTGTCGATAACGTCGTCCGCACGCCACAGGTTGCCGGCGCGATTCGCCTCAGAAACCATCGCTCGAATGAGCTGCTGCTGGCGCGCCATCCGTCGGTAGTCACCTTCCTCAAGGGAGGACCGTACATTGCGGAGAGGAATCAACCGACCCCGAGCGTCCATTCGATAGCGGTTGACCTCGCGGAACCTCGTGAATCCGATGGCCTGCTCACCATCGATCCTGAAGCGCCCTTTCGGCAAGTCGATATGAAGCCCGCCCCAGTTGTCATCGTACTTCATCTCATCGATCGTTTCAACTTCAACGCCGCCCAACGAATCGACAATTTCCTTCACCGCATCTGGCTTGATCACCACGTGATAATCGATGTTCACGTCGAACATCTCTTCAATCGTCTCAGAGAGAAGTTCGATTCCACCCCGCGACATCGTGCCGTTGATCTTGCCGGTCCGACCGTCGGGTGCCCGAACCTTGGTGTCGCGCGGGATCGAAACCGCTCCGATCTCGCGCCTCTCCAGGTCAACCGACATCAGCATGATCGTATCCGCGCGTGCGTTCTTCGAATACGCAATCCCTTTCTTGTCGCGGTTGTAGTCTTTCCCCACCAGCAAGATCGTAAATCGATCTTGGCTTGGGAACTGGCTCCGGGGGTCGCTTAGACCTTGAAAGACCTGCAAGATGCCCCCACTGCCTTCTTCGCTGAGCGAACTGGTGACCTTGCCGACCCAAGTTGCGCCCGCCATAACCATGCCCAAAAACGCAATGTAAGCAACGGCCTTGAGCTTGCCTTTGGTTTGTTTGGTCATGCCACCCTCATCATTTGATCGGCAGTTTGGTTGAATGCCGTTACCGCATGCTCAAGCGCTTCATCGCTTACATCGTTGTGGAAGACGCAACGAATCCGGTTTGGGGCTGGCGGCAACGCCCAGACACCCCGCGCGTGAAGTGCCTCAAGCCACGGCGCGGAGGGGCCCGCCGTCTCAATCAACACCATGTTGGTTTGGACCGAGTCGAGATCAACAGTCAGGCCGGGCAGCGAAACAAGTGCCTGAGCAAGACGCCGAGCCCGGCGATGATCTTCGGCCAGTCGATCCACCATGCTGGTTAAACTGACGATGCCACAGGCTGCGAGGATTCCTGACTGCCTCATGCCGCCTCCAAGGCGCTTGCGCCAGATGCGTGCGCGATCGATCACTTCGCAACTGCCCACGAGCACCGAGCCCACAGGGCTCGCCAGTCCCTTCGACAAACAGAAGCTGATGGAATCGCACCCGCGGGTGATCTCGCGAACGGATCGGCCCTTGGCCACGGCGGCATTGAACACACGAGCGCCATCGAGATGGATCCGCAGCCCATGGCGGTCGGCGATGTCTCGGTATGCGGTCATCAAGTCGGACGGCATGATCGTGCCGCCGGCCCGGTTGTGGGTGTTCTCAAGGCAGATAATAGCCGTACCAGGGGTATGGAGCGAGCGCTTCATCACCGCGCGCTCAACATCGCGAGGATCCATGAAGCCTTGCTGGGAGGGCACCGTTCGGGTCATCACGCCGTTTATCACCGCCGGTGCGCCCACTTCATAGTAGAGCACATGGGCCTCTTCCTCAATGATGATCGCGTCTCCGGGCTGCGTCTGGGCGGCGATGGCAATCTGATTGCCCATGGTGCCGCTCGGCACAAACACGGCGGCTTCCATGCCGAAGAGCTCGGCGGATAGGGCTTCGAGCTTCAACACGGTGGGCTCATCACCGAGCACATCGTCTCCGAGAGGTGCTTCTGCCATCGCCCGATACATCGCGGGCGTCGGTCGGGTTACAGTATCGCTGCGGAGATCGACGATCGAATTCGGCATGCCCTTATAGTGTGGCTCATTCGTCCAAGCTAACTGAGCGTTTTGGGATCCTAACTTGCGGAACTGGCAGCAAAGATTCGTCGCGGCGGATGGGCACGTTGCTGTTGGACATGAGGTCGAGGATGCGGCGCTCCGCCTCTTCGCGGAACTCCAACATCTGCGCCTCGAAATCGCTGCGCATGGACTCCATGTCGTCAAGGAGCCGCAAAATGAGTTCGACGCCCGCGAGATTGACGCCCATTTCTTGCGTCAACCGCTGTATCTGGCGAACGCGACGGATATCGGCCTCCGAATACAGGCGGTTCTTTGCGCCCACGCGAGAAGGGATGACGAGTCCCAGCCGCTCATACTGGCGGAGCGTTTGGGGATGGACGCCACACAGCTGAGCCGCCACCCCGATCATGAACACCGGACTACGCTCGGTTCTCACACCGGCACCTCCAGTTCTGCGAGTTCCGTGAGCAACTCCCGCTGACGGTCGGTCAAGTTTCTGGGCACGGTGATCTTGAGGCGGGCGACCAAGTCACCCTTCTTGCCATCGAGTTTGGAAATGCCCTGCTGCGCCAATCGGAACTTCTGACCGCTCTGCGAACCGGCTGGAATGCGCATCTTGAGCGACGAGGCGAGGGTTGGCACTTTGACTTCCCCACCCAGCGCGGCCAAGTGATACGGGACCTCGATCTCGACCTCAAGATTGTCGCCCTGCCGAGTGAACCGCTCGTGCGGAATCTCTTTGATCATCACGTAGAGGTCGCCGGCTCGCCCACCCGTCCCCATGATGCCGCGCCCGGGCACACGGAGCTTCTTGCCTTCTGGAAAGCCGGCCGGAATCTTGACCTCGACCTTCTTGGTGGTCGGCATGGTGCCCGCCCCCTGACAGGTCGGGCAGGACTCAAGGCTTGACTTGCCCGTTCCGTGACAAACCGGACAGGGTCCGCCGAGCCCAAACACGTTTCGGGATCGACCCGACCCTCCGCAGTTCACACACTCTCGCGCACTTCGCAACTGGACCGTGCCGGTGCCGTCGCACGACTTACAGGCGTCGAGTGCCTGATAGGTCAACGTCCGTTTGGTTCCCGAGGCGATCTCGTCCAAGGTGAGTTCAACCGTCCTTTCGACATCTCGCGGGGCAACGTGACGCGCCTCGCCGAATCCGCCCGAACCCGCGTCGTTAAAGAACGACTCGAAAATCGTCTCGAATCCGCCACCACCGCCAAAGTTGAAGTTGGCTCCGCCGGGTTGACCGCCCATTTGGTGCGCTGTCTCCCAGTGTTCGCCGTATTGGTCGTAGAGCTTGCGCTTATCAGAATCGCCAAGCACCTCGTAGGCGGCTCCGATCTCTTTGAATTTCGCTTCTGCGGTCGGATCGTTGGGGTTGACGTCCGGGTGAAACTTACGCGCGAGCTTTCGATAAGCAGACTTGATTTCCTTCTCATCGGCCCCGCGACTGACGCCCAGAACGGAATAGAGATCTTTAGCCATAGACTTTCAAGGATATGAGTATATGACGCTCAGGTTGCAAAAGAAGTTTCGAAGGGGGTGAGGGTTGGCATTTGAACGCCGATAATGTCTAGCGTGGAGTTGGAGAGCCTAGCAATCAAAATTGCGCGTAGCGAGAACCTCCCGGTTCTTCCGCAAGTCGCGTCTGCCGTCCTTAGGTTGGCAGACGACCCAAACGCGTCCGCCCGTAACTTGGAGAAGTTGATCGAACGCGATCCCGCGTTGGCGGCGAAAACGTTGCGCGTCGCGAACTCGTCTTACTACGGGCTCTCGAACGTCTCGACGATTGCCCGAGCGATCAGCATCCTTGGTTTGAACACGATTCGATCCTTGGTCATCAGCGTTTCCTATCAGCAGATGATCTCCGGCCGAATTTCCGCCAAGAACTTCGACAAGGTTGGATTCTGGAGCCACAGCCTCGCCGTAGCAACTGCTGCCCGGATTCTGGGCAAGATGCAGCGACCCGAAAAAGCCGAAGAACTCTACATCGCAGGCATGATGCACGACGTCGGCTGGTTGGTTCTCGATCGGTTTGATCCGGGGGATTTGGAGGAAGCGATTCGAGTGTCGCATGCCGAGACGATTCCCATGCACGTCTCCGAAGAACGCCTTCTTGGGTTTGACCACGGCATCGTGGGCGGACTGTTGGCCGAGAAGTGGGGACTGCCTGCACCTTTGAATTCGGCGATTCGCTATCACCACAATGTGGCTGCCGACGACACCTATACGGACATGACCGCCATCATCTCCATGGCCGACTACTTGGCCCATGCTTCGGGTCTAGGATCTTGTACGCCCTCGCAATGTGTGCAGCCCGACCCTCATGCAAAGCAACTCCTCGACCTGCCTGAGCAACAGCTTCAGGTGGTCGGCGAAGTCATGCTGCAAGAAGTCCAGCGGGCCCAGTCAGCCTTCCATGTCCAGCAAGCGGCCTAGTGCATTCGACCGGTGCCGTAGGCTTCGGCTAGGGCCTCGGCAATCGCATGCTCCCCTTTGAAGATCAGCCGGCCCGCGACGCTCTCCTGAGCCGCGACCGGCGAAACCGCACCCATCGGAAACACCAGCACCGGGCATGACTGGTGCGCCTCGCCAATCAACTCAATGATGGCTGTTCGAGGGCGTTTGAACGGCACGTATCGGATATCCAGACTCCGACGAAGAATCGGATAGACGCTCAACAGCCCCTCAACGGCCATGCAGTGCGGGCACACAAACGGCCCTTCGCCCTCTTCAGGATCAAGAAAGTCCGGAGGCAACAGGAACAAGATGGGCCGCTCGGAAGACGACATTCAAGCAAGTTACCCAACCGACGCCGCTGGGCTTGGTAAAATCACGGCGTGAACGTCCCCGCCGAACTCCTCTACACGGCCACCCACGAATGGGTCCGACTTGATGGCGACATCGCCACGATTGGCATCACCGATCACGCCCAATCCGAACTTGGCGACATTGTGTTCGTCGAACTTCCCAGCCCCGGCCGAATGCTGCAGGTCGGCGATAGCTTTGGCTCGGTCGAGAGCGTGAAGACGGTCTCCGATGTGTATGCTCCCGTTCCCGGCGAAGTCACCGAGGTCAACTCGGCGCTCGGCGCCCAGAGCGAACTCATGAACTCGGACCCGTTCGGTGCGGGCTGGCTCATCAAGATTCGCGTATCTTCTCCGATGGAAGGCCTGCTCGACGCCGACGCCTACGCCGCCTTGATCGCCTAAACGCTCCATGCCCTACACCCCCCATACCGAAGCCGACGTACGAGCCATGCTCGAGACCATCGGTGCGTCATCGATCGACGAGCTCTTCCGCGAGATTCCGGAATCACTCCGCATCAATGGCGAACTGAACATCCCGTCGTTCCTTGACGAGGATCGCCTGTTCCGCCATTTGGCTGAGCTGGCGTCGCGGAACGACGATCTCGTGGACAAGGTGTGCTTCTTGGGGGCGGGCATCTACGACCGCTACATCCCGGCGAGTGTCGGGGCGGTCATCTCGCGCGGCGAGTTCCTTACGGCTTACACGCCCTATCAGCCCGAGCTGAGCCAAGGTTATCTTCAGACCATCTACGAGTTCCAGACGATGGTCGCCGAGCTCTTCGGCATGGACGTCGCAAATGCGTCGATGTACGACGCCGCGACAGCGATGGCGGAAGCCGCCATCCTAACCCACGGCATCAAGGGCCGCAACACAATCGCGGTCAGCCGTGCGGTGCACCCACATTATCGACACGTGCTCAATACCTACGGTTGGTCGGTCGACCTGAAGGTCAAGACTCTTGACACGACCGACGGCGAAACGGCGGACTACAGCGCACTTGACGAGGACACCTCATGCGTGATCGTTCAGTATCCGAACTTCTTCGGCGTCATCGAAGACCTTGAGAAGGCGCGGGCGGAAGCCGATCGCGTCGGCGCGGCACTCATCGTGGTCGCTGATCCGACGGCCTGTGCGCTGTTGAAGCCGCCGGGTGCGTTTGGCGCGGACATTGTGGTCGGCGAGGGTCAACCTCTCGGCATCGCAATGGGCTTTGGGGGGCCACTGCTGGGGCTGTTCGCCTGCAAAGCCGAGTTGGTCCGCCGCATTCCGGGCCGCATCGTGGGCCGAACGACCGATGGCGATGGCAATCCCGGCTACGTGATGACCCTCCGCACTCGCGAGCAGGACATCCGCCGGGAGAAGGCGACGTCAAACATCTGTACCAACGAGGCTCTCATGGCTCTCGCCGCGACTGTTTACATGACCGCACTCGGCAAGAACGGCATGGAATCGGTCGCCGAGACCAGCGTGCGCAACACCCAATATGCGATCAAGAAGCTCGGGGATGCAGGAGCCAAGCTTCGTTTCGATAAGCCGGTCTTTGGCGAGTTCGTGGTGGAGCTTCCGAAGGATCCCGCCGCGGTGCGCGATCGCCTACTTGCGGAGGGCTTCCTGGCCGGCTTGCCGCTCGGCGAATTCTATCCCGAGCTAAAGAACGGCCTGCTGGTGGCGGTCACGGAGACACGGACGCGCGACGAGATTGATCGGTTCGCGTCGGCGATCTACGAGGCGATCCGGTAGGCGGTTTCCGCAAGCACGATACATCTTGCGGCTACAACCGGACAACCCTGTGTCGCTTCAGGATGTATCGTCCTGAAGACAATCTTACAACCCGACCACCTTGTAGCTTCAGCATGCAATGTGCCTGAAGACCGAGGCTCGGTATAGTTGCCACATGATCACGCGATGGATTGTCCCGATTGCCCTTGCTGCCCTTGTTGTCGCTGGCTGCGGCTCAAAGTCCGAGCCGTCTGAGCCCACCACGAGTGGCGAATCGAAGAAGCTGCGAATCGCCGTTATCCCCAAGGGCTCGACTCACGAGTTCTGGAAGTCCGTCAAGGCCGGTGCCGATG
>CAZPHD010000052.1:0-20135 GCA_964586225.1 uncultured Fimbriimonadaceae bacterium
CTGTCTGATCTATCTCGTGCTGTCGCCGTCTGGTGCTGCGCTTTCTTTGGATCAGCGCCGGTCCGGCAAGCCCATTGCCCCCGTTCGGATCACGGGCCAGCGGTTGATCGCCTACCAGGTTGCGCTGTGCTACCTGTTTACGGCGTGGTGGAAAGCGTTCGGATCGTTCTGGCTGGACGGCACGGCGACGTACTACCCGGCTCGAATGCACGAGTTCATGCGCTTCCCCGTGCCTGAGTTTCTAGAACGCCAGCCCTTCATTGGGATCACCACGTACGGCACGCTGATTGTCGAAGTCGCACTCGGCACGCTCATCTTTTGGAAGCCCGCTCGCAAGTGGGTCGTGATCGCTGGCTTACTCCTCCACGGCTACATTGAGTATCGATTCAACATTCCGATGTTTGCGATCATCATCACGTCGTGCTACGTGGCCTTCTATGATGGGCACGAAGTCGAGGCGTGGTTGCGAAAGCGAGCTTGGGGCCAACGGCTGTTGGGCCCGGCACCGAGTGAGACGGTGTAACGTCAGCTTGGGTACCCTCGTTATACGCTCTGGAGGGCGAGATTTGATGGGACCTGATTGGACACGCCGTGCACTTCTTCAGCTAACGACCGCAAGTGCTCTGCTGGGTCCGACATCCCTACTCCGAGCCTCCCAAGCCACCGAGGAAAATCCCATGGAAGCAAAACTGGTCACCGTTCCCCAAGCCATCCCCGAAAAGGTCTACACGTCCGAGCGCGTCGGCATCAGCCGCAAGACCCACGATGAGCATCTGAAACTCTGGCAGGGCTACGCCAACAAGACCAATGAGATTCGCAAGGCGCTCGCCGAGATGGAAGTTGATCCGGCCAAGGCCAATCAGATCTACAGCATGATGCGTGCCCTCAAGGTGGACTACACCTTCGCCTATGAAGGCTACATCAACCACAACGTGTACTTCGACACGCTCGGGGGCAACGGCGGTCCGGCAACCGGCAAGGTGGCCGAGCTCATCAACGAGGCGTACGGCTCATTCGAAAAGTGGGCGGCTGAATTCAAGGCGACGGGCATCGCTGGGCGCGGTTGGGTGTACTTGGCCTACGACCACGCTGAGAAGCGCGTGTTCAACTACATCGGCGACGCCCAAAACAGCTTCCCGATTTGGGATCACACCCTGCTCCTCGCGATGGACGTCTATGAACACGCCTACTATCTGGACTTCCAGACGGCGCGCGCGAAGTACATTGACGCCTATCTCCAGTGCATCGACTGGGATGCCGTGAATGCCCGTGGCGCGGCCGTGACGTTGGCGTAAGGTTCACGCCGGTACGAAGGCAACCGGCGACTACGTCTCTTCAAAGCGTAGTCACGGGTTCCGAGCTTAGCGAGGCCCCGCGGACTTGCATGGCCTTAACAATTCTTCGGTAGAGTTAGGCCATGCTGTCGTTCGCGTTGGCTTCCCTGCTTCTGCCCCCAACTTATATCGGTCCCAAGATGGTCGTGATCTCGTGGGACGGAGCTCCGGCGTATGTCATTGAGCGCTTGGTCAAGGAGGGCAAACTTCCCCACGTCGCGCGACTCGCCTCGGAGGGAGTCCATGCCAAGTCCGTCGTGCCCGCGTTCCCCAGCAAGACCGCGGTCGGACACGCCGCGATCTTCACAGGCGCATGGGGCGACGTGAACGGCATTACGAACAATTCAGTGCCCCTCACGCCCGTCAGCAACCACACGATCCTGGAAACGCGGTCGGGATTCGACAGTCGCTCCCTCACCGCGGAGCCGGTGTATATCACGCTCGCCAAAGCAGGATGGAAAGTCGCGGCCCTTTCCGTGACGCAAGGGCACCCGGCCGATCCGCACATCGAAACCCTCACCAAAGCCGGAGCCCGCGATCGATATGTTCAATATTCTGGCTTCGAATCTGAACTCTCGCCGGCCCAGATGATTCGTGAAGGGGCCTTTGATGCGACCCCGAAGGCTTGGACGCGCGCACCACGGGCGAACGGAACACCCAAAACCTTCACCTTCAAAGTCGCCGATACGTCATTCTACGGAATGGCCCTCGACAGCCCCGACGATCCGAAGGTCGGGCTCGATACGGTCGTGATTCGCCGCGACCAGAATCAGCCCGTCGGCGAGATTACGATCAAGCCTTTGGAGGCCGCCAACCCATCAGGACCGCTAGCTTCCACCAAGGACACCGCGTGGAGCCGGCACCAGCGAATACGATCCGGGCAGCGCGAGGCCAACACCTCGTTCCGCCTCTTCGAACTCGCGGCGGACGGCTCGAAGATGGCTCTTTACACCCGCAAGGCAAGCGCACTCCCCGGTGCAAACACGCCCGAGCAACTTGCGGACTATCTGGAGAACTACCCAGGGTTCCACGACGATGCATTCGGCCCCTACGAGCGAGGGCTCTTCGGCAAGCCATTCCATGAGGGAGGTGACGGCACCGCCGAGGCCCGGCTCCTCGATGTCGTGCAGTCCGACTGCGACTACCTCGCCGCGGGCGTTGGATTTGCGCTACGCGCCTACGAGCCTGATGCACTCTTTACGTACACGCCGATGTCGGACAGTGCCGGGCATACGTGGATGGGCTTTCTTGATCCTGACGTTGAGGGCACGGAGCCTCGTGTTCGCGAGTTCTATTGGCGTTGCTATGAGCGTGTCTTCCAAATGCAGGATCGCTGGTTGGGAGAGATGCTTGCGATGGTGCCAAACGAGACCGTCGTGACGCTGGTCAGCGACCATGGGATGGAAGGGGTCTCTGCCTACGCCCAGGTCAACACCATTCTGGAGCGCGCCGGGTTGCTCGCGTTCGACGCTTCCGGGCGCCTCGATTTGACGAAAACCCAGGTGTGCGCGCCGCCGTGGGCCGACTTTGGGTTGGTTGTTAACACAACCGATCGAAAGGGCGGAATCGTGCCCGAAGCTGAGAAGATGACCGTGCTACGAAAGGCCACCGCGGCTCTGCTCGCGGCGCGCGATGATCAGGGTCGGGCCATTGTGACGGCCGTGCTTGAGGCTACTCAGTTGCAGGGTCTGGGGATCGGCGGTGCGGCGGGAGCGGATGCGTTCATGGATTTCGCCCTCGGACTCTATCCTTCAACCCGGCGATCCGAGAAGTTTGTTGAGCCGATGGGCGACCCGGGTGGTGTCCACGGATTCCTTCCCTACCGAACCAAGATGCACACGATTTGGTATGCGCGTGGGGCTGGCCTGGCGCGAGGCGTGACCGTGCCGATGGTGCGGCAGGTGGACTTGATGGCGACGTTGGCTGCCGCGCTGGGATTCCCGGTGCCGCCGCAAGCCGTGGGCGTACCTGTAGCTTCGGCTTTGGGTAGATAAGGGGGCGGGCAGGCGCTTCTCCCGCCGCTGACCTAATACACAACCTTGAAGAGCTCGGGCTTGACGGGGGTGTCCTTCACCACATTTACATCCCACACCGTCGTCACATCCTGAACGGTATTCTGAACCCCGATCTTCTCGCGGAGCGTGAACTGCCGCAGCCGATTCTGCCCGTCGATCGCCATCGTGTAGGTGCCGCTCGCTGGGGCTTGGCCATACTCGCGCCACTGCCCACCCACGATCGTGACGGTGTCGTCGCCAATCTTGGCTTCACCTTGAACCACCACATTGACCCACTGATAGTTGCGATATCGCAGATCTTCCTTTCGGCCGATGACGATGTCCAGCGGCGTTGAACGATCATAGATGCTCTTGACCGTCGCGGCGTAAATGCTCCGGATGTCGTGGTTGCCCGCGCCATAGTCCACCGGCTCGGCCAGGCGCTTCCCTTCAAGTTCGGAAGGCGGATCGTAGGAGAAGACCATGCCGTCGGAAGTGACCAGCCAGCTATCGGACCCGAACGCGGCCTTCAGCTCCTGGCGAAGGTACAACTTGGACGGCCATTCGGCCTGGAGCACCGTCGAAACGACCGCTTGCTTGCCACCCGCCGTCTGCGTCATCTGGATGGTGCCCGTCAGGGTCTTGGCGTTGTTATAGTACGCCAACATCTGCGAAACCAGCTGCGCGGCTTGGTTGCCTTGCGGTGCCTGAGCCACGACGATGAGTGCCACATACCCGATCATTGTTCTATTGTCCCCTACCCTGCCACTTGATATCTTCGACGCCCTCACGACGGTTGACCGTTCGCGCCGCTACGAAGAGCATATCGGATAGACGATTGAGGAACCGGATCGCAACGTCGCGAATCTCCACCTCGGCCGCCAACGCGATCACCGACCGCTCGGCGCGACGGGCCACGCAGCGCGTGAGATGGAGGTGGGCAGAGGCGACACCCCCTCCCGGCAAGATGAAGTTGGCCAGCGGCGGCAACTCGGCTTCCATCTCATCGATCCACCCTTCGAGAAACACCACGTCCTCATCGTTGATAAAGCGGTGGTCGAACTTCTCCAGGTTAGGCGTCGCCAACTCAGCGCCGAGATCAAATAACCTCGCTTGCGCCCACAGCAGGACCTCACCGAGCTGTGGATACGGGCCGGCCGCAAGCGCGACGCCTAGCGTCGCGTTCAGCTCGTCGACATCGCCCACGGCGACGATCCGCAAGTCGGTCTTCGATACGCGGCTACCGCCCACCAGCCCCGTCGTTCCGTTGTCTCCCGTCTTCGTGTAAATTTTCATCGCTGGCGGGCCACCATGGCCATAAACTGTGGCAGCTTCATCGTCTTCCGCCACTTGCGTGGGTTCTGAAGCAACCGCCACAACCATTCCATACGCATCCGCTGGACGATGATCGGCGCGCGTTTGGCCCGTCCGCTGTGGACATCCAGCGACCCGCCCACGCCCATGGCCACGCGAGCCTGGATGATCGACATCGTGTCGCGGATGAAGAACTCCTGCCGAGGTATGCCCATCGCCACGAACAGAATGTCGGGGTTTGTGGCCGCGACAACCTGAGCAATCTCGGCGTCGCGTTCCTTAGCGAAAAAGCCGTCGTGGGTTCCGACAATCTGGCAGCCTGGATAGCGTTTCCGCATGTTCTCAGCCGCCGCCTCGGCAATGCCGGGGGCGGCACCGAGGAAGTAGATCCGGTAGCCACGCTCGGCACTTCGCGCACAAAGCCGGTCAACAAGCTCAACCCCGCTCACCTTGGCCTCGATGGGCTTACCAACCTTGCGTGAGGCCCAAAGCACACCCGTGCTGTCGGGCGTCACCAGGGCCGCCGAGCGCAACAGCTCACCAAACGCCGGGTTCTGCACGCCATCCACGATCATGCTGGCATCGGCGGTCGCAACCAAGTGCGGCTCGCCCGAAGCGATGAACCCATCAATCAGCGAAAGCGCCTCGTCCATGCCTACCCGATCAACGGGAATGCCGAGAATCTCGACCTGATCCCGTGGTGGCTTGGACGAGGCGTCTTCCATCTACTTTCCGACCGAGCGCATCAGCGTCTCGATCGCCTTGTCGAGCTGCGGATCCTTGCCCGAGAAGTACTCCTCCGGCGTGATGTCGATCTTGATATCCGGCTCTTGACCGAGGTTCTCCGTCGGCGTACCGTCGAGGCGGAACACCCCCGTGCCCGGCAAGCGGATGCTCGTACCATCGACGAGGCGCGTTCCAGACGTGTAGATCACGTAGCCCGGCGTGGGCATGCCCACCAGTTTAGCGAGGCCGGACGCCTTCATCGCGGCCGGGAACATCTCGGCGTTCGAGAAGCTCGTCTCGGCGTGCATCACGACCGTGGGGCGGTCCCACGACGTTCCGGGGCCAAGAATGGCATCGCCATCGCGGAGTTGGTATCGCATGTTCGGCTTGCGCTGGATCATGTCGATCAGCAGGTCAGCGATGTTGCCGCCGCCATTATTCCGCACGTCGATGATCACGCCCTCTTTGCCCTGGATGTATTGCCACGCCTGAAGGTTGAAGGTTTCGAGATTGCCGCCGCCCATGCCCGCGATGTGGACGTAGGTGAGCTTGCCGCCCGACTTCTCTTCGACGTAGCGTCGGCGATCCTCAATCCGATTGCGATAGAGGATGCCCGAGTATTCGCCCGAGCTGAGCGCGCGATAGGTGACGGTGCGCGACTTGCCATCGGCGCCGGTGACGTCGAGCTTGATCTCGCGTCCGGTCTGGTCCGCAACGGCTCGCCAGAGCGTTTCATTTGCGGAGACCTTCTGACCATTGATCGCGGTCACGATCTCGCCGGGGCTCAGCTTCGTCTTGGCGAAGGTGCCGGGCGTCCGCCGCGGAACCTCCTTGATCTTGATCCCCGGTCCCGCAAAGCTGTAATCAACCGTGAAGCCCAGGTGCGCGGTGGTCGATCCGCCTGGGTTCCCCGGTGCGGCTGAGACCTCGGCGTGGGAGGCTTCAAGCTCACCCGTCAGCATGTTGATGACCGTGGCCATCTCATTGCGGTGGCCGACACCATCAAGGTGCTTGCGATAGCGCTCGCGAATGGCGACCCAATCGCGACCGTGGAAGTTCGAATCGTAGAACGTGCGGTTGTAGATTCGCCAGAACTGCTGGTAGGCCGCCTTGCGCTCTTCGGCCACGTCACGAAGCCAGTCCGCGCGGAAGGTCACCGCCGTCGTCGGGAAGTTGTTCTGGCGCAGATTGAGAATATTGAGGGTTCCGTTTCGGCGGAAGACGAGGTGGTTGCCGTCGTCGGAGATTTCCAGGTCCGACACTCCGCCGCCCGACGTAATCGGCCGCACATTCTCGCCAGAGTAGCTGACCTGCGAGATATCGCCCGCATTCAGGAAGTAGACATCGCCGGTGTTCGCGTCAACCACCGGGCTGCCGAATCCCGCGGGCGAGTTCACCAAACGTCGCAGACGAAGCTCGGTGTCCTCGAAATCGAACTCAAGCTTCACCGCCTCCTTGGGCTTCTCGTACTTGAGATCAAGCTCCGTGGCCCGCGCGATTTCCGCCGTGAGGGGCAGCATATAGATCGAGCCGTTATCCCGGCTGGTGCGGAAGTAGAGATACTTGCCATCCGGCGACCACGCGGGCGAGTTGTGGTTGGCGTTCAACTCGGTCACCGCATACGACGTACCCGTCGTGAGGTCCTTGACCCACAAGTTGTTTGCGTTCTCCCACGGCTTAAAGCCCGTGTTTGGTGTGAGCTGCGAGTAAGCAAGATATCGACCGTCGGGTGAGATCGCATACTGCGACAGCCACGGCCGATCCAGCAATCGCTCCGGAGCCCCGCCGGAAACCGAAATCCGGAACAAGCCGCCGCTCGGCCCCGCCAACCAATACGTCAGGTGGCGCTTATCGGGCGTCAGCTTCAGCTGGCTCTGGTCGTAATCGTCGCGCACCATCGGCGTCACCGCCTTGGTCTCCGTGTCCAGTCGGAAGATTCGCTCGGCGCCATCGCGGTCCGACACGAAGAACACGTGCTTGCCGTCCGGATGCCACAGCGGTTGCGCGTCGACACCCGCATAGGTCGTCAGCTGGGTCGCGTCGTCCGCGTTTGGTCCCTTGCCCTTCTTCACCGGAACGAGCCAAAGCTCACCGCGCACGCCGAAGACCACGTTGTCACCCTTGGGGCTGAGCGCGCCTTCTTCCATGCCCGTCGTCATGACGATCCGCTCTTCCATTGCGGTCTTATCGTCGATGCTCGCCGTGATCGAGATCTTGCGCGACGCTTGGCCAGGTTGCATGAGGTAAGCCGAGCCGTCGTTCTCGTAGGCAAGACGATCACCACCCACGGTGAGGAAGCGCGCCCCCGCAAAGCCGACGTAGTTCGTCAGGCGGGTCGCGCGGCCGTCAAGGCCAACCCGATAAACGTTGGGCGTTCGCTCGACGGTATCTGTGTTCTTCGGCAGAACCTTGCCGATGCTGGTCGTGCTCGGCGTCTTGTCGTTCACCGTCACCGTGTACACCGACTTGCCATCCGGCGCAAAGCTGGGCCAGAGGTGCTGCTGTCCGTTGCTGCGGATCTGCGTGCGCTTGCCCGTGGCCAAGTCGTAGCGCCAAAGCTGGGCGGCCCCAGATCCTTGGTAGCGCGGGCGCAGCCACGAGAAGCCGGCGTGGCGCTGATAGAGCACTTCCTTGCCGTCGGGCGACATCGAAGGGGCGCCGATCGGCATCATGTCGAGGAAGAGCTGGCGCGTGCGACCCGTCTGAACGTCGATGGAGTAGATGCCGTTGTGCGGATCGTCGCGGCTCGTGCGCATCAGAATGCTCTTGCCGTCGGGCGACCAACTCGAGGGAATGTCGCTCCCGCTAAACCACGTCAGGCGACGGGACTCACCACCATCGACCGGAGCAACATAGATGTCGTTGTTGCCCGTGCGGTTGCTCGAAAAAGCGATCCACTTGCCGTCGGGCGACCAAACGGGGTTGTCGTCCATCTCAATGTTCGATGTGATCGGCGTCGCGCGCCCGCCCGCGCTGTTCACAACCCAAACATCCCCGCGCCAAACAAACGCCAACTGATCACCCGAAGGGCTGAGCGCAAGTGAGCGAACACCCACCAGTTCCCGGGCCGCCGGGTTCGGCAACTGCGCCGGGGACGCGGTTGCAAGGGCAAGTCCAATCCAAGAAACGTAGGCCACCATCTCCGCCGTTTTACCTTCTTGATTCAAACAAAGGGCGAGCGAACCGCGTAGAATCACCCACGATGATCGTTGCTAAGTTGCTTCTCGTTGCCCTCGGCGTGGCCGCGTTGATGACCACAACCGAAGGCCAAGCCAAGCCCAAACCGACCGAAACCCTCGTTGTCGCAGGAGGATGCTTCTGGTGCCTCGAAGTCATCTTCGAAGAACTCAAGGGCGTCGAAACGGTCGAGTCAGGCTATGCCGGCGGACCGCGCCCCAACCCAACCTACGAGCAAGTCAGCACCGGAAGCACCGGTCACGCTGAGGTCATCAAGATCACGTTCCGACCCGATGAGATTTCCGCACGCGATCTGCTGCAAATCTTCTTCACGATCCACGATCCGACAACCTTGAACCGTCAAGGCCCCGACACGGGCACCCAATACCGATCGGCCATCTTCTTCCGCGACGCCGCCGAAAAGCAGCTCGCCCTCGACGTGATCAAAGACATCGAAAAGGAAAAGATCTGGCCCGGCAAAATCGTCACGACCGTCGAACCCCTGCTGAACTACACCCGCGCCGAGGACTACCACCAGGACTACTACGCGAAGTATGAGAAGGCGAGCCCCGCCGAGCGGATGAAGATGAACGCCGGCTATTGCGCCGCCGTCATCGAGCCCAAGGTTCAGAAGTTCCGCGAGAAGTTCCGCAAGTTCCGAAAGGGCGGCTGATCCGGTATCCTGCTGAGCGATGTGGGGGCAAACCTTTCATGCGGGCGACCTTGGGGTCGTGGCGGTCTTGGTTTTGCTCGAGGCCGTTCTCTCCGCTGACAATGCCCTCGTCCTCGCCATCATGGTCCGGCACTTGCCGCTCCAGCTCCAGAAGAAAGCACTCCTCTACGGCTTGGGCGGCGCCTTCGTTTTCCGGCTGATTGCCATCATCCTCGCCGCCAGCATCATCAAGTTCTGGTGGCTGCAGGGCATCGGCGCGCTGTATCTGCTCTGGCTGCCGATCAAGCACTTCATGCCCCACCGGCAGCATGACCACAAGGTCAAAACCGCCGGGCGGAGTTTTTGGGGCACGGTTGCGGCGGTGGAAATCGCCGACATTGCGTTTGCCATCGACAGCGTCCTCGCGGGCGTCGCGATGTTGAAACCGCTCACCGAGGCGGAGAAGGCGGTTTCGCTCATTCACCCGAAGATTTGGGTGGTCTACGTGGGCGCGATCGTCGGCATCATCCTGCTGCGTGTAGCGGCGGGGCTGTTGCTGTCCTTCTTGTCGAAGTATCCGGTGTTCGACCACGTGGCCTACATTATCGTGGGCTGGGTGGGCGTGAAGCTCGCCTTCATGTCAGCGCATAACTACACGGTTGTGGCCAAGCCGGGCTTCGAAATCGGGACGCTGAACGGCATGCTGTTCTGGACGGTGCTGGCCTCGATTGTGGTGATCGGCACGTGGTATGCGATGCGCCACCCCAAGCAAGAAGAACCCGAAGCCATCGAGCCGTCGTAGATATCCGGTTCCCCCTCTCCGCGAGTGATCGTCTCGCGGGGAGGGGGTTAGGGGGTGGGGTGGCTGCTTCCCGCTCTTGGTGCGGTTGTCGTGCTTGCAGTCCTTAGCGAGAGTCCGCGTCCCGGTAAGCCCGCAATTCTGTGTCGGATATACTCTCGGAATCCACGAGCTTGTAGTGCCGCTCGTTCCGAATCTTGACTTCGTGACCTGTAACGCTTAGCTCAAACATAACAATGACCTCTTGCGCACGAAGAAAGTGGGCCGAAACACATCGACGCACAAGATTGGGATAGGTTTCTTCGCAGTAGGCAGCGTCCTGTAATGTCTGAACTACCGAGTGTCGATCAGCATCAACCTTGGCCTGGATTGGTACAACATATTGCGCTCCGGACTGGCTAACTCCGACGTACAACTCATCGACTTCAATTTGCCCAATCGACTTGACTGATGTTCGCAGATGATTCTGCAGAGAATAGCTCGTGATCCCAAGGAAGGTATCAACTAAACGATTGTATCGAACTCGCGCCAATGCAGCCTGTTCATCTGCCTTGGCGTACCTACGGATAATCTCAGGCGTTGCGTCGTAGATTTTTATCTGCTCTCGACCTTCTTGAGGAACTATCGCTGGCCAATCACCAAGCATGAAACGATACTTGCTCCGTCCCGCCCCCAAGATAATCCAAGACAGCCCATCTGGCGTCAGTTCAAGAATCTCGTCGGGAAACTCGCGTCGGTAGCGAAATGCATACAGCACATCGCCAAGATTCTTTGGCAACGGAATACCAAGATTCGCTGCAATAGCTACAATTTCAGAGCGCGTGAACGGAAGCTCTGCGGCATCTTCAACGTAGTTATTGAGGAACAGCTTGGATATAATCGGAGCATACAAACGAACGACATCACTACCGCCTGCCCTTGAGTTCCTAGCCATCATCAACCCTTCCAACGCAAGACGACAACCTCTTCACGGAGTTGCTGCCTCGTAGCAGTTGCGTGGCGAGTTCGGAACAAGTCGATACCCACGACTTCATAGCCCTGTCTCGCCGCTATTTCAGCCAGCAGTTGACCCGTCTTGATGTGGATTTGCAAGTAGGATGCTTGATCCCCGACGACATAGCCGAGCATCGCCCCTCGCTTCAACTTTGGTTGGAGACTCTGCAAATGGCGGGCCATGCCGCCGAAGTACAGTTTCGTGACGCGGTGATACAAGCGCTCGAACCCTGAGTCTTTACCCAGTTCGAGACGCCTAGCTTCGATGTCTCGCGCGATGCGCTGTATCTCGGGCACATCTGCTACAAAGAAGTCGTCTCTGTCAGCAACGTACACGTTTCGTGTGTTGGAGCGTAACAGGCCCTCTTTGAGTGCCCTCAGATCTGCCTTGTTCTTGATCAGCCCTAGGATCACGGATTCAAGGCGCGTTGTGCGCGTGTAGTCCTTTTCGTTGGGATAAGGCGGGGAGGTGAAAACGGCGGAGATTGACTTGTCCTCGAGTTGCGAGACGTCGCGCGAGTCGGCTTGAATGAGTTGCGTAGGAATGTGCTGGCGATCTGAGAACACAGTCAAATCGGCCGCCATGCGCCTACACTGCTCCAGCCAAAGGGCCACCACGTCACTGTCCTCCTTGGGCTTGGTGATTCCGACTTCTGGACCGAATCTGATATTTCCGGCATGAACAACGAGTGTCCAAGCGAGTGCCAATTCCAATGGCTCGATGAACTCAGATGCAACTTTCCGCAACCATTTACGGAGCACCAGGGCCCGGCAGAGAGGCTTTGGGCTGATCGAGTCGGTGAGTAGCAGCTTGAAAGCGTCCTGATTCAAACTGAGCCCGCCATAGACATTGACTTGATGCTCAAGAACTGCAAGTTCAAGGCTCGGCGTGCGCGCGAGTGTCGCACTGATCTCACTTTCAGCCATCCCAGCCGCCCACTCGGCGACTCTCTCAAGCTCGGGCCCCCAAACCGTCCAGTTCGTCTTGACACGACTAGCAAGCGCGGCCATCGGGTTGGCCTCAAAACCGATCCCGCTGACGCTATGCTTCTTGCATTCGACGATCGTGGTTCCCGTTCCGCAGAAGGGATCAAGCACTACGTCGCCGGGAGCAACATTGAACTTTGCAAGATACTCCCGGACGAGGTGCGGCGGGAAGCTCAGAACGAATCGGTACCACGCGTGAATGGGTCGATCTTCATCCGCCAGTTTGTTATGGAGCGGGCTACTGATGTGCCACTGAGATCGATCAAGTTCACTGAGAGATTGCATGGGGACTCTTAGAATGACGATCCAACTGTCCGCTCCGACTCTACCTTTCAAAGAATAGGGTGCGGTTGCCAGCGGCGCTCATCGTCGGAATCATACATCACGCGCGGCGGGATGTGCGTCCTGGGGGCATTTTGCCTGGAAACTCCAGGTTCAGCGGCCAAGAGTCCGGGGACATTGTTGAAAACTTCTCAAAATCGTGGTCGCAAATGGGATCGCAATTTGATATAGTGAGCCTTAGTGAGGGCAGATTCTTCTCATTTGAACCTAAAGAGGCTTCCCCAATCAGATTGGGGACGTCCCCAGTCGCATTGGGGACGTCAATTGTCTCATTGGGGACGTCCCCGGTCACGTTGGGGAGCTCCCCAATCTCATTGGGGACGTCCCCAGTGGCGTTGGGGAACTCCCCATTTGGATTGGGGACGTCACCGACGGGAAGATTGACGTCAACTTTTGGACGGGAGAAGTCTGCTCGCGCAAAAGCGCCGGTAATCCGGCAAGGAGATACAACATGCCTACCGATTGGGTGCAACGACACCCCGCACAACTCGCCGTTCAGATCGACCAATTCACGGCCGCTCTGAACAACGTTCCCGGTCTTGCCGCCAGCGGCCTCACCGCTGGGCAGTTCACCGCGCTGCAAACGCTGAACACTTCGCTGAAAGCCGCGTCACTCGCCAAAGTCGCCGCCGAAGGGGCTTATCGTGCGGCCGTCGATACTGAGACCGCCAACTACGAGGCCGCGGCTGCTTCGCTGCGCGCGATGGGCATGGCGGCCACGAACCACACCAACATGACCGACGCTTTGCGCAATGCGGCCACGCTCACGGTTCGCGATACCGAGCCTTCGCCGGGGATCATTCCTTTGGTTGAGGATCTTTCGGTGGTAGGTCGGCCGAATGGCAACAACCAGTTGAAGTGGGGCAGCGTGCCCGGCAGTCGCGGCGTGATTTGGGAGGTCGAGATGTCGCTGGGTTCTTCGGGCAACTGGACGGTGATCGGCGGGACTTCGAAGCGCTCGTTCTTACACGAAGGCGCTGGCGCGGGCGTGCATCGGCTGTACCGGATTGTCGCTCGGCGGGGCGATATTCGGGGTGAGCCGGGGAACGAGGCGGCGGTTTATAGCGGATAGTTTGGGGTTGGTTCGGGTTTGTTCGGGTTTGTTCGGGTTGGTTCGGATGCGTCGGGACGAACCCACCGACGCCCTCACCTTATCTTGCCTCTGAGCCACAAGCGTCGGGACGAACCCACCGAGGCCCTCACCTTATCTTGCTTCTGAGCCCCAAGCGTCGGGACGAACCCACCGACCCCTCATCTCGGAATCCACTACCCTTCGTGAATCAACCTCCCGTAGGTATGCTTCGCCTCCGTATGGCGGAAAAGCTGAAAGTTGGCATTATCGGTAGTGGATTCATCGCTCAGGCGGCTCACATGAAGGGCTATGCGGCGATTCCTGACGAGTGTGAGATGGTCGTCGTGTGCGATATCAATCCCGACACGGCCAAGAAGGCGTCGGAGATGTATAGCGTCACGCGGACCACTCCGGACTACCGCGACGTGATCAACGACCCCGAGATCGACATCGTCTCCGTTGCGACGCCGAACGCCGTCCATATGGAGCCGACGATTCTCGCCCTCCAAGCGGGCAAGCACGTGATCTGCGAGAAGCCGCTCGCGATGAATGCCGACCAGGCCAAGGCCATGTGCCGCGCCGCGCGCGACAACGGCAAGATTCTGCAGGTCGGACTGCAGACGCGCTTTGGCAGCCCCGCCCGATTCGTCAAGCAGTTCATCGACAATGGCAACATGGGCGACATCTATTACGCCCGCGCCAAGGCCCTTCGCCGACGAGGCGTGCCGGGATGGGGCGTGTTTACCGACAAGGAAAAGCAGGGCGGCGGCCCGCTCATCGACATCGGCGTGCACGTGCTCGACCTCACGCTTTTCTTGATGGGCTATCCGAAGCCGATCGCGGCCTCGGGCAAGACCTGGGACATCCTCGCCAAGGACAGCAACAACGCCAACTTCTGGGGCGAGTTCGACCGCGCTAAGTTCACGGTTGAAGACTTTGCCGTCGGCCAAATCCGATTTGACAATGGCGCGATCGTGACGCTGGAAAGCTCGTTCATGGCCAATCTTGAGGGCGATCCTTTCGAGACTCAGGTTTTTGGCACGAAGGCGGGCGCCATCGTCCGCCCGTACGAGACGGACAGCGTGCAGATCTTCAAGGAGATCAACCAGCAGTATTTCAACCTCAAGCCGGAGAACATGCCGACGGTTGAGAACTCGTATGTGGATGAGATCAAGGCGTTTGTGGGCGCGGTTCGCGAGGGCAAGCCTTCGCCGGTTCCGGGTGAGAATGGCCTGATCTTGAACGCGATCTTTGATGCGCTTTATAAGAGCTCGGACACCGGCCGCGAGGAAGCGGTCGACGTCTCGTTCTAGCGGGCATGGCCGTCTCCGTCATCATCGTCAACTACAAGACGCCTGATTTGACGGCGGCGGCCATCGAATCGGCCTTCGCGCAGCCTGAAGCGACGGAGATTATCGTCGTGGACAATGCTTCGGGCGACGGTAGCGTTGGTCAACTGCAGGAGTACGGGGAGGAGATCGAGCTCATCGAGTCGGGCGAGAATCTCGGCTTTGGTCGCGCGAACAATCTGGGGGTCGAGCGGGCGACCGAGGAGTTCGTGTTCCTGTTGAACAGCGACGCGTTGTTTCATGAGGGGTGCCTCGCCACGATGCTCGCGCATTGGCAGACGCTCGACAAGCCGGGCATTCTCGCGCCAGCGGTGTATCTCGAGGATGGCAAGACTTTGCAGGCGGACGCGATCGGCCCCTTCCCCACCGTCTCGCGCCTCATCACGCGCAAGACGACAGACTACGGCACCTCGCTGACTCCAGATTGGGTATCCGGATGCGCGATGCTCTTGCGGCGAGAAGACTACTTGGCGGTGGGGGGTTTCGATCCCGACATCTTCATGTACTACGAAGACGTGCTCCTGTGCCACGCGATCCGGAGGCGGGGCTTGGGGATTTTTCGCTGCCTTGACGCGGGCATTACCCACCTGGGGGGCAAAAGCATCTCGAGCACGTGGGACCGCAAGGTCGTTTACTACCAAGCCCAGGATGTGATGCTGCGCAAGATGGGCGAGCCGGGCTGGGGCATTGCGTTGGTTCGGCTGTTGCGGTGGCCGTACTTGGTGGCCAAGCGGCTGACGGGGCGGCTGTGAAGAAGATCCTCCAGTTCGTGGCCGATGGAGCCCCCGGTGGCGGCTCGACGGTCGTGCTGGGGTTGGTCGAGGACTTGATGCGCAACCACGAAGTCCACGTCTTGGTGGAAGGGGAGTCGTATGTCGCGGAGCGGGCTCGAGCTTTAGGGGCGACCGTGCATGAGGGCCGCTTCTTTGGGAGCATCCTCTCTGCGGAACCGGTTCGGCGCGTTCGCGAAGTGGTGCAGTCGATCCAGCCAGACCTGATTCACTTTCACGGCAATCGGGCGCTCTTCTTTGGGCGGGGACTGCGCCATCCCCGCGCGACGTACACGGTTCATGGCTACCATTTCCTGCATCGAGGGCTCAAAGACCGACTCCTCGGCGGCTTCGCTGAGCGGGTGGCGGTGCGCGAAGTTCGGGAGATTGTTTACGTTTGCGACTACGATCGGAAGCTTGGGCAGCAGGCCGGCTTGATTCCGAAAGGCATGAAGACGCGGGTGATCTACAACGGCGTTGAGGTGCCCGAGATCCCCACCGATGGCCGTCACGACAAGCAGATCGCGTTCCTTAATCGGTTGGTTTATCAGAAAGACCCCTTGCTTGCGATCGAGACCATGCGTCACCTTTCGGGCTTCCGACTCGTGCTGATCGGGGGTGGCGAGATGGAGTCCGAAGTTCGTGCCGCCGCTGCCGAACTTGGGGATGCGGTGGACTTTCGAGGTGCGGTCCCTCGCGAAGAGGCGCTTCGATTGGTTGCGGAGTCGGGGGTGATGCTGATGACATCGAGATGGGAGGGGTTACCCTTGGCGCCGCTTGAGGCGATGGCGCTCGGGGTCCCGGTGGTTGCGCCCGCCGTCTCTGGAATCCCGGAGATTGTCGATTCGGGCTTGAACGGGATCTTGGTCGGTTCTCGTGACCCGGTTGACTTTGCTAACGCCGTGCGGCAGGTGTGCACACCTGGGCCTGAGCGAGCGGCCATGGTCGAGGCGGCTCGCGAAAAGGTTGAGCGGGTATTCAGTTGGCGGACGTGTTTGGCGGGATACCGCGCGCTTTACGAGTCGCTATAGATCCATCACGCGAAGCAGCCGGTCGATTTCGTCGGCGGTGTTGTAATGGAGCGGACTCACGCGCACCACGCCCACTTCGGTGTCGATCCCAAGGGCTTGGCAGAGCCTGTAGGCATACATGTGTCCGTATCGGATCCCGATGTTCGCAGCGTCAGTGCGGGCGGTGATCTGCGGCGGGGATAGCGTCTCGTGAAGGAAGCTGATGGTTGAGACCCTTTCGCGACCGGCATGGCTGGGACCGATGATGCGCACGCGGGGGTTCGCCGAGAGGGCATCGATGAGTTGTTCGGTGAGAGCGGCCTCAAGCTCATCAACGACGTCCCAAGCGCGATCAATGACGGGTCGAGTGTGGCCGTCCCCACCTCCCGCCAGAAAGCCAAGGTAGTCGGCCAAGCCGAGGAGTCCGGCGCAACCTTCGTGATTGGCACCCCCCAGCTCAAACTTGTAGGCGTCTCCGCTGGGCAAGAAGTCGTGGTTGGGGCCCTCGAGTTCAGCCAGCGCCTCGGAACGCCCAAAGAGGGCGGCCATATGCGGACCGAACACCTTGTACGTCGAGTAGACATAGTAGTCGACATTCCATGCCGCGACGTCGATCGCCCGGTGGGGAGCATAGGCAACGCCATCCACCACAACGCGGGCGCCATGACGATGGACCAGATCGGTGATTGCAGGAACATCAACGACCTCTCCGAGAAGATTGGAGACGTGGGGAAAGGCGACAAGGCGAGTTTTCGGATTCAGCAGCGCCTCGAGATCATGAAGCGAACACTGGAAGGTCCGCGGGTCAACCCGCCACGTCTTAACCACCACGCCGAATCGGGATAGTCGCGCCCAGGGCCCGGCGTTTGCCTCGTGGGCCGTCTCACAAATGATGACCTCATCGCCCGGATTCAGCAACCGCGAATAGCACTCAGCGAGCATGGTGATCAGCTGTGTGGTTGATGGGCCAAGAATGACTGTGCCCAAGCCTTCACCATTCATGAAGCGTGTAACAAACTCGTGCGCTTGCTGGACCGTTTCGGTGCTCGTCCGGGAAACCTCATAAGGAGCGCCGAGCTGAACATAGGTTCCCAGCATGTAGCGTTGTATGGCTTGGGCAACTTCATCCGGAACCTGCGAGCCACCCGCATTCTCGAGGAACGTTGTGTCGCTCGCTAGCGCGGAAAACCGAGCTCGGATCTGTTCGCGCGTAGGCGTCATAAGGAGATTTTGGCACCGGTGGACCGGCGAGGGTGGGTTTCTGCCATCGGAATGCCGATACCTAACAAAGAGGGATCAATGACGAATCGAAAACTTGGAGATCTCCTGGTCGCGGAAGGGCTGGTCACGAACCTACAGCTCTCGATTGCGCTGGCTGCTCAGCAGACATCGAGCCGGCGGCTTGGTGAGATCCTCGTCGAGCGCGAGTTTGCCACCGAAGACCAGATTGCAGAGTGTCTCGCCAAACAGTATGATTATCAACTCGCTGACCTTGAGGGTCTCCGACCCCAGGGTAACGCGGTCAGCTTGTTGAAGGCCGATATCGCGCTCGAGCACGCCGTCCTCCCGATTCGCGTAGTCGGCGACGTGTTCGAATGTGTCATGGCCGACCCGCTCGACGTTATTGCGACGGACATTATTGCCCAGGCGACCAAGAAGCGAGTTTCGCTTCAAATCGCGCCCCGAACGAGGCTGCTCGCGAAGATCCGGGAGCTTTATGGGCTCGAAGAGCAGCTTGACGATGTCGTCGAAGGCTTCCCGCTTCCGTCTCGATACGGCAGTTTGCGACCACGTCGAAAGGTTGGTTCGGTCTTGCTCTTCGATGCGGTTGATCTCCAACTGGATCGGAAAGTGAGCCTGACGGCCGTTGTTGCAGGCACCGATGCGGAACGAAAGCAGCGATGGCTGGTTCAAGCCGCCGCCCGTGTACCGTCGCCCTGGGTTTCATCAATCTACGACTGGTTTGAGTTTGAGGGCAACTGCTGGGCCGTGTTCGAGCGGCTCGAAGGCGAATCGCTCGCCCATGTCCTGCGCACACGCGGGGCCCGCACGCTTACTCAGGCGGCTGAGCTCGTAGCGCAAATTGCAGAAGGCATTGACCAGCTTCATCAAGCCGGTGGGCACTGCGGCTTGGTTTGTCCGGAGAACATTCTGGTGCGACCTCAAGGCGTTCTCTTGACTCCCTTTGTGGAACCGGCACCCGAGTATCGCGCTCCAGAAATTGAACTCGGCTCTTCGGGATCGGCAAGCTCCGATGTCTTCGCGCTCGGAACCCTGCTGTGGGAGTGCTACAGCGGTGAGAACCCGCACCTTGCGGAAGCGGTCCGCACCGGGCAAAGAATGGCGTGGGCCGATCCGCTGCTGATGGATGGGCAAACGCCGCCGGCCTTGGTGGAGGTCCTGACGCATGCTTTGGCCAAGGAACCCGAGCAGCGCTATGCGTCGGCGGTTTTGCTGAGCAACACGCTTCGGGCCTACAACTGGGCGGCCGTTTTGGCATCGCAAGCCGCCAAGCAGGTTCATCAAGCAGTGGACCGCGATCAACTACTTTCGGTCATCAGCCATGGCGAAGACGAGCCAGTTCGCCGCGGTTTCTGGAGTTGGCTCTTCGGACGACAAGCGGCTTAATCACATGAGAACGATTGCAATCACCAGCGGCAAGGGCGGCGTCGGCAAGACGAACATCTCCGCCAACATCGGTATCCAAATGGCGAGGCGCGCGCGCCGGGTCGTCGTGTTCGACGCTGACCTCGGCTTGGCCAACCTCGATGTCGTTCTCGGCACGCCCGCGCAGTTCACCCTGCAACACGTGCTGACCGGCGAGAAGACGCTTTCTCAGATCGTGGCCGAAGGCCCGGCCGGAATGCGGTTCATCGCGGGAGGCTCGGGAGTGGAAGCGCTCGTGAACCTGAGTGGGCCCCAGCTTGAGCGCTTCCTGAGCGAGTTGGCGGAACTTGAGCGCACGACCGACATTCTGATTTTCGACACCGGGGCCGGCATTGACTCAAACGTCATGACGTTCCTGCAGGCTGCCGACGAAACGTTGCTGGTTTGCACCCCTGATCCGGCGTCGATGACGGACGCCTATGCGACCGCGAAAGCCCTCTGGACCCGTCGACCCGATGCGGTCATTCGTGTCGTGCTGAACATGGTCATCGATGACGCCCACGCCAAGGCGGTCTTTGCCAAGCTTCGCTCAATCACTGAACAGTTCCTCGGCAAGTCATTGCTTTTTGGCGGCTACGTTCGCCACGATGCCAAAGCTGTGGAGTGGATCCGCAAGCGCAAGCCGTTCTCACTCGCCGATCCCGGTGCCGCTGCGTCGCAAGACGTTTGTGCGGTAGCCGCGAGCCTCCTCGGCGTGGACTACGAGCCGGTCAAGCTGAGCCTCGCGGACAAGATGCGCGCAGCGTTCGGATTCCAGTATCGTCACGCCAGCTAAGCCCTTGCAAAAGATTGGCTGGCGTGTCATAATCTGACTCCACGCGGGGGTGTAGCTCAGTGGTTAGAGCGCCGGCCTGTCACGCCGGAGGTCGCGGGTTCAAGTCCCGTCATCCTCGCCACCGTGCCGCGGTAGCTCAGTTGGTAGAGCATAGCACTGAAAATGCTAGGGTCG
>CAZPHD010000053.1:0-18614 GCA_964586225.1 uncultured Fimbriimonadaceae bacterium
GTCTTGAGGTGGTCGAGGCGTGTCCGTGGGTTGTCCGTGGGTGGATTCCCATGGACAACCCACGGACACGGGACTTACAAGCCGCGGTTTGCCGGTGTTGGGAGGCTTGCGCTCCGTCGCAACCAAAACGCCTCGGCGATGACGGAGCATCGCCCTCCCGTCGCGATGATTCCATTGGTGTGCAAGTTCTGCGAACCCGCTTAGGTCGGGGAGTTTTGAACGCCCAACCCACATCATGAGCCCGAAACAAAGGCAACATGCGAGGGGCTCATACGTCTGTCTACATATGTTCGCAGTCGCTAGCTTGGTCTCCCCGCGAAACTCAGCACGTTTTATCCTCGAAGTATGCGACCGCGTCGTCAGCGATCATCCTGCAGTTAGCAACGCTAGTTGCTTGTTTCCTTCGAGCAGATATCCTCTCAATGAACTGAACGCGGTGGATCCTCGGATGCTTTGCGTGTTGTTTGGCTATTCACTCTTAGGGGAGCGCATGTCGAAGCTAAGCTCTTCGCAAGCTGATGCAATGACAAGGCGCTTGAAGGTTGAGTTGAAGTCTCATCAATCTTCGTCCGCCGAAGACATTCGCTCGGTAGTAACGGCAATCTATGAATGCCTCGTGTTTGCTAGGCTAACTCTCGCAGGAGCTGATGTTAAATTCGTAAAGGCAGGCAAAAAGCGAATGCCCGATCTTGAGGTCACATCCCATAGGTGCCTTATTGACTGCAAGCACCTTTCTACCGCAGCCCATCACCGTAGTGTAACAACGTTCATTGAGCGTGTGACGAACACTCTTATCGATGCCCAGAGCCAATTTCGGAATCACCCATTGGCGACTGACTACTGCCACATCGTGTGCCTTGATCTCCCTCATGCTGACGCTGGTATCGTACAGCACATTGGCCTTGGTGCCCACTCAGACATTCTGAGTGCGGTGATGCGGCTACCCATCAAGTGCATATTCACGGAGTCACGCCTATTCGAGAATCTGCGATCGGATCAACCACAGAAACCGCGACGTCCAGCTGAAATTTGGCATCAGGATCCGCTAGTGATGGGGGCGCGGAGCGACCCGAGATTCGCGGAGCTTCTGCTAGACGTCCATCTCAGCCTCAATCAGAATCCCATTCCAGATTGCATGTTCCCTACGATTTGGCTCAACGCGTTTCGCAAGGCCCTGCCACCTCATAGGCAGAGCGACTTGGATATGAACGTAGCCCTCGCCCGGATGGCCAAGTCCATGGCAAAACGTGGCGTCCCTTTCGATCCCCATGCGCTTCCCCCACTGGCTTGCTTCCCATCCCGGGATCGTGACGGCAACTTTAGCCAGATTGTTGAACTGCCGTAAATGCTCCGATTAGCTGTAGGGCACATGGCCCCCATCGCTCCCCAAGCCTCAAGCGAACCTGCATCGAACCAGATATAATCCAAACGAACCGAGGGCACCCGCCCATGAAAAGCAGAATAAACGATTTCGCCTTCAAAATCGCCACCGCCAACGGAACCGGCTCCGCGAGCGCGAATGGCCTCATCATGCAGGCCATCTTCCGGATGGGCATCCCCGTCACCGGGAAGAACCTCTTTCCCTCCAACATCCAGGGCCTCCCCACGTGGTACGAGATCCGCGTCAGCGGCAAGGGCTACAACGCCCGCACGCCGAACTTTGACCTCATGCTCGCGCTCAACCCCGCCACCTTTGTCAAAGATGTCGAGGAGGTCCAGAGCGGCGGCTGGCTGCTCTATGACTCCACCTGGCCGCTTCTGGAAGAAGGTCGTCGCCCCGACATCACCTACCTGGGCGTGCCGCTCGCCGAGATGTGCAACGACGCCTTTCAGGGGGTGCGCAACCGCATTCTGATGAAGAACATCGCCTACGCGGGAGCCCTCGCCGCCCTGCTGGGCATTGACCCCGAGGTTCTGATCACGCTGACGCAAGAGAAGTTCGGCAAAAAGCCTGCCCTGCTCCAAGCCAACCAGCAGGCGATCGAGCTGGGCTATCACTACGCCAAGGATCACCTGCCCTGCCCGCTACCGATCCAGTTGGAGCCGATGGACGCCACGAAAGACAGCATCCTCATCGACGGCAACACAGCGGCGGGGTTGGGGTGCGTCTACGCCGGGGCGACGGTCGGCGCGTGGTATCCCATCACGCCCTCCACCTCGCTGATGGAGGCGTTCACCGCATTCTGCCAGCGCTACCGCGTGGACCCCGACACCAAGGAGAACCGCTTTGCGATCATCCAAGCCGAAGACGAACTGGCGGCGATCGGCATGGTCATCGGGGCTTCCTGGGCGGGGGCGCGAGCGTTTACGCCCACCTCGGGACCGGGCATCTCGCTGATGTCCGAGTTCTTGGGCCTCGCCTACTATTCCGAAGTGCCGGCAGTAGTGTTCAACGTGCAGCGTACGGGACCCTCGACGGGTATGCCGACGCGGACACAGCAGGCCGACCTCATGATCTGCGCGTATGCCTCGCACGGCGACACGAAGCACCTGTGCCTTTATCCTTCTGATCCGCGCGAGGCCTTTGAGATGGCGGTGACCGCCTTCGACCTTGCCGAGCGATTCCAGACGCCGGTCATTGTGCTGAGCGACCTCGACATCGGCATGAACGACTGGATGGTCCCCAAGCTGACCTGGGACGACAGCTACCGGCCCGACCGCGGCAAGGTGCTCTCGGCCGCAGAGTTGGATAAGGCCAAGGTCTTCCACCGCTACCTGGATGTGGATGGCGACGGGATTCCCTATCGGACGTTGCCAGGCGTGCATCCAAAGGGGGCATACTTCACTCGCGGATCGGGCCACAACAAGTTCGGCGTGTACACCGAGGATGGCGGCGAGTATCAAGATGTGCTCGACCGCTTGCTCGTGAAGTTCAATAATGCGCGGGCGGCGGTACCGGCTCCGTTCATCCGCTCGACGGGTTCGAAGATCGGCATCATCTCCATCGGCGGTTGCCACGGCGCATGCATGGAGGCGGTTGATATGCTGGCCCAAGATGGCTTGGCGGTGGATTATCTGCGGGTGCGGGCGTTCCCGTTCGGCGATGAGGTGCGAGATTTCATCCAAGCGCACGACGTGGTGTATGTGGTTGAGCAGAATCGCGACGCGCAACTGCGCAGCTTGCTGATGCTAGAGGCGGACGCCCCACCCGAACGGCTGCGCTCGATCTTGTCGTATTCCGGCTTCCCGATGAGCGCGCAACCCATCGTGAGTGCCATCACCAGCGACATCAAGGTGCCCGCATGAGCTACATCACCAAACCGAAGGTTCACCATCCCTCGCTCGCCAAGAATGCACTCGACCTGACGCGCCGCGATTACGAAGGCTCGATGAGCACGCTCTGCGCGGGCTGCGGGCACGACAGCATCACGGCTGCGTTCGTCCAGGCGTTTTGGGAGCTCGACATCGAGCCGCACACCGTCGCCAAGATGAGCGGCATCGGATGCTCGTCGAAGACGCCGGCTTATTTCCTGCGGGAAGCCCACGGGTTCAATAGCGTTCACGGACGCATGCCGTCGGTGGCTTCGGGGGCGGGCGCGGCGAACTCGTCGCTCAAGATGGTCGGGGTCTCGGGCGATGGTGACTCCCTGAGTATCGGCCTCGGGCAGTTGTGCCACGTCATCCGCCGAAATCTAAACCTGTTGTATGTCCTAGAAAACAACGGCGTTTATGGCCTGACCAAGGGCCAGTTCTCGGCCTCCGCCGATATTGGGACGCTCAGCAAGCGCGGTGCCGCGAATGTTTCGCCACCCATCGACGGAGTGTTGCTGGCCCTGACGCTCGGCGCGACGTTCGTGGCGCGAAGCTTCTCGGGCGACAAGGAGCAGTTGGTCCCGCTGATCAAAGCGGGGCTCCAACACCCTGGCTTTGCGTTCATTGACGTGATCTCGCCGTGCGTGACGTTCAACGACCACGAGGGCTCGACCAAGAGCTACGCCTACACGCGCGAGCATCAAGTCGAGGTCGTTGATGCCGACTTCATTCCACTGCGCTCCGAGATCACCGCCGATTACACGTCGGTGCAAGACGTGACCCTCCACTCCGGCGAAGTGGTGAGACTGCGGAAGGTGGCCGATGACTACGACCCGCTCGACCGCGACCAGGCGTACGCGCACATTCGCGAGCGTCAACAAGCGGGCGAGATCGCGACCGGGCTGCTGTTTATCGACAAGAACACGAACGACATGCATACGCAGTTCGGCACAGGATCGACGCCGCTGAGTCAGATGCCGTTCTCACAGCTCTGCCCGGGCTCCGGCGAGTTGGATCGCTTAATGTCGCGCTACCGATGACCGGCAACACCTGTTAAATCTACGGTGATTCGTAGCTAGACATTTCTGCGGGCGAAATCCGTTGTAACATACACTCAATTCCCCAGGAGGAGAGTGCTATGCGCTGGATTTACACGTCATGCCTCTTCGCGGCCGCCATGGTCATGGTCGGCTGCGCGAACGAGGTCGCCAACACCCCTACTGGATCGGCATCCGCCAATCCGGTTGAGAACTACAAGGATCAACGCATGCGTGAAGCGATGCGTGGTCTCGACTACAGCAGCGGACGGGTGGTCCTCACCCGGGAGGCCGCCACCATCGCGAGCCGGGGCACGACCGCGGAAGCCGCAAAGCTCGACCGCGAGGCCGACCAGTTGTTCGACAAGAACGACTTCCCCGTAACGATCGCCGCCTATACCAAGGCCGTCATCGTCGACCCAACGCGCGCCGAAACCTATCTAGGCCTCAGCCAAGCTCTCCTCGGTAAAGGCAAGGAGTCCGAAGCTCAGGCTGCGCTTCGAACCGCGCTGGACCTTGAACCCATCAATCTCCAAGCCCACGTGCTCCTCGCCCGAGTAGTTGACCGCAAGGGCGTGAGCGAACCGACGATCGACGCCTGGAACGAAGTGCTCGCGATTGATGCCAAGCACGGCGAAGCCCATGCGCGCATTGCGATCGCCACCTACTACCAAGGTGATGCGGTGGGCTCGCTCCGACATATCGAATCTGCCGAGAAGAACGGCGGCGAAGTGCCCGCGCACTTCAAGTCCATGGTCGTTGCTGAGGTCGCGGCCAAAAACCCCTAAAGGAGAGCAGACATGAACTACCGATCACTATTCATCCTCGCCTGCGGGCTCGCCACGGCAACTACCCTCGCGCAGAACGTCATCATCGGTCCGCCTGTGCGAACCGACGTCGGCCGCGGCACCTTCGCCGCCAACGAAACCAGTTCGGCTTCGGTGGGCACTCACGGCAACGACATCATCACGTCATGGAACGACTGGAGCGAGAGCATCGGCGCGAATGAGATTATTCGATGCGGCGTGGGCCTCAGTTCAAATGCCGGGGCAACATGGGCCGATTTTACGCTTCGACCGCCCGGTGCCAATCAGTCGAGCGTGGAGGGGGACCCCTTTACCATCTACGACAATCGCACCGGCAATCTCTGGGCCGGAGCCATCAGCTTCGCCGGTAACGGCGGCGTGTACATCGCCCGCAAGAACATCGGCTCGAACACGTTCCAGCCGTCGGTGATGATCCAGGCCGCGAGCGGCACCGACAAGATCTGGGGCACTGCCGGCCCGCTGCCGGGCAATCCGAACTCGACGCGACTCTACGTTGCTTACAACTTCGGCGTCGCCCGATCGAACGACCTCGGCGCAACTTGGACATCTCCGGTCTCCATCGGTTCGGGCCTCGGCTTCAATCCGAGGGTGGCTCCAAACGGCCACGTTTACGTGTCCTTCTGGGACTTCAGCGCGAACACGTTCCGGCTCCGCCGGAGCACCGATGGCGGCCTGACGTTTGCGGCGGCGCAGACGCTGCTGACGCGGGTCGGAACCTGGGGAACGGGCGACTGCCCCATCATTCCGGGCAACTTCCGCGTACCCGCCATGCCCAGCATCGCAGTCGACCCAATCTCGGGCGCGGCTTATTGCGTCTCGTTCGACTCGGGCAACCTGGTCGGCGCAAACCGCAACGCCGACCTCTTCTTCCAGAAGTCGACCGATAATGGTGTGACCTGGTCTTCGCCAACCCCGATCTTCCGCGATACCACGCTTTCCCGCGACCACTTCTGGCCGTGGGTCGAGGTTGACCGAACGGGCCGGATCCATGTGCTGTACTTCAGCACCGAGGCCCAATCGCAAAACGACGGCACGACCGCCAGTTGTTTCGCCGATGCGTGGTACGCCTACAGCGATGACCAAGGGGCGACGTGGTCGCGCCAAAGGCTGACGCCGACGACCTTCAACATGATGAACGACGGCCTCACGCGCTCGATGGCGTTCTACGGCGACTACCTGGGCGTCGCCCTGGGCGGTCAACGTGCCTACCCGCATTACATTGCGAGTTGGCCCAACGCCGACCCTGACAACTACATCAACGTCGTGATCAATCCGTTCACGGCACCGGTGACGGCCGCTCGGTATGCGGGAACCTTCGTGTCTGGCAGTGTCGATAACCTCTGCCAAACCGACAGCACTCGGTTTGTGGTTCGGGCCACCCCGGCGGCCTCGTCGTCTTCGCCCAATGCGGGAATCGTCTCGAGTTTCGTCACCGGCGTGACCTCGCTAACGTCTCTCAGTGTGGATGTCACGGGATCGGTCACGGCCACCCCTGCGAACGCGATTCAGCAGCGAATCGAGCTGTTCAACGTGCAAACCAACGCGTGGGAGGTCATCGACACCCGCGCCGCGACCGCCGGTGATACCCGAACCGTGGTCAGTGTCTCGGGGAATCCAGCGCGGTTCTTCAACGCGTCGACGAGAACAATCCAAGGTCGCGTGGGTTGGATCAAAACCGGTCCTACGACATCGGCAACCTGGGACGGTCGGCTCGACCGCTTCCACGTCGTCGCTCGGTAGCTGATCAACACAACGGCCCCGGTCACCTCAGGTGACCGGGGCCGTTCTCGATGACGTTAGTTGAAGAAGCCGACGCTTCGCGCGAGGCGAGTATCATCCCCCGAAGTCAACTCATCGAGATCCTTCAGTGGCAGTTCCTTGCCATTCAGGTCCTCGACGGACACCTTCAGACACAGCGAGCGCAACTCGTTGACGAGAATCTTGAACGATTCGGGAATGCCAGGTTCGGCCAAGGCCTCACCCTTCACGATCGACTCGTAGGCCTTCACGCGTCCCGTCACGTCGTCCGACTTGATCGTCAGCAACTCCTGGAGCGTGTACGCCGCGCCGTAAGCTTCGAGCGCCCACACTTCCATTTCACCGAAGCGCTGGCCGCCGAACTGCGCCTTTCCGCCCAGCGGCTGCTGCGTGACGAGCGAGTATGGGCCAATCGAGCGGGCGTGAATCTTCTCGTCCGCAAGGTGCTCCAGCTTCAGCATGTAGATCATGCCTACCGTGATCGGGTTCGGTACGTCGTCACCCGTCAATCCGTCGCGAAGTCGCGACTTCATGCTCTTCGCATCAATTCCCGCTCGCTTGAGAGCGTTGTGTTCGATGCGCTCAAGAATCGACTTGTAGACGAGGTCGTCCGCCTTGTGCGGCTTGCCATTGTCCTCAAGTTCGGCCGGCATGTACGTGGTGAGATCCACGGCCAGCAGATCATCCACTGACGCCACCGGGGCCGCCGCAACGATCCGCGACACGTTCTCAAGATGGGCCTCGTCGAGCTTGCGGAGCGCGGCATCGACCTTGCTCATCACCTGCTCGAAGGTGTCCGTCTTGCCAACCTTCACCGGCAATCCGAGTTCGTGATTGACATACGCACCCAAGACCTGTCGCTGCATGTGCTGCGCCAAGCGAGCCATCTCGTCGAGAACTTCGCCTTCGGTCGCGCCCTCGAATGCTGGGCATACGTAGCGCACCCCAAGGTGCTTGCCCACGTAGCCGAGGTGCGTTTCGAGGATCTGGCCGATGTTCATTCGGCTCGGAACACCGAGCGGGTTCAGAACGATGTCCACCGGCGTACCGTCGGCGAGCATCGGCATGTCTTCCACGGGCAGGATCTTGGAGATAACACCCTTGTTTCCGTGACGTCCGGCCATCTTGTCACCAACCATCAGCTTTCGCTTCTGGGCGATGTAGACCTGGACCGTCATGTTCGTGCCAGCGGGGAGTTCGTCGCCCGGAATCTGCAGAAGCGGCTCGTCGGTGACATCGCACACGAGGCGATCTCGCTTCTTCGACTCCTTATAGACCTTGTTGATCGACGGCGACAGATACTTGTATCGGCTGAAGACCTTAACGTCAACGATGGTGCCCTTTTCGCCGTGCGGCAAGCGGAGCGACACGTCGCGTGTTTCCTCGGCCTTCTTTCCGAAGATGGCGATGATGAGCCGCTCTTCGGCGGTCATCTCGACCTGGCCCTTCGGCGCAACCTTACCGACCAAGATGTCCTCGGGACGAACCTCAGCACCAATGCGGATGATGCCGTTCTCGTCGAGGTCCTTCAGCGCTTCTTCGCCCACGTTGGGGATGTCGCGAGTGATTTCCTCGGGACCGAGCTTGGTGTCGACCGCCTCCGTTTCGTGGCGCTCGATGTGGATCGACGTGTACACGTCATCCTTCACGAGGCGCTCACTAATCAGGATCGCGTCTTCGTAGTTGTAGCCGTCCCACGGCATGAACGCAACGAGCACGTTCTTACCGAGTGCAAGGTTGCCATCATCGACACAAGGACCGTCGGCAAGCGCATCACCCTTAAGAACACGCTGTCCCAGAGCGATCACCGGACGCTGAGTGAAGCAGGTCGACTTGTTGCTCTGCACCATGTGCAGAAGCGGATACGTGTCGATTTCACCCGAGTCGGTCTTGACCTTGATTTCTTGAGCCGAAACCGACGCCACCATGCCCGATCGATGAGCAACGACGGCAGCTCCCGAGTCGACCGCGGCAACGCGCTCGTAGCCCGTCCCCACCAGCGGCATTTCTGCACGCAAGCAAGGCACGGCCTGACGTTGCATGTTCGCACCCATGAGGGCACGGTTTGCGTCGTCGTTCTCGAGAAACGGAATAAGCGAGGTAGCGACCGAAATGATCTGAACCGGAGAGACGTCCATCAGATCCACACGCTCGCGGGCAACTGACGGGTAGCTCGCGCCACCCAGGTCACCGCCAGCACATCGTGCCTGAAGCTGCGGCGCGGCAATCATGCCGTCCGCCTCCGTCGCCGTGTCCGCCGGAGCAACGAGCAAGCCCGTTTCTTCCTGGGCCGTCAAGTTGATGATCTCATCCGTCACACGTCCGCCAACAACCTTGCGGTAGGGCGTCATGATGAAGCCGAACTCATCCACACGAGCGTGGATCGTCAGCTGGCTGATGAGACCGATGTTCGGACCTTCCGGCGTTTCAATCGGACAGATACGGCCATAGTGCGAACGGTGGACGTCGCGAACTTCCAGCTTTGCACTGGTTCGCTGTAGACCGCCGGGGCCGAGGCTCGAAAGTCGTCGCTTGTTCGTAAGCTCCGACAGCGGGTTGGTCTGGTCCATGAACGTCGACAACTGGTTCGACGAGAAGAAGCTCTTGATGCTGGCGCTGACCGGCTTGACGCTCAGGATAATGCCTGGCAGAAGGTTCTCCTGGTCCGTCGACGTCATGCGCTCACGAGCGACCTTTTCCATTCGGACGAATCCAAGGCGGAGCTGGCTCTGCAGCAACTCACCAATCGAACGAACCCGCTTGTTCTTCAGGTCGTCAATGTCATCACGCTTGGCTTCGCTCTTGAGATACGGCTCCATCTCCATGAGCACGCCCGCCAGATCTTCTGCCGTGAGGTTGCGAACTTGAAGCGGGAGTGACCAGCCCAGCTTTTGGTTCAAAAACCGACGCCCAACCTTGCCCAGATCGTAACGCTTGATATCGAAGAACAAGCCGTAGATCAGTTGCTTCGCGGCATCCTCGTTGGCCGCTTCGCCTGGACGCAACCGCTTATAGATATCGAGAATGGCTTCCTTCCAGTTCGTGGTCGGATCCTGCTCCAGAGTGGCATCGGCGAGCGGGAGAACGTCCAGAATCTCGAGGGTCTCCAGACCCATGCTCTCGATCTTCTTCGCGGTTTCGCGCTCGATCTTCTCATGCTTCTTGACGACAAGCTTGCCACCGTCCATGAGATCAGCGGTCAGGCGCTTGCCTTCGAGTTGATCAACGGTCGGATTCTCAAGGAGCGCCGGCCGGCCGAACGTGAGCAACAGTTCCTCGTTGTTCGACAGCAGCATCTCGGTCTCGACCTTGGTCTTCAGAAGTTCTTCGGACAGGCCCGCCAGGTGCTCGGAGCGAATGATCGTTCCCGCATCCAGCAGCACTTCGCCCGTCTCTGGGTCGGCCAGCGGCTGAATCAACTTGCGGTGAACCGACTTCTTCAGCTCTTGGGTGACCATCGCGTGACCCTTGTCAAAGGCACTAAGCGCCTTGATCAATTGGGTTAGCGGGAGCTTCTTCGTCTGGCTGATCTGTGTGCGAACCACCAGGTTCGAGTCTGATTCGACTTCGAGCCACGGCCCTTCGTTCGGAATAATCCGCGCGGAGACGAGCACCTGCATCGCACTGTCCACACCTTCTTCAAAGTACAGGCCCGGCGAGCGGCTGAGCTGAGACACAATGACGCGCTCGCGGCCATTGATGATAAAGGTTCCGCGGTCGGTCATCAACGGCAAATCGCCGAGATACACCTCAGTCTCGATGGTGTCTCGGTCCTTGCCGCCAAAGCGAACAATCGCCTTGATCGGGGCCTCATAGGTCATGTCCCGATCACGGCACTCTTGAATTGCATATTTGGGCTCGCTCAGAGAGAAGCCTACGAGTTCAATAAAGTTGGTTTGGGTGAAGTCCCAGATCGGGGAAAAGGTCTGGAACAGTTCAGGTAGTCCTTCTTCGAGAAACCACTTGTAGCTGTTTAGCTGCAGTTCAATAAGATTCGGCACCTCGAGGAATCGGTCGATCCGCTTCGAGGATGGCTGAATTACTCTCATCAGTCCTCCGGGGCGTTGGGCGCGAACGTTCATTCTACCCAGGAGGCAGTTCAAGAGTCAAGGGGCAATTTAAGTGAAGATTGACGAGTGACGAGTGCCCGGACTGGCGAGACCTTCATCACTCAAACCACGTCACTCGATTCACTCGTCAATCTTCACTCGCCACTACATCACGCCGTCCGGCGCTTCCGTGAACTCAACAGCTTCGTGCGATCTCGATACTTGTTGACGGTTCGCCGCGCCACTTCGACGCCCTTCTTTTTGAGAATCGCCGCGATCTGCTCATCCGACAGCGGGTTGTTCGGATTCTCTGTCGCCAAAATATCCTCGATCATCTTCTGGACCCGCAGCGCCGGCTTGAAGAACACCTCGAACGCGACCACCTCGCCGTTCCCGATCTGAACAAACTTGCCCATCGTCGCCCGGCTGACCGTGCTCTCATGCACCCCCAGATCCTTCGCGAGCTGCGTCCGCGTCAGCGGCCGAAGAAACTGATATTGACCCGTCGTAACAAATCCGCTCTGCTTCTCAAGCAGATACTCGCCGATTCGCCGCAACGTCAACCGACGCTGATGAACACTCTGGATGAAGTTCGCCGCCCGCTTCACATACTCGGTCACATGTCGGCGCTCTTCCTTGTCGCCCCGCTCGTCTTTGCGCATCCGCTCAAAGCGCGTTCGATACGTTCGATTGATCGACAGCGAGTTGGGATCCGCCCCTCGCACCTCAACGTGCCATCCCGTCTCATCGTGGCTCAGCACCAAGTCCGGCACCACCGACGGCATGCGCACCGCCCGCGAGGTCGTCACCTGGCTCGGGCTGAACGTCTCGCCCGGATACGGGTTCAACTGCAAGATCTCGGCAAACGCCGCCTCGACCACATCCGGCACCACGCGATAACGCCGCGCAATTCGAAGCGGCTTCCGCGCTAGGAAGTCGTCCATATGGTGCTTGAGGATCAGCCGCGCCAACTTGCTCTCGATCGTATCGCTGTCGCGCAGCTGAAGCAGCAAGCACTCCTCGACCGTCGTCGCCCCAACCCCAGCGGGCTCGCAACGACGCAACTGGTCCAGCACGAGCTCGA
The DNA here is from genome assembly GCA_964586225.1 of uncultured Fimbriimonadaceae bacterium. Lineage (GTDB taxonomy): Bacteria > Armatimonadota > Fimbriimonadia > Fimbriimonadales > Fimbriimonadaceae > JANJUB01. The sequence goes on from CAZPHD010000053.1 coordinate 12,008, forward strand.
CCTCTTCCAGCGAGTAGCTCGTCGCCAGCGAGATCTCTTCGACCGGCGTCGCCAGATAGCCCTTCTCGTTCACACACTCGACCATGTACTCGGCGAGGGGCTCTAGCGCCTTGGGCACCATGGGCAGAAGCTGGGCGCGCAGATGCTCCCAGAGTGAAGTCGTGGTTGAGGCGAGATCGGTCCAATCGACGGCATCGTCATCGTTGGGCAAGCTGCGATAGAACTCGAAGTCTTCGCTCGACGGCCGCAGTTCCTGAGGCGCGATCGCCTTCAGAATGGTCTCGTCAGTCAGCGGCGGTTGCTCTTCTTCGAGCCGCTCTAGCGCCGGGTTCTCGTTCAGTTCGACGTCGATCGCCTGCTCCAGCTCTTGCTGCGTCAGCGCCAAGATCTGGCTGGTCAGCACAATCTTCGGATCGACCCTCAGCCCCAGCCCGGTTTCGATGCGTGTCCAATTTCGGATTCCTTGACTCACCGCTTTACCCTCTAGGTTGGTATCGGTTCGCACAATCTCCGACTCACCCGGAAGGAATGCGGGCTTCTGCGTGTACACTGCAAGCAGGAGATCTACACCATGGGCATTCGAAAGGTCATCTGCGCACTCGATACGGGCGATCTGGGTGAGGCCTTGCGCATCATTCGTAGACTCTCGCCCAAAATCACTCGCTTCAAGGTCGGTCACGCCCTGACCATGCCGTACGGCCTTGATGTGCTCGCCCAACTTCAAGATGCTGGTGCCGAGAAGATCTTCCTCGATCTCAAGCTCCACGACATCCCCAACTCCGTCGCCCTCGCCGTCCGCGAGGCCGCCCGCCACAAGGTCTGGATGACAACCCTCCACATCTCCGGCGGACCCGCCATGATGACCGCCGCCGTCGAAGAAGCCCGCTCGTTCGGCGACGAAGAAGCGCCCCTGCTCGTCGGCGTCTCCGTCCTGACTTCGCTCGACCAGCATGTCCTCACCGATCACCTCGGCATCAATCGAACCGTCGAAGAGCACATGGTCTATCTATCGCAACTCGCGACCGACCTCGGCATGGATGGCGTCGTCTGTTCCTGCCACGAGATCAAGCCGATCCGCGCCGCCGTCGGCCACGGCATCATCGTCACCCCTGGAATCCGGCTCTCCCACGGCGATACTCACGATCAGAAGCGCGTCGGCACCGCCCAACAAGCCCTTGAAGATGGAGCCGACTACCTCGTCATTGGCCGCGCCCTCACCGACTCGCCCGATCTCGATCTCACGCTCGCCTCCCTTGGCTTCGAAACCGTTGCTTGAGTGGTACGACCGGCATGGCCGGGCGCTCCCCTGGCGCGAAACCCGCGACCCCTATGCCATCTGGGTCAGCGAGGTCATGCTCCAGCAGACCCAAGTCGCGACGGTCTTGCCCTTCTACGAGCGATGGATGGCGCGCTTCCCCACCGCCGAGTCGCTCGCCGAAGCCGATGACCAAGAGATTCTCGCCTACTGGCAGGGGCTGGGCTACTATCGCCGATGCCGTAATCTCGTCGCGGGCGTTCGGCTCGCCGTTCGAGAGGGCTTCCCCAAGGGCCTCGCCGCCTGGCGAGCGATGCCCGGAGTCGGCGATTACACCGCCGCCGCCCTCGCATCCATCCTCGATGGAGAGCCCACCCCCGTCGTCGATGGCAATGTCGAGCGCGTTTACGCCCGCGTCTGCGCCGACCCGTCAACCGGAGATACGCGCAGAAAAGCCGCCCGAGCCTGGGCGCAAAAGCTGATCTCCCACGAGCGACCCGGCGATTGGAACCAAGCGATCATGGAGCTCGGCGCAACCGTCTGCCGCCCTCGCAACCCAGCGTGTCCGACCTGCCCGCTACAGAACGAATGCGAGGCCCGAAGAACCAACCGAGTCCACGAGTTCCCCACCCCCAAGCCGCGCCCCGAAACCCTCCACCTCGATCACCACGTCGGCATCTTCCGACAAGGCAACGCCATCGCCCTCACCCAAGCCGAGGAAGGCGAATGGTGGACCGGGCTCTGGATTCTCCCCTCCGCAACCGGCCCCGAGCAAGCACGCCTCACCACCACCGTCACCCGCCACCGCGTGACGCTCATCGCCGTCGAACCCACCGAGCCGCCAACCAACATCATGTGGATCGAGCGAGAAGACCTCAAGAACATCCCCATCCCGGCCCCGTTCCGAAAGCTCCTCGCTAAGCTCGGGATTTGATCTGCCGAATCTCTTCCAGCGTCGTCGCCAGCGATTGGCGCGAGGTCAAAGGCGTCACAATCTCCAGCGGCTGCCCCGCGTTCACCCGATCCACGAAGTAGCGCAGCTCGTGGTAGTAGCCCCCGAGGTCGCTGATGTTCCCGCCGCCTTGGGCTTGCATCTTCGCAAACTCCGGCACGACCGGGTCCTTGCCCGGCTCATAAATCGTCAGCGGCCCCGCATCCATAATCGCGGCTCCGCGCTCGAAGATCGCCCGAAACGCCATCTTGAAGGGCGTGTGCGAAGGCAGATTCCAGCCGCCTTCCAGGTGAGCGATCGTGCTGCCGTAGGTCATCGTGGTGAACACATGACCCGGGCCGCGCTCGTCGACCGTGCCCCACGAGCTGATCGAGTCGGGGTCGCCGAGCAGGTAGTGGATGAAGTCGGTGTCGTGGATGTGCATGTCGAGCACGCCCCCGCCCGCGAGCGCCTCATCGGCGAGCCAGTTGTCGCTCGACCAGTGCGGGAACTGCCCGTAGCGCGTGAGGTTGATCGACAGAAGCTTGCCCAATCGCCCGTCGTCGGTGATCTCCTTGAGGAGCACATACTCGGGCCAGAAGCGAATGCAGTGGCCGATCATCAGATGCACGCCAGAGGCGTCGACGGCCTCGATCATCGCATCGGCTTCGGCGACGGTCAGCGCCATCGGCTTCTCGCAGAAGATGTGCTTGCCGGCTTGGGCGGCAAGGATCGTGGCGTCCTTGTGCAGATGGGTGGGGAGGCAAAGGTCGACCGCGTCGAGCTCTTCGGCGGCGAGAAGGGTCTCGATGCTGGTGTAGCTTCGGGCGTTGAAGTCGGCCCCAAACTTCTCCGCCCGCTCGGGCTTGTGATCCGCCACCGCGACCAACTCCGCCCCCTCGAGCAAGCCATACACGTTCGCATGCATGCGACCCATAAACCCACATCCCACCAATCCGACTCTGAGCATGGATGAATGATGACGCATCGGCGCTAAATCGGGGCTAGTTTGGTGGCCCTGCCTATGTCATCGCTGACACAGATACGAGGCATTCCCGAGTGCGTGTGCTTCCGGAACGGTAAACTCACCATCAGCGATGCATCGAATGGCGGTTCGCTCTTCGGCGCTCCGATCCGTTGGATTTGAGCTGGAGTCCCTTACGCTCGAAGTCGAGTACGTTGACGGGCGCGTCTATCAGTACCGAGACGTTCCGCAGGAAATTGCCTGGGAACTCCTTCAAGCAGAGTCGATCGGTGCTTACTTTAACCATTTCATCAGAGCTGTGTTTGCGGAGCGGCTCGTAGAGGCTTGACATTAGCGATCCCTTTTCAGTATTATTTCTTCTAACAGTCATGTATACACATCCTTCGCACAATGACCCAGTTCAAATCATCTGCGGCGACGTCCGCGAGGTGATTGGCAACATCCCAAGCAACACGTTCCAGGCGGTGATCACTTCGCCGCCTTACTGGGGTGTCCGCGACTATGGTATCGAGGGGCAGATTGGGGCTGAGCCGGTGCTGCAAGACTATGTTGATGATCTCGTCCGGGTTTTTCGCGAGGTTCGCCGGGTGTTGCGAGACGACGGCACTCTATGGTTGAACATTGCGAACACCTACACAAGCGGTAATCGGGGGTGGCGAGCGGAAGACGACAAGAACAAGGGTCGTGCCATGAGTTACCGCCCACCAACGCCAGATGGCCTGAAACAGAAGGATCTGATTGGCGTGGCGTGGATGGTTGCGATGGCTCTGCAATACGACGGGTGGTATCTGCGAAACGACATCATCTGGCATAAACCTAACAGTCAGCCGGAAAGTGTCAAGGACAGATTCACGGTTGCTCACGAGTATCTCTTCATGTTTTCGAAGAGCAAGTTCTACCGCTTCTTTCAGGATGAAGCCGCCGAGGAGCGCAAGGATCTAAATGGTCGCAAGAATAGGCGCACCGTTTGGAGCATCAACACAGAACCCTATCCAGGCGCGCACTTCGCAGTATTCCCACGCAACCTCGTGCAACCCGTCGTCTTAGCAGCCACTCAACCAGGAGACATCATCTTCGATCCGTTCATGGGATCGGGCACGGTGGGGGTTGTGGCTCGCTCAATGGAACGACTCTGCGTAGGAATCGAGAAGAACCCTCACTACGTCGAACTTGCGACGGAAAGGCTGGGCACCGCTCAACTGAAGCTACTCGCTTGATGGTGTCGCGCTAATCTCCTCTGGCAGGTCTTTCGCAACGAAGCGCCAAGTCCCGTGTGTTATGCACTGACTCAAGAGCAAGTTGGTAATTGCGATCTTGCCATCACTTCCGTCCAAAGTCAGTTTAAACGCCTGAGTTGTGCCAACTCTCACAGGAGCTCTAGACCCGCCTTGCGTCGTTCTGGGCGAAAAGTCCGAGATAGTCAAGTTGGCTATCAGATTCAACAGCGCGATCGGAATCTCCACAAGCTGGTACTCGACCAAGCCGTGTTTGCGATTGAAGAACCTGAGGATGAACATTCGATCGCTATGAGCCAGCTGCGCTGGTATGCGCTGAATGACCGAGTCCGCCAGTTGCTGCAAGTCCGTGCATTGCTGAATCCAGCGGGCCTCACTGAACTTGGAAATTGTTATCTCGTTGTCGCGAATACTGGCGGCAGCCTCCGTCTTGAGGGAACACCGAGCATCATTCAACATCATATCTTCGCCGGGATTGGTGGGGTTTTCGATCACTTTGGCGACACTACCGGACTCGTTTGCAGCGGCTTCGAGCGCATGTTCGAAGTGCTTCTTAGAGAGCGGGGCGTACGTGAAGGCATGGTGAAGCAGAAGTCGGTTGCCGAAGGCGACCATGAAGAAGTCGTTGGCGATGTCGCTGGACGGGAGTTTGGCCACCTCCACCTTCTTTTTCAAGATCTCCGCGACACCAATCACCAGACCGATCTGGGTCGGATGCAATCGGCGTGCCGTGTCCAAGAGAACCTGAAGCAGTTTGTCTTGGTTCATCTGGTCTCGCGCAGACGAAGTCCGCCTCCGGCGGAGAGTAACTGATTTTCTTGGGCGGTCATTTGGGGAAGCTTACATGAGCGGCGTAGCAGTTCGCGCCACGGGTTCATTGCCACCAAAGGAATCCTAGAAGGTGGGAGGAAGCCATCATCCCCGCTGGGTGGGCGTTCCAGCCGACAGCGGAGTCGGCAAAGCCGGCAAGTGACAGACCCAAGCCCTCCGCCAGGACGACAAATCCGGCCAGAACCCCTTCATCGACGACTGGCCGCCATACGTGGCTAGAACGCCTTCATCGATCAAAGATGCGACGACTCGGCGCACCGAGTTCGGTGACGAACGGCGAAGGTGGGTAGCAACCTCGCAAGATTCGGGTGAAGGAACGGGCCCCGCATGCCAAACATCTAGCTTGGTATGTGGAGGGACGAAGAACTCTTTCTGGTGTTGACGCAAGAAGAGGCGTGGGAATTGATGTCCCGCTGCCTGAACAGCGCGGAGCCTGACAACGAGACGAGCCGCGCCGTGTTGCGCAAGCTCGCGCGGATTCTGCAGTGCGCTCAGATGGATCCGAACGCCGACCCGCGAGCCGCGTGACATTTTAGATTTTAGATTTTGGATTTTGGATTGGAAACGGAAATCCAAAATCTAAAATCTAAAATTCGCCCGAAATCTGCATCAGCGCCCGCCGATTGAACAGCGCAAGCGCCACCCACTCCCCGATCAGTGCGACATTCATCGCGATCGCCGCGTTGACCACGCCTGGCCAATCGAGCCGCACGCCCAGCCAAAGCATCAGGCCGAGCAGCGACATCCCCACTCCCACCGACACCAGCCGCGGCATGGTTTGCCGCGCCACGGTCAGCGTGCCGCGGGCGAAGCTCTGCAGCGCCCCGATCAGCGGGAACAGCAGGCAAAGCGCGATCCCGACGTGCGCGATCGCCCCGGTATCCGCCGGCGTGCGCAGTAGCCCCACCACGAACGTCTGATCGCCACCCGTCGCCCACAGCAGACCCAGCAAGCCGGTTGACGCCAGCCCGACCATGAGGCAAAACCGGAACAACTGGGCGACGCTTTCGCGATCCTTCGCCAGCGTGATCACCACCTCGGGCAGGGCGTAGACGACCGTTCGATGCATCCACACCACCGTCGTCGTGACTTGCCAACCCGCCATGGCAAGCACGGCATCGGGCGACTTGGCGAGGGCGGCGCCCACCACGGGGCCGGTGCTGAGCGTCACCATCGTCGTCGCCGTGAGCGGCAGGTGGAACTTCATGAGATCGCGCATCGACAGGTCGGGGCCATCGACTTCTTCGGGGAGGTTCTGAATGACGGACCGGCTGACGAGGTGGATAAAGATCGCCTCCGAAGCAACCGAGCAGATGAGCGCGATCGCCGCCGCCATCGTGCCCGTGACCTGACCCGTCGCCGCCACTCCA
>CAZPHD010000053.1:18624-20112 GCA_964586225.1 uncultured Fimbriimonadaceae bacterium
CCATGCGCACGACGGTTCCGATGCCGACCGGCCGGGTCTTGCCATTGCGAATGAGCAACCCCTGGCGGTAGCGCCGCCATCCGATGAACGCACTCCACGGCAGCATGACGATGAGCGGCATCCGCAAGACTTCGGAGATTTCGGGCGGCAAGGAAAGCACGCGCAGGGTGATGAATCCGTAGGCGGGCGTCAGCGTGACAACGGCGTGGGCGAACGTACACCACGCCATGACATACCAAACAAAGCGGCTGATCAGCACGAATCGCTTGCGATCACGCGCCAGCGCGGTCGAGGTGCTGAGCAAGTCGATGACGGGGCTCTCGACCCACAACGCGACGGCCATGAGGACGAGAAACGAGGCGATGTGGAGCTTGGCATCGGGCAAACCGGAGATGATGCGGAGCGAGACGGGTGCCTCGACCGACATGAACAGCCACGACGCCGCCAACGGGAGGTAGAAGCGAAAGATGTGGCGGCTGGTCAGGGGTCCGGTGGACAACGCGATGAAAGGTACCCGGAAGTGGGGCTTGATCTGTGGCAACTACAAACTGCCAACTGCTAACTGCTAACTGTCTCTGACCACCGCCCCAAGTACAACACTTCTTCCTCAAGCTCCACGCCGTAGGCCTCGCGCACCTTCCACTTGCCTAACGTCGCGAGGTCGCGGATCTCGGTCGCGGTCGCGCCGCCAACGTTCACGATGAAGTTCGCGTGCCGTCGCGCGAACATGGCTCCGCCGACTCGGTGCCCCATCAACCCCACCTGCTCGATGAGATATCCCGCCGGTACAACGCCCGCTTCCTTGAGCCGCGTCGGGAGCGTTTCCAGTCGCGCCGCAAGTTCGACATCGTTCACATTTTTGAAGAAGCTGCCCGCGCTGGCGGGAGGCGGTTGCTTGGAGATGCGTTGGCGCTGATAGTCGCGCGCCTCGTCGTAGATGGCCTTGGGTCTACCCTTCGGCAGCGTAAATCGCAACCTCAACAGCACCGCCCGCGGCGGATTTGCGCGGCGCAGCACGCTGTCGCGATACGAAAACTCCATCCATGCGGGCGACTCCCAGCGGCGCTCGCCTTCGTGAACCAACTCGATCTCCGTGAGAAACTCGGAAACGTTGCTCCGATAAGCCCCGGCGTTGCTTACGAGCGCTCCGCCGACCGTGCCGGGGATGCCGACGGCGTACTCCAATCCTGCGAGCCCAAGTTGCGCAGTCTTCAAAAACAGTTCCTGGAAGGAGACCCCCGAATCGCACTCCACCGCACCGGATTCGGCATCAATCTGAATCGAGCGAGTCTCGTTCACGAGCACGGTTCCCCCCACGCCCGCATCGGCCGGCAAGACATTGCTACCCGCCCCGAGCACGGTCAGCGGCTCCCCCCGGCGATGCACGAGCGACACCAACTCGGCCAGGTCGTCCGCCGTCCGTGGCTGGGCAAACCAATCCGCCGCCCCACCCGCGCGCAGAGTCGTGAAGGGTCGAAGCGACACGCC
>CAZPHD010000054.1:0-9556 GCA_964586225.1 uncultured Fimbriimonadaceae bacterium
GTGGTGGAAAGGTCGAGCATGAGATTCACGAGTTAGTGAACGCATCACTACCGCAAGCCGCGCAGACGAGCGACCACCGACCGGTGACGTTGCTGGTGGATGTGCCGTGAGATTGGCTCTGGCAGTTTGCAGGCGGGTCGAATCTAGGCTTTAACTCCCATGCAGGCGGCCATTCCCAACCAAAAGTTCTTTTCGTGCCACAAATCACCGCGGGGCGTACTATACTACGTTCATGAATGCGTTTTTGAAGCCCATCATCGTCGGAAGTTTGGCCCTCGTCGTTGCTACTGAGGCGGTCGCTCAGAGTGCCGTTGAGTGGACCCAGTTTCATGGAAGTCAGGACAGCACGCGGCTCTGCGTTGATGCGTACAACAACGTTCACCGGTTGATGGTGACCGGTCCATTGGGGTTCCTCGTGACTTACAACCGAGTTGGTCAGATGACCTTCAACGCGGGACTAGGGCTCTCAGGTTTGGAGGATAAGACCCTGGCGGATGCGCGGGTCGCGGGCAATAACCTCATCGTCTCGGTGCGGACGAAGGCCGCACCGTACACATCGTTCACTTCTTTGTTTAATGTGGCCACGCGGACGCGGACATGGAGCGTCAGCAACGTAGATCGACAGGCACTACAAGTTCACGCGAAGAACAACGTCTTCGCCACCGTGGACCAACTCGATCAGGCGGTCGCCGTCGCCTTCCGGTCCGCGGCGGACGGCTCGATCACGAATAATGTGACATTGCCCAACTCGCGGGTGCTTCTGGGCAGCGACCAGGACACGCAGGGCAATCTGTACGTCGTTACGAAGGCGATATCCGATGCCGAGGTGCGACTCTTCCGCGTCAATCCGAACGGCACGATCGCCTATCAGCGGTTGTTGCTTCCCAACCCCAATCCGTACCTTGCGTTTTTCCCAGCCAAGGTCGTCGTGAACCCAACAACGCAACGCGTTTTAGTCATGATGAATGCGCACGCTACAGCACCCGCGGCGCGACCCATCCTGATCTATGATGCGCCCTGGAGCACAGGATTGGGTGTGTTCCACACGGTCTCGTTCGGAGATTCGCACGGCCCGCGCGGACTCGTGCCCTTGCCTAACGGCGACTTCGTGGTGACGGCGTTCATGATCCCAGACGCCTTCAACTTATTCCCGTCGTTCCATATCGCCCGCTATGCGGGGAGCACGCGGCTCTGGCACCTTCCCTACGGGTTCACAATCCCCTTCTGGTGGGGTGTTGCTTTGAGCAACGACAATACGTTCAGCGTGAACTACACGGAGGGCTTTGGCATCTACCCGACGCAGCGTGTTCAGCAGCGCGATCTGGATACCGGCAAGCTGCTGTGGACCGGCGACGTTGATGGAGAGAACTTTGAGCCTGAGACGCCCTTGACAACCGCGTACGGAAACGTCATAGTGTCGGGCCAGAACACGTTTGTCCACCAACTGCGGGGTTTGGTCACCTCATTCCCAGTTGCCAACTTGCCCGGCGGCAACTCGACGTCACTGTTGGTCACTCTCACGTCTGACGCGCCTACGGGCGGTGCGGTGGTTAAACTCAGCTCATCGGTTCCAGAGTTCCAGGTTCCAGCGGACGCCACGGTGCCAGCTGGCCAGCGAACAGTCTCAGTGCCCTGCACTTCGGTAGGCACCCACTCCAACAAGATCGTCTTGGTAACAGCGCGGTGGGCGGGATTCTCTGCCTACACGACCCTTACCCTCTTGGCACCAAGCTTAATCAAGGTCGCAATCAGTCCAAATCAAGTGACGGGAGGTCAACCGACGACGGGCACCGTGACGTTAAGCGCCAAGGCCCCCGCCGGAGGCTCCGAAGTTGAGTTGATGTCTGGCTCGTTGTCCGCCATCGTCCCGCCGACCGTCACCGTGCCCGCGGGTGCCACATCGGCGACCTTTCCTGTTACGACTCAACCGGTCGGTGCGAACGCTGGAATCGTGATCTCGGCCCTTCACGGCACCGTGAACAAGAGCGCGTTCTTTGCGGTGAATGCGCCACTCCTGTCGACGTTTACGTTGCAGTCCAACTCGCTTAAAGGCGGCACCAACGGAGAACTCACGGTGACGCTGAACGGCAATGCTCCGACCGCGGGCTACAGCATTCTGCTAGCGTCAGGTGCTCCAGGCTTGGTGGTGCTTCCGTCCAGCACTTCAGTGCCGGGAGGGACGCAAACCCGCACACTGAGCTTCGTGACGAAGCCGGTGTCGGCGTCGATCAACATCACGCTGGTCGCCTATCGCGGCAGCGTGATCAGATTGCAGACCTTAACATTGACGCCGTAGGAGTTGGCAGTTGGCAGTTGGCAGTTGGCAATGAGCAGTCTGGAAGGCCCGCTACGGCAAATTTTCGCTGCCAACTGCAGGCTGCCAACTCACCTGCGGTAACCTCGCGGCGTGTCGCGGGTCACGTTTGTGCTCAGCCAGCATGGGGGGCTGGTGGGTGGGGGTTTGGAGAACCAAGCCGAAGCCACGATGGCGGCTCTTGAAGCGCGGGGGTGGGAGGTCCATGTTCACCATCCGCTGGACAAGTCGCTGGGCGACATCGTGCACTTCTTTGGCACCTTCGACGCCTATTGGGACCTCGCCCGGCAGTGCCAAGTGCGCAACGTGCCCTTCGTGTGTTCGCCGGTGTTTCTGCCGCCGGTGACGGGCACGCCGCTACGCATGCGCGCCCTGCGGAAGCGGTTCACCGACCGCACCATCTACCGCGGGCAGCGAAAGCTCTACACCAACGCCGAGCGGCTGTTCACGCTGAGCAGGCAGGAGCAAAAGAATCTCCGGACCTACTACGGCGAAGGGCTCGCCCCGTTCGTGTCGGTCCCGAATGGCGTGTCTGAGACGTTCGCGACGGCGACCGCCGATCTGTTTCGCTCGCAGCATGGGTACGACCGGCCGCTGGTGATCTGCACGGGACGACTGGCAGAGCGGAAGAACCAGCTGACCTTGATCCAGGCCGTGGAAGGTTTGAATGTGGACCTGGTGCTGTACGGGGCGATGGATGATCTTTCGTATGTTGACCAGTGCCGGGCGGCGGCAGGGGCGAACGTGCACTTCCTGGGGGTGGTGCCGCCGGGTGATCCGATGCTGGCATCGGCGTATGCCGCGGCTACAGTGTTTTGCCAGCCCTCGCGGGCTGAGGTGCTGAGTCTTTCCGCGTTGGAAGCGGCGTGTAGCGGAACCCAGTTGGTGCTGAGTGATGCCTGGGGGGCCGAGGAGTTCTTTGGGCGCGATGCGACCTATTGCCCGGTCAATAATGTGGGCCGCTGGAGAGTGGCCATTGAGGCGGCCGTCGGAATGCGTCGGGACGAACCCACCGACGACCTCATCTCATCCGCAACCCATTTGCGTCGGGACGAACCCACCGACGCCCTCATCTCGGATGGGCAAAGAGAGGCTCGCCGCAAGCGATACGCCGCGACCTACTCCTGGCCCAGCGTAGCCGCCCAGATTGAGGCACAATACCGCGAAGTGCTCGCATGATCTACCACTACGAAGACTTCGAACGCATCCTTCAGGAGACGCAGCCGATGATCGGCAACCACAAGCTGGCGATCGGCTGGTTGCGGTTGGGCGAGCACATGCCCAAGCTGCTCCGCAAGACCATCAACAGCATCGTTAAGCGGACGGTCAACCTCGACAAGCCCTATTTCATCTTCGAAGTCTCAGGCATGAAGTTCATGGGAGATTTCCGCGACCGTTACGCGAAGGGCATCGCAGTCATGCCGCACTATGAGGATGCGACGGTCGGCCATATCCTGGAGAGCCTCCGGACCAATCCCGGCGCATACTTCGACATCGGTACGAACATGGGCGTCGTCGCGGCGATGGTGGCCGCCAAGACGGATCAGGCGGTGGTGGCCGTCGAGCCAAACCCCGATACGGCGCGTCGAGCGGCATGTACGTTTGCCCTGAATGGTCTTCGAAACGTGATGCTGTTCAGTGGCGCCGTCGGCGAGGAAGACGGCGAACTTGACTTCTTCACGGTGCCGGGCAGCTCCGATGCGGCGACGCTGAGCGCATCCACCACCGGGGCGGGAGCAGAAGCCGTCAAGGTGCCGGTCATGAGCGTGGATTCGCTTGTCGAACGCACAGGCGTCGGGCACGTTGGATTCTTGAAGATTGATGTCGAGGGCTTTGAGCCACAAGCCATCCGCGGGGCCGAGCGCACGGTCCGCGAGCATCATCCTGACCTCTTCTATGAGTACCACTGGGATATCGCACCCCAGCTCGGCTGGACCGCGGAGGATATGCGCGACATCCTGGATGGGTGGAACCGATACCGCTATAACGTGCTCCACGAAGACGACCCGGTGTACGACTTCCCGCCGACGCGTGAGATGGGACTGGCGGTCAACGTGTGGTGTCGGCGAGCACTAGAAGGTACGTCTCTATAAGCTGCTCCGCCACGCTGGGCCAACTGTAGCGAAGCCGGTAGCGATCGATATCCTCGGCGGATCGGCGCGGTGCATTCAGGTGCGCCTCGATCGATCGGCGGAAGGCGGCGTGATCGTCGGGGCTAACGTAGGCTGCGTCCTTGCCCCAGATCGCTTCCCCGCCCCAGCGATCGCTCAACACCAGATGGCACCCCGCAACCGTCGCCTCCAAAGCGGATAGTGGAAACAACTCTCGATAGCTCGGCAAGACAAACACACTCGCCGCCGCGAGGGCGTCCGCCAGCACCGGATCGTCGTGAGGAAACGAACCCAAGATGTGCACATTTGCCCCCGCGGCGGCCCGACACTGCTCCACGTAGGCCGCGTTGTTCTCGCGCCCCATGATCACGAGCGGGATGTCCGCCCCGCAGGCGGCGATCGAAGCCAACTGATTCTTGCTCCGATCCAGCGTCCCGACGTGGATGGCGAACGGCTGCGTGATGCCAAACCGCGCGCGAAAAGCCTCGGCACCGCCCTGGCTGAACCGCTCCTCCACCCCATTCGGCACGCGCACCATCGGCGGAAGATCGTCGCCGAAGTACGCCCGAAGGTTACGCTCCTCGTGCTCGGTGAGCGTGTAGAGCATCCGCGCCCCGCGCAACAATGCCTCTGAGCGCTTGGGAAACTGACCCAGCGCGGTTTGCCGCGCTCGGCGCCACCGTAAGCGGCCCTCCGTGCGCGGGCTCACAAAGATCGGCGAAACCACATACGGCACGGTCAGCCGCGAGGCCACGTCCTGGAAATAGTCGAAGTTGCCGAAGAAGTGGACAAGGTCGCCAAAGTCGCGCTGTGTGGGAGAGAACGGGATGATGTCCACCCCAAGTTCGCGCATCGCCTGTCCTGTTCGCTCGGCCTGGATTTCACCGCCCCCCCAGTAGAGGCCCGCATCCATTCGAACGACGTGGGTCACGCGCATGGCGGAATCCTACCGCCGAACCGCCGAGTAATGGAGTCGATCACTACTCCGCCGAGGTGGGTTGAGCGTGTAGCTGTGGAAACAGCGGACACGTTCGAACCCCGCGAGATCGAGCATGTCCAGGACCTCTTCATGCGGATGCGCCCGCTGGACGTGGGTCTCGGTGTACTCCTCCCCTTCGAACCAGAACTTCATGTTGACGCGGATGATGAGTTGGTCGGGGTCCCAATGACCGTGCCAGTCGTAGCGCACGTCTGCGTTGGGCTTGAGATTCTGTTGGTCGAACATCTCCTGTTCGAAGGCGTAGCGGGTGTTGAGGTCGAATATCCACGACCCTCCAGTCGGCAGATGCGCGGCCACACGGTCGAAAGCCGCCTGTAGCCCTTGGGCGGTCGTGATGTAGTTGAGACTGTCAAAGAAGCTGTAGGCGGCGTCGAACTGCTGGTCAAGATCGAAGTTGGTGGCATCGGCGACTTCAAAGCGAGCGGGCAGGTTCTTGGCGCGTGCCTGCTCAATCATGCGGGGGCTGAGGTCGAATCCGGTGATCTCGTAGCCCTCTTTGATCATCAGCTCGGCGAGGATGCCGGTGCCGCACGCGACATCGAGCACGCGCTTGGGATAGATGTCTTGGTGGGCGAGGAGCAGCTGGTAATAGCTGACCCACATCGTGTAGGGCACGCTCGACATCAGCCGGTCATAAAACGGAGCCACCGGCCCAAACGATGCCATCGCCTACTCGTCCACTCGCGAGAAGTAGATCACGGTCACGCGATGCTCAGGCGTGATGAACTCGCCATAGATTCGCGAGAGCATCTCGATGACGTCGTCTTGCGAGCGGAACTCGGGATTCTCCCGCTCAATGTCCCGCGGTGAGAGCTCGTTGATCGTTTTGACTTCGACGCGGTCAAGGATTGCGGTATACAGCTTCTGCCTTCGGCCGAAGCGCGGTCCCACCGTGATCCACGTGAGCATCCCGCCTTTGTATTTGTCCGACTTATCGCCCAACCGAATGGTCACGGTTTTGCGATGATTCTTGAGGACGTCGCCATACAGGTCGTTATAGAAGTTGAGGGCGAACATGGACGGGAGATTTTAGCTTATTCATGATGTGGGCCCTCATTGCTTTGGGAATCTACGTCGCGATTGTGTTCGCGGTGGCCTGGTTGAGTGTGCGCCCGATCCGCACTCCTGTGTTCATCGGGCCAGGTCTGATGGGGGTTCCACAAGAGGATGCGACCCTCACGACGGCCGACGGCTTGACGCTCCGCGCGTGGTGGATTCCGCGCGAAACGCCGAGTTGCGTGGCGATTCTGCTGCATGGCTATCTCATGAGCCGCTCCGAGATGGCCCCGGTCGGTGCCCAACTCTATCACGACGGTTGCGCTTCGCTCATGCCTGACCTTCGCGCACACGGCCGCAGTGGAGGCAAGTGGTGCGGATTGGGTTGGTTCGAGAGGCTCGATGTCCATGCCGCGATTCAAGCGGCGAAGTCGCGCTATCCAGGCGTGCCGATCGTGCTCATCGGCAGTAGCATGGGCGCGGCGGCCTCGGCGTTTGCGGCGGCCGAGTCGGAGGATGTTGCGGGGGTGGTGCTCGATTGCGCCTACTCGCGCCTGCCTTCGGCGGTCCGGGGCTGGTGGCGGTTTGTGGGAGGCCAGGGGTTGAGTGTCGCGCTGGCTCCGACGATGTGGGCGGCGTGGCCGCTGGTGCGGATCAATCCCTATCGCATCGACGTGGCGAAG
Organism: uncultured Fimbriimonadaceae bacterium; assembly: GCA_964586225.1. Taxonomy (GTDB): domain Bacteria; phylum Armatimonadota; class Fimbriimonadia; order Fimbriimonadales; family Fimbriimonadaceae; genus JANJUB01. The sequence goes on from CAZPHD010000054.1 coordinate 7,105, forward strand.
GCATTGGGCAAGTCCAGCGTTCCCGTGCTCCTCTTGCATGGTGCGGAAGACAAGTTAGCCCTGCCCAGCGAAGCAGAACGGAACCTAGCGGCGACCGGCGATCGAGGCACGCTGGTGTGGCTTCCGAACTCGAATCACGCGGAGGGTCGGTGGAACTACCCCGACCTTTACATGGGTGCGCTGCGCGACTTTCTGCGGCAACATGGCCTCATCCCGCAAAAATAGTGGGGTGAACGGGTGAAACCTGATGGACAATAGAACGTAAGCACATTCCAAGGAGGGAGCACGTGATTGTCACCGGATTAGCCGCCATTGCACTCGCTACGCCAACGAAGCCCACGCCACCTGTCAGGCACGTGACCCACACCGTGGTGACCTACGGTCGCGCCAAGTATCACGTTTTGGTGTGCAACCTCGCCAGCCCGACCCTCTCAGCGAAGACGGTCCATAGCAACCAGCTGACCAACGTTTGGAACTTGATCGGCAAGGAACAGCCGTTGATTGCGGTGACCGGGACCTTCTTTTCGCCGAAGCATCAGACGCCGGTTGCCGACGTTCTCGTGAACGGCAAGCTCGTGGCGCAGGGCGCACGGGGCTCCGGAATTAGCGTTGGCTATGACGGCGTGCTGTCCATCTTCGATGAGAAGTTCCGCCACCAGAAGGATTGGTCGAGTTTTCAGTTCGGCCTGCGCGGCGCGGTCCGCGTGGTGAACGCTTCGAAGGTGGTGCCCTACCCGCAAGGTCAAGCGTTTAAGGACCCGAGCATTTGGGGCAGCGCGGCTCGCGTCGGCGTCGGGACGACCTCTAAGGGCAAGGTCGTGTTTATGGTCACGCAGTCCAAGGTCACCTTGAGCCAGCTTGGGCATGCCATGGTGAAGCAGGGCGTGCGGAGCGGCTTGAGTTTGGACGGCGGCGGCTCGACGTGCCTGTATTACGGGGGCAAGATGATCATCGCGCCAAATCGGAAGCTGTCGAATCTGCTCGTGGTCACTCGGCGGCAGCTTGTGGTCGCGAACTGAACCCGCAAGCACGATACACCTTGCGGCTACAAGATAGCCCTTGGGACTAAGATGCGGGCGGCGGTGGGTTCGTCTCGCCGCGATAGCACCTGGAACTGAGATGAGGGCGGCGGTGGGTTCGTCCCGCCGCATGCTGTAATGCACCAGGCACATCTTAGAGTGGATCTATGCTACTGCCCTTCGCGAGGATATCCGCCGCTTGGCAAAGCTCCTCGTAGCCATTCCGCCCCGTCGGTTGAACGCGTATCTGGTCAAGTAGGGGTTTGTGGGTGGTCTGTCCAACCAAGAGCAGAACCGCGCGGCGAGCATCATGGCCAAGTTTAGCTCGTTATCTCCCGGTGTTTGCCACTCCACTCGAGGCCGTCGTCCGCAAACACAAGGTGACCCCGAGGATCACCCTCTGGCGGCATAAGGCGCCAATATTCGACGTCGGGTGAACGAGGATCCAACACAAGGGAGTATCCGCGAGTCAAGCGGAAACTGACAGCGCCTCGCAGGTGCACCTGCACTTCCTCAACCACGAGAGGGTCCGAGTCCATTAACTCGTAGAAAGAACTTGCATGATCGTCAGTTCGAGTACCTGGTCCAAAGTGGAGGTGCCCAAGCACAAAGCCATCCGGCCCCTCAACTTGCCACTCACAGGCCACGACCAGCCCCCAATCGGACCAAGTCGTCTCTTCACCTCGATCATTCAAGTGCGGATTCTGTTCCCCAAACTCGAACTTCTGAAACTCGAAGTAACGGAACAAATCAGTCAGAGGCAGCCCAATGAGGATTGAGAGGGCTTCTTGCGCTTCCGCAACTTCTTCTGGCTTGAGCATTTGTGAGCTTCAGGATACCACTCTGTTCGATCAGCGCAGGGTCATAATGCAGAACAATGATCGGGTTTAGCAGTGTCTACGGAGAGCCACGAGCGATGCTGCGGGTCGCACCGCACGAGGAGCACTTAACCTACCTGCTGACTCGGGCAGGATTCTGCGACGAGGGCTCGAATCCAATCATCTATATCGAGATTCGAGCGTCGCGAAACGTTGAGAACTTTACGGATCAGGGCAAAGCAAAGCTGAATGGCGGCATCGCAGAAGCGATCGTCTGTATCAACAAGGCGATGTCGGCACGTGAGATTCGACACGCACTTTGGGGCGGAGTCGAGCAAGCAAGTGAGCTGATCAAGGATAAACTGGGTGAGAATCAGCGCGAAGAACTGCGTCGTATCGGAAGGCAGTATCTGACTTTGAAGTGGGGTTGGGCGCCACTGCTGCCCAAGGTCTACGGGATCGGCATCACGATGGCCGCCCTGAGTGGTCTGCTAGAACTCGTTTCTCGAAAGAAGTCGAAGTAGGTCTTTGTTTCCTTGTAGCAGCAAGATGTGTCGTGCTTGCGGATTCCGGGTGCGGCGGGACGAACCCACCGCCGACCTCATTGAGCTGCCA
>CAZPHD010000054.1:9656-19343 GCA_964586225.1 uncultured Fimbriimonadaceae bacterium
TTGCGGATTCCGGGTGCGGCGGGACGAACCCACCGCCGACCTCATTGAGCTGCCATTCCCCCTCTTGTAGCCGCAAGATGTGTCGTGCTTGCGGATCCGGGTGCGGCGGGACGAACCCACCGCCGACCTCAGTGAGCTGCCCTATGCAATCAATTTCTGCACCACGTTCCCGTGAACATCCGTCAGGCGGAAGTTGCGGCCCATGAAGTTGAAGGTCAGCCGCGTGTGATCGAGACCCAGTAAATGCAGGATCGTCGCGTTCAGGTCATGCACATGCACCGGGTCGGCGGTGACGTTGTAGCCGAGGTCGTCGGTCGCGCCGAGCGAAAGACCCGGCTTGACGCCGCCGCCCGCCATCCACATCGTAAACGCCCGCGGGTGGTGGTCGCGGCCGAGATAGGTCGACCCCGCGCGACCCTCATTCATCGGTGTACGACCGAACTCGCCACCCCACACCACCAGCGTATCCTCGAGTAAACCTCGCTGTTTCAGATCGGTTAGCAATCCCGCCATCCCCTGGTCCACCTCGCGGCAAAGACTCGGCAACCGGGTCTTCAAGTCGTCGCCGGGGCTGGTGCCGTGATTGTCCCACCCTCGGTGATAAAGTTGTACAAATCGAACGCCGCGCTCCACCAATCGCCGCGCCAGTAGGCAGTTATTGCCGAAGCTCCGCTTGCCCGGCTCCGTCCCGTAGAGGGCATGCGTCTCGGCGGATTCGCTACCCACATCCATCAGCTCGGGCACGCTTGTCTGCATGCGATACGCTAGCTCGTATTGCGAAATCCTTGTCTCGATTTCCGGATCCAGCGTCTGCTGGTGCTTGAGACCATTGAGGTCGCGAAGCGCATCCAGTGTGTCGCGTCGAACCTCAGAAGTCACGCCATCCGGATTCGTCACGTAAAGCACGGGTTCGCCCTGGCTACGGAACTCAACCCCCTGGTGAACCGTCGGCAAGAAGCCGCTCCCCCAACACGCTTTGCCGCCATCCGGGTTGTTTTCGCCCGAAACCAGCACCACAAATCCGGGCAGATCCTTGTTCTCGGTGCCCAAGCCGTAGCTCAACCACGAGCCGAGCGACGGCCGCCCCGGCTGTTGGAAACCCGTGTTCAGGAACAACTGGGCGGGGGCATGGTTGAACTGGTCGGTCTGCATCGAGCGAATGATCGCGACGTCATCCACCACCTTGCGAAAGTTCGGCAGCAACTCCGACACCCATTGCCCCGACTCGCCACACTGCTCGAACTGATACGGCGACCCCAGCAACCGCGGCGTCCCCTTGATAAACGCGAATCGCTCGCCCTTCAGCAACTCCTCCGGGCAAGGTTGGCCGTTGTATTGCTGGAGCAGCGGCTTCGGGTCGAACAGGTCCACCTGCGACGGCGCGCCCGCCATGAACATGAAGATGACTCGCTTGGCGCGCGGCGCAAAGTGCGGCTTGGGGCCGCCCGCTTGGGCCAGGGCCTCGCCCAACATCGAGCTCAGCGCGACTGTTCCAAGGCCATAGCCGACCTCTTTGAAGAGGGTCCGACGAGTGAGTTCACGAAGTAGAAAGTCCATAGCTATTCTCGGGTCAGCGTTTCATCGAGGTTGAGGAGCACGTTGGCGACCATCACCCACGCGGCTTGATTTGGAGTTTCGCCGAGCTTGGCACTCGCGGCGGGGTCATTTCGATAACGCTCGTGCAGATCGGCGGCAAGCTTGACGAGGCGCTGCTTCTCAGCTACCGTGGGGCGGCGTCCGGTACACCGACGGAATCCATCCACGACTTGAGCACCAGGGTCCGAACCAGCTTTCGCCATTTGAGTAGCGAGGGCGCGAGCCGCGTCGAGCATCGCGGCGTCATTCAGCATGGCGAGGGCCTGCAGCGGCGTGTTCGTGCGCGTTCGGCGGACCGTGCACTGCTCACGGCTACTCGCATCGAACGCCATAAACGACGGGTACGGGGCCGTGCGCTTGATGAACGTATAGATGCCTCGCCGATGGGCGTCACCTCCCTGCGACGTATGCCAGCGCTCGCCGCTGTAAGGGGTATTCCAGATGCCCTCGGGCTGCTTGGGGAAGACGCTGGGACCGCCGATCTTGGGGTCAAGAAGGCCGGAGATGCGGAGCGCATTGTCGCGCAGGACCTCGGCTTCCATACGGTAGCGTGGTGCCCGCGCCAGCCACTCGTTGTTCGCGTCGGCCTCGCGCATCTTAGCCGTTGTTACGGAGGATTGCCGATACGTGGCGGAAAGCACCATCATGCGAAGCATCTTCTTGTTGCTCCACCCTTGGCGCACGAACTCGGTAGCGAGCCAATCGAGCAGTTCGGGATGGGTGGGCGGCGTGGCTTGCGTGCCGAAGTTCTCGCTGGTTTCCACGATGCCCCGGCCAAACACGTGCTCCCAGAGTCGGTTGACCTGCACGCGAGCCGTCAACGGATGCTCGGGATGCGTCATCCATCGGGCCAATCCAAGTCGGTTCTTGGGCAGACCTTCCTTCATCTTGGGCAAAACCTTGGGCGTGTCGGCGGTCATCCACGGTCCACGCTGGAGAAACTCACCTCGCTCGCGAAACTCAACGCGCGGAATGCCCTGGCGGTTCTCTTCAAGCACCATCGCGGTCGGCACGGAGCGCTGGACAGCGTCGCGTTCAGCAATCGTGGCCTGACGTTGCTGAACCACCGAGCGTCGACTTGGCGCCACATTGGCGTAGTGCGCCTCAAGGGCCCGGGCGTCGTTGAGATCCAACCCCATCGGAACGACATACTGGGCGGGCGATTCTTGCGCCATCACCTCGACTTTAAAGCTTCCGAGCACGTGCTGCGGCCACAGCTTGGAGTTCATGGTGAGCGTCAAGCTGTAGGCGGTCCCGGCCGGGATTGGCTCGGACAACTCAACGATCAGGTGGTGCGAACGGCCGAAGTGAGGCGCGATCGCCCAGCCGGTGTCGGGGCGATCGTCACGGATGTCGAGGGCATTGAATCCGCTTTGAGTGAAACTGGCGCTGACGTCGCGGATCGAAACTGGCTTGCCGGCTTCAACGCGGAGCGCGCTCAGAATGAAGTTCCCCGCCGGAGACAGCCCAGCCCCGCCATTGGCGAGCTTGGCGTCAGGGATCGTCGTGATCCTGAATCCGGTGATCTTGTTACCAGCCTGGCCTTTCAGGCGATACGTCGCCTCGTTCGGAACGTTGCCCTGGTGCCTCCACACGCCTTGTTGGTCCTTCAGCTCCGGGGTCTGGCTCTCCAGAGTAGTCGCAGCCCATCCGGGGTTGGCGATCTTCGACTTCCACGTCGCGAACTCGCTGGCCGGAATCGGAGCCTTTAGACTCTCATCGAACCGCGCTAGCGTTTGCTGGAGCTTGGAAAGTTGCTCCGACTGGGCGGGCGTGGGCACGGGAATCTCGGGCTCGACCCACTTCTCTTCGGAGACCGAGGCGTCACCGCGCTTGACGATCCGCGTGTTTGCAAAGAAGGCCATGAACTTGAAGTAGTCCTCGTGGCTCAGCGGGTCGTACTTGTGGTCGTGGCATTGCGCACAAGCCATGGTCAGGCCATTGAACACCGTCGCCGTGGTACCCACGCGATCAATCAGCTTGGTGAAGTGCGCTTCCTCCTGATCCACGCCTCCTTCAAGATTTTGCATCGTATTGCGGTGGAAGCCGGTCGCGATCTTCTGGGAGACCGTGGAGTTTCGCATCAAGTCGCCGGCGGTTTGTTCAACCACAAACTGGTCGTAGGGCATGTCCTTGTTGAACGCATCAATCACCCAGTCGCGGTAGAGCCAAGCGGTGCGGTTAAGGTCTTTTTCAAAGCCATCCGAGTCGGCGTAGCGCGACAGGTCGAGCCACTTCCGGGCCATGTGTTCGCCGTGGTGCGGCGAGGCCAGGAGTCGGTCAACCAGTCGCTCGTAGGCGTCGGGACGCGGGTCGCTGAGGAATACATCAAGCTCGGCAGGTGTGGGCGGGAGGCCGATGAGGTCGAGATACACCCTTCGCGCGAGCATTTCTTTTGGGGCGACAGCGGCAGGCTTCCACCCCTTACGCTCAAGCGCATCGAGGATGAAGGCATCGATCGGGTGCTTCGCCCAGTTTGCCTGCTTCGGCTTTGGAACGGCTGGTCGAGTCGGCGTAACGAATGCCCAATGCTGGTGCTCGCCGTCGTCGGTCGTCTCGGCCCCACCGGCGATCCATTGCTCGATGCGCTTCATGCCCTCGGCATCAATCGGGGCAAAGCCCATCGGCATCCGGGGCTTGCCACCGTCGCCACGCATGCGTTGCAACAGGAGCGATTGCGCGGGGTTTCGAAAGTCGAACAATGCGCCACTCGCCCCGCCCTTGGCCATACCTGCCGCCGTGCTTAGATCGAGACCTGCTGCCGCGTTCGCGCCGGTGTGGCAGCTAGAGCAGTTGGCCTTGAAGATGGGTGCGATATCGCGATCGAAGCGAATGTCGCCAGCCGGAATGGGTGCGCCGCTGGCGATCCAAGATTCGAACTGCTTGATCGTCGCCTCTGGCAAGGGCGCAAAACCCATCGGCATGCGAGGTTTGCCACCGTGGCCTTGCAAGCGCTCAATCAGGATCGACTTCTTCGGATCGAGCATCGGGCCACTCACGCCGCCCTTTCGAATGCCGGCCGCGGTTGACAGGTCAAGACCGCCCTGCGCATTGCCCGGTTGGTGACACGACAGACACTGAGCTTTGATCAGCGGTTCAATCACTCTTCGGTAGCTTACGGGCTCAGGCGGCGACGAGGGCGCAAGGAGCACCACCGCGTAGGGCACGGACGCAATCAGCAAACCCGCAAATGGCTTGAAACGTGGCATGGCTTGAACTTCATGTTACACGCAGACTCGGCCAGCCGACGTGCAGAATCGTTCTGGGCTCTAAAATCGTCTCGGAAGAACAGACTTCCTATGTCGCTTAGATTCCTCGTCGAGTCCCACTACGCCTCCGTTCGCACGAACGCAGATTTCTGGCGCCCGCATGTTGCTGAGATCGCGCGGCGGCATGCCCTGTCTATGGAGACCTTTGAGGTCATGCGGGGCGATGCGACCAACCCGGTGTTCTTCGTTGGCGATGCGGTCGTCAAGCTCTACACCCCGTACTTCCATGGCCGTGAGACCAAGGGGCTTGAAGTTGCGGCCCTCGAAGCTCTCCGGAGCGACCCATCCATACCCGTGCCGAAGGTGCGAGCGAAGGGCGAGTTGCTGCATGGCTCACGAGATTGGAACTGGCCCTACGTGGTGATGTCGCGGATGTCCGGGCGAGTGCTCCAAGAAGATTGGGCGGCCCTTACGGACGATGCCAAGGCAGGAATCCTTCAGCAACTTGGCCATAAACTTAAACAAATCCACACACTGACGCCGACGCCCGACCTAGCGATGTCGTGGCGAACGCATTGGCCGCGCGGTTTCGATGAGTTCCTGGGTCGGCAGTTGGAATCGCTCCTTTCGGGCCCGGATATCGCGCTGCTTCCGATTGCCGATGAGTTGCGGTCGATTTCCGTCACGGGCATGGGTCCCTCCTGGCCATCGCTCCTTCACGGCGATCTCGAACCTGACCATCTGTTTGTGAACGGCACCGAGCTGGTTGGAATCATCGACTTCGGCGACGCCAAGATCGGCGACCCACTTTACGACTTCGTGACCGTTCGCCAGGACATGGCGACCACACCCGAGCTTCGAGCGGCGTTCCTTGAGGGTTACGCGCTGGAACCTGACAAGGAAGTTGATCTCATGCGCCGACTGACGCTGTACTCCATTCTTCACGAATGGGTCACCCTTCGCGATGTCATCGGCTGGACCAGCCGCTCTGGAGCCCGATCGATCCACGAATTGGGTGAGTGGCTCTGGGCGTGATGCAAAAACGCCCATAATACAGAGCGTGGTTTTGCATTCAGTTAAGCGCATCTTCTTCGATCTCGATGACACGCTCTGCGGTTATTGGGACGCTTCGAAGGCCGCACTGAGGCAGACCTTCAGCGAGTTCTCGCCCAACGGCCATAGCAGCGAACACCTGGTTGAGCAGTGGGCGTCCGCCTTCCGCGAGTTTGCACCAACGCTGAAGAAGACCGGCTGGTACCCGACATATCTCAAAGAAGGCGAGCCGACGCGGCGCGAGTTGATGCGGCTGATGCTCTTGCGGATGGAGATTGACGACCCCGCGCTGGCCGAGCGTCTCAGCGAAGTTTACGGTGCCTACCGCGATGCGAACTTGGCGCTGTTCGACGATGCGCGGGTTGTTCTCGAGAAGCTGCACGCGCACTACCCGTTGGGCCTTATCACGAACGGCCCCGCGGATATTCAGCGGCAAGAGATTGCAACTCTGGGTATTGGACATTTCTTCGACCAGATCTACATTGAGGGAGAAATGGGGCGCGGAAAGCCACTTGCTGATGTGTTCCAGATGATCACCCAAAACGCGGCGGTCGAACCCCACGAGATTCTCATGGTCGGGAACAGCTATGCCCACGACATCCAGCCCGCGCTCGCCGCAGGTTGGCGGGGAATCTGGATTCGACGTCCCAGCGATGTCCCGCCCAGCGCGCCTGGGCACGCCAGCCAGCCCGAAGAGCGACCCGATGATGCCCCGATTCCTGACGCCGTCATCGGAAACCTGACTGAGTTGCTCGGGTTCTTTGATCTTCGAGAGTCGGCAACCGCGTCCGACCGGTAAACTCTCGGCATGAAAATCGCTGTCCTCCCGTTCAATGCGGGCCCCGGAGCCAAGCCCGCGTTTGGGCGCCAACTTGCGAACTTCCTCGTCGACACCGTTCGGTCGGCGACCGAAGCCGAACTCAACGCCGTGAACTACCTGGCGCAGATCGAGCAAGACGGACAGCAGAAGGCCGCTTTTGTCAACGTATCCGATAATCTCGTTGAGTACGACTTCATCAAGCCCCTCTTCGAGCAAGCCGAGGCCCAGAAGGTCATGGACGGAGTGGTTCGCCAAGATGGTGACAACTACGAGGTGGTCGTCCGCTTCCACGACAGCACGAGCGAGCAACCGATCTACGAGAAGACCTTCAACTTCAAGCCCACGTAAGTGTTTGGGCCCGTCAATGAGATGATCAAGGCCCTCGCCGAGCAGGCGGGCAAGCAACTTCCCGAAGCGATGGCCAACGGGCTGGACTTTGGAACCGACAGCGGAGTCGCCTTTGTCGACTTCATTGAAGGCTTCGACGGCTTTCAGTACATGCAAGCTGCGCAGGGGCAGGTCGCGAACGAGTTTGATCCCGAGCTTGCGTTCACCGCACTTCGCAAGTCAATGCAGGCTGACCCGAACTTCCTCGCGCCCTATGAGGTCACGATCGCCTTTGCCCGCATGTGCGCCCAGAGCCGCGTGGGAACTTTTGAGAAGGTTGAGCACGCGCTGATGAAGGCGGCCGAGGCCGCTCCAGATGATTTCCGAGCTCACTACGGGCTGGGCGAGGTCTACATGTCGGTCAACCTTGCCAATAAGTCCGCCGATGCGTATGAGAAGGCACTGGAACTTCATGAAAAGAAGAAAGCCGAGTACGAGAGCGAGGGGCGACTCGAAGATTGGAACCTGGAGCAAGCCAGCATCATCTCGCGAATTGGCGTCGCGCAGATGGCCATGGGTATGCCCGTCAACGCCGAGCGCAACTTCCGAAAGGCGATTGAGCTTGAGGCCAACGACAAGCCCAGCATCAATCTCTTGGCGGGTGTTCTGCAGCAGACCAATCGTGCCCACGAGATTCCGGGGCTTTGGAAAGAGCAGATTTCGCGTGATCCGGATAGCGGAGAGACCCACGCGAAGTACGCGATCTCGCTTTACCAAGCCGACCAGCAGGACGACGCGATCAAGGCTTTCGAGTCGGCACTGGATGCTCTAGGCGACGAAGAGCAGAAGCTGATCGTCAAGCGTTTCTATGCGCCACTGCTTGTTCAAAAGGAAGAGCTTGACCGAGCGATGGACTTCTACGAGGATGTCATCGACGAGAACGGGGGCGACGTCCAGGTGCTGTTCGAGTACGCGCAAACCCTTCGTCAAGCTGAACGCGAGTTCGAAGTTCCGCGCGTCCTCGATCAAATTCTGGCGCTGAATCCCGATCCAAACGCCCGAGCTGAAGCGCTCGCTTGGAAGACCGAAATCACCGAGCCAAAACGCGCGGAAGCGGTCCAGCGCGCCGACGAGAAAATGACGGCGGGCGACTTCCAGGGCGCGATCAAGGAACTCAAGCCGCTTCGAAACTGGCTCGCCGACTACTGGAAGCTGTGGGCGGTCCTGGGCGCGGCCTATAACCGCGTGGGAGAGCACGAAGACGCGCGCGAATGCGCCGAGCGGCTCATCAACCTCTACCCAGGTTGCGAGCCGGCTTACGTGGAGCTCATGGGTGCGCTCAACGCGCTTGGACGCCACGACGATGCTTATAACGTGATGCGATTTGCGGCGGGACAGTTGCCACAATCGCTTGGCATTCATGTCAACCTCGCCTTGGCCGCCCATCGCGCTGGCCACAAGGAAGAGGCGACGAATCTTGCCGAGCAGATTCGCAATGCCGTGGGCCCGAACGAAGAGCTCGACCAAGTGTTCGCTGAAATCGAGAAGTAGATCATGGAACCCGCAAGGAATGCCCCCCGGTGGCTCAAGCTTCTGGTGGGCTTCCATGTGCTGGCGATCACGGTGTGGTCGTTGCCACCGTCGTCGCCGGGCGTTAAGCGTGGACTCGTGGAGCCCACGCGATCTGAGTGGATTCTCTACTACAACGACGTCTACCTGCGCTACTCGCCGATCCGGCAATACGTGCTGACGCTGGGCCTGTTCCAGTCGTGGGACATGTTCGCGCCAAACCCGACGAATCGCGATATCTGGTGCGACGCCGTCGTTCGCTACCAAGACGGGTCGGAGCGAACCTATCAGTATCCGCGCGTGTTTGAGGCGAACTACTTTGAAAAGTATCGGATCGAGCGCTATCGCAAGTATTACGAGCGGGTAAATCTGGACGACTTCGCTTTCTTATGGCCCGACTTCGCCCAGCGGGTCGCGACGATCATGGATGATCCGGCAAATCCTCCCGTTCTCGTCACGCTACGGCGTCACTTCATCGTCACTCCGCGAACCGTTCCGTTTGGCGAGTATTCGTCGAACCTATGGGGGGCCATCCGCGAAGGGCAAGTGACGAGCGAGGTTCTCTCGCCCCCCAATCCGCCGCCGATTCCGTTCACCGAGGCGGTGTTCTACATCCACGAAGTTGACCAAGACCGATTGGCCAAGGCGCGGTCGCGATGAAGAAGTTCCTCCACAGATTTGACAACTGGTGGTTCGGGAAGGACTCACCAGTCGCGCTTGGCGTGCTGAGGATTCTGCTTGGGGCCTGGGCGTTCCTGAGCTTGGTGCTGACGCTCACCATGTTTCGGGACTGGTATCACCCGGACGGGTTCTTCCCCAAGCACCTGTCGGATCAGTTTCTCGCCTACGACTCGTCTCGCCTTTGGGATGGCATGCCCTACGAGGTCAAGTTGCCCTTTGGCCCGCCGCGCGTCAACTTGCTGGGCTGGACGGACAATCCCGCCATCACGCTAGGCCTGTATCTGATCACCGTGCTTGCCGCCGTCGGTTTTACGCTGGGCTGGCGGACGCGAATCTCGGGTGTGGTGCTTGTGCTCGGAATGCTGTCCTTGCACTTGCGGACTCCCCTCATCATTCACTCGGGCGACTCGTTGCTTCGGCTCTGTCTGATCT
>CAZPHD010000055.1:0-18950 GCA_964586225.1 uncultured Fimbriimonadaceae bacterium
TCCCTACCCCGGTCGGCCCGAGGAACAAGAAGGAACCGATAGGGCGGTTCGGATCGGCGATGCCTGAGCGCGATCTACGGACGGCATCGGCCAGCAAGCCGAGCGCCTCGTCTTGGCCCACCACTCGCTGGCGGAGGTAGGTCTCCATCTCGAGCAGCTTCTGAAGCTCGCCCTGCATGAGTTTGCTCACCGGCACGCCTGTCCATTTGCTGACGACTTCGGCGACGTCTTCCGCGTCCACCTCCTCCTTCAGCATGGGCTGGCCGTTCACGCCCGCCCGCGCGGCAAGGTCAGCGACCTGAGCTTCGAGGCCAGGGATTGTGCCGTGTTGAAGTTCGGCCGCGCGTTGCCACTCGTAGTCGCGCTGAGCTTGCGCCAGTTCGTTGCGCGCCTCTTCGAGTTGGCTCTTGAGTTGGCGGAGTTCTTCGATCGACTCCTTCTCGTGTTGCCACGTTGCGCGGAGGGCGCTGGCTTGCTCGTTCAACTCGGCCAGGCGACGCTCGGTCGTGCTCAGCCGCTCCTTCGAAGCCGCGTCGTCTTCCTTCATGAGCGCTTGGCGGTCGATCTCCAGTTGAGCAATCTGCCGCTGAACATCGTCGATCTCCTGAGGCACCGAGTCGATTTCGATCTTGAGCCGGCTAGCCGCTTCGTCGACGAGATCGATCGCTTTGTCGGGCAGGAAGCGCTCCGTGATGTAGCGGTTCGAGAGCGTAGCGGCGGCGACGAGCGCCGAGTCGGTGATGCGGACACCGTGGTGAATCTCGTAGCGCTCCTTCAGGCCGCGCAGAATGCTGATCGTCTCGTCGACCGTCGGCTCGTCTACAAGGACGGTCTGGAAGCGCCGCTCGAGGGCTTTGTCCTTCTCGATGTACTGGCGGTATTCGTTGAGCGTGGTCGTTCCGACGCAACGCAGTTCCCCACGCGCGAGCATGGGCTTGAGCATGTTCGCGGCGTCCATGCTGCCTTCGGCGCGGCCAGCGCCGACCAGCGTATGGAGCTCGTCGATGAACAGGATGATCCGTCCCTCGGCGGCTTTGATTTCTTCGAGCACCGACTTCAGCCGGTCTTCGAACTCGCCACGGAATTTGCTTCCCGCAACCATCGCGCCGAGGTCAAGGACGATGACACTCTTGTCGCGCAGACCCTCGGGGATGTCTCCCTGAACGATGCGCTGGGCCAGGCCTTCAACAACGGCGGTCTTGCCCACACCCGGTTCGCCAATCAGGACTGGATTGTTCTTGGTGCGGCGGCTGAGCACTTGGATGACGCGGCGAATCTCCTCGTCGCGGCCGATGACGGGGTCGAGTTTGCCACTTCGGGCACGCGCTGTAAGGTCAATGCCAAACTTTTCCAGCGCCTGATAGCGGTCTTCGGCGCCGGCGTCGGTCACGCGTCGTCCGCCTCGAATGTCTTTGATCGCGGCGAGCAAGTCCTTGCGATTAACGCCGGCGGCGCGCAACTCCTTGCCCGAGACGCCCGCCTCATCTGCGATCGCAATGAGCAGATGTTCAGTTGAAACAAACTCGTCGTGCAGCTTCTCCGCCTCGCGGAACGCATCGTTCATCACTTTCTGAAGGCGCGAACCGAAGCTGGCCCCGTAGCTGGCGGCGTTCTGGATCTTGGGTTGCCGGTCCAGATCGCGTTCAAGGGTTTGCTGAAGGTGTCGTGGATCAACCGACAGCTTTTCCAACAGGGGCTTCGTGACCCCGTCGTCTTGCTTGACGAGCGCCAACATGATGTGCTCAACGTCGATCGTCGGATGCTGGAGGCTGGTGGCGAGTTCCTGAGCGGATTGGATCGCTTCCTGTGCTTTCAGGGTCAATTTGTCAAATCTCATAGGTTTACTTGAGCGTATGGCGCTCAACTCATTTTATCTACATTCTATAACGTCACTGAGGCAAGATGCGTTGCATTGGAAAGTTCGGATTCTTCCCAGGCAGAAATACCTGCTTTTAAAAAAGCCTTCCTCAAATCGCTCTGAGTGTTGTATAGTGGAAATATCGGGTTCAAAGCGGCCCAGCATGCTGGGTGCTTTAGACCTCGGAGGGATACACGCGATGAAGACTCTTGCAATTCTGGCGATGGCGACCGTTTCGGCGGGCGCGTTCGCTCAACTTTGGAATCAAAGCGACCTGGTCAACGTTCCGGGTGGTCACACGAACGGTGGTGACCTGAGCCAGCTTGAGAACACTCCGGTCGTTGAGAACATCTTCGGCTTCGGTGCTCAGGGTACGTCGAACAACATCATGGCGGACGACTTTGTCGTCGGCGGTGGTGGCTGGAACGTCAACAAGCTGACGTTCTGGACCTATCAGACGGGCGCAACCGCTCCGTCGATCACGACCGTTAACTACGCCATCGGCAGCGCGGCCACGACTTCGCTGACCTCGGCGGCTGTGACGGCCACTTGGACCAACATCTATCGCGTGACCTCGACGGACTTCTCGGGCACGACTCGTCGCCTGCAGCAGGTCGAAGTCACCGGTCTGAACATCAACCTCAACCCGGGCACCTACTGGCTGTCCTTCAACTTCGCCGGCACGGGCGCGAGCGGTCCTTGGGCTCCTCCGCTTCCGACGAGCAACGCCGTGTTTGGCCAGAACGCTCGGCAGTCGATCGCCGCTGGTGCGTTCGCGCAGGTGTTCGTTGATGCTAACTTGACCCTGGGTGCTGACCTTGCGTTCCAGGTTCACGGAACGGAAGTTCCCGAGCCGGCCACCATGGCCGTCCTCGGCCTCGGCGCGGCGGCGCTGATTCGCCGACGTCGCGGCAACAAGTAAGCTAGGGTTCCCCCCAACCAATAAAAGGCTCCGCTTCATCGAAGCGGAGCCGTTGTCTTTTGGTTAGGAAGTTTAGTTGGGGTTGGGCGTCATCGCAAAGCCCTGCGCGGACAGTTCCTGCCCAATATGGCGCAGCTTCTTCATGGCGCGCAACTCAATCTGCCGCACGCGCTCCCTCGTGACGTTCAGTTCCGCTCCGACTTCCTCCAGCGTTCGCGACCGACCGTCGTCCAATCCAAACCGCAGGCGGACGACGTCGCGCTCGCGGCTGGTCAATCGACCCAGAATGCCGTCGAGCTCTTCGCGACGGATCAGCGTCCAAGTCACGTCGCTCGGTGTCGGCATGTTCGTTGAGTGAACGAAGTCGCCGATGGAGCTATTGTCCTTTTCGCCCACCGGAGTTTCGAGCGAGATCGGTTCAACGGCCACCCGCATCATTTCCCGCACACGATCAATTGAAAGGCCGACTTCGCGGGCAATCTCTTCCTCAGTGGGTTCTCGCTGTAGTTCCTGCTGCAGGCGAGACGCCGTCTTTACAACCTTGTTGATCAACTCGGCGACGTAGACGGGGATGCGGATGGTCCGGCCCTGGTTGATGATCGCACGGGCAATTGCCCGGCGAATCCACCATGTGGCATACGTCGAGAATCGGAAGCCTTTGCGCCAGTCAAATTTCTCAACCGCGCGAATCAGGCCGAGATTTCCTTCCTGGATCAAGTCTGCGAGGGGAATGCCGCGCGCGTTGTACTTCTTGGCAATCGACACCACGAGCCTCAAGTTGGACTCAATGAGGTGCTGCTTTGAGGCGCGACCTTCGCGACGGATGATTTCGATGTCGAAGTCGGTGTAGTTCTTGTGCTCCCGCTTGAGCAGTTTGAGCGCCTCGACATATTTGCCCTGATCAACGAGGTCCTTCGCCTGGACCTTCTTGGCGAGGTCTTCTTCCTGGCCAGGCGTAAGCAGGTGTGCGCGACGCGTCTGCCGCATCCACATCTCGAGTTCCTCGGTATCGTCCGGCGGCGGCGTTTCGCCTTCTTCTAGTTCCTCAAGTTCTTCAAGATCTAGAAGTTCTTCGTCGGATTCTGCGGCGGGATCATCCAGCATCGGACGCGTGTTCGCGTCGGCAAACGAATGCCGACCCGGCGTCCGCACGGTGATCGCGCGCCCTCTTCGAGGCGTTGTGGCAACTCCATTTTCTCCAGCCATACTGGTTCTTCGTTCTCCTTAAGTGGCGCTCGCGCACCGTTGCCTCAACGATTCGCCGTTGAATCGGTCAGCCAGCCTGTCGCCAGGCCCACATATAACGTAACACGTCTTCGCTCGGAATCCAAGAAAACCGCGAAAAAACTTGCGGAAGTTTCTGAACTGCCCTCGTTGGCGTGTGCTCAACACTTGATACGTTTGTTAAGCACGCATTGTGCCAACCTGAGATATGACGCCCGAACGAGACCGGTAAGTTGCAGTTTCTTAGGGATTCGTGCCCAATCCCCGCAACTTTTCCACCGCGGCAGCAAGTGCGTCACCCAGGGCGGTGGCCGATTCCTCGGTGTTGTCCCGGCCGAAGCTCAGCCTTATCGTCCCTCGATTCCAGGCCGGATCGATTCCGAGCGCCCGAAGAACAGGACTCTCCTCCTCGCTTTCGGAGCTGCACGCCGCACCGCTGGAAATCGCGAATCCGACGCGATCCAGTTCGATCACGAGCGTCTCGCCCATCAGGCCCAGGAAGCTGAGGCTGAGGATGTGCGGCGATTGAATCGGGGCATCGTTCGTTTGCCAGTCAGCAAGATTCCGAAGCCGATTGAGCACGATTGCCCGAAGCGCCTCGGCTCGACGGCGGGCCTCGTCCCGCTCGGCCAGGGCCTCAGAGGCGGCGGCCCCAAAACCGACAATTCCGGACACATTGAGTGTGCCCGACCGTAGTCCATGCTCTTGTCCGCCTCCGAACATTGCTGGCTTCAGGTAACCGTCGCGGATATAGAGGGCGCCCACCCCCTTTGGCCCACCAAGTTTGTGAGCACTACAAGAAGCCCAATCGGAGTCGCCAACCGTCCAGTCGACCTTCCCCACCGCTTGAGTCGCGTCAACATGGAGGCGAGGCGGGCGAACACCGAGACTGGGCATGCCACCCGTTTCGTTGTTGACCGCCATCACGGACGCGTCGGAGCCTTCAAGCGTTTCCACCTGCCACTGCCGAACTGACAGCTGCGGCATTCCCCAGGCCCTCGCGGGAACCCTCAATGAACTGTGCTCGATGGCACTAACCATCATATCGACACAACTCCGTAACACCCAGTTGTTGGCTTCGGTAGCGCCTGATGTAAACACGACCTGATAGGGGTCAGCGGCTCCGATGACGGCCGCGACCTGCTCGCGGGCGACCTCTACCGCGTCTCTCGCACGAGCCCCCCAAGTATGAAGCGAATGCGCATTTCCGCACGCTTCGGTTAGAAAGGGCATCATGGCTGCCAGTGCGGCCGGGTGGACAGGCGTCGTGGCGGCATGGTCGAAGTATCGGCTGAGATCGGTCATTCGATGTGACATCCCCACCGGCTGCCTCGAGGCCAGCCTTGGTCGTCGAGATCCACCTCGCCTTGCGGCTGAATCTGAAGTCCAATCTCGACTCGTTGCTGCCAGTAGCGACGTTCCGATGTAGGAAAGAGCCTCCAGAGCCAAGAATCGTATACGGGCATGCCCCGGTGATCCGTCCATCCCTCTGGTCCATACAGTTGCAAGGCGACCGACTTACGACGGGATCCAGCGTACTCCTCGACCACCCGAGCGAAGCCTCCAAGCAGCAAAGTCGCGAGGCCAGAGATTTCCATGGCATCACCCACGATGGTTATGCCAAACGCAATCAGTCGGTTTTCCGCCTCCGCGCGCTCGACCCGAAGCGGGAACGTCCCCGGCCCATGGGGCCGCACCTCAAAGCCATGCTCGTCGGCAACGAGGTCATAGGGGCCTTCCTGGTCGTACAGCGTCTCCAAAAGATCGCCGAACATGGGGTCATCGTCTTGGAGCAGCGCGACGACATTGAGATCGGCCTCGTTCAAACCCACCAGGAGGTCAACCTCGACGTGGTGCCTTCCGAGTTCAGAATCCGGCGGAAGACCCTCGGCGTCAAGCCAGGGATCGATGTTGGGCATCGGGCCAGGGCTGAGCACAGCGTGTTGTGAGATCACCCGGCGGTCGGCCCGCTCCTGCGATCCTGCCGGAACGTACACCGGGCCGCCTGCCTTAGTCTGCCAAACGCCATCCATGAAACGCTCGATGTTTGCCTGCAGCACCCGCTCACCTTGACAATCTTCGACGAGGCGATAGTAGGGGGTGAGAAGCCAGCAGAGAAAGTTAGCGGCCGCCTCCGGGTCTTCGAAGTGCTCGTGGTAGTAGTCGCCTGCCCAAACCAGCACCTCGCCCGACTCTTCGGTCATGCGCACTGTGAATGCAGGTGCCTGAATCTCCAGGCCCCCTTCGCTCCAGACCAGCTCCACATCGTCCGCCTCGGACAACCGTTCGCGGACTTCATGCTCAGCACGGATCCAAAGCACGCTGCTCATCTCTACTAACATGGTACGCCGAAGAAGCCGTCCAAGGCAACCTCAACGGCGGTATCCTTGCGCGAGTGTCGGAGGCTCCGCCCCAAGTGACGGCCATTGTGCCCGCCAAGAACGAAGAAGCGACCATCGCCGAGGTGGTCGAGCGCTTGCTAGCGCTCCCTCTTCGCATGGAGGTCATTGTGGTGGACGATGGTAGCACGGATCGCACGCCGGAGATTCTCGCTTCGTTTGGTGATCGCATCTTGGTGGTCACGAATCCGAAGTCAGGCGGCAAGGGTGCGGCGATCCGGCAGGCTCTGCCGCACGCGACGGGGGCCGTGGTGATCATTCAAGACGCCGACCTGGAGTACTTCCCCGAGGAGATTCCCGCCCTGGTCGAGCCGATCCTGGAGGGTCGGGAGACCGTGGTCTATGGAACGCGGTTCAAGCATGGCTTCCCCAAGGGCATGGCGCTTCCAAACAAGATTGTGAACAAGCTTCTGGCGTGGTCGGTGGGGATTCTGTATTTTCGAAAGCTGACGGACGAGGCCACCTGCTACAAGGCGTTCCGGCGCGACGTCTTGCTCCGAATGAACCTGATCTGCCATCGGTTCGAGTTCTGCCCGGAGGCGACCGCGAAAGCGATTCGGCTGGGGCATCGCATCGCGGAGTCGCCCATTCGGTATGAGCCGCGCACCAAAGCGGCGGGCAAGAAAATCCGCTGGACGGATGCTCCGGAGGCATTCTGGACGCTTCTGCGGCATCGGTTCAGCAAGTTTTGAGGGAACCAGGGGCGTTGTTGATGACGTTACTCAAGTATGGCGAAAGTGGCCGTGCTTGGAGTTGTAGGGTTCGCGCTTGTGACGACGGCGTGGGGGCAGCGCGGCTCCAAAGAGATAACCTATCTCACCCGTCCTATCACGAGGACTCAGGTCGAAGCACTGTTCGATAGAACCAGACCGGACGAGCGTGGAGTCCCGATCTTCTCAGCGGTACCGCACGCACCCCGCGAAGTCGCCGTTGTCGTCTGGCCAGCCAAAGACGAAGACCTGATCAAGTTGCTACCCGTTCACAAGGGCTGGGTGGTCACCGAAGCCGTGTTGCGAGCGACTCCCGGCGTCGTGCCGACACTGGAGCGGGCGATTCGATTGGGCGTCGGCGCCGGAGGCATGCATAAGGCGTTCGGCCCCTTCGCCTCGCGCGAGGGCAAGCTCATTGACACCCTAGGCGGCATTCCCGGTGCGGAGAGTTCGCACGTTCTTCACAACCTCGTGGGGATGAGCGATGCCAAGGTTCGGGTCGCAGCACTCCATGTGCTCAGCGTCCGCAAGCGAGCATTACCAGAGCGGAAGCAAGCGGTCAAGAGAGCCATCGCTCAGGAGATCACGCGAAACTACCAAACAGCGTCTGCCCTCGGTCCCGGATACCTGATGCTTGCGTCGGAGGCGGAGTCGAAGCGGTTGATGAAACTCATCTACGAACAGGCGGTGAAGGCCGAGGGCGCGGTTAGGGCTAAGCCACCCGCGGACTTCCGAGAGCGTCACCTCGCGGGCAACCTACGCGAGTTGCGTGTTCATGCATCGCTCTGGCTCGTCTCGGTCGGCGATCGATCGCAGTTGCCCCAGGTCCGGTCACTGCTCAAGGGGGATAGGAGGGGTTCCTAGCCGTCGAGGCTGTCCAAGTCCTTGCCGAGCGCGTGGGTCCCTCGGAACGGCTTACACTCGAGTCAGCGCTTACGGCCCCATCGTCGAGGACACGGGAAATGGCGGCAATGTATCTAGGGCAACTCGGCGACAAACGCTCAATCCCCGCTCTGCGGAACGCCTCTAAGGTGAAGGCTCCCGATGCGTCCAGTGGCTGGCGCGACTATCCCCAGCGCCTCATGCTCGAGGTCGCGGACGCGATCGAGTCTGGGCAGCGCTACGTGCCCAAGTTCCGCACCGGCACACCCGTCCCTTGGTGGCGAATCTAACTAGTCCACAAACGGCGCGGGGAGTTCGCCCCGCGAGACGCCCTGAACGTAGTCGCGGAAGTCAGTGGGCGTCATGCCAAACTCGCGGCGAAAGCTCGTCGCAAAATTCTGCGGAGTCGAGTAGCCCAAGTCCCAAGCGATGTCGCGCGTGGTCCTTCCCTGCTCCAGCATGCGGCACGCCGCATCCAGCCGCTCGTGCATGAGCCACTGTCCGGGCGTTTCGCCAACCTCATCGCGAAAGGTCATCGACAGGTGACTCGTCGAAACACCAAGATCGAATGCGAGTTGGTCAAGGCGGGGGGCCTCACCGAGGTTGCTGCGCATCATCACGAGCGCCTTGCGAATAGGTTCGGAAATCACATGGTCATCGGATATCGCGTCGTGCATGTCGCACACGAAAAGCGACATCATGGCTCGGCAACCCAACGCGGACGTCGGCCGAACATCATGGTGCACGCTGAGAATGTTCTCAAGACGCTCACCGGTCGACGCTCGGACCCGGATGACGCGCTGACGACAACACTCGTCGAGCAACCGCCGCGTGTCTTCACAAAGGCCGGCAGCGTGATATTGAATCCAGTGGAACTCGCACTTCTGAAGGGCAGACTTTACACCGCCATGCACCTCGTTCGGCCCCGTAACGACAACATGGCCGGCACGAACGTTGTGGACCGAATGGTCCACGATCACATCAAAGCGACCTCGCCGGATGTAGTGGATTTCATAGGCATCGCCATGATGATGGGGCGGAAGCGCAAGGGGTTCGGCTCGGCGAAAGCGCGACCATCCGATCAGGCGCAGATCAGGATGGATGCAATCGCTGTCGCGAAAATAGACACGCCACGGGGTCACTTCCTTCATAACGTCCTGAGATAAGACCGTGCAAGCGCGATAAGGTTCCCGCAGTTTTTTCGGGTTTTAGGACGGGTTTAGGAGAGAGCTAACAGACTTCGGCGGCGGGCCTCACGGGCACGCTCGATCGAAGCTTCGTCAACGGCCTTCTCAAAGGATCGAAATCCCGCCAATCTGAATCCATGCTTGGTGGCCCAGCGCTGAGTCTCGTCGACTTGCTCCACGCTCACATCCTTGCCGAGCGTAAACGACTCGGCCCGATCCTCAAGCGCCAGCATGAAGGTCTCGCTCATACAGGCGTAGGCCGTCTTGGGCGGAAAACCGAATGGGAAGTTAAACTCCACATCGCCCGGCACCGCAACAACGCCACCCTCAATCACGAGCACATCCGGTCGCTCTTGGGAGACCCGCACGGAAACATCGCGGGGGCGCGCCACGTCGCAAACGACGGCTCCGGGGCGCAGGTGCTCGGGCAGGATGATCTCGGCGTCAGCCGAGGTCACGGTGACAATCGCGTCGGCCTCGCGAATTCGGGAAACATCGGTCGTAGCCGTCGCGTTCGTGAGCTCTTTAGCGACCAGCTCCGTCCGGGCCTGGTCGCGACCGACTAAAATCGTCCGGCCGAAATCTCGGCCCAATACCTGGGCACACGTCTTACCGATCGCACCGGTTGCGCCAACGACCGCAAGCACCGAGTCTCGCGGGACGATGTCCAGCAGAGTACACGCCTGGAGAGTGCCCTCAATGGCGGTGGCCACGGTGTAGCTATTTCCGGTCGTCACCGCGATCGGCGAGCTCTTGGCAACGGTAATGCCGCCGTCACCCACGACGCTCGTAAATGCGCCGAGTCCGATGATCTTTGCGCCGAGCTCAGCCGCAAGGTGCGTGCATTCGATGATGCGCTTGTAGGCGAGGTCCACATCGTCAAGCATCTGCTTGGGCGTCAACGGGCAGCCGATGAACCATCCCTCAGTTTCCGCGCCGGTGATTGAGCGGATACCCGTGACGTGACTGGCGACGACGGGCTTTTTGTGCGCCAAGAACCACTCCAAGATCGGATCGGGCACGTAGCGCGCGATCGGATACTTGCGAGCGGCGTCCTTGGGCTTCAGCGGGTGGATGACGAAAGCAAACTTGGTCACGCGATTGATGCGGACTGTACCCGACGATCCTGGCGCGTCGTTGATTGCGCGGTCATCGTCTCTACACCATCAAACCTCAAGATCTCACTCGCTTTGGTTGGCTCGCTACAGCGCTTGCTGCGGTTGGCTTGATTGCGCTTGCCCTGTTTGTCGAAGGGGCACGCGTGCCTGCCCTCGTTTCGGCGGCCTCGCTCGCTTTGGCGGCGGCTCTCGGGCTCAGCCACGAAGCCGCGCGGACCTTGGCGAGTCTGGATCGGGAAGTAAGCCGTGCTTCCCTCCTGGAAGCCAAGCTTGAAAGCCAACGCAACGCGGTCGACCTCTTGGCTGAGGGACTCGAGATTGCCGTGTTTCTATGCGACACTCGGCCCACGATCCTCTATGCCAATCGCAAAGCTACCGAGATGTTCCGCTTCGAGAACCCGGTTGGCCGCACGATTCTCGCCGTCACCCTTTCGCACGACTTGGAAGCACTCGTCAACGCTTGTGCCCAAACGGGCGAAAAGCAGCATGCCGAACTCACCTTTGCGTACCCAGACGAGCGCACAGCACTCGCCGAGGCCTGGCGCGAGCAAGGGGGCGATCGGATCTTTCTTTCGCTCTATGAAACGACGGACCTGCGCCGGCTCGAACGGGTTCGCACCGACTTTGTAGCGAACGTTTCGCATGAGTTGAGGACGCCTCTCACCACGATCCGGGCCATGGCGGAGACGCTCCAAGACGAACCGGGCAATCAGGAGTTGCTTGACCGGTATCTGAGCAAGATCATTGCCGAGGTCGACCGGCTTTCGCTGATCGCCAATGATCTGCTGATCCTCAGCGCGGCGGAGTCGAACCCCGTCCGTAAGCAAGGCTGCGATGTCGCCGAGATCTTCCGGTCAGTCGTTCAGCAGTTGCGCCCAAAGGCGACCGATAAGGCACTCGAAGTGAACTACGAGGGGCCCGCGACCTTGACCATCGAGGCCAACGCCGCGCAAATGAGCCAGGTGGCGATCAACCTGATTGATAACGCCATCAACTACACGCCGGAAGGACGGGTGGACGTGACGATCCAGCCCGAGGGCGACCAGGTCGTGATCATCGTACGCGATACGGGCATGGGCATCGCAAGCGAGTCGTTGCCACGGATCTTCGAGCGGTTCTACCGAGTGGATAAGGGACGCGCACGCGCGACGGGGGGCACGGGCCTGGGCTTGAGCATCGTGAAGCACATCGTCGAGGCGCACGGTGGTCAGGTGAACGTGGAAAGCGCATTGAACCAAGGGTCGACGTTCTTTGTTCGATTGCCGATCGGGCACGCCTCCGCCTAATCGGGCAGCGTTGCTCGTCAACATCGGGAGGGCGTTGCTCCGTCAACGCCAACGTTGGCCGCGACATAGCGTAGCCTCCGCACCAGGAACCCACCGCTCCCGTTCGGAGTAACATAGGGGTGACCAAGCCGAATCCGGATTCCCGGAACGGGGGACCCAAAACACTGGGGCGTATCGCGAGCTTCGCGAAGGGTAGCTTTTGGCCCGAGCCCGTCAGCTAACCCCGTAGGCCAAACAGAAGAGGCCCAGCCTCTCTACGCGCGCGGTCGAATCCGCGCAAGGAGACAATGCGTATGAGCGAAAACATGGAAAGGTTCCGGTCGCTGGACGGCAGCGATGGCTTCGTGCTCCAGCCCTTTATCCACATCATCTTTCAACGGGGCGCCGTCCCCGAGGTCGGCATCAATGGGTGCCGCATCGAAGACGTGATCGAAGTTCTGCAGCAGCGCTTGCTGGACCACCAGGGCCGCGATCTCGGCTGCGAAGAGAACGCCGTCGCGCTGTATCACCTTGAAGCCGCCCACGAGGCACTTCTTCAACGGCGGCGACGACGCGAGCAACAGGGCGTCATCAACACGCGGGACGGCCACGTCAGCGTGCCGCTTCCCGAACTCCTCGCCGAAGCCGAAAGCTAACGGCGAGAGGCGACTTTGACGTGGGCGCGGATCGCCGCGTCTGCGTCAAACGCCAACAACTCTTCAAACAGCCGAAGCTGAACCTGTGCGCGCACCTTGTTCAGGTCCCGCGGGTCGTTTCCGCCGAGCGCGAAGTAGGTGTCCCCGCGAAGGTAGTCGGCCAGGAACCGGATGCCGAGTTCCAGCGTGATCACCTGCACGGCGCGGCTCATCCACGCGATCTCGGCATCGGTGACGGTTTCAGTCGCATCGAGAAAGCCAGCCGCAACCGCCATATACACGTCGCGGTCCACGCAAACGCGGTCCAGCTTGCGCTCCTTTTCGCCGGCCACATTTACTAGCGACCGCACCATATCGCCCCAATCGGCTAGCCATGTGTGGGGCATGACCGTGTCGAGGTCAACCAGCGAACGCACTTCCCCGCTTTGGGCGTCGAACAGGAAGTTTTCGATCTTGGTATCGCCATGAATGGCGGTTTGGCGAATCTCTCCGTTCTCGCGGGCCAGTTGCATGCCCAACGCCAAGTCGCGGTACGACCGAGCCAGGCCAATCTCATGCTCCATCTCCTCGCGACGGGTGATGCGACGGTCTTCGGAGAGCACGCAGAGGAAGTGGCGCGCGGTGGCTTGTCGCGTCTCCGGGTCGGTGGGGAGTCGGTCGACGGTCTCGGCATAGCTGCGCGCGCCTTCGAGGGCGGCGTCGAGTTGGTCGAAATAGAGTCGAGTGTCGCGGTATCCAGGGAGCGAGGTGGTGAGCGTGCTCGCGTCGATCTCGGCGGTGTGGTCGTGATAGAGCGCGAGGCCGCGTCCGACTTGGTAGGCGGTGTCGAGCCGGCGCTCGGCGGGAAGTTCCGACAGGCTCTTGTAGCTGACGGTACCTTCGATGTAGCGCATCATCCGCCACACGCCGTCGCCCTTCCAGCAAAGGTCGCCCTCGCGAGTCGGAATCAGCTCGGGAACACGCCATTCAAGGTGGGTGAACTGGTTTCGCGCACTCCGCTGGGCTTCGAGCGATTGACACATGCCGGCCATCACGCGGTCGGGCATGGGAAACACGTCCGTGTTGATGCGCTGCAAGAGGTAGGCATCGCCGTTCGGGCCAGCTTGAACCAGCGCCGTATCGAGATTGATGTTGCCTCGCCGGGCAAACGGCTCGGCGGCGATGGGCTCATCGAGCGCGAACTGGCGGGCAACTTGAAGAAACTCGGCGGAGGTCATACGCGCTGGTGAGTATAGCAAAGGTTGGGCTGAAGCTGACTAGATTGGGAAAACCTGGTAGGGTGGTTCCGGCGTCCCGCCGGACGGCATGTGCTTCCCGCCGTGGTTCCGGCGTCCCGCCGGCCGGGCGGCTGAGTCAGCGCAAGCTCGCTCGCAGGGGCGCCGAAGGCGTCAGCGGGTCCCCGTTGCCCTAGACGGTCCTCAAACTGCATCCCCAAAGCGGGCCCTGTTGTACTCACACCGAAAAAAGTGCAGATTGTCTTTGGATTTTCAGGAAACAGGTGCTATATTATGAAGACCAAGCAACGTCACTGAGGACACAATGTTCAAAGCTCTCTCGATCCTGGTGTGTTTATCGCTCGTCATGTCGTCGACCGGTGAAGGGATTCACTACGTTCTGACGTCATCGAACGCGTACGTGACGACGTTGCTTCAAGGCGAGCCTGACCCGTACAATGAAGCGCCACCCAGTCCGGTCGCTCCGTACCAGAATGGCCGCGATGAGACGCGGGCGGGCATGTGGGACACTCTCTCTCTGCAGCAGTTGGGCGAAGTAGAAGAGGCGATAGAGGACCTGATTGCCCTCCCATCTGGGCTTCCCACAAGCGCACCCGAGAACGTGCTGATGCAGCCATCGATGGAGGAGGAAGCGAGCGAACGAGAACCTGCCGAGCCGCTACCGCTTGGTCTAAGGGCCTCGACCTCGCCCCAGGTGCCGATGGGAGATCCGAGCGGCGGCCTGCCCATGCCTTGGGAATCGGGGTTCCCCGGCGGTGGCTCGAGCGGTGTCGACACCGTCGTCAACAGCAACAACGGCAACCTCAATCTGCGCGTGCCGATCATGAGTTGGAAAATGCGCGGCGGCATGGAGATCGACTTCTCGCTGTACTACAACAGTCGCTCTAACTACTGGTCGCGCTTCGGTCGGGGCTGGTCCTCGTCGTTTGATGCCCACATTTGGAAGTTCCCCGGCGATCCCGGCTCGGGCTACAACAAGCTTTTCGTGCGCTGGGGCGATGGATCAATCGTCAAGTTCGACCAGTTAGCTCCCGGCAGCTACACCTACAAGAGCCCAGCCGGCATCCATGAGACGGTCACCGAGTCGCTTGACGGCAACACCTACACGCTCAAGACCAAGGCGGGAATGCAGTATGTGTTCCAGAAGCTGACCGCGTCGCCCGTTTGGTTCATGACCAAGATTCGCGAGCGCATCTCGGCCAACGAAATCACCATCGTTCGTGACGCCCTGAACCCCTACACTTTCGAAAGTGTCTCTGACTCGACGGTCGTTGGAAGCCGACTCTCGGTTGGTGGTGGTCAAGAAGTCAATAGTCAATACGTCACCCAGATCAAAGACTTCACACTGGCCGGCAACCGCGTCTGGAACATTGGATACAACGCAACCCACAACACGATCTCGTCCATCCAGTATCCCGGCCTTTCGAGCCCAACTCGCACGTTCACCTACGAAGTCATCGAAGGCAAGCCGTTCCTCGAAAGCGAAACCGACCTGAGGGGCAAAACCTGGTATTGGCAGTTCGATGCATCCGGCGTCTGTCAGTCCTACCTGACGCCGATGAACTTCGTGATGGTGGACATGCTGCCGTCCTACTACTTCCAATACACGCCCGATTCCTGCACCCTGGTCAAGCCGGGCCGCTCGGACTACGGCACCTTCACGCGAACTTCAGAGCGGCACCAATACAACGCTGGACGGCTTGCCCATGTGTACGATGAAGCCGGATTCTACGAGTCGTTCACCTGGGTCGTCGGCGACCTGAACGTCTACTAAGACCGGCGCCAGGCGATGTGGACCTACGTGTACGATGCCAATGGCAACGTGACGCAAACCACCTCGCCCACCGGGGAAATCGAGAAGTTCACCTATACCGCCGACAACGATCTCGAGAGTTCCTATTCGGACCAAGTCGCGCCGAGCGTCAACCGCTTCAGTTACTCCTACGGTCGATGCGTCAGCGCGACGCGTCGGGCAAACCTGATCGGGGTTGACAATGTTCAAGCGACCGCGACCATCCACGCGAGCGGAGCGTGGGCGGGACAATACGCAACGGTGACGCCTGAAGGACCAGGTGGAGGAGCGCCATGGGCCATCGCTTATAGCGATGATCCACGCAAGGCCCAATTTGTCAGTGCCCTGACCGACCCGCAGAGCAATGTCACCGAAGTTACGAGCGACGAGTTCGGTCGGACCCTCACCGTCAAACCTCCGGGACAGACCGAGACAACCATCAGCTATGACGGCCGTAAACGACCCTACCGGGTCACCCACCCCGGCGGCGACTACGTCGAGGTCACCTACGATAACGAAGACAATGTCACCAGCCTGCGCGATGAGCTCGGACGCTACAGCTACTGGATCTACGATGACGATGGCCGCCTCACCAGCTACCAGAACCCGAAGGGCGAGATTGAGACCTACGCTTACGACTCCCAGAACTTCCTGAAACAGGTCACGAATGCGCGTGGATACACCCGCAGCTACGTGCCGAACTTGCGCAACGAGGTCTACCGCCTCACCCACGCGGACGGCCAGAAGGAATACTGGAGCTACTACGCCACCGGCCAAGTCGCCAGCTATACCGACGGGTTTGGCACCGCCGACCAGATGACGGTCGCCTACGGCTTCGACCACTCAGGTCGGCCGACGGGCATCACCTATCCGCAGGGCTCAGGCACTCCCGATGTCACCATCACCTACACGAACTATGGCCGCACGGTCACCATGGTGGATGGTTCCGGCACCAGCAAGTGGATTCATGACGGCTTTGGCCGCCTGACCCGATTCGAGCAGCCCGGTTGGAACATCGACTACGGCTACCTGGTTTACCACGACACCCCGATCTCGATGACCGATCCTTCGGGCACCACGAGCTATCAATACGACAACCGTGGCAATCTCTGGAAACTCACCAACCCGGTCAATGAGGTCACCGAGTGGCTCTATGACCCCGCTGGGCGGCTGAGTCAGCGCAAGCTGGGCAACGGCACGTGGGAAGAGGTCAGCTACGACTCTCGCTCCCGCGTAACCGGCATCGCGCTCAAGAAGCCAGGGGCCACGCTGCGTCAGCACACCTATGGCTACAACGCGGTCTCGAACGTGACCAGCCACACCGTCGGCATCGTCACCACCACCTACGGCTATGACCTCGCCGACCAGCTGATCTCGGAGTCGCGGCTGGGTTATGTGGCTTCGTACACCTACGATGCCAACGGCAACCGCGCCACGCGCACCGTGAACGGCCAGACCGAGACGTATGTGAACGATGCCGCCGACAAGCTGACCTCGATTTCCATTGGCGGCAATACGGTGCGCTCGTTCACCTACGATGGGCGTGGCCGTCGCAAGACGGACACCTATGCGGGTTCGACCACCACCTACTCGTGGGATGCCGAGAGCCGCCTGACGTCACTCGCTCGGCCAGGGGTGACCACGAGCTCGTTCGGTTACAACGGCCTCGATGCGCGGGTGTCAAAGACGGATTCGGCGGGGACGTTCTCGTTCAAGCGCAATGGCGCGGGCGTGACCGATCCGGTGCTGTCGGATGGAGCCGCGACGTACACGCCCGGAATCTCCGAGCGGCGTGCGGGTAGCAGCAAGTTCCTGCATTCGGGTATGAAGAATGCGGACGCGCAAAGCGGCGCTTCCGCGAACGTTGACAGCTCTCGAACGTACGACGCGTTTGGCAATGTGACGGGTTCTTCTGGTTCCTGGTCCGGCCCGTTCGGCTACGCGGGCGGCTTCGGCTACCAAGAAGACCCCGATCATGGGCTTCGCCTGCTCGGGCACCGCTACTACGATTCCTCGACCGGACGGTTCATCACCAAGGATCCGATTGGAGACGGGCGGAACTGGTATGGTTATGGCGCGGGCGAAACAGCTCCGACGCACTTTGTCGACCCCGACGGACTGCTGAGGATCATCCCCGTCCTCGCCAGAGGTGGTAAGGCGATATGGGACGCGCTTAGGGGCCTGTTGCGTAAGCCACCGCCGGGGTCCAAGGGCGGATCAAAAACAGGTAGTAAGAAACCTGCTACACCCACAGTAGCGCCGCTTCAGACACTTGACGATGTCTTTGCGAATCCAGGTGCCTTGGCCGGTAAGAGACCAGATCATCCTGATCTTAAGCCGCTCTTCGATAGATTGAAAGAACTAGGATGGAAGGAGCCGGGCCTACAAGGTGGAGGAAGGGCTGCAAGGGCAGGGAAGGCTTCGGAGGAGGCTGGAGGCTGGAAGATTCAACAACCTGGCGGCAACGGCTGGCTTAGGTGGCATCCGGGTGGACCTCGCACTGGTGGAGTGCCTTACTGGCAGGGTCAGCGGCAGCTCCCGAACGGCAAGCATGAGTCGACCGGGAGGATACTTGACCCATGAGCGATAAGGTGACTGAGATGGCATGGAGCACGCTTCGGCATGCTCTTAGCTGGATGGCGACGCCGGGGGAAGTGCAACTGCGCTTGATGGGCGAATCTGCTTTTGATCCCGAAACGGACATTATGGATCAGGCCGAATCTGCCGTTCTTGCTGCGAGACGGTTATTCGAAAGTGGGGTTACACCTGAGTCCACAGTTCGCTTCCTCGAAGACCTGTTACAAGATATTGTAGGTGCGATCTATACCGACGAGGAACACGTCGGGCGAGATGCCGTGCTCTCGGACCCATTCTGGCAAGACGTTCGATCTCGGGCAACCTACCAACTGAACCAACTTGGATTGAGCTACTTTGAACCAGACCCGTATTTGAAGTTGGGACCTGATGGCAAGTTGGAACGGCCAAACTCATGAAGCGATCCCAGGTGCGAATATGCTGACAGAAGGACTACTTGGTGATCAAGCGTTTAGTATAGGTATAACGCCAGCTTCGGACATGGAGCTTGTTCCAGCGTGGCCGACAATCAGCCTGCGATGCGATCAGACGGAGTTCATCACTTATAGAGAAGATGTCGATGTTTTCCTCTTGTGGTTTGACTGGGTTGTAGAAGCACTGAGCGAGCCAGCTCCTTGTAGCTTGAGAGATGCATGTCAGCTAGAGGCATTTGCTCGACTCTACTACGACGCTAACTTGGAAGACGCCTTTCAGAGGTATCAGGACGATGTAGCGAGGCTACTTGTTCTTGACAAAGACCGAATGAAGGCCCGCTTTGATTCGCTGCCAGAGAGATATGGGATATCTGATCTACTAGGCGGTGGATCGTTTGATCCCGTTGGATTCTGCTATGTACTGACCTGGTCTCCGACCGCTCACATTGCCGTGCTTGGGCAGCAAGGACAGTTTTGGAGTTTGAGCGAGCCGACACAAGACCTTCTGGAGCGCTTCGTCGTTCTGAAACATCAGTTGGCGTTGGTGGCTTCTCGGGAGTGAGTCGGCTGAGTCAGCGCAAGCTGGGCAACGGCACGTGGGAAGAGGTCAGCTACGACTCTCGCTCCCGCGTAACCGGCATCGCGCTCAAGAAGCCAGGGGCCACGCTGCGTCAGCACACCTATGGCTACAACG
>CAZPHD010000056.1:0-18401 GCA_964586225.1 uncultured Fimbriimonadaceae bacterium
ATCATCCACAAACCAAGATTAACCCAAACCCACACAAAACCCCATAGAGCCAAAATCTAAAATCCAAAATCAACCTACTTGCCCGGAATGCCCGGCTCGGTCAGGAGCGCCGGATCCAGAACCTTCAGCAACGTCTCCTCATCCAGCAGACCCTGCTCGCGCACCACTTGCGGGATCGACTTCTTCTCCTTGAGCGCCGTCTTCACCACTTGGGCGGACTGCTGATAGCCGAGGTAGACGTTCAGCGCGGTCGCCAGCGAGGGCGAGGTCTCGGCATAGTGGGCGCATCGCTCGGCGTCGGCCGTGATGCCCTTCACACAGTTCTCGGTAAACGTGTCGAGCGTGTTCGTTAGAATCTGCAGCGAGAACTGGGCCGAGAATGCCATCCCCGGCATCATCACGTTCAGTTCCAACTGCCCCGCCATCACGGAGTTGTCAATCGCGTTGCACTGGCCGATCACCTGATAGAGCACGATGTTCAGGTTCTCGGCCATCGAGGGGTTCACCTTGCCCGGCATGATCGAGGAGCCCGGCTGCACCGCGGGCAGCACGATCTCGGCGAGACCGGTGAGCGGGCCGGAGCACATGAGGCGCAGATCGTTGCTGATGCGCGTGAGTTCCTGGCAGAAGATGCGCAGGCCGGCCGCCAGCGACGCCATCGCGAGGTTGCTCTGCATCGCCTCGCGCAGGTCGGGGGCATTGCGGAACTTGAGGCCGGTGTCTTGGTTCAGGTTGCGAACCACCAAGGCGCGGTAGTCGGGATGG
The DNA here is from genome assembly GCA_964586225.1 of uncultured Fimbriimonadaceae bacterium. GTDB lineage: Bacteria > Armatimonadota > Fimbriimonadia > Fimbriimonadales > Fimbriimonadaceae > JANJUB01. The sequence continues at coordinate 766 of CAZPHD010000056.1, forward strand.
GTGTTCAGGCCCGTGCCCGCCGCCGAGCCGCCGATGCCGAGCTCTTCCAGCTCATAAGCCGCTTGCTCCAGCCAGCGCTTGGCCTTTCTTAGCGCCACCGCATAGGCAGTGAACTCTTGGCCCAAGCGGATGGGGACCGCGTCTTGCAGGTGCGTGCGCGCGGACTTCAGGATGCCGTCGAACTCGACGCCCTTGGCCGCGAAGGCGTCGGCGAGGCGATCAATCGCCGGGAACAGGTCCTCGAGCATAAGCCGCGCCATGATGCGCATCGCGCTCGGGAAGGTGTCGTTCGTGCTCTGGCCGTAGTTCGGGTGATCGTTGGGGTTGACGCGCGTGTAGGCACCGAGCTGCCCGCCGAGGATCTCTTCCGCGCGGTTGGCGAGCACCTCGTTGGTGTTCATGTTGAAGCTGGTGCCCGCGCCCATGTGGAACACGTCGACCGGGAACTGGTCTCGGAACCGACCGCCGAGAATCTCATCGGCGGCCTGGACGATGGCGTTGCCGACTTCTTTATCGAGCAGGCCGAGTTCGGTGTTGGCCGCGGTGCATGCCTTCTTGAGGAGGACGTAGGCGTCGATCATCTTGGGGTGCTCGGTCAACCCGCTGATCTTGAAAAGCTGCCGTGTGCGCTCGGACTGCGATCCCCAATAGGCCCCCGCGGGAACCTGCACTTCACCCAAACTGTCCTTCTCGATCCGGAATTCCATGCGTGTGAGTTTACTAGCAACCCCTTACAATGGAGGATGCACGGAGAAAGTGGTTCCGGCGTCTCGCCGGACGGTCTGCAGGGTGGTTCCGGCGTCTCGCCGGACGAAACGGGAGAAGGTAGGATTCGCCGGGACGGCGAAACCACGTTTGCTTTCTTACCACTTGATGCCGACATACCCATCATCAAGCGTCAAGGCTACTTCCTGCCGCATTGGACTCGCGAAGGCGCCATCTACCACGTGGTCTTTCGACTCCGAGATAGCCTCCCGCACGAAGTGCTCGCCAACTTCCAAGCTGAACTGGCGACACTCGAAGCGCGGGTCGCGCTGGGAATGGCCTCTGCCGAAGAAGCTGGGCGACTCGCCTATCTCGTTTCCACTCGGGTCGAGGAGTATCTCGATGCCGGCCATGGGCGGTGCCTCATGAAGGATCCCAAGATCGCAAGCGTTGTCGCTGATGCACTCAAGCACTTCGACGGACAACGGTATGTGCTCCACGCATGGTGCGTCATGCCGAACCACGTCCATGCCGTCGTAGAGCCCATCTCACCCCACGAGTTGCCAGGCATAACCCACTCATGGAAGTCCTTCACGGCACACGTGATGAACAAAATCCTTCAGCAGCGCGGCGAGGTCTGGCAGAAGGAGTCGTATGACCATCTCATTCGCAACGAGGCCGCGTTTCACCAAGTTGTTGGCTACGTGCTAGAAAACCCGATGCGAGCTGGCCTGATGAACTGGACCTGGATAGGTTGCGCGAGCCCAATGCCTGAACCTGAGTAGCCCATCTTCGCCGGGACGGCGAAACCACTTTGAATCCGACCGGATTCGCCGGGACGGCGAAACCACGCTTTGAGTGTATGAGGCTCAAATAAAATCATTTGGGTATCATCAAGAGCAGATTATGGGACGAACAGTTGGTATTGACTTGGGAACCACGAACTCAGTCGTGGCCGTGATGGAAGGCGGCGAGCCGGTCGTGATCGCCACCGCCGAGGGCGCGCGCACCATGCCCAGCGTGGTCGCATTCAAGCCGAATGGCGAGCGACTTGTGGGCGTTACGGCCAAGCGACAAGCGGTCGTGAACCCGGAGAACACGATTTACAGCATCAAGCGCTTCATGGGCCACAAGCTCAGCGAAGTTGAGAACGAGGCGAAGCGCGTTTCTTATAAGGTGAAGACCGGCAAGAGCGGTTCGGTTGTCGCGTATGTGCCGGTCGTGGACAAGGAGTTTACGCCCGAAGAGATCAGCGCGATGATTCTGCAGAAGCTCAAGGCGGACGCGGAAGCGTATCTCGGGACGACGGTGGACCAGGCCGTCATCACGGTTCCGGCGTACTTCAACGACAGCCAGCGAACCGCGACCAAGAACGCGGGCGAGATCGCGGGTCTGAAGGTGTTGAGGATCATCAACGAGCCCACGGCGGCATCGCTGGCCTACGGCCTCGACAAGAAGAAGAGCGAGACGATTCTCGTCTTCGACCTCGGCGGCGGCACGTTCGACGTGTCGGTCCTCGACGTTGGCGAGGGCGTTTTCGAGGTGAAGTCCACCGCGGGCGATAGCCACTTGGGCGGTGACGACTTCGACCAGAAGATCGTGGACTGGCTCGTGGCCGAGTTCAAGAAGGACCAGGGCGTTGACCTCGCCCAACAGCGAGACGCGCTCCAGCGACTCCGCGAGGCGGCCGAAAAAGCCAAGATCGAGCTCAGTTCACAGGTGACCACCCAAATCACGCAGGCGTACATCACAGCGGTCGACAACCAGCCGAAGCACCTGGACTACACGCTCACACGGGCCAAGTTTGAGGAGCTCTGCGCCGACCTGATGGAGCGGGTGAAGAAGCCGTTCTTCCAGGCGATTGAAGACGCCAAGCTGAAGGCAAACGAAGTCGACGAGGTCATTATGGTGGGCGGCTCGACGCGTATGCCGATGGTGCAGGACCTGGTTAAGAAGCTGACTGGCAAGGAGCCGAACCGCTCGGTGAACCCCGATGAAGTGGTCGCGGTTGGCGCGGCGATTCAGGCGGGCGTTCTCGGTGGCGAAGTTCGCGACATCGTTCTCGTCGACGTGACGCCGCTGAGCCTGGGCGTCGAAACCCAAGGCGGCATTGCCGACAAGCTGATCGAGCGCAACACGACGATCCCCACCAAGAAGAGCCGCATCTATACAACCGCGCAAGACAACCAGCCGGAAGTGGAGATTCACGTGCTTCAGGGCGAACGACCGTTAGCGCGCGACAATAAGAGCCTCGGCAAGTTCCACCTACAAGGCATCCCGCCGGCCCCGGCGCGCGTACCGCAGATTGAAGTGACCTTCGATATCGACGCGAACGGCATTCTGCACGTCAGTGCCTCGGACAAGGGCACGGGCAGCAAGCAAAGCATCACAATCACCGGCTCGGGCAACCTGAACCGCGACGAGATCGATCGCATGATGAAGGAAGCCGAGATGAACGCCGAGACGGATCGGCAGGCTCAAGAGCTTGCCGAGATGAAAAACAGGGCCGACCAGCTTTGCTATCAGACCGAGAAGACCGTGCGCGAGCTGGGCGACCGCATCGGCACCGATGAAAAGCAGGCGATCGAGGAGAAGGTGGCCGCCCTTCGAAAGGCCGTGGCGGCAGACGACGAACCGGAGATCAAGACCGCGTTCGATGCGCTCGAAGCCGAAAGCCATCGTCTCGCCGAACAGCTCTACAAGAAGGCGAGCGAGGAAGCCTCAACGAGCGAAACAAGCACCGAACCGACCACCGGCGCCGCCGATTCGGAAGACGTGATCGACGCGGAGTTCAAGGAAGAGAAGTAGGGCGGTTGCGTATGTTGTGTGTGGAATGTGGAATGTAGCTAGAACCGACCTCTCGGGTCCAGCCACATCCTACATTCACCACATGGCATGCGAGCACTCGGTCTATGCCGCCTTCGGAAGCGCCATCGGCAAGCTCGATTTAAGCACCTCAATGCACTCGCCATCCAGGGCGACATGCGCCTCGGCGTCCATGATGTCGAAGACCTGATCGAGGCTGAGCGCTGAGCGATACGGTCGCTCAGCGCTCAGCGCGTCGAACACGTCCGCAACGGCCAGGATGCGCATCTCAAGATCCAAATCATCGGCGGTAAGGCCCCGCCAGTAGCCACGGCCATCAAGCCGCTCATGATGGGCGGCCGCAATCTCAGCGACGCGCTTGAAAGCGCGGATTGGCTTAAGAATCTCGTACGAGTGGCGAGCATGTTCGCGAACCCGGGCGAACTCCACGTCATCCAACCGACCTGGTTTCTCAAGAATGGAGTTGGGCACGCTCAGCTTGCCGATGTCGTGGAGCAGAGCGGCGCGGCGCAGTTCCTGAAGCGGAGCGGGCATCAGTCCTATCGCGCGTCCGATGCGGATCGCCACCTCGGTCACGCGGGTCGAATGCTCGGCGGTGTAGCTCGACTTTGCGTCCACGATCTTTGCAAAGGCGGCGCAGATCTGGTCGAGGTCGGCTTCTTCGGCGACTTCATGAGCGGCATCGAGGGGCAAGCGTTGGACATTCTCGCTTGCGTGTTCGCGGAGCGAGTCCCAGAAGACCTTATCTGACTGGAACACCAACGTTGCCTGCACAAGTTCAGGATCGAACCAACGACCCGAGCGCTCGCGAAGCATATCCATCGCCGCTTCCAATCCAAAGGTCGTGAAGAACACTTCGACCGTTTGTGCAAGGCCGAGAATCCGCGCGGCGAGCGGGATCTCATGGGCGCGTAAATGCCGTGGCGATCCCTTGCCGTCCCAATGCTCGTCGAGGTTCTCAACGGCGGCGGCGACGGTCTCATCGAAGCCCAGCATCTTGGCGATGCCCGCACCTTGGGTGCACCGCGCCATCGTGACCTCGTCCATCACCTTGGCGGGTGGGCCGATGTTCGCGAGCATTCGCTGCAGCTTGGCGAAGAGACCGTTGCCGGGCTCGGTGTGGGCCAGGGCGAACTTGACCGAGGTGAACTGGCTCGACCAATCGACCACTTTGACGTTGCGCTTGAGCAGAAGCTCATCGCCACCGAAGATCTTGTGGATGCGCGCCGAGTTACTGGAGCACCCCGAATCCTTGAGCAGCGACGCGAAGAACACGGCGTCGCGCAGGCCCGCATCAAGCTGGAGCACGGCGGCGAGGCGCGAAGCGATGAGGCACGTGCGCGCGGCATGCCCCTCGGGCTGGCCCTCAACAAGGTCAAGCGCGCGGCTGAGGGCGGTCAGAACCTCCGCCTTGGTGATCTGCTCTCCCGGCATGAATCAGATTATCGGCTAGTTTTTGGCTTCGGCACTCCGGAAAATGGCGTTGAAGAGCAGCTTGAACGTGCCGTGCGGCTGGGCGCGGAAGAGAATCTCCGGGCCGTAGAGCACGACCCGCCCCTTGCCGAAGGGCACATCCACGATCGCGGCTTGGTCCTTCAGCACTTCCTGCCCCCATGCCCAGCCCGAGCGGAGCGGCTTGTCGGTGTTGAAGAAGGCGACGACCTTGGCGTCTGGGTTGGTGACCTTGAATACCGGCGAGTTGTCGAACATCGCGTCGAACTCCTCGGGCATACCAACGGTGATTGGGCTCGGGTTGGCTTTGAGCCGAAGCACGGAGCCGGGGATGTAGAACTTGGTGTTCGGGAACGCGACACCCTTGTCGTCCACGAGGGCGCTCTCGACGGGCAGGCCGAGTTGGCGCGCGGCACTGAGAGCGCTTGACCCGATGCAGAGCAGGTGCCCACCGGCCTCCGTGAACTTGCGAAGTTCCTCGATAGTGCGGGCGGTGATAGCGCCAGCTCGGCGGCGATATTCGAAGGGGATGGTCTCGTCGCTGGCGATACTTTGTTGGCTTCCTCCTCCCTGGGGGGTCCCGCCCGCTTCGCCGCCCGCGCCGGCGGGTTGGCGCGAAGGGCCGGGGATCGCGCCATCCGGGAAGATGATGCAGTCGTACTTGTCGATCAGGCCCCCTGCATCGAGATCGGGCGGGAAGACGACTTCGAAGTCGAAGGCGAACTGCTCGAGCACGAGCCGCGTCCAGCCGGATTCCATGCTGCCGCCATAGCGATCCCAGAGGGCAACGCGGGGACGACGACCTTGCTTCAACAGCGCTTCAACGCTCTCATCGTTGGACCAACCCGATCCCACGAACGGCTTGCCGCTCAGCATCTGATTCGCGTACTGATACGCCAGATTCATGGAGCGTGATCTGACTTTGTTTCCACCCCCGAACGTGAAAGCTTCCTTTACGGGACTCGCCTTCAACTCCACAGGCTCCAGTACCCGATGAAACTGAACCCCCATCTGATACGCGAGCGTGTAGCCCGCGTTGTCATAGGGCCGAATCGGAGGGCCGCCCGGATACTGGAAGTCGTTCGGGTGATCCTGCGGCTCGAACATGTCGAGGACGTGCGGGCGGAAGGCCTGGTCGCAGCGCACGACATAGGAGCCAGCCCCAACGTTCTGCCCCTCACCCCCCGACCCCCTCTCCCCTAAGGAGGAGAGGGGGAGTTCGGAATCCTCGGTCAAAACCTCGACCTCAACGCCACACTGCATCAGCCGCTCGACAAACTTCGCCGCCGTCGGGAAGTCCGGCTGGTCGCGGGGAATGACATACATCCGCGCGTCTCGCAGCTCCGGCTTCTTCAAAGCATCCGCCCCGTGCGCCTCAAGCTTCGACGGATACCGCGTCCAGTGATCCATCCGCCCCCGCTCGATCGAGTTCCGCCCCGCCTTATAGAAATCGAACAGCAGCCGCTCGCGATACCGCGACGCGTAATCCAGGATCGCCATGTTCGCCGAAATCTCGTACTCCAGCGAATCCCGCAAGTGCCACATCGTGCCCGAAACGACCGGGAAAGGCACGTCCGTCGTCGGCACTTGGAAGCGCGCGACATGCGGCAGCGGCGCCGGCGCGGGGTTGCCCCACGTCTCCGTCAGGATGCCGATCATGTTGTGGAAGTAGGTCGTCGTGCGCAGGCCGCCGTTCCACCACGTCGAATACAGCGTTGACGTGCGCATCGCGGTGCCGCGCTTCCCTTCCGCGATCATGCGCTGGTGCATGTGCGTGCCGACGAGGTCGGTGCCGATCGCGATCATCGGGTCGAAGTGGTAGTTGAAGGGATTGCGGAACGGCGGCGCGAACATGATCGTGCCCGCGGGCGCGCTCTGGTGGTGGTTGTAAACGACCTGCGGGTACCAGCGCGAGTAAAGCTGGTGGTTCATGTTGCGCGTCTCGGCGAGGTTGTTCGCGTAGAAATCGCGGTTGTTGTCGTGCCCGGCATACTTCTGGTAGAGCACGGGCAGGTTCGCGAGGCTGCGGCTTCGGGGTTCTGGTCGGCGCATGTACCAATCGGCGACAAGATCGTGCCCGTCCGGGTTGGCATGCACGAGCAAGATAATGCAGTCCTTCAGAATGCGCTTTGTTTCGGGGTCGTTGGCGCTCACGAGGCGATACGCCTGCTCGATCAGGTGCTGGGCGACGAGCGTCTCGTTGGCGTGGAGGCCGCCGTCGATCCAGATCACGGCTTTCTGTTTGCCGGCGAAAGCGCGGGCGTCGGCGACGTCTTTAAAGTCCTTCGCGCGGGCGAGCCGCTCGCTGGCTTTGCGGTAGTTCTCGAGGTTGCGGAAGTTGCCAGGGTCGGTGATGATCGCCATCATCTGCTCGCGGCCTTCCTCGGTTTTGCCGATGCTCTGGAGGCGCATGCGATCGCTCTTCTCGGCAAGGAGCTCCCAATAACCGACGAGCTGTTTGTAGTTCGCGAGGTGGTAATCCTGGCAGACGTCGAAGCCGAGGAAGTCCTTGGGCGTGGGGATCTTCTGGGCGACGGCCGACGTGGCGATAAGCGCGAGAATGAACGCAGGGGCGATTCGACGCATAGCGCGTTTTACCCCCTTCACTTGAGCAACGCGGACGGCGGGAGGGCGGCGCTCCGTCGCCGCCGGTGACTTCCTGAGTTCAGGGATTCATCCACGGAGTGCAGGAAATGATTTCCTGAGGTCAGGAAGTCATCCGCGGAGTGCAGCAAATGATTTCCCAGGGTCGGGGATTCATACGCGGAGTGCAGGAAATGATTTCCTGGGGTCAGGGATTCATCCACGGAGTGCAGGAAATGATCTCCTGAGGTCAGGGATTCATCCGCGGGAGTCCGTGGACGAATCCCTGAGCATGATTCACCGTTTTGCGCCGGTACGATACAACCGGCGACTACGAGCGTTCCGACCGTTTTGCGTCACGCGCTCGGGTCAGGCTTTCTTCCGCTCGCGATGCGCCACGGCCTTCTCAAGATCGGGGCGGATTTGCGGAGTGCGGCACCCCTTCGTCGCATGCTCCACGTGCACCTCGCCAATCCGATCGGCGGCAACGAGCACGCGCTCTCGAACGGACGGGCGCAGGCCCAGTTCGATCATCGCCGAGACCATGGAGTAGCGCGTGCGGTTGGGGCGGGTGTGGATCTCCCGCTCGACTTGCTCGATGATCGCGAGGATTTCGCCGTCGTCGAGGTCGGCGGTCGATCCGATGTGGGCCATGATGCTCCACGCCATCTGGCTGGGCCACTCGTGCGGGTCATCCTTCCACTTGCGGAAGAACTCGATCGCGCGGGGCGACTGCGCGGCGGCGGCGGCGAGCGCCATTCCCATGCCGTAGTTGTCAACACTCTTGAGCCAGGTGCCGACGGTCTCGACGGTCCAGTAATCGGGATCGGCGATAAGCAGGGCGAGCGTTCGCGCGTCGCTGATGTCGGTCGCCCAGAGTTGATTCGCGAGCGCCTGGTCCTTCTTGATGCGCTTTTGGAGCTTGTAGAGGTCGGCATACTTCACGCCGAGGACCTCGCCGGTGGCGCCGTGGGTTCGGTAAGTCTTCGCCGAGGGCTCCCAGGCAAGCGACCTCAGCTCAGCGATGGTTTCGTCGAACGTCATACGGTGCATTCTACAACCGACCCATAATCTACGTGGCTATGAAGCATCCCAAATGCGTGCATTCGTTTGAGGTTATCGATGAGCTTCCCGAGGCGTTGCGTCCGCTGCGGATGCTGGCGTCGAACTTTCGCTGGACCTGGCATCACCCGACCCGCGAGGTCTTCCGGGCGGTCGACCGCATGCTCTGGGAGGAAGTTGAGCACAATCCGCTGCAGTTCCTGGCCAAGGTGAAGCGGTCGCGGCTCGAAGAGCTGGCCGCCGATTCCGTCTTCTTGGCTCAGTTGAAGGCGAGCGCCGACGACTTGCAGGCGTATCTGACCGGTCCGACGTGGTATTTGGAGCAACCAGGACGCGACCCATCGACGTGCATCGCCTACTTCTGCGCGGAGTTCGGCATTTCGGAGGCGTTGCCGATTTACTCGGGCGGGCTTGGCGTTTTGGCGGGCGACCACTTGAAGGCGGCGTCCGACCTGGGCTTGCCGCTGGTGGGCGTGGGGCTTCTCTATTCGCGTGGCTACTTCCGCCAGTTCCTGAGCCCCGATGGCTGGCAACAGGAGCACTATCCACACCTCGATTTTTATGAGCTTCCGCTGCAGTTGGTTCGGCAGGAGAACGGGCAGCCGCTGCGGGTGGAGGTCGAGTTCCCAGATCGAACGGTGACATGCCAGATTTGGCGCACAGAAGTTGGCCGCGTGCCGCTGTACTTGCTGGATTCGAACGTGTTGGAGAATGCGCCCCACGATCAGGGGATCACCGACACGCTGTATGGCGGCGATGACGAGATGCGCATCCGCCAGGAGCTGATTCTCGGCGTGGGAGGGATGCGCGCGCTGACCGCGCTGGGCATCGAGCCGACCGTGTGCCACATGAATGAGGGTCACGCCGCGTTCATGACGGTCGAGCGGATTCGGCAATACATGGCGAAACACGGCTGTGACTTTCGCAAGGCGCGACAGGTGATCGTGAACGGCAACGTGTTCACGACGCACACGCCGGTGCCGGCCGGGTTTGATCTGTTCCGGATCGAGTTGCTGGAGCCGTATACGCGGCGATTGGTCGAGGGCACGGGGCTGTCGTTCAGCGAGTTCGTCAGCATGGGCCGACTCGATCCCACCAACGACGCCGAAGCGTTCAACATGGCGGTGCTCGCGATGGGGAATGCCAACTTCGTGAATGGCGTCTCGGTGCTCCATGCCGAAGTCACGCGAGAGATGTTCCACTCTCGCTGGCCGGACTTCCCCGAAGACGAGGTGCCGATCGAGCCCGTCACAAACGGTATTCACACGACGACGTGGACCTGCGCGCGCATGACCGAGCTCTTCGATACGTATCTTGGCCGCGGTTGGCGCACCGACCCCGCGAACCCAGCGTCTTGGCAAGGCATCTTCAACGTGCCCGACGCCGAACTGTGGTCGATCCGCGATAATCAGCGCGGCGATCTGGTGCGCTTTGTGCGGCGGTACATGCGCGAGGCGTCCGAGCGACGCGGTATGGGGCGAGCGACGTTCGGCCAGGCCGAATCGATCCTTGACCCGCGCATCCTTACGATCGGTTTCGCGCGTCGGTTTGCGACCTACAAGCGCGCCACGTTGATGCTCACGGATCGGGAGCGGCTCAAGCAAATGCTGTTCCACGCCGAGCGCCCGGTTCAGATCGTCATCGCCGGAAAGAGCCACCCGCGTGATGACGGCGGCAAGCGGCTGATTCAGGAACTGTACAACTTCATTCACAACGAAGGCGGTCGCACGCGGATGGTGTTCCTCGAAGACTACGACATGCGGATTGCCAGAATGCTGGTGCAAGGGGTTGACGTGTGGCTAAACAACCCGCGGCGACCGATGGAGGCCAGCGGCACGAGCGGCATGAAAGTGGTGCCCAACGGCGGCCTGAACTGCTCGGTTCTTGATGGCTGGTGGGACGAAGGCTACGCGCCGAATGTCGGCTGGGCGATTGGCGATCGAAACAGCCTGCATGATCATGTCCACCAAGATTGGCTCGACTCGTCGACGCTTTATCATCTCATCGAAACGGATATCGCCCCGACGTATTACCACCGGGTCGACGGCGCGGTCCCCGGCGGTTGGGTGGCGATGATGAAGCAGTCGATCGCTGACCTGGCATGGCGATTCTCAACCGCCCGGATGGTGCAGGATTACGCGACGAAGGGCTATCTGCCCTCTGATGAACGCTTCCGCGCGATGCACGCCAATGATCGTGCGGCCGCGGTTGCGACCCTTGAGTGGCGTCAGCGCGTCTTGGCGGCATGGCCTTCAGTCAAGATCATCCGCGTCGAAGACGATGCGGCGGTTGCGAATGCGGTCGGGAGTCAGATTCATGTAAGCGCCACGGTTGATCTGGGTGGCTTGTCGACCGAGGATGTCACCGTTGAAGCGGTGGTGGGCAAGGTGGGCTCGACGCGAGACCTGTATCGCAACGGCGTGGTTGAACTTCGTCCGGCGGAGTCAGCGGGAACCGGTGTGAAGTACACGGCGACGATTGCGCTAGCCCGTGCGGGGAATCAAGGTTATACGATCCGGGTGCGCCCCTCACGCGATGGCGTGCCGACGGCACATGAGCTACCGCTGATTCGCTGGGAATCGATCTAAGGCCTAGGTCGAGCGCTCCTTTACGGCCTTGGCCAAGTCCATCCTCTGGATGGACCGCAGGGCCGGTAGGAGCGCAAGACTGCAGATCACCAACACGGCGCTTGAAGCGATAACAAATGTTGTGGGCAAGACTTGCACCTCAAAGTTAAACAATTCTTGTTGCTCTGGGGTCTGGGCGGCCCGCCAGAAGAGGTGGACGAACAGATGAGCGATCGGCAATCCCACGAGGATCCCCAGCCCAGCAACAATCAAGCTCTCAACCGCGACCATGCGACCGATTTGACCGGCACTTACTCCCAATGTGCGCAACGTGGCCATCTCCGCGCGCCGCTCTAGGACATTGATGGTGATGGTGTTGAAGAGTGTCGCGAATGCGAGAATGTAGCCGAACACCTCCATGATCAGCACAAAGCGCCGGGATGTCTCAACGAGCCGCTGGACCATCGCCCGGATGCTCACCTGCATCATGGCTGAGCCGGCGTGGGGCAGATCGAGAGCCCTGCGACGGACATCGGCCAGGTAGGCCGAGTCGACCTTTGTGGCCACACTCGTGATCGCATTTCCGGGTAACGCGAGCTCGCGACGGAAGAGCCGCTCGACTTCGGAACGAAGCAGATACACCTGAGTTCCAATCGCCTCATGGTTGAAGGCGGCAACCCGGATCGGCACCGCACGCGACGCTTCTGGCGTCATCTGCTCGGGCAAAGAGACCCAAACCGTGTCCCCTATGCGAAGATCAAGCCGAGAGCGTAGAGCCGGACCGAAGACTCCCCCGTCGGAGCCTACGGTTAGAGGTGCTCCTCTCGCATCCACCAACGGCCGAAGCTTCGAACCGGGCTCGACGCCGTTCAACAGGGCAGAGTAGGTCCGACCTCCCTTGCGAAACTCCATCGGCAGTTCGAGGGTGCCCTCAGCCCACACGACCCCGGGCCAGCGCCGAATGCTCTCAGTTGTACGGCGGGTTTGAAACTCAACGAAGTCGACTCGCACGTCGTAGCTGAACATGCCGCCGATCATCTTGTCCAGAGCACTACCCATGGAATCCAGCAATCCTCGCGCCATCATCATCAAGCAGAGCGACGAAACCACTCCGACCAAAGTAGAGAACGTGCGTCGAGGCTGGCGGAAGACATTGCGCAGGGGAATCCGCAAGAGCAGCGAGCCGGTTGGCAGCCAACGGTCCAGCTTGAGGGAGCGCGAGCCGTAGCTTGGCGCAACCGGGCGCATCGCTTCGGCAGGCGGAATCCCGGCCGCCTGCCGCGACGGGGACAGCGCGGCAACAGCGCACGTCAGCACGCCGACGACCGCGCCGAAAGCCGTCACGTTCCACCGCGGCACGATCTGCGGATAGGGCACCTGTAGCTGAGCCATGTAGAACCGCGAGAGCACGTCTGCGAGCCATATTCCGAGAACCGAACCCAATAGGCTCGCAGCGATGCCTACCAACACCGTTCCCGTTAAGAAGTGGATGAGCACCGTCGCCTTACTAAAGCCCAAGCTGCGCAGGAGGCCGATCACGGTGCGCTGGGTGTGGACCTGCCGGGTCAACATCGTGGACACGGAGGCCACCGCCACGCCGAGGAAGAGCAGCGGGAACAGGACAGCGTAGGCTTGAAACCCCTGCACATCTTGCTGGAGCATCTGGTAGCTCGGTTGATCTTCGCGCGCGACCGGGATGTCGGGATCGTAAGGTGCCAGGGCTTGCCGGGCCGCGAGCATAACCGAGGAGCGGCGAGCAGGATCACTCACCACGGCATGAATCTCGTTGACTTCCCCAAGACGCCCGTAAAGTCGCCCCAGCGTGGCTTCCGAGATGAACATGACGCCGAACGTGTCGGGCATTGAGATGAGCTCCTGCTTACTGCGGACAACATACAGATACTCGCAGCTTTGCACCACCCCGACCACCGAGAACGGCACCCTCACACCATTTCTTTCGATGGTCACCTTCGATCCGGGGTGCAGGTCGTGGTGTTTGGCGAAGTTCGCTTCCAGCAAGACCCCACGGTCTTCGTTCGGGAACAGCAATCTGCCCTCAAGGAGACGGAGGCGGTTGATGCGCAGGGGTCGATGGGCAGGAATGCCGATCAAACGTCCGACCATCTTCGCGCCGGGCCTCTCGTCGAGTTCGAGCGCAGTGTCTTCAACCCAACGGCCCTCGGCCGCCGACAGCCCCGGAATCTCGCTCAATTGAGCCACAACCCGCGCAGGCGCAGCGTTGAAACGGATGCTGAAGTCCTCGAAGTTAAGCCGCTTGTATGAGCCCTGGTAGGAGCGATCCAGGTTCACGTACACCGAGTACGCCCCGATCAAGAACGCCACCCCGAGCGCGACCATGAATCCGATCGCCACAAAGGACGCGGCCGACTGGCGAAGATCGCGGATCGCCTTTCGAAGCAGCAACGACCCTACCATCGCACCTCTTCGGGGTCGACCGGCTGCTCGTTCCGCTCATCACTCACAATCTGCCCGCTTCGAAGCCGAATGATTCGGTCGGCCATCGCAGCAATCGCGGCATTGTGGGTAACCACCAGCACGGTTTGTCCGCGGTCATGCGTGGTTTGATGGAGCAAGCTCAGCACCCGGCGCCCTGTTTCCTCATCGAGTTCACCCGTCGGTTCGTCGCATAGCATGACGGGCGCACCCTTGACGAGTGCGCGGGCGATTGCGACGCGTTGCTGCTCGCCGCCGCTCAGCTCTGACGGGAAGTGGCTACCCCGCCCACCCAGCCCCACGGCTTCCAGCAGCTGATCAATGTCCATCGGATGGTGCACGAGTTCGGCGGCCAGCTGGACGTTCTCGTATGCGGTCAGCGTGTTGACTAAGTTGAAGAACTGGAAGATGAAGCCGACGGTCTCGCGGCGAAACCGAGTCAGACCCCGCTCATCGAGCTTCGAGATGTCGCGGCCCCCAACCGTGACTCTACCGCTGGTAGGCCGGTCAAGTCCGCCAATCAAGTTCATTAGCGTGCTCTTGCCGCAACCACTGGGGCCAAGGATCACCACAAACTCGCCACGATAGATCGAGAGGTTTGCATCAACCAGAGCGTGAACCTCAGTCGAGCCTGTGCGATAAGTCTTTCCGACCCCTGCAAGCTCGATGACCGGCTCAATGCCCCGCACGGGGTGCCACCTTTCGACCTTCGACGAGCCCATCGGGAATCGCAGTAACGACTCGGTCATTCTCGGTGAGGCCCGAAACGATTTCCGTTCGGTCGCCGTCCGTCACCCCCAACTCCACCACCACACGCTCGACGGCGTCGCCCCGTAACCTCCACGCAGAAGGTGCGGCGCCCTCAAGCGAGATCGCGGCGTTCGGAACACACAGGACGCCGAACCATTTGGAACTCAATCGGACGTCGAGTTCTTGGCCAGGAACCAGGCTCGATGTTTCGCCCTCGATCCGAATGCGGCAACGAACGATTCGCGACCGAATGGCCGAGTCCGGCTTCGGCTCCGCCTCTGCGGAGAGCCGCTCGACAATGCCAGTACGCGAACTGCTCGATTCGCCGGGAAGCAGTAACTCGACGCGCTGGCCAGGCGAGACTGCATGAACATCCTCGCTGCGCACTTCGCACTCGACATGCAGGTCCTCCCTGGAGCTTACGACCACGACCGCAAGACCGGGAGTCGCCCAAGCGCCTGGTTCCAAGGCTAGCCTCGTGACCACTCCCACCACCGGAGATCGGACGGCGAGCTTGGTGCGCTCTGCTTGGGCTCGAACCAGAGCCAGGCGGGCCTCGATGATTCGTGAGCTCATCGTCCCCAGTTGCCGTTCGCGGACGGCAATCTCCTGATTGAGGGCCAGCGAGGCCCTTAGATCGGCTTGAGCTGCGACCAACTGGGCGCGAGCCATGTCCGCGTCCTCCGGGAGCGGTCCGGCTTTGAGCAGATCCAGCCCATCCTGAATGGCCGCCTGCTGGGCCAACGCCACTTCATGGTTCGTCCTAGCGACATCGCGCGCAGCCTGACTATAAACGCCTGCAGCGTAGAGCTTCTCGGCCCGTTCGCGCTGGCGAGCGGCTTCGGCTACGTGCGCATTTGCCTGGGCAAGTTCGTGCTCCGTCCGCGCGATCACCTCTGACCGAGTGCCGCGTTGGACATCGCGGAGGGCAGCTTCAGCGACACGAACCATCGCTTGCGCCTTGGCCTGAGCCGCCCGAGCCGATGTGCGTGCGGCAATGATTGCGGCGCGTGCCTCGGACTCCTGTGAACGAGCCGTATTCAACGCGGCCTGATGCTGGGCGATCTCTAGATCGACGTCGGTGGAATCCAGTTCAGCTAGGAACGTGCCTACAGAGACATGATCTCCCTCTCGCACAAGAACTCGTGCGATGCGGCCCGGTCGCTCAGACGAAACCGGATACGACTTGGCCCGAACGAGAGCCTCCGCGACAACCGTACTCTTCAAAGTATCGCGAACGACGGCAACCGTGTCAACCAGCAGGGGTGCTCTTGAGCGCTCGTTCATCCACCAGAAGCTTGCGGCAACGACCGAAACGACGGCGACGATCAGCAGAACCCTTTTCACGGCATCACGCGATCCGCTGATAGCGTACCTAGCACGCATTGGCTCGAGACGTCCCAAAAACTAAGGACGCGGGGTTGCCGGGTTAAACCTGTTTACTGCGGCGAGGAAACGCCGCGACAGCGCTTAAGGATGCTGGAGAAGTCGGACACGCTCTCGAACTCCTGGTAAACGCTCGCGAAGCGAACGTAAGCGACCGTGTCGATATCGCGGAGCAACCGCATGACGCGTTCGCCGATCTCGGTCGAGGCGACTTCATCGTCGAACTCCTCATAGAGCCCTTTCTCAAGCATCGAGACGGCTTCGCGGAGGCGCTCTACTGGGACGGGGCGCTTACCGCATGCAAGAAGCATCGAGTTGAGGAGCTTGGTCGGCTCGAACTCTTGGCGCGTGCCGTCTCGCTTGACCACGAATAGCCGAGGGCGTTCGTAGATCTCAAACGTCGTGAATCGTCGCTCACAGTTGAGGCATTCTCGGCGTCGACGGATGGCTTGACCATCGCGGGCAACGCGCGAATCGAGAACCCGTTGATCGGGGAAGCTGCAGAAGGGACAAATCACGTTGAACCTAACGACGGACCGGCGAAGTGTTTTGATTCGGGGTGCCCTTGACACTTTTCAACACCCTGGGTATAATCCGCCCGTTCTTTGCCGCGAGGTGAGGAACACCCATGCGCCTTCGTGGCGGTCGAGGTTCTGGACGGATGGTGAAGCTCTAACTCAATCACACGACCTGAACCGCGCCCCTCTGAATGATCATGGAGGGGCGTTTTCTTTGTAGAAAGATCCCGAAGAAGCACGAGTTAAGTTATCTGGAGCGCGAATGCCGACAGTCAATCAGTTGGTCCGAAAAGGGCGGGAAACGCCAAATGTGAAGTCAAAGTCGCCAGCTTTGAAGGGTAACCCCTTTAAGCGTGGCGTGTGCACCGTCGTCCGAACGGTCACTCCGAAGAAGCCGAACTCGGCGCTTCGAAAAGTGGCTCGTGTTCGCTTGACGAACGGGGTCGAAGTCACCGCCTACATTCCGGGCGTCGGCCACAACCTGCAAGAGCACTCGGTTGTGCTAGTCCGCGGGGGTCGTGTCAAGGACCTCCCCGGTGTGCGCTACCACATCGTTCGCGGCACCCAGCAGACGGCCGGCACGAACAACCGAATGCAGGGTCGATCCAAGTACGGCACCAAGCGGCCGAAGGCGGCGAAGAAGTAATGCCACGCAAAGGTGCAGCCCCCAAGCGAATCATCACGCCCGATCCGGTTTACGGTTCGGAAATGATGCAGCGATTTATCAACCGCATGATGCTCGACGGCAAGAAGACGGTCGCCGAGCGAATCTTCTACGGTGCGCTCTCGCAGGCCGAAGAGAAGGTCGGCGTGCCCGCGCTGGAACTGTTCGACAAGGCACTCACGAATGCGATGCCGAACGTCGAAGTTCGACCGAAGCGCGTCGGTGGCCAGACCTACCAGGTGCCCATGGACGTTCGCCCCGAGCGACGCCGTGCCTTGGCCCTCCGCTGGATGATCGCCGCCGCTCGCAAGCGCGCCGGCAAGTCCATGATTGAGAAGTTGGCCTCCGAGTTCGCCGATTGCTACAACGGCACCGGCGCGACGATCAAGAAGAAGGAAGACACGCACCGCATGGCGGAAGCGAACAAGGCCTTCGCGCACTATCGCTTCTAGTTTCAAATCGCTCCAGATCGAGCCCGCTTCATCCGTTGGGATGCGGCGGGCTCTTTGATTTTGGATTTGCGATTTTGGATTCTGGATTGGTTGGGGGATCGCTATGAGGGTTTCGGTGGGTTCGTCCCGAAGCAGACGGCTTAGCTCACCCCGACAGCATCTCGACCGCCTTCGCAATCCGGCGGGCTCGTGTCTCCGGCGACTTCGCGTCCTCGAT
>CAZPHD010000057.1:0-1630 GCA_964586225.1 uncultured Fimbriimonadaceae bacterium
GCTTTGAGGGCTCGGCGATCGCCGTGCCCGACCAGCCATGCAGCATGCCGTTGTACGTCACGCCCATCTGAGCGCGAGCACGGACTGCATTCGCATAGATGCCCGCGTTTTGAGTCTTCGGAACACCGTTCTGCGAGAAGATCTCAAGATTCTTCACGTAGGGCATCATGGCGTTGGCCCAAAACTGGGCGTCTTCGTCCTGACGGTTCTGCGTGTTGAACGGTGCGGTGTTATCCCAGTTCTGTGGAACGCGGTGATACGCGTCCCATCGCGGCAGGCTCGTGGCACCGTCGGTGCCGAACGAGAGCGGGAAGCGGTCATCTTGGTCCGCGATGTAGATATGGACCGACGTGCCGAGCTGCTTGAAGTTGCTCAACGTCGAGGTCTTCTTCGCGGCTTCCTTGGCCTGGGCGAAAACGGGGAAGAGAATCGCCGCCAGAATCGCGATGATCGCGATGACGACGAGCAGTTCAATGAGCGTAAACGCTCGCTTGCTGTTCATGATTTGTACTTGACCTCCAATCAAGGGATGCAATGCAAGTGCATTATAAGCGACGTTACAGCAAAATCCAACACTCGAACCCCGTAAATTTAGTGGGATTTGGACTTTTTTTCTTCGCAAGGGCCTTCAGACTCATGCCGAGACCACCCTTGGTTACAATGGAAGGGTGAACACGCCGCCCCCCTTTGCCCCGCCGAACATGCCGCCCAAGCGGTCAAACGCCCCGCTGATCATTGTGATCGTGGTGCTGTGCGTGGTGGTTCCTTGTGCGCTGCTCATCGGCGTCGCGTACTACGGAATGCAGCTCTTCGGGCGCACGGTCACGCCGATGGTCGGATGCATGATGATGTACGAGGGCGTTCGAGACTCCGTCGAAGAATATGCGAAAGCCCACGAGGGCACGTTACCCAACGCGGCAACGTGGCAAGATGACGTGCGGCCGTACTATGCCAAGTGGCGCGATGCCGAGCTCAAGGAGTCGGGCCCGTTTAAGCCTCCGGCTGCCGATGGCGACTGGTCGTGCAAGTTCGGTGACAAGGTGACAGGCATCTCCTTCAACTCGGCTCTTGCTGGCAAGAAGTGGGACGAAATTGAGAAGCCAAAGGAAACAGTGCTCCTTTTCGAGATCGAGCAAGTCTTGAAGAACGCCAACGGCCCCTATAAGGAGCGCAGCAACTCCAGCAGCCCCAAGTTCATGGGCGAACCCCGGGGATGGCTGGAAATGCCGTTAGAGGGCTCCATCGAGAACATGGAGTTTGGCAAATGAGTCCAGCACTCTGACGAGGCCCCTCCAACCTGCCGATACTCCTAGGTGAGGTTTATCGGATGTCAGACGCTGCACCCAAAGAAGAAGGCAAGAAAAAGGGCAAACTGCCCGTGCTCGTCATTGTCGCTGTCATGCTCTTCGGCGGCGGCTTCTTCGGCATGAAGATGCGAGGCGGCGAGAAAAAAGAACCCGAGATCAAGCTTGGCAAGATCGTTGAGTTCGAAGAGAAGCTCTACAACCTCAACGATATGCAGACCTATCTGCGCATGACCGTCGCCGTTCACCTGAAAGACGGCTACGACGAGAAGAAGTTCGCCGAGCAACTCCCTCCCGTTGAAGATGCGATGAACTTGGTCGTGCGC
>CAZPHD010000057.1:1640-4045 GCA_964586225.1 uncultured Fimbriimonadaceae bacterium
CGCTCAACGTCACCTTCGCAGGTTCAAACGGTCGCTGGGCTGCAAGCGCTCAAGAAGGAGCTCGTCACCAAGATCAACCACGCTCTTGAGGGCCTGGAATCCAAGGAAGACAAGAAGTCTTCAAAGAAGTCCGACGAGGAACATGAGGACCAGTCGGAGAAGGACGAGAAGTCCGAGAAGAGCAAGCCCAAGAACGACTGGGAGTCTCAAGAGGGCCCAGTTCTGAGGATTTACTTCCGAGCATTCGCAGTTCAATGACGGCACTTTGACCCCGTTACCGCGCGTATACTCTGCCGATGTACCATCGGTTTCGGTCGCTCCATCGCTGGTTCGGCGTCATTACAGCGGTGTTCCTCCTGCTCATCGCAGGAACTGGGTTCCTTCTCGCAACGAAGAAGACAACGGACTGGATTCGGCCCCTTGAACGCAAGGGCACCCCGGTCGAGTCGCTTTCCCAAGTGGTTTCAGTACACCAGGCCGCTGAGGCCGCATTAGCCCTCGACCTGCCGATGCTACAGTCCGTCAAGGACATCGACCGGATTGATTACCGCCCAAAGAGCAACGTCTTTAAGGTCGTCACCAAGACGGGCTACAAGGAAGTTCAGGTGGACGGCGCGACCGGCGAAGTGCTCAATGTCGCTCAACGCAACGACCAACTGATCGAGCAACTCCACGATTTCAGCTGGTTCCATGACGCAGCCAACATGTACGGTCTGCCTGTGGTCGCGCTTGTGCTGGTTTTCCTGGCCGCGAGCGGCATCGGGATCTTCTTTGTTCCGATCCTGCGGCGCCGCAAATTCAACAGGCAGAAATCGAAGAGCAAGCTAGACCTGTGAACCTTGTCGATTGTCGGATATGGGATGTGGTAAGTAGCCGGAATGACCGTCCAGCGACGTTCAGCTTCTCATATCCCACACTCAGGTCGCCATCGCCTCAATCTGCGCGATGTGTCGTTCCTTGTGACCCGCCATCAGGCCGAGGACGTCGCCCAGCGTCATGCGGAAGATCGGCATGAAGGGATTTGGGATTCGGACGCTGTTCAGGTCCACGCCTCGGCAGCGTTCAGCCTGCACGCGAGACTCAGCGAGGTGAGCTAGGTAGCGCTCGACAATCTCGCGATCGCGTGGACCCGCCGCGGGCGTCATGGACTTTGGCGCAGGGGCATTGCCACCCGGGCCCCCTGCTTTCATGAGGAACTTCCCTAGCCACGAGTAGCGCACTTCAGCACCGCCTCCTGAGGGCAAGTCGATTAGCGCGGCCATCTTTGTCAAGTACGGCGCATCGACAATCAGGAGATGGTCAAGGATCATCGCTGGCGACCAGTTTGACGGGGGCCCCGGGCGGTTCATAACCTCATCGCTCATCTCGCCGAAGACCTTACGCACGCGGGCTTCAATGTCATCCAGTTTTGCGAGAGTTTCGTCTACGCGTTCTGCGCATGTCATGGCTGATTATCCGCCAGAATGACGTCACGATGCCATTCGCTCCCGTCGGCAGAATCCTCCTGACCGAACCGCTTCCGATCGTGGAAGGCGTCTACATCCCCGATGCTCTGAAGCACCAGCATGAGTTGCCCCCAAAGGACACGGTTCTCGATATATATGGACGAGGTGCCTCAGAACTGGCGGCCATCCTTGCATTCAGGCGGCATGTGAGGCTGGTAAAGGATGTCGAGACCCATTCCGGTCCCGTGATCGACCGGCCGCAGTGGCGATTATGGCGGGCCGATCCTTGGGTCGAGGACGTCCGCGCGGGCGCACCTTGCGAGATCCTCGACTTCGGCTGCGGCTCGGGGCGTGATGCGGTAGCCCTCGCCTCACAAGGGCACCAAGTCACCGCTTACGACATCCTGCCCGACGCCTTAGATCGCGGCCGAGACCTGGAGCGACGGTACGGAGACGGTCTGCCGATCAATTGGCTCGGTTCAGCCCCGGAACGGCTGTTCGATCTTGTGATCCTGATGCGATGCGGCCGACCGTCGCTGATCGAGCGAGCTTGGCAACATGTCCGACCCGGCGGCCGAATGTGGGTTACGACCCGCGAAATGACGATGCCGGGTGCCGAAGTCCTCATGCTCCAGTCGGAAGGCGAGTGGACTCGAGCCGAGCTGCTTCGACAAACCTAGAGAACCCCTTCGCGGATTCCGATACTTCACTTGGACCCATGGAGTTTGGACCCGATCCCGTCATCTACCGAAGCGAGACTCGCCGGCGCATCGCTCAATCCAATTTGAAGCGTTGCCCGCTGTGCAATGCCCTCAATGCTAGGGTCAATGGCACCTGTTTCGTCTGCGGGTGGCATGGATCGTTTGATCACGACCCGTTTCGGATCGAAGAGTCCCTGATTCGCATGATCTATCACGATCAGCCGGTTAGGATCGAAGCCGACCGAGAGCGACGTGAGCG
>CAZPHD010000057.1:4055-8403 GCA_964586225.1 uncultured Fimbriimonadaceae bacterium
ACGTGAGCGCGGGCTCGTGGCTGTGGTACGGCGGTGGTAGCGCGGCCGGGTCGATCTCAGAGCCTAAAGCGTATACTCAGGAGCCCATGCGGCTCGCCACCGACGAACTCCTTCCGCTGCACAATCTCGAAGCCGAGATGAGCACGCTCGGATCAATGATCCTCAAGGAGCAGGCGGCAGAAACGGTCTTCGGCATGCTGTCGGAAGACGACTTCAACTTCCCTGCCCACCGTGAGATCTTTCGTGCCATCAAGCAGCTTGCGATCACGGGCCGCGCGGTTGAGCTACTGACCGTCAAGAACGAGCTCGTTGAGAGAGGCAAGCTGGGCGAGATTGGTGGCGAGGACTACCTCATTCAGGTCGCCGAGTCGGTGCCGAGTGCAGCCAACGCCGCTCACTACGCAAAGATCGTCCTTGAAAAGGCGACCCTGCGCCGACTCGACGATGCAGGCCACTCGATCATCAAGACGGTTCGCGACCCCGAACTTGAAACCGATGACAAGCTCGACCAGGCTGAGAACCTGATCTTTCAGGTCGGCAATCAGCGTCTTGGCCGCGATTTCCTCAATCTTCGCCACCTCGCAAAGGACGTGATGATCGACATGGACACGCTGGTTGAGACCGGCGAGCCCACGCTTGGCGTGCCCACCGGGTTCTATGACCTCGACGCGATGACCACGGGCCTTTACGGCGGCGATCTGATTATTCTCGCCGCGCGCCCTTCCATGGGCAAGACGTCGCTCGTGCTCAAGATTGCCGCCAACGTGGCCCGAAAGGTGCCCGGTAACGTCGCCGTGTTCAGCTTGGAAATGTCGGGAAAGCAGCTCGCTCGAAGATTCGCCTCAATGATCTCGGGCGTCAGTTCAAGCGTTCTCAAGAAGACCGACTTGAACCCGGACAACTACCGGCGTCTCGCTGACGCCTGCGAGATCATGTACGAGTTGCCGATCTTCATTGACGAGTCTTCAGACATCAACGGGCTTGAGATGCGAGGAAAATGTCGCCGCCTCAAGCGTGACGGCGGGCTCTCATTGGTGATTGTTGACTACCTTCAGCTCATGCGAGGTAACCGCAAGACGGAGAACCGGGTACAGGAAATCTCGGATATTGCTCGCTCGCTCAAGGGGATGGCTAAGGAACTTGATGTCCCCGTAATCGCCCTAAGTCAGCTCAACCGATCGGTAGAGAACCGCGAAAACAAGCGGCCGCAGCTCTCCGACATTCGCGAATCAGGATCGATCGAGGCTGAAGCTGACCTCGTCATGTTCATCTACCGCGACTCCTACTACAAGGATCGCGAGAAGCCTGAAGAAGCAAACCGCGACCCCGAGCGCACCGAAGTCGCCGACATCATTATCGCTAAGCACCGAAACGGCCCAATCGGAACGGTACAACTCGGCTTCCAGCCAACCTACGCGAACTTCGAGAACCTGAGGCTCTGATGCCTCCGGCTCCCCCTCTCCTCGAAGGGCTATCGTCTTCGAGGGGAGGGGGTTGGGGGGTGGGGAGAACGCGGCTTGGCGTTGACGGAGCAACGCACTCCCTCATAACCAATCATCCAGCGGAGCCGTCAACTCACCCCCAGCATCGCCGGTGTTGACCACCCCTCGGGGCTCGATGATCAAGGCGTGGCACTCACGCTCGGCGCGGGTGATATGCTCGACCCCCTTGGGCACGACGAACAGTTCGCCCTCGCCCACGCGCACGACGCGATCGCGAAACTCGACGACCATCTCACCGCTCAGGACCAAGAACGCCTCATCGGTCTCGTCGTGCTGGTGCCACAAAAAGTCGCCTTGCAGCTTGACAAGCTTAAACTGCACCTCGTTAAGCTCGGCCACGACTCGTGGGTGCCAATGGTCTTCGATGAGCGAGAGCTTGTCGCGCAGGTCAATCGGGGGACGCATCGCCCTTGATACCCCACAAGAAGAAGGGCCCGGATCGTAATCGATCCGGGCCCAACCCTAGCAATCTCTTACTTGTCGCGCAGAGGCATACCCATTGCCTTCAGGAACACACGTGCCTCATCGTCGGTCTTGGCCGACGTGCAGATCACGATGTCCATACCGCGGATGCGATCGAAGGTGTCGTAGGGTATTTCCGGGAAGACGAGCTGTTCCTTGAGGCCGAGCGCGTAGTTGCCGCGGCCATCGAACGAGTTCGGCGACAGGCCCTGGAAGTCACGGATTCGCGGGAGCACAACCGTTGCTAGCTTGTCGAGAAAGTGCATTGCCCGATCACCACGTAGGGTGACTTTGCAGCCGATCTTCATGCCCTCTCGGAGTTTGAAGTTCGAGATTGCCTTGCGAGCCGTCGTCGCCACGGGCTTTTGACCCGAAATCAGCGTGAGGTCACGGATCGAGTTCTCGAGGTGCTTCTCGTCAATGCCGGTGCCCATGTTGATCACGATCTTCTCGAGGCGCGGCGCCTGCATGACGGTCGTGTACTTGAACTCCTCCATCAACTTGGGGAGCACGGTTTCCTTATAAATCTTGCGAAGTCGCGGTGCGGGCAGATTGCCCGTTGCCACCGGAGCCGCGTTCTTGTCTTTCCTAGCCATTGTGTTCCTCGTATTCGGCAGCCTGATTACTGACCAGGCTTGTGGGATTTTGGATTTTGGATTTTGGATTTTGGATCTATCGAAGCTTCGACCGTTTTGCAGATCTCCCCTTCCCCAATCGCAAATCTAAAATCCAAAATCCAAAATGGTTTCTACTCTTTCGACATCGTGTCAGCGTTCGGCAACAGCTCGCCGCTCTTCTTGGCGTAGCGAACGATCTTGCCGTCTTCCTTCTTGCGGCCAACGCGGGTCGGCTCATTGGTCTTCGGATCGAGCACCATCACGTTGCTCACGTGGATGGCGACCGGGATGCGAAGTCGGGCTGAGCGTTCGCCTTGGTAGCGCGCCTTTCGGTGTTTGATCGCGGCGTTCAGGGGAATAAACTCTTCGGGATTCGCCGGGTTCTCCTGAAGCACCATAACCTTCTGCTCCTTCGGGGCGACGGCTGCGACAAAGCCAATTTGGCCCTTGTCCTTGCCGGCGATGATCATCACCTTATCACCCTTTCGGATCTTCAGCTTGATATGTTGCTTTTGCAGTTTCAGTTCAGCTTTGGTAGGCATGGAATCAGACCACCTCGGGGGCCAGCGACACGATCTTCATGAAGTTCTTGTCGCGCAGTTCTCGGGCCACGGGGCCAAAAACACGGGTGCCGCGCGGGTCGTATTCCGCGTCCTTCGGCTTCTTGGTGACCAACACACAGGCGTTGTCGTCAAAGCGCACCGTGCTGCCATCGGCGCGTCGGGTCATGCGCTTCGTTCGCACGATGACGGCCTGGATCACGTCGCCCTTCTTGACCGGCATGTTCGGGGTCGCCGCTTTGACCGAAGCGACGATGATGTCACCGACTCGGCCGTAGCGCGGCTGGGACCCCTTGAGCACGCGGATGCACATCACATCGCGGGCGCCGGAGTTGTCGGCCACTTTCAGTCTCGTAAACTGTTGAATCATTGCTGTTCGCGTTCCTTCGTTCGTGGGCGGGATGGGCGTCGGCCCATCCCGTCCGGATTACTTAACCTTCTCGACGATTCGGACCACTCGCCATCGCTTATCCTTGCTGATGGGACGGGTCTCCATGATCTCCACGGTGTCTCCGATGTCGCAGTTCATCTCATCATGCGCCTTCAACTTGTTGGTGCGGATCAGAACCTTGCTGTACAGCGCGTGCTGAACCCGGCGCTCAATCTTGACAACGACAGTCTTCTCCATTTTGTTGGAAGTGACGAGCCCGATTCGGACCTTTCGGCTCGATCGCTCAGCGGCATTGTTCTTGGCTTCTGCCATTAGCTGTTACCTCCCTTCTTTTCGGTGATGACCGTGTTGATGCGCGCGATGTTGTGGCGGCGCACCTTCAAGCTGGCCGTGTCAGTCATCTGGCGGAAGACCAAGTCGCGGCGGGCCTTGTAGAGCGAAGCCTTTTCCTGGAGCAAAAGCTCTTCGAGCTCCGGCACCGACTTCTCACGCAGTTCTTTCGATTTCAGATTCTTCATGGATGGTTAGGCCTCCTCTCCCTTGCTTGCGGCGAGGGCGGCGGCATGCTCGGCTTCGAGCTCGGCCTTGGTTACGAACCGACACTTGATCGGGAGCTTGTGCATGGCGAGGCGCATGGCTTCCTTGGCGACATCAACGGGCACGCCGTTCATTTCGAACATGACGCGACCCGGCTTGACGACGGCCACCCAGCCTTCGACGCCCGCCTTACCCTTACCCATTCGTTGCTCAAGCGGCTTCTTGGTGAAGGGTTTATCAGGGAAGATCCGAATCCACACCTTGCCGCCACGTTTGATG
>CAZPHD010000057.1:8413-17963 GCA_964586225.1 uncultured Fimbriimonadaceae bacterium
CAATACGAGCGGACTCAATCTGGCGGTTCGTGATCCAATCCGCTTCCATCGCGACCAACCCGTAATCTCCGAAGGCAACCGTGTTGCCACGGGTCGCCTTACCGGCACGACGTCCGCGATGTTGCTTGCGGAACTTGGTTCTCTTAGGCATTAACATCTTCGGTTCCTCCTTCCTCGTTCGCGGGACGGCGATCTTGCGTTCGCCGCTCAGGGAGCACTTCGCCCTTATAGATCCAGACCTTGACACCCACCGATCCGTAGACCGTGCGGGCCGTGGCGAATCCGTAGTCAATGTCAGCGCGAATCGTGTGCAGCGGAATCTTGCCGAACTTGTCACCTTCGTTTCGCGCAATTTCTGCGCCGTTGAGGCGACCCGACACCAGCACCTTCATGCCACGGGCGTTCATTCGCTGAGCTCGAGTCATCGATTGTCGCATGGCTCGCCGGTGCGAGATACGACGTTCAAGCTGCGTCGCGATATTCTCGGCAACGAGTTGAGCATCAACTTCCGGCTGGCGCACTTCCGTGACGTTGACCTGTACAACGCTGGTCGGATCGAGACGGCGTACCAGATTGTTGAGATGATCGCTCAACTCGTCGATACCTTTGCCACCTCGACCGATGATCGCGCCCGGCCTCGCCGTGTAGATATTGACCTTCACGCGGTTGGCGGCTCGCTCGATTTCGATGCGCGAGATGTTGCCGAGTCCATAGCGATTGCGGACAAAGCGACGAATCTTGTCGTCCATCACGATCGCCGGGCCGTAGCCCTTTTTACCGTAGAACCAATGGCTGTCGAATCCGCGGATTACGCCGACGCGAAAGCCGACTGGATGAATCTTCTGACCCATTAAGCTCCCTTCTCCTCTTCACTGGCTTCCGCCGCCGGCTCTTCGGCCGGCACCTCGGCAACCGCTTCGGGCTCAACCGGAGCTTCCGGCGTCACCTCAACAACTTCCTCAACGGCTGGCGTCTCGACCACTTCCTCAGCGACCGGGGCCGCCGCTACGGCCTCTTCGACCTTTTCCTCGGCCCTCTTCTTGCCCTTCTTGGGGGCGGCAAAGGTCGGTCGCGGCTTCGCCTTCGTGCCATGCGGCTTGACGTCTCCCGCCGGTTCGAACTCTTCCACGACCACCGTAATGTGGCTGGTCTTCTTGAGGATTCGGTTACCCCGCCCCATCGCACGGGCCATCATGCGCTTCATGCGCGGGCCTTCGTCCACCATGATTCGCGCGATTCGAAGGTTTTCGGGATCAACACCGTGATTCTCACGGGCATTCGCCATGGCGCTGATGAGCACCTTGCGAAGCGCCTGAGCGCTCTTCGACTTGTGATATCGAAGCACGGCGGCCGACTGGGCAGCGGGCTTTCCGTTCACCTCATCGGCGACGATCCGAACCTTGCGAGGTTGGACCCGGATGTATTTGGCAACAGCTTGTACTTGCATCTTTCCTTACCCACCGCCTCAGCGGATCTTGGTCCCCCGTTCCGGAAGCGATCCTCCGTGGCCTCGATAGGTTCGCGTCGGCGCGAACTCGCCCAGCTTGTGGCCAATCATGTTCTCGGTCACGAAGACCGGGACATGCTTGCGACCATCGTGGACCGCAAAGGTGTGACCCACGAAGTCGGGCGTGATGGTCGAGCGTCGCGACCACGTCTTGATCAGTTTCTTTTCTCCGGATGCGTTCATGTCGAACACCTTCTTCATCAGGTGATCGTCCACGAAGAACCCTTTCTTTAAGCTTCTTGCCATCTGTCTCCTGTGTTAACCATCGCCCTTTCAGGCGGGCAGTGCACTACGTGCGATTACTTCTTCGACCTCCGTCGAACAATGAACTTGTCGGTGCGCTTGTTGTGGCGCGTGCGCTCGCCGAGCGCCTTGTTGCCCCAGCGGTCGACTGGGCCCTTCTTACGGCCAACCGGCGACTTCGCTTCACCACCACCATGGGGGTGATCGCGCGGGGACTTGACGACGCCACGAACGTGCGGCTTGCGGCCGAGGCCACGATTCTTACCAGCCTTACCGATCGATTCGTTCTCGTGCTCCGCGTTGCCTACTTCACCGACCGTAGCACGGCAGGTGTTGTGCACCATGCGCATTTCACCGCTGGGCAGGCGAAGCGTCACGTACATGCCTTCCTTCGCCATGACCTGAGCGGCGGCTCCCGCCGACCGGACGATTTGGCCTCCGCGCTTCGGCTGTAGCTCAATGTTGTGCACGAGCGTACCGAGCGGGATGTTGCGGAGCTCCAGCGTGTGACCCGGGAGAATATCCGCGCCCTCGCCGCTCCGCACGATGGTGCCCACGGCAAGGTTCTTCGGCGCCAAGATGTATCGCTTCTCGCCGTCCATGTAGTGGAGCAGGGCGATGCGGCAGGTGCGGTTCGGATCGTATTCGATCGCCGCAACCTTGGCGTCGATGCCATCCTTGTTGCGCTTGAAGTCAACCATTCGGTAGCGCTGCTTGTTTCCGCCACCTCGGTTGAACGACGTGATACGACCGGTGCCATTGCGACCACCGCTCTTGTTCTTCGAAGTGGTCAGCTTCTTTTCGGGCTTACCCTTGGTGACCTCCGAATACGTGGACGCAACCTTAAAGCGGCGCCCAGGGGAGGTCGGTTTCATTCGCTTGACTGGCATCTTAGACTCCGTAATCCTCGAGCAATTGGCCCTTGGCGAGCGTGACGATCGCCTTCTTCTTGGCGGCGCGAAGGCCTACGCGCTGACCGACACGGCGCTTCTTCGGCGCGATGTTGATCGTGCGGACGTTCTCGACGACGATCTTGTCGTCGTCTTTCTTGCCGGCGTTGTAGATCTCTTCGATGGCCCGCTTGATCTCGATCTTGTTGGCATCGGGAGATACGATGAACGTGTACTTGCGCTGAAGGTCCTTCTCATCTCGGATGAGCGGATCGCCATAGGAGGCGGCGACCGATCGCTCGGTGATGTGCGGCTTCAGGATGATGTCGTAGGCGTTCTTCACTTCGCCCAAACCTCCTCAATCTGCTTAAGCGCGTCCTGAGCGACCACGATCTTGTGGGCGACAGCGAGGTCTCGCGCGGAGAAAACGTCGGTCTTGGCTTCTGTGCTCGTGCTCGGCGCGGTCTTCACGACCACATTCGGCAAGTTGCGGAAGCTCCGGTAGGTTTTTTCGTCGATCGCCGGGAGGATGACGAGAACCCTTCGCGTTTCGGCCACGCCGAAAGCCGCAAGGAACGCGACCGCGTCCTTGGTCTTCGCCGCCGTGAAGGCGATAGAGTCGACAACCTGCAGGTCACCGGCCTCAATCTTGGCATTCAGGACGCCCAGAATCGCGGCTCGGCGCTCTTTCTTGTTGACCTTCTTATCATAATCGCGCGGCTTGACGGCCATCGCCATACCACCATGGGTGAAGTGCGGCGCGCGGATGGTGCCCTGTCGGGCGTTACCGGTTTTCTTCTGCTTGTACGGCTTGCGACCGCCGCCACGAACTTCCGATCGCGTCTTGGCACTCTGGGTGCCCTGGCGCGAGTTGGCTTCCTCGGCGACGACGGTACGGTGAACGACGGATTGATCGGGCTTGGCCGAAGCAATGACTTCGCTCAACGTATGCGAGCCGACTTTCTTTCCGGCTGTACTCTTAACTTCGAGATTTGCCATGGTTATCTGACCGCCTTGTTGATGGTCACGAGGGCGCCGTTCGGGCCGGGGACACTTCCTGTCACCAAGATCAACCCGCGCTCGGCGTCAACTTGAAACACCTGCATTCCCTTCTGCGTGACGCGGTCGGTGCCCATGCGTCCAGGCTTCTTGGTGCCCTTGAAGACGCGCTGAGGACCGGTAGCACCGCTGGAGAGCGGGCGTCGGTGCGTCATGTAGCCGTGGGTCATATGTTGGCCACGGAAGTGGTAGCGCTTCACGCCACCCGCGAAACCGCGTCCCTTGCTGATGCCCGTCACGGTGATTTCTTCACCCGGAGCGAAGATCTCAGCGGTGATTTCCTGGCCGAGTTCGATGCCGTCAACGGCGTCGACTCGGAACTCACGGAGCGTTCGCAGATTCTTGCCAACGCCGGCCTTCTTGAGGTGGCCGTACTTCGGGAAGGTGAGTTGCTTCTCCTTCGCCTCGCCATAGCCGACCTGGACAGCGGCGTATCCGTCACGCTCGATCGTCTTGATCTGCGTAACGTAAACCGGCCCCGCCTGGATGACGGTCACCGGCACCATTTTTCCCTCTTCCGTGAAGAGGTGGGTCATTCCTATCTTAGTTCCGAGAATTCCCGGCAGCATTCAACACTCCTTAGTTGCATTCGCGCATGCGAACGCATTGAGATTTCATCGTTTCAGCTTCGCGTGCCCTCGAGCGGTTCAGGAGCCGTTGCCCAACGTGGGGGCGGCGCCGCTCATGGCTTGAAGCCGACGATCAGCCCCGGCATGCCGAGGCCAAGGGAGATAATACCTCGCGCGGGATCAGAAGTCAAGGGGTTGGTTCGGTTTGGCTTGAGGTGGTTCGGTAGGGCGGTGGGACATGTTGGACTCGTTGGTCTCGACTGACCCGTCCAACCGGTCCGACGAGTCCAACCCGAACCAACCCGAACCAACCCGAGCAACTCCGAGCCAATCCGAGCCAACCGTCGACGGAACATCTGAGCCAAAAGAGCGTTCTAAACAAGTGTGGCGGCGCATTGCAGCCATGGAGGAGATTTCACGCAACTTGAGGATACTGAAAAGGGCGGCACATCCGACCATCATTCCTACCGGATCGTGAAAATACGGAAAAATTGTGTCGGCGCATCTCAGAAACGGCACTGGCCTGTGGAAAGAACTAGACAAGCGGTTAGAGACATCACAGAGGGGTGGGATAGATAAAATGCCAATGCCAACAACCACAAGAACGGAATCCGGCGGACGCGCCGTTCGATTGACTAAGCGAGAGATTGAGGTGCTCAGCCTCATCGCTCAGGGTAACAGCAGCAAGGAAGCAGCTGACACGCTCTACGTCTCCAAACGCACCGTGGATTTCCATCTTGCGAACATTTACGACAAGCTTCAGGTGAATAACCGAGTTCAGGCGTTCCGTGCCGCGACTCGACTTGGCCTGATTCCCTTCGAGCCGACCTTTGGCCCGGCTCGTGGCGACGCCGCCTAACCGCGGAACGCAAGTCGTAAACGGAACGGGGCACCCTCAGCGGGTGCCCCGTTTTCGTTTTCTGAACCGTTCAGCCGCGCGAACATCGTCCCTAGCGTATGGAAACTATAGCGCCATTGCTGGCCCAGTTTGAGGCCGAGACCAACCCGTTCATCGCGCTCGTCACGAGCACGCTCGGCTTCATGTTCTTCATCGCGATGTACGTCGTCATGGCGGTTGCTTTGATGACCATCGCCAAGAAGACCGACACGCCGAATGAGTGGATGGCTTGGGTTCCTATTCTGAACATTGTGCTGATGATTCAGATCGCCGGGCTGGAGTTGTGGTACATCGTCCTGTGCTTCATCCCGTGCGTCAACCTCTTTGCCTTCATCTACATCTGGTGGAAGGTGGCCGAAGCTCGGGACAAGCCCGGCCCCATCGCGCTGCTCATGCTGTGCCCGTGCTCAACCTCGCGGTGCCGCTCTACATCGCATTCAGCGAATGACCTCCGCCTTTGACGGTGAAGTAGCACGGCTTGAGCTAGTGTCAAGCCGTGCTACGCCGTAAACTCGTTGCATCGCGGCAATGCGCCTCCTCCTGATTGCACTTAGCGGCGTTAGAATCGTCGATCCGGAACTTCGTGCCCTTGGCATGACGCTCCCTGGGTTTATTGAACGCGGCCAAGTCATCGCCTCGATGCCCAGTCTGGGGTTGTTGACGATCGCCGGCGCAACTCCGCCAGATTGGGAGGTCATCTACGCCGAGGTCGACGCACTCGAACGCGACGATGTTGAAGCCTTGCTGGAACAGCAGCCCGACCTCGTTGCCATCTCCGCGTTGACCGCCCGAGCCGATGACGCCTACACTCTGATCGGCTGGATTCAACAACGCAAGATCCCGACTGTCATGGGCGGTTTGCACGCCAGCGCTTTGCCCGAAGAAGTGATGCTGCATGCCGACTCGGTCGTCATTGGTCAAGGCGAGTGGGTTTGGCCAAGGGTCGTTGCTGACTTCGAGGCAGGACAACTTCAGAAGCGTTATGGGGCTGTTCTCAGTCCCGAATCGCTCGACACGACCCCCTTGCCTCGCTGGGACTTGCTTGACCCTGCTCGTTACAACCGCCTTCCCCTTCAGACGGCCCGCGGCTGCCCGCTCGACTGCTCATTTTGCGCGGCCAGCCGGATGATCAGCCCCTGCAAGCGAAAGCCGCTTGATCGCGTGCGCCAGGAACTAGAGTCGATTCTCGATATCTGGCCCAAGCCGTTCGTAGAGCTGGCCGATGACAACACCTTCGTCAACAAAAAGTGGGGCCTTGAGTTGGCCCAGCTATTGAGTGAGTTCCCGCAAATCCGGTGGTTCACGGAGACCGATATCTCGGTCGCAGATGATGAGCGCCTTCTTGATGCGCTTGCTGACTCCGGATGCGCACAAGTCCTGATTGGCCTGGAGTCTGTGTCCGAGACGTCGCTGCTAGATGCAGATTCGCGCCAATGGAAGAAGCGTCGACGTCGCCAATACGTTAAGCAAATCGCACGTATTCAAGACGCGGGCATTTCGGTGAATGGCTGCCTGGTCATGGGCTTTGACGCCGACACCGCCGACAGCTTTGCGCAGACTCACGAGTTCATCGAGGAGTCCGGCCTATCTGAGGTTCAGTTGACTCTGCTAACACCGTTTCCGGGCACCGGGTTGTTCCACAAGTTGAAACAAGAGAATCGGTTGCTTCGCCCGCGGTTTTGGGATCAGTGCACGCTGTTTGACGTCACGTTCCAGCCGAAGCACATGGGTGCCGAGCAGCTGCGCGAGCGATTCCGAGAGCTGGTCGGAACCGTCTATAGTCTTGAAGCGAGCCAGCACCGCGCCGAACTCCGGCGGAGCATCTACCGACGAAGAGGAACAGTGTCCACATGAACTTCCGCCAAGCGCTTCGGGACCTCCTCCGATTTCTGACCTTTCGGGCAACTCCGGAAATCTATGACCGCTTCGGTGTCGAGCATGCCATCCTTGGTTTTGCGACCACGTGGCTCGTTGGCATCGCGCGCAACTGGGACTACCCCGAAGCACCGGAGTTTGCTCGCATGGGGCTCGGATCACTGGCGTACATCTTGATCCTCGCGTTTGTCTTGTTCGTGATGGCTTGGCCGATCTCGTATGAGAAGCGCAACTACTGGCATGTGCTGACGGGGATCTCGATGACCGCCGCGCCGGGGTTGGTCTACGGCGTCCCGGTTGAGATGTTCATGAGCACCGAGGGAGCCCAGGGGGCCAATCTCATCTTCTTGCTGGTCGTCGCGTCATGGCGAGTCGGCCTCGCCTCCCACTATCTCTTCAGGGGGTGCGAGAACGGCATCCGCGAGGTGCTCGCGATCCTGCTCCTGCCGATTTCACTCATTATCCTCGCCCTCGTTTCGACCGGGCGGGCTGGCTACGTCATGCAGCTCATGGGCGGCCGTAGGCGGGATCATTCAGGGCCTAACGCGATCGTCGATGAAGCAATCGCGACGCTCTACTGCCTTGCTTGGCCAATCGGGGCGCTAGCCGCGCTCTTTTACTTGATTCGTTTGATCCAGATTCGGCTCGGCGACGAGTAGCTCCGATCTACGGTACCAGGGTCGCCCCGCCGAACTGGACGGAGAAACGCGCACACCAGATCGACACCGCACGATACTGCGCAAGGTCGACGTTTGAAGGAATCTCGTAGTTCTGGTTGCCGATGTTGCCTTTGAGTGAACCGAGTTCAACATGCTGACGCTTCTTGACGTCGGCACCGGAGCCAGCGGCTTGCCCTTCCACGAGCCAGACCCGGACGTCGGGGCCGTTGGTGGTCGTGAAGTTTGACAATCGCAGCACGTGCCTGCCTTCGGATTCGATGAGTTCTGCAGTTCCCTCCGTCGGATGAGCCTCCGAGGAGAACGTGCCGCTCGCGAGAACCTTGGCACCCAGGGGCGCAGCTTCGCTGACCGTCGCGTTGATGAACAGCTTCTCGGGCCGGAACAGCCACCATCCAAGCATCGCCAAAGGCACGCCCACCGCGAGGCCGAGACGAATGTAGCGCTTCATAGGATGCCTTACGAAGAGATGCTTCTTAGCGTTCGATGTGCTGGGCCCAAGACACCTGCCGTAAAGAGATCATCCAGGCGTTCCGAAGCTCACTCCCGGCTAGAGTTCTTTGGATCAAACCTCGCCCTCAATCCATCACCCACGAAGTTCAGCGCAAAGATCGTGATGCTCAACAGCACACACGGCCAAATCAACAGCACTGGATGCGAGTTCATGTCACCCCGCGCGTTGTTGATCATGCTGCCCCAGCTGGGGGTCGGCGGCTGAACACCGATGCCGAGGAAGCTGAGCGTGCTTTCGGCGAGGATGGTGCCCGCCATGTCGACCATGCTCACCGCAAGCAGGATGCCCCAGAGCTGCGGCAAGATGTGCCGCACCACGAGGTAAGGCGTTGAGGCGCCCGCGGCTCGCGCCGCCGCGACATACTCCCGATCCTTGAGTGACGCCAACTGAGTCGCCACCAAGCGTGCCACCCCCGGCCACGACGAGATCGCCAGCGCGACGATCACGGGGATCACGCCTGTCGCCCACACGCCAATGATCAGCATCGCGAGCAAGATGTCCGGAAAAGCAAACATGCCGTCCGTAAAACGATTGACAACGTTCCGCAGCCACTTCGGCGAGAACACGCCGAGCGTGCCCATCGTGATACCGAGGGTCAGCGCGATCGCCTGAACCACGATGCCGACGAACAGCGAGATCCGCGCACCGGCGGCAAGTCGGCTGAGAATGTCGCGACCGAGTTCATCGGTGCCCAACCAGTTTTCCCCGCTGGGAGGCTGAAAGGGGGTGCCGGTCTTGAGCGGATCGGGGCCAATGATCGGATAGAAGATGGCAAACAGCACGAGAAACCCGATGAAGCCCAGGCCAGCGGCGAGGAGCGGATCGCGACGCTTCTTCAAACCTGTGCCTCACGAATTCGGGGGTCAAGCGCGGGCAGAAGCAGATCGACGATCAGGTTGATCGTGAGGAACATCAGCCCGGTGACGATGATGCAGCCCTGGACGACGGGGGCGTTCGTCTGCTTGATCGCCTCGATCGTTTCGCGACCGAGACCCGGTAGCAGGAAGAAGCTCTCGGTGACGAACGAGCCCGTAAGCAAGAAGCCAAAGCTCGTGCCGGTTGCGGTCACCACGGGCAGGATCGCATTACGAAGCGCATGGCGGATGACGAGCCGCCGATAAGGCACGCCCTTCGCTACCGCCGTGCGGATGAACTCCTGTTGGAGCGTCTCGATCATGCTGGCGCGGGTAAGACGCGTGAGCATCGCCGCCGGTCGGGCCGAGAGGACCACCACCGGCAGAATCAGATAGAGCCAGTCGGCCTGATTACGCTGGGTGGACCAAGAATCGGGCACGAAGAACCCAAAGCTGCCATAGAT
>CAZPHD010000058.1:0-17949 GCA_964586225.1 uncultured Fimbriimonadaceae bacterium
GCCTCCCGCCGGAACGGCACCGGCTCCATCGACACCCGGCCGCCCCCGATCTTGCCAACTGCTGTCCTGACCAATCTGCCGAATCCGCAGGCTCACGCGCCAACCTCGTATCCCGCGTCAAACAGCGTCTTCCACACCAACTCGGCGAACGCCAGCGCATCGGGCGTATCTCCATGCAAACAAATCGAATCCACCTCCGAGGCCAGGCAAAGCGTCTGGGCGGCGACCTCGGCGGGATCGGTCAGCACCGCCCCCGGCAACGAACGCGACCGCAGCGATCCGTCGGCCTCGTAAGCCCGATCCGCAAATCCCTCGCGAATCGTGGGCACCAAGAGCGAAGCCACCGGCAAAATCATGATCGGCACGCCCAACTCCGCCGCGATCTCCTCCGCCACCGAACGCGCCCACGCATCGCCCGCCACGATCTCGTTGTACCAAGCCCCGTGCGGCTTGACATAGCTGGGTTCAAACAACCGAACCTGCTTCCGCAAACTCGACCGAAGAGCGTCCAGCGAATCCGGCGGCCGCGTGCGCCCCATCGTCTCCCGATTCGGATATCCCGGATGCGCCCCAATCCGAACCCCCTTCCGCTGGCATAGCTCGATCGTCGACGCTGTCAACTCCCAAGAACCCGCGTGAACCCCACCGCACACATTCGCCGATGTCGCAAACTCCAGCAACGCCGCATCATTCGGAAAGCCCTCGCCGATATCCACATTGAGATCAATCCGCCGCACCGCTAGAACAACCCCGCTTGACCCTGCTCAACCTCCAGCAGCCGTAGCTTGCGCCAAAGGCCACCGCCATAGCCCGTCAGCGAGCCATCGGCCCCGATCACCCGGTGGCAAGGAATGAGGATCGCCAGCCGGTTCGACCCATTCGCCATGCCGACTGCCCGGACCACATTGGGGTCGCCAAGCTGCTGCGCCAGTTCGCCATAGGTTCGCGTTTCGCCATAGGGAATCTCGCGCAAGAGCTGCCAGACCTTGAGCTGAAACGGCGTTCCGACCGGCTGCAGCGGCACCGTGAACTCGCGAAGCTGCCCCGCAAAGTACGCCTCGATCTCTCGCGCAAGGTCGTCGTGCAGCGGTTGGTGTTGCTCGTGAATCCGTGCCTTGGTGCTGCCAAGCAGACGCTCCCGCGACCATTGCTCGCGCCCGTCGTCCGTGAACTCGAACATCACGACCGACGCCTCGGTGACATACGCGGCCATCGGCCCCACGGGAGTCTCAATAACGTGGCGCGCGAGAACCATCTTCGGCATTGTATCCGCCACAATCGGAGGCATGAGCGACCGCGACGCGATCTTGAGCCGGCTGCGACCGCGTGAGCCTGGCCCCGCCCCCGGCACCAAAGCCGCGGTTCCCGCGCTTGAGGGCGACCTGTGGGAGGTCTTTGGCGAGCGGCTCGCCGAGCTGGGTGGGCGGCTGGTTTCTCTCACGGGTGAAGTCACTCTCGAATCCTTGGCCGCAGCCACCGAGCTTCATCTCAGCTCTATCGTGGGCGACGACTGGCCAGGCGATGTGTGGACCGCCCAAGTCGGCATCACCCGCGCCGACCTGGCGATTGCCGAGACCGGTTCGGTGCTGATCCGCTCCGGCCCAGGGCGGGCACGGCTGCATTCCCTCACGCCGCCCGTGCATGTCGTACTGGTGCATTCGATCGTGGCGCACCTCGAGGAGGCAATGCCGGAGTTCGCCCAAGATCGCCACGCCGTGCTGATCACCGGCCCCAGCCGAACCGCCGATATTGAGGGCGTGCTCGTGCGCGGCGTCCACGGCCCCGGCGAGTTGGTTGTGGTTCGGTGCTCCGAAACTCCCCCTCTCCGCGCGTGATCGTCTCGCGGGGAGGGGGGTGAGCGACATCCTCGGCAACCGCATCGGGCGCAACTCCACCGGATACCATCTGTATCCCACCTATCAGGAGTGGGACGTGCTCAACCGAATGACGCTCTTCGCGGGCGCAAGCACCGGCGCGGGCTACGCCTACCGAGCCGACGGCCAGCGCATCGAGAAGGTCGAAGGGGCCACTTACGTGTGGACAACCACCGGTCCGGGAAGCTCCATGGGTAACCCTTCGGGGCATTACGACGTCAATTACGCAACGAACCAGCCGACTACGCGGTTCTTTTACGATGGGCAGATGGGATTTGAAGACGACTACAACCCGGCGGGGACGGTGACCCAGATCAACCGGTATGCGCTGGGTGCAAGAGGGATCGACCGGATCGCCCGGACGGAATCGGGGAATACCACCCTGGCCTACCCGCTGTATGACGGGCATGGCAACATGCGCGCCCTGCTGACTCGCGATGGCACGGAGTACGACACGGGGAACTGGAAGACCTATGATGTGTGGGGCTCCGTGCGTTCAGGAGGTTCTTCTGCCGATCCGAAGCAAGGGTATGTGGCTTCGATTGGACATGTCTCTGATGGTGAGAGTTCGCTCATCTACATGCGGGCGAGATATTACGAGCCTGCGACGGGGAGGTTCATTTCCGAAGATCCAGCGATGCACGGGCCCAACTGGTATGTTTACTGCGGTAACGAGCCAGTTCAGCGCAATGATCGAACGGGAAAGCATTGGAATCTTCAACCTATTCAAGGAGGAGAGGGAGCATACGGCTGGTTTATTGCCGCTGGCTGGGTTTTTGTTGGCATGGCTATGGTGGCTGCCATTGTTCCGCTTAAGCACTCGCTTCCGATCCTGGTGACACTGCTAACCGTCGCCGCCATGAGTTTCACGACCGCGCTTGACTTTGCTGATGCGCGGGTTCCCTTGTACGCTAAAGGAATCGCGGCATGCGCAGTTTCGATGTCAATTATTGCCATACTTGCAACTGCAATGAATGCATCGAAAAGGACAGCGAGTGCTCTTGGCTACATCGCAGTTGGGCTGCAGATCGGTGTTGCTCTAATGCATCTTGCTGCCATTTACGGAGTGTATCTAGATTGGACAAATTGAAAGTAGTTTCAGTGACGGGATACGCCAGTTGTGTACTGAGCCTCTACGTTGCCATGTTGTGGCCGCTGGCTACTACTGCTCGAGTTCTTGCTGTCGCTCTCACTCTCGGGATCACAGTAACGTCACTGTACGCATACAGGCACTCTAAGCGACAATACTTGGAAGCCATAATGTATCTTTTGCTTGTGTCTGGATTTATCTTCAGATATGTCCCCTTCTTGTTTCTAGGCGGAGCATGCGGTCTGTTTGCGCTGGTTGTCCGAGTTCGCACAGATGAACCGCTCAAAGCGTTCAAGGACCCTGGCTTGTGATCCAGCGGTCGGGTCGCCGAGACTCTATTCGAACAGCGATGGGTGGCCTCGCGCGGGGCATCGACCGAATCTCGATCACCGAGAATAGCGCCACCACGCACGGCTATCCCATCTACGACGGCCACGGCAACTGCCGCGCGATCCTCACCAAGAATGGAACGGATGACTACGCCACCGGCAACTGGCGCACCTACGACGTCTGGGGCTCGGTGCGTAGTGGCTCGGCTACGGGAGATCCGAAGAGCCGGTATGTCGCCTCGATCGGGCACGTCGCAGATGATGAGAGCTCGCTGATCTACATGCGGGCTAGGTATTATGAGTCGTCTACGGGGAGGTTCATCTCCGAAGATCCTGCAATGGACGGATGGAACTGGTTCGCATACGTTGAAAATGATCCACTTAACAAGCTTGACAGAGCAGGCCTAAGTTCAGACGACAGCTTTGATCCCGTGTATTCGTTCCGATCGCCGAAATGGTGGTCGACCTGGTGGTCAAGTGTTTCCACATTACCCTTACGGGTTCTGGGAATCATTTTTGCGATGGTCATAGCAAAACCTGTTGCAGCCCTGTTACAGGTCGTCGGACTTGGCCTTAGTGTACTGTACCTAGCAGTGCCAATCGTGACCATGTACAGTTTTCGAATCTTGGCCTGGTGGTTCTACCTTTTTGGGGAGATGCCTGGTGGCGGCGCTATTCCTGACACGCCTGGCTACTCATGGGGCTTCTTCGATGAGGGGGTCGTGGGTAAGTGATTGAGCTGATCGCCATTGTGACCTACCTGCCAATCTTGGTGGCTATGTTCAAACGGGATGCGCACGGACGCAGGTGTAGCACTTCACACTTTGCGTTCGTTATAAGCTTTCTTCTCACGCTGTGTGTTCCCGCGTTGCTTTCAGGATCCACCCCAAGCTCGTATCCATACTGGGCACTTGCCGCTGGCTCGTTCTCTTCACTTTGCATTGCCCTGTATATGGTGTCCCGCCGCCCATACGTGCCTATTTACTTGCGGAAGAAGGTCGACGCTAGGCTCCTCATCTTCGGATATTGCGCTGGTATGGCGGCATTCTTGTGCGTTTGTTACTTGGGGTTTTCCTTTATGCCAACAGATATGCTTGGCTTTGTTTGGTTACCTCTCGTGCTCGCTGTCGCGTTACAGAGTTTGACCGTTGCTGTGATTCTGCGCTATTGGTATCTAATCAACGTTCTTTCTGGCGCGTCCAGCTGCCAAACTCCGAGCGTCATAGAACGAATGGACACATCACGCTTCTAGCTTGCTCAATGGTATGACATTCTTTCCGGGCTTGCCAGGGGTTCCTATCCCTATCGCTCCGATGGTCAACGAATCGAAAAGGTGTACGGAGTCACGGTCACCTGGACCGGAGAACGAGAATCTGGCCACTACGACACGAATTGCGCGCATAACCGACCCACGACGCGGTATTTTACGATGGGCAGATGGGATTTGAAGACGACTACAACCCTTCGGGCACCATCACGAAGTGAGCAGCCTCTCAACTGTCGCAGGAGACGAGACATCCCTGCGCTACGAGAGCGTTAAGAAGTCGCACGGGAAGCCAACTTACAGCCAACTACGAGGATTCACGGCCTTGCCGTTCACATGCACCTCAAAGTGCAAGTGCGGACCCGTTGAGAGGCCCGTCGAACCCACCCTCGCAATCATCTCGCCGCGCTTGACCCGGGCACCGTTCCCCTTCAGAAGCGCCGAGCAGTGGGCATACAGCGTCGAAACCCCGCCGCCATGCGCCAACACAATCACCTTGCCGTAGCCGCGCATCGTCGTCGACGTAATCACCACCCCATCAGCGGCGGCAAGGATGGGCGTGCCCGATCGGGCGCCGATGTCAACGCCTTTGTGCATCCGCTTGTATTTCAAGATCGGGTGCATTCGCATGCCAAACCCACTTCCTAGTCGCCCTCCGGAAATAGGCATCAGCAAGCGACCGCTGGGCTTAGTCAAGCCCGCCGTGTTCTCAGGTTTGCGCATAAAGGAGGCAATCGTCGCTTCAATCGCGTTCTCCTCGGCATCAAGCTGCGCGATGAGCTTCTTGAGGTCGCCTTCCTTGCCGCGCAGTTGGACCATTAAGTGCTGCTGGTCGGCCTTAGATTCTTTCAGGTCATGCTGCTGCGACTTCTGTCGGTTGAGCAACGAGGCGACGTGCTTGACCGTTGCGTCCTGGCGCTGCTTGCGCTGGGTGACCTTCGCTTGAAGCTCCTTCACCTCATCAAACAACTCCCGGTCCTTCTTGGCGACCCGTTCGAAAAGATAACGCCGCGAGGCAAGCTCGCCCATGTTGCGCGAACCCGTAAGCGCTGACAATAGCGACGCTTGGCCGCGGGTTCGCATCACTCGCAGTCGGCGACGGGCCTCTTCGGTGCGCGACTTCAGGCGCACGCCCAACACTTCCAACTCCTCCGCAAGTCGCTTTTGCTCCGCCCGAGTCTCGGTGAGCTGTCGGCCAGTAGCCACGAGCTCATCCTCTATCTTCTCAATTCGATTGTTAACGTCGGAGAGCGTGCCCTTGACGACCCGGATCTTGGTTCGGACCGCGCCCAACTCTCGCCTGGCCTTGTTCTTCTCGGCCTGAATCTCCTTTAGATCCGACTGCAGGCTCTTGACCTTGGACTGCGGATTGGCGGGCTTGGGCGCGGGCGTCTGCGCAACCGCGAAGCCCACCAACGCCAAGAATACGACTGCCGCCCAGCGCCTTCTCATCATCCCCACCTAAACACTTATACGCTTGCGAACCGGTTCCCGCACCGCCAGCAGGCTGCAAAGTCCACCAAAGAGCATGCCCGCAGTCCCAAGAATGCCCAAGGCGAGGAGCGTTGGAAACGTCGTCGTCGCGCTTACGATCGCCAGTTCCTTGAGCTGTTGGACAATGGCTTGCTGCGCGGCAAAGATCAGGAGAGTTGCCGTCCATCCGCCCAACAGCCCCTGAATCATGCCCTCGAGGATGAACGGCACCCGGATGGTGGTCCGTGAGGCACCGACCAGCTCCATGATACGGACCTCGCGCCAGCGAGCCAGGATATTCATGCGGATTGCGTTGTAGATCAGGATCCCCGAGGTCAAGATGAGCAGACCACCAACGAACGTCGCGAGCCATCGCAAGAACCCCATCAGTTGCTGCATGAATTGCTGCTCCTCTTGCATGTATTCAGCCGTATCCACGCGGGGAAGTTGTCGAATTTTGGCAACCACGTTCGGTGCCTCAGAAAGGTCAGTCAGGATAACCTTAAACGAGTGTGGAAACGGATTGTCGAGGAACGCAACATCCGGCGTGAGTTCAATCTGTCGCTTCCATTCGATGTCGCGCGGGACCCAGCGGGCTTCTTTGACTCCGCTGATCGCCCGGATTTCCTTAGCAACCTCAGAGACTTGCTCTTGGTTGAGGTTGTCACGCAGCCACACCCGAAGCTCAAAGCGACCCGACATTTCGTTCGCCGCCGCGTTCATGCGCATGAGCGCGTATCCCAGTCCACCAAGGAGAAACAGGGCCACCGCCAGCGTGCTGATAGCAGCAAACGACATCAGCCAGTTTCGGCGCATCGCGGTCAGCGCCTCCGTGACCAGAAACTCGACGCGATCAAGCATGAGGTGGCACCTCCGTTTCGAAGTCCTCGTCGAGGGGGATGGGGCCTTCAAACTCTTCGGGTGGTTCCGGTTCAAGGATCGGATGATCGGGCGGCGTCGGCTCGTCATCCCAGCCTGCCGCCACGTGCTCGGCGATCGCGTTCATGGGGGTGGCGTCTGGCGTCACATCCGAAACGACTCGGCCGGCCTGCATGGTCACGACGCGCATCGACATCCGCTCGACGACCATTTGATCGTGCGTGGCAACAATCACTGTGGTGCCTCGGCGATTCAACTCCATCAGGATTTCCATGATCTCCCACGAGTGCTCAGGGTCGAGATTGCCCGTCGGTTCATCCGCGAGGAGGAGGGGAGGATTGTTGATGAGGGCGCGCCCAATTGCCACGCGCTGCTGCTCGCCTCCCGACAGCTGGTGCGGAAACGCGTCGGCCCGATGGCCAATATGGACCCGCTCGAGAATCTCCGGAACGCGGCGACGGACGTCGCGGCGGGTCGCCCCGATGGCACGCATGGCATAAGCGACGTTCTCATACACGCGCTTTCTTGGCAGCAACGCAAAGTCTTGAGGCACGATGCCCATCTCGCGGCGAAGCATAGGAACCTCGCGATCGCCAATCTCGCCCACGCTACGACCCCAAAGGTGAACCATGCCGTTCGTCGGCTTCACTTCACGCGAAAGCAGCTTCAGCAATGTGCTCTTGCCGGTGCCGGTTTTGCCCATCAAGAACACAAACTCACCTCGAGATATCGTCAGTGAGACACCTCGGAGTGCGTAGACGTACTCCGAATACTTCACTTCGACGTTGCCGAAGACGATATGGTCGGTCGAGGGAGATGGGTTCAAAACAGATAGACTTAGATTCAGGAGGTTACCCCGCTCACCATCACACCCATGATTCTGCGTGCCCTTTGTCCCGCGAAAGTGAATCCATTTTTGGCCGTTGGCCCGGTCGACTCGCGCGGCTATCATCCGCTACGCACGATCTTCCAAGCGATATCGCTGTTCGACGAGGTGACTGTCGAGACGTGCTCGGAGGCGGACGCGGCGATCACGAGTGACTGGCCCGACTTGCCCGAGCGGAATACCCTTCGCAAGACGCTTGAGTTCGCGTCGGAGTATGCCCAGCTTCCACCGTTGCGAATCCATCTGACCAAGCGAATCCCCAGCGAAGCAGGGCTCGGCGGCGGTAGTTCGGATGCCGCCGGATTGTTGCGGCTCTTGCCCCAGCTTTCGTTGGGTCGGATTTCCCCCGAGTTGCTCGCCGATATTGCCCTCGCGGTCGGTGCCGATGTGCCGTTCTTCTTGGTCGGCGGAAGAGCTCAAGCCGAGGGGTACGGCGAGATACTCACTCCCTTGCCAGACCTGGCGGAAAGGCAGTGGCTCGTGGTGCTCAAGCCAGACGTGGGCTGCGCCACGGGAGCGGCGTATGCGCGCCTTGATGAGCGGCCGTATCCTTGGCGCGAGTTTCCCAAGGGTGACGAACTCTACAACGACTTCGAACGAGTCATGCCCTGTGACTGTGATGACTGGCAAGAGCGGCTGCTCACGCATGGGGCGCGGGATGTGCTTCTCGCCGGTTCAGGGAGTTCGATCTTTGGCCGATTTGAACGAGAAGCGGCGGCCGAACAAGCAGCCCAAGGATTGCGTGCGGAAAAGGCTCGCCACGTTTGGGTTTGCCATACGCTGACGCGATCGGAAAGCCTGGCAATTTACACCCTCTAGTTTTTGGCGATCCCGCCGATACAGCAAGTATGCGCCCGCATCTAGCCGTGGTTACCGGAATCGACCCGCGAGTTACCGAGCAGTTCCTGCTCCAACAACCCGCGGTGATCGATGCCTCGGTTTGGTACGACCGAGG
Organism: uncultured Fimbriimonadaceae bacterium; assembly: GCA_964586225.1. GTDB lineage: Bacteria > Armatimonadota > Fimbriimonadia > Fimbriimonadales > Fimbriimonadaceae > JANJUB01. The sequence continues at coordinate 8,751 of CAZPHD010000058.1, forward strand.
TCGTCTACATGCCGAAGTCGAGATTCTCGAGGGGTCGACAACCCCGGACTCGCTCCTCAAGCAGTGCGTCGTGGCCCTCGGTCCGAATCAAGCTCCTAAGGACATCACGCTCGTCTGCGCGCGCCCACGTGCGGCGTAGGCATTAGCTACGGTTGCTCGGACGGGCAGGGGTTTGCACAAGTCCGGGTTTGGAAGTCACGCGCGTCCGGTCACGGCCCCGCATATCCTCTTCAGCCCCTGTACGCTTCGATTTAGCGCTGCGAGATCGTCGTAGCGTGCGAAGCCTCGACCGGAGCCGTCTCCGTTGGCCCGAGTAGGAACCGCTGAACCGGTGTCACCAGAATGCCAACCAGAATCACGCCTGCCATGCACAGGACGCCCGTTGCACGCAACGCTGGCGACATCTGAAGGGCCGGCCGCTCGCTCTCGTTCTCGTTCACGAACGCCGCGCGCGCGATCTGCAGGTAGTACGCGATTGATAGGATGCTGCCCACCGCCAACACGATCGCGAGTGGCGTCAGCCCGGCCGAAACCGCATCCTGGAAGATGAAGAACTTGCCAAAAAAGCCTGCCGACGGCGGAATGCCAATCAGCGACACCATGAACACAACCAACAGCACTGCCGCTAGGCGATCACGCTGCCAGAGGCCGTTCAGGTGTTCGATCCGCGTGTGTTCTTTTGCACCTTGCGAGATCAGCGAGATCACCGCGAAAGCACCAATCGTCATGAAGGTGTAGCTGAGCAAGTAGTACGCCGTGGTGCCGATGCCCACCTTGTCGGGAGCGTTCACATATGACAACAAGCCCACCAACAGGTAGCCCGCATGGGCAATGCTCGAGTATCCGAGCACGCGCTTGACGTCTTTCTGCACCAGCGCCACCGCGTTGCCCACGATCATCGTCAACATCGCGATCGCCATCATCGCCGGCATCCACTCGGCCTTCATCGGATCCGCCGCCACCAGTAGCCGGAACAGCGCCGCAATCGCGCCGATCTTCGAGATCACGGCCATGAAGGCGGTCACGTTCGTCGGGGCACCCTGATAGACGTCAGGCGTCCATTGGTGGAACGGCACCAGCGCCGCTTTGAATCCGAGACCCACCAACATCATACCGATGCCAAACAGCAACAACACCTTTGAAGCCTGGTTGCCCGTGAGTCCGTTCACGAGATGGGTCAGATCGAGCGATCCGGTAGCCCCATAAAACATTGCAATGCCGTAGAGCAAGAAGCCCGAAGCAAACGCGCCGAGTAAGAAATACTTGAGCGACGATTCTTCCGACTTGAGCTCAGCCCTCGCCAACCCCGCCAAAACGTAAAGTGAGATCGAGAGAATCTCAAGCCCGAGGAAGATCACGAGCAGGTTGTTCGACGTCGCCATGATCATGGCCCCGCCCGTGGACCAGAGCGCCAGCGGATAGAACTCCCCGAAAGCGATCCGGCGCGAACGCAAATAGGTCTCACTGAACAAGAATGTCAGCGCACATCCCAAGACGAGAAGCAACTGACAGATCAGCCCGAACTGGTCGCGTAGCAGCATGTTCAGAAGCGTAAGCTTCCCCGGCTGGCCAAACTGCGCGATCGTCAACACTGCAGAAATCGCAAGTCCCGCTAGGGAGGTCACCACAATTGCATTGTTGTTCTTCTTTGGCCGAAGGATCTCTATAATGAGCGCGACCATGCCGGTCAGCATCACTACAAGGATCGGCATGATCATCGCAAAGTCGATATCACGCGCGGTCGGGACAGGAAAAGCGGCATTAAACTCAGGCATTCGCGCGTGCTTCCTCCAGTGTCAGCCACCGCTCCAACTTGGTGAAGCGGTCAGCAAGCAATAGGTCGGCCGTCGGATCTTCGGCCGCGAGCGGCCCCGGGCGCAGCGAGCGCATCCTCGCGACCGACACATCGGACTTGTCAATGTCCCACGCGAAGAACGCGGCGGGCAGGTCGCTCACAAAATCCATGTAGGCATCTTCGCCAGCGTCGATGAACAAAGCACTTGGCGTTTCGGATACTTCGGCAAGGAGTTCGCGGTCGCGTTCCAGGTAGTAGCCTCCGTATTGCATCGGCGTTGTCTGACTCGGCTCGGCACCTATGAGGCGGTAGAACACGCCGTCAGCCCCGGAATCCAGGGCGGCGCGGATGGCCTCGCGTGTCTTCTCGACCAGTTCGTCCAACTTCTGATTGCCGGCCTCAGGGTCCGTGTAGATCAACTCGTTCAGATTGACGCCTTCCGCCTGGGCAAGCCCAAACGGATTGAGCACCTCGACCAATGTCAAGCGCTCTTCGTCTCGAACCCCCGGCGCCCGCAACACGCGAACGTCCGACCGAGGATCGTCATCCAAGATCATCAGCGGCTTGCGACCACCAGTGTTTCCGCTCGCCAGCGCAAGCATGCGTTCGCGGCCTGTCAAGGCATTTCCTCCGGGAGAGCGATCGCCGCGGCCGCTTTGGGACGTTGGGCAAAGTCGGTCGCATACTGCGGCGTGAAGTGCAGGTTCGCCGGGGCGACGATTTCCTGTTTGTCGCCGGTATTGCGGACGAGATTTCCGTTCTCGCCGATCTCAAGCTGAGCGTCCTTCCACGAAGGTCGCTGACCGACCGGGTTGAGCGCCATCATTCTCGTCGCGCCGATCGACTTCTCCATCGGCTTCAGGAACGTGTTCGGATAGAAGCCACCCCAGAAGATCAGCACCACCAGCGGCGCACACATCGCGATCTCCCATGGCTTGATGTCCTTCAGCCGCTGGTTCTCTGGGTTGTTATTCGGCCCGTAGAACATCTTCTGGAACATCCACAGTAGGTACACCGCCGCGAGGATCACACCGATTCCCGCTAGCACCGCAAATCCGACGTTGAGCCCAAACATGCCGTTATAGCTCGCTTCAAATGCCCCAATCAGGGCCATGAATTCGCCGATGAACCCGTTTGTGCCGGGTAAGCCCACCGAACTCAGCATGACGATCAGGAAGATCGCCGCGTAAATGGGCATCTGGGCCTTCAGGCCGCCGAAGTCGCTAAACATGCGCGTATGGCGGCGCTCGTAAATCAAACCGATGAGCAAGAAGAGTGCACCCGTGCTGATGCCGTGGTTCAGCTGTTGCATGGAGCCACCGAGCAAGCCCGTATAGCTGAGCGAGAAAATGCCGAGCAACACAAAGCCCATGTGCGCGACCGAGCTGTAGGCCACGAGCTTCTTCACGTCCGGCTGGATCGCCGCGACAATCGCCCCATAGAGGATGCCGATCACGGCCAGCGTCATCATGTACGGCACCATCTGTGGCAGCACGTCCGGGAAGAACGGCAACACGAACCGGAGGAACCCGTACGTGCCCATCTTCAGAAGGACGCCGGCCAGGATGACCGAACCGGCCGTGGGCGCCTCAACGTGCGCATCGGGCAACCACGTGTGGAACGGGAACGCGGGACATTTCACCAAGAACGCGATGGAGAACGCCCAGAAGAGCCACGCCTGCAGGTGCATGCCCATTTGCCACAGACTGCCGTTGGCGATGTTGGCTTGAACTTCGATGATGTCGAACGACCACGCTCCCGTCACCTTCGAGTTCAGATAGGCCATCGTGATCATGCCGATCAGCATGAAGATGGAGCCCGCAAACGTGTAGATGAAGAACTTGAGCCCGGCGTAGGTTCGTCGCTCGCCACCCCAGATGGAGATGAGCAACCACATCGGTACCAAAGACGCCTCGAAGAACGTGTAGAACAGGATCATGTCGAGACTGGTGAACACGCCGAGCATGGCGGTCTCCAGAATCAACATCGCGATCATGTACGGCTTCACGCGCTTGTCCACGTAGAAGCTGAACCACAGCGCGATCACGGTCAGGAACGTGGTCAGCACCAGCAACCAAATGCTGATCCCGTCGACGCCCATCTTGTAGCCGATGCCCGCCCGCTCAATCCACGGCAGACTCTCGACGAGTTGGAAGTGGAACGTATTCGAATCAAACTTCGAGAAGACAACCAGACTCGAAAGGAAGGCCACGACGCTCGCACCCAGCGCCGTGTAACGGATCGCCCGCAGGTTGTTCTCAGGCAGAAACGCCAAGAGAAGCGCACCAAGCGCCGGAAGGAAGACGGTTAGCGACAACAAGCCCATTACGAACCTCCTCCCACTCGAATCATCGTGTACACCAGATAGCCGAGGAACCCGGCCACGCCAAACAACATCATGAGTGCGTAGGCGCGGACGTAGCCCGTTTGGAAGGCCGCGAGTGCCTTCCCAAATCCGGTCGCTACGACGCCAAAGCCATTGACGACGCGGTCAATGATGCCAACGTCGATGTACTTCCAAATCGCGGTTGCGATTTCGCCGCCCCCTTCTGTAGTTGACCGGACTAGGAAGCGATCGTAGCCAAACTGATCTGCCGCTCCGCGGCGCCACGATGCCCACTTGCTGAGATCCCAGCCCTCGGCCCCCGGCAGCTTTTTGCCGTAGACCAGGAGGCCAACGAGCAGACCGGCAAAAGCCGCTCCCACCGACAGGATCAGGAGGTTGAGGTGCGTTGGATGGTAGTTCAACTCACCCGCATACTGGAGCGGCTGCGGTTGTAGCCAAGCCTCAAACGGTGACGGCGTTGTCTCGTTGGGCCGGTGCCCCAGGAAGTAGCCTGCGATTACCGAAGGCACCGAGAGTAGAGCGAGCGGAATCCACATGCTCGGTGGCACTTCCTTGGGAGTGTGGGTTTCGTCAAGGTCATGATGGTGCTCGTGCTCATGCGGTTGCGCCGCGAGTTCTTCATCGGTGTAGAAGAAGGCGTGCGTGTCGGGGCCGTGGTCATGCCCGTGATGGTGCGCATGATCGTGCTCGTGGTGGTCATCGTGATGCGCATGATCGGCGGCTGGGATTGCCCGCCAGCGCTCTTCCTTTCCGAAGAACGTGAGCCAAGTCATGCGCGTCATGTAGCAAGCGGTCAGGCCTGCCACGAGCAAGCCAAGTACGCCCGCATAATAGCCGAGTTGGAGATCCCCAATCGCCGCATGCTCATTGGAGAGCGCGTAGCCCAGAATCGCTTCCTTGCTGTAGAAGCCCGCGAATCCGTAGCCGTGCCCGATCGGAATCGCCAAACCAGCGATCGCGATGAACCCGATGAACATGGTCGCAAACGTGATCGGCAGATATTTGCGCAGGTTGCCGTAGTTGCGCATGTCTTGGTTGTGGGCCATCGCATAGATGACCGCGCCCGAACCAAGGAACAACAGCGCTTTGAAGAACGCGTGCGTCGTCACGTGGAACATGCCCGTCCAGTATCCGCCGACGCCACAACCGATGAACATGAAGCCGAGTTGCGACACCGTCGAATACGCAAGAACCTTCTTGATGTCCGTCTGGCCGAAGGCAATTACGGCGGCAAACAGCGCGGTAAACGCGCCCACCATCGCGATCACGGCGCTGGCGACCGGCGACATCTCGAAGATCACGTGCAGACGATTAAGGATCACGATGCCCGAAGTGACCATCGTGGCGGCGTGGATGAGCGCCGAAACCGGTGTCGGGCCAGCCATCGCATCCGGCAACCAGAAGTAGAGCGGGAACTGGGCCGACTTGCCGCAAGCGCCTACAAACAAAAGCAGCGCAATGGCGGTGCAGATCGCTGGCTGATTCTCGATGATCTTTCCGATGTTCGGCAGGATCACATCGTAGCTAAGCCATCGCGTCTCACCAGCGGGAAGCTGAAGCTTGTCGAGATTGCCCACGATGACCGCGAACAACAAGAACATGCCAAGCGTGAGTCCCCAGTCGCCGATGCGGTTGACGATGAACGCCTTGTTGGCCGCGCGGGCGTTGTCAAGGTCCTTGTACCAGTAGCCAATGAGCAGGTAGGAACAGACACCCACACCTTCCCAGCCAATGAACATCAAGCCGAGGTTGTTGCCGAGCACCAAGATGAGCATCGAGGCAACAAACAGGTTCAAATAGGTGAAGAACCGGGGATATTCCTTGTCCTCCGCCATGTAGCCAGTGGCATACAGGTGGATCAGTGAGCCGATGCCCGTGATGATCAACACCATCGTCATGGACAGCGGGTCAATCACGACTTCAAACGGCACTCGCAAACTTGCGACGTTGATCCAATCAAACAGCGTAACGACGTGAGTCCGCGCGTCTGCCCCTTGCTTCGCAAGTTGCATCGTGATCATCGCGCCAACCACGAACGCCACCGCGATCGGAAGCACGGCGAGCGTGCCCATGATGCGCTTGCCCTTGGCGGGGCCCATCTTGGTAACGATCGAGCCGCCGAACAGCGCCTGAATCAGCGAGCCCACCAGCGGTAGGAAGAGAACGATCCAAATAAGAGATGCGACGCCTTCCATAGCTCTATCCCCGAAGCAGGTTCACCTCGTCTACGTCGATCGAGTTGCGCGACCGGAAGATCATCATGATGATGCCCAGCCCGACCGCGACTTCGGCGGCCGCGACCGCCATCACAAAGATGACCGCCATCTGCCCTGCCATCGCGTGCTGATACGGGTCGGCATTGGCGGTCGCCGGTCCGTATTTCGCAAACGCGAGGAACGTTAGGTTCACCGCATTCAGCATCAACTCGATGCACATGAAGATCACAATCGGATTGCGGCGGACGATGACGCCTACGACCCCGACCACGAACATGAAGAGCCCGAGGCCCAGATAAGCCGCGAGAGGAACGCTAGTCTCCATCGTCAGATCCTCCTCTTGGCCAGCAAAATCGAGCCAACAATGCCGACGAGGAGCAAGATGCTCGCGAGTTCAAATGGCCACACATAGGAGGTGAAAAGCGCCCGGCCCATGGCCTGCGGCGAACCGTATTCGGGCGGAGCGAACTGCGCCCGCGTCTCCAAGAACGGCTGCACGACCTGCGTCGCGATCAGTCCAAACAGCGCCCCACCAAAGAGAAAGCCCAGCGTCTTCTTGATCAAGTCCGGGCGCTCCTCGATGTTCGACGGGCTGCCCAAGTTCAAGAGCATCAGCACGAACAGGAAGAGCACCATAATCGCGCCGGTATAGACGATGATCTGAGTGATTCCAAGAAGCTCGGCCTGCAGCGTGAAGTACAGGAACGCGAGGGTGAAGAAGTTCAGCACCAGGCACAGCGCCGATCGAACGGCATTGTTGAACACCACCACGCCGACGGCCGTCATCGCCGCCAGCCCCGCGAGGGCTCCAAAGATCATCAAGTCAGGTGTGATTTGCTCAGGCATGATCGGTGGTCACCTCCGGACGGGGATCGACGAGGGTGATCGTTCTCGGGGCAAGCGATGTGTTGACACGGTCGCGCGTCAGCCCTCGAACCGCTCGGTAGATGATGTACATCAGCACGAACGCACCAATCCAGGCTCCCCAGCCAGCAAACGGGCCATACATGTTGGTAATGAGAATCCAGAAAGCGACCACGATGAAGTTGGCCACCGATACGGGGAGCAAGGTCCGCCACCCGAGCGACATGAGCTGATCGTAGCGGAGCCGCGGCAAGCTGGCGCGTAACCAGATAAATCCGGTGAACGCGACCACCGTCTTGAACATGAACACCGAGAGACCGCCCAGCGTGGTGGCCGCAAGTCCTTCGAGCGCGTCAATCCCCATGTCATATCCGCCAAGGAAAACGGTCGCGAAGACTCCCGAGAACACGAGCATGGCCGCATACTCACCCATGAAGAACACGGCGAACTTCATGGAGCTGTATTCCGTGTGATAGCCAGCAATGAGCTCGTTCTCAGCCTCAGGTAAATCGAACGGGGCCCGGTTCGTCTCCGCGATGATGCATATGGCGAACACGATCGCGGCGATCGCGCCGTACGGCGTGAAGATGAACCAGTTGTTCAGAACCGATGTCAGGCCGTAGAAGTCGCCCTGCTGCGCGGTCACCATGTCGGTGAGCTTGAGCGAGCCGGATGCGATGACGATCGCGGCGACCGACATGCCCATCGCGAGCTCGTAGCTGATCAGCTGGGCCGAGGCTCGCAGGCCGCCCAGCAACGAATACTTGTTGTTCGACGCGTAGCCCGCGAGCACCACGCCGTAAACGCCAAGCGAGCTGATCGCCATGACGTACAGGATTCCCACGTTGACATCTGCCACCGGCGTCAGCAGAGTGTTGGCGCTCCAAGGCAACGTGCCGCCCAGCGCAAATGCCGGGAAGAGAGCAACGGCCGGGGCGACGAAATAGACCAGCCGGTCAATCGCCGAGGGCGTGATGTCTTCCTTAAGAAAGAGCTTGATGCCGTCGGCAATAGGCTGGAGCAATCCGAACGGGCCGACCCGGTTCGGGCCGATTCGGTCCTGCATCCAACTCAGCAGGCGTCTCTCCCACCAAATCAGGCCGGGCACGACCATCAGGAGTGGCAGGACGAGCAACAAAACACGGAGCACCGCTTGCAGGGTCGGATGCCAACTCGCAACGTCGAACATGGCTGGGCGAATGTTACCGGAAATGAGCCCGGTGTATCATGCAGGCATGCATCGCGCGGCGATTCTTGGCGTAGGAATGTTGTTGGCGTTCGTGGTTGGCTGCGGCTCAAAGCAGAGCCAGTTGGTCGGTTCTTGGAAGGCGCGACCAGTCAAGCCGATCTCTTCCCCCAACTTGCGAGATGTCGCGAACTCATCGATGATGTCGCTCTTCACGTCGGGAATGATCATTGAGTTCAACAAGGAAGGCCGCTTCAAGATGTCGCAAGCCATGGGTTGGGTCGACGGCGACTATAAGATTGAAGGCAACGAAGTTGAGTTGAAGTTCAACACGTTCGCATCCCAGCGCCCGCTTCGGCTGGTCTTCGCCGAGGGCGGGAAAGCGCTGGAACTCAAGACTGAGTTCGATTCCGACGCAAAGGTTGTGTTCGAGAAGCAGCCGTAGAGGATGGTTCGGGTTAGCTCGGGTTGGCTCGGCTTGGTTCGGATTAGTTTGGGTTGGTTGGGTTCGCTCGGTTGCTCGGTTTGGGCATGTGGGACCCTTCGGATGAGTATCACCTGACCAAGCCGAACTAATCCGAACCAATCCGAACCAAGCCGAACTAATCCGAGCAAAAAGAATGTCGGGCCCTGCAGGTTGGTGGGGGAGGGCCCGACGGACCGGACGGGTACGGGGTCGCCGGTCTTGTTTGTTTGACCTTGGCCGCCTGCCACAAGTTCCTCCCTCAATCTGAAATCTGGGCTCTATGGGGTTTTGTGTGGGTTTGGGTTAATCTTGGTTTGTGGATGAT
>CAZPHD010000059.1:0-17935 GCA_964586225.1 uncultured Fimbriimonadaceae bacterium
GCAACAGCCGGGTGGAGGTTATGCCAGCCCCGCACGGGGTGTGGTCGGCGGCGACGGCGGACTTTACACATGGGCTAACGAGGGTGTGTGGTCGTTCCGACGCGCGAACTTCCTCATCGCCGACGAGGGCCGAGTGGCTCGCATGGACAGCGTGGGCAATCCGATTTGGACGCTGAACAGCACCTTCCAAGGCGGCCGCGAGGGTGACGTCGGCGCAGCCGCCACGACCAAGCCGCTTGTTCGTCCGACGCGTGCCTACTCGCTCGGCGAGCGTCAGATGCTGGTCGTTGACACCGGTTCCAACCGAGTGCTTCGGCTTGACGTTTCGGGCCGCGAGTTGCGAACGATCAGTCGATTCCGGCTGGATCCGAACTACCGACCAGCGGGTATCGAAGCGGGGGCGAGTCTTGATCTGAATGGTCCGCGCGATGCGCTGACGTTCACGCGCATTGTCCGCGCCGCCAACAATCCGATGAGCGACGCCCAACCCGTCGAGTATTGGGTTCACTTCTTGGTGGCCGACGCAGGCAACCGTCGATTGGTTGAGATCGTCGACCGATACAACTATGACCCTGTGAACCGTCAGGTCGGCAATGTCGTGCTGTATTCAGGCTCAAACGACCCCGCGCTGGGCGTCTTGTTCTGGCACAGCCCAGCGGCCTACACCGGTGGCAAGTTTGTGTATACGAGCCTTGCGCGAGTGTATGTGGACGACGGCCCCAATTCGCGATGGGTGTACGCGGCGGGCATTGGCGAGACCATGCCAGCGCGGGCCGACATTGGCCTCGACACCCCGGCCGCCGCAACCGAGCGAAAGGCGAACGATGGCAACGGGGGAATCGTGGTCTTCGATGGCGCGACCAGTGTCGTGATCACCGAAGTCAACGTCCCGGCGATCGCCGCCAATGTGTTCTACAACCCGGCAACGGGAACCTTCAACTCGCCTGCTTCTGCGGCGCGAACGAAGCGGATGGGCAACTTGAACTCGGTGACGATGCGCAACATCAGTGTTGGCGCTGGAACGCAGTTGGCCATCATGTTCACCGACGGCGAAGGCGTGTTTGAAATCACGGGAACGGGTTCGAACTGGGACGTCCGATGGATGATGCCCAAACAGACGTACACCGCGATGCGACGCGACGGCGCCGAGAACCTTGTGTTCAGCGAGAACCCGGCGGATTTCCGGCCGACATACGCCAAACGGCTCGATTCGGGCGAGGTCCTCATCTGCAATGGCTACGGTGGCTGGTACCAGCGAACGTTGCAGACGGACGCCCGCGTTCCGTTCACCGGTGAAGTCATCCTCGTGGATGGCGATTTTGACCCGACCAACGCGGCGCCCTTTGGGTTCGGCTTTGGCAAGCTCAATCTTGGATTCAAAACGTTGAGTGTTCGCGCTCAGCTCGACAATCGTGCGAGCCCCGACCGCGAATCTCGTGGCATCGTGCTCCCGCTTTTTGCGGACCGGCAATAACGAAAGAGGATTTGATGAAGACCACTCGGCTAGAGTCGTTGAACCGCGGACTGAGAATGCTGACAGCATTCGCGGTCTTGGGTATGGCAATGCTTGGCGGCGCCCAGGATTACCAGACGCTGCAAGGCAGCAACCAGCGGATGGGCACAAACGCGGGGCCCTTGAGTTCGCCTGGTCGAGCCTTACTCCGTTGGTTTGCCCCGATCATCGGCGGCGGCGACGTGTTGTCGTTGGTTCGAAACAACACGTCCAGCGCGACGTCGACCACGGGTGCCTGGCTGACGCCTGCTCAACAGGATGAAACCGGCAACTCGTTTAACGTTATCGGCGGCTCAACCTCGGAGCCGGATGCCTTGACCGGTGCCGACGTGCCGGCAGGAACTGCCCCTGGCTACTTCTATGCGCCGACGATTCCGGCTGGGCAGGGAACCGATCCTACGGTCCAGAACTTTGGCGGCGATCAACTCCGCGTGTTCGAATGGGCACTGGAGCCGTCGAATCTTGCTTTCCGAACGCCCCGCAATTATGCGCTTTACGTGTGGCTGCCGCTCGGCCCGACCGGCGATGGCGGTGGGGGGCTTCTGTTCACCCAGCGCTACTTCGTTTATGAAATCATCTACAGCAACGGACGGCGCTGGGTCGACGTGGTCGACACCTATGCCGCTGGTGGCGGTTGGGTGCGGCTGGGCGGTGGTGGCCGCCCCACAAATCGACTTTACGACTATAACGGCACAGACCCGATTCGAGTTCGGCTCTACAACACCGTTCCTCGCCGTCCCGGCGAGGAGAACACGGTTGTAAACGGACCGCTCGGTAACTGGCTGAGCGTCTACACGGACACTCCGTATAGCTCGGTGGTTTATGCGGACGCCGTTCTTGCCGTTCCGACGACCGGCGATTTCGCGGCAACGCCGATCGTGTCTCTGCTTGATCCGGCGCAGCCGATTCTCGGCTCGCACACTATTGCCGCGCGAAATAACTACACGGTGGGTGTCGTGAACGGCCAATCCGTGACCGCGGTCAACGGTGTGGTGACGTCCCATGACGCGCTGACCGGAGCCGAGCGCTGGACCTACTCGCCAGTAGCCGAGTCGCCCTCGCTAACCAACACGCTGGACAATAGCGCCGCTGGAGTCACCGCACAGCCGCCCTTCGCAGTCTCAACCGCCGAACCCGGTTTTCAAGGTACCAACTACCACTCGGCGGCGATTGTGAACACGCTCGGCACGGAGTCGGTCATGACCTACGCTCCAACGCTGGTCGATGGTGCGTACGACATCTATGCGTTCTGCCCCGGCACTCGCGGAACGGAAACGCTTGGCACGGCTCTCGAAGTCCGTATCACCGAAGGATCGAACCCGACCGTCGTTTACAACTTTAACCAGAATGCGGCCCGAGGCTGGGTCCGCATCGGCACCCGCCGTTTCACCCACCAGGGCTCAATCGGCGAGGATCTACGCGTCGAAATCACAAACTACTCGGCGAATGGTGCTGACCTCGGACTCACGGCCTACGCGGACGCGATTCGCTTTGTCGGCGCCGCCAACCTCTCGATCACTTCGACGCCGGTGCATGCGAACGCGCTCGTCGTTCCGACCAACGGCGGCGTGCCGACCGCCACTTCGGTAGTGATCATTGCCACCGAAGATGGCCGGATCAGCTGCGTCGACGCGATCGGCAACGGCGACGGCACGACCCGAACCTACTGGACCTATCCGAGCACGCCCGACCCCGACGCGGCACCGTGGGTTGATCCGAATGACGACCCGACCGAAGACGGTGGGGTTGCTTCGATGCCCATTGGTTTTGACCTCAGCTCGGCTCTCGTCCAGAACATCGGCGGCGCTGACTACCTCTTTGTTGCATCTCGCAACGGCCGCATCTACTGCATCGAAATGGCCGGACGGGGCGACATGGACTTCGCTCGACGCGTGCCGGGAACCACTCGCCGGGTCTGGAGCTATCCGAACGACTTCCCGTCGATTGCCCAGCCTTCGGCACTCGGTGCATTCACGGGTTCACTCACTTACGCGGTGACGGCATCTGGACCGACGATCTTCGCTCCGGCCGCTCAGGGTCGACTTTATGCGCTAGAAGCGCTTCCCGCCGGCCCGAACCCCGGCAAGGTAACGAACGTTCGCTGGACGTTCCCAGCGATCAACCAACCGACGCTGGGTCCGATCTACATGACACCGCTTGTCGCGGGTAACTCGGTGTTCTTTGGCACCGGCGTGAAGGCCGGTGATGATCGTGGGCGCTTCTACGCGCTCAACGCCAATACGGGCGCGATCCAGTGGCAGTTTAACGGAACCACCGCCTGGGATACGGCCGGTGGTGGCGCTACCTTCATCAATGCGGATGACTTTGTGGCGGGCCCAGCGTTTGGGCTGGCGGCGGACATCGGCGGCGGTATGCCCGATACGATCTTCGTGATGAACGAGAATCGCTGGCTGTCCGCGCTAAATGCCACCGATGGCTCGCTCCTCTGGACGACCGACGAGCTCGCTTCGACGATTATCGGCAACTTGACCTTCACCTCGCTCAACGTTTTCACGGGCGGCGGCGGTGGGGCGACCGCGGATTCGCCGGTGGTCCTTGCCCCGACCGCTGACGGACGATTTGTCGGACTCTTTGCCCGCGCGGGTGTGGGCTTTGGAGCCACCAACAGGTTTGGCACCAAGCGAGCATGGGAGTATGTCGCGGCCGGTGGCCCGATTTACGCCACCATGTCCGTCGGGCGGAACTACATGTATGCCGCAGACAATGCGGGCTATGTCTACGCCTTCAACAACGATGGCGATGGATTTGGCAATGACATTGACGGCCCAGGTGAACAGACGATCGTTGAGAACAACGACTCGGACCCGAACGTCGAGAACTTCCGCAACGCCCGCGTGGCGTTTGTGACGAAGGAGACGTTCCAGCGTCTGCGCCTTGCCCAAGCCGATGCCAATCACTATTCGTACGCCCAGGCGACGAACCCAGCGACCCTCATCACGCGAAGGCAGTTCGATTGGGGTGAGTATCTGTACGTGCTGGTTTATGACCTGCCGTATCTGACGGTCAACACCCAGAACTCGGACACGGTGCCGCCGCCCGTCGTGAACTACCAGTTCAGCGTAGAAGGTGCGGCCTTCCGCAACCTTTCGGTCGAAGTGCGTCAGTTCCGCGATCCCGCAACGGCTCCGCTGGGTGCCGACGGTAGCACGCGTCTCGATGGCTATGCGATTCTTGCCTTCCCGATTCAGGGCAGCGGCAGCAACGCGTTGCCGCCTGGCCTCGCCAACGTGTCGGTTTCGGTCACAACTTCGGGTCTCACCGATCCTTCGCGCCAGGTGAACGTGGGCCTGAACCCCGCGAACAGCCGACGTGAGTTCGGAATCTCGAACCCGATCGGTCTTGCGATCGTCGCGGGAGACCCGCTCCGCCAGATCGGCAATGCGGTTGACCCGAGCGAAGCCGGTCGGATCATCAATGGATCGCCGAACATTGCCGCAACCGCGGCCCGCGAAGATCGCCTTACGGCGACTACGGGAGTCGTCTCGCATGCTCAGTCGGGCAACACGATTGTCAACCTGATTGACACGAGTTTGATGACGCTTCTGCGCGGCCCAACGCGTGGCGTCGACAACATCCGCTTTAACCGCAACAGCCTCGCTTGGCAAGGCGGCATCGGAGCGGTCACCAAACGCATCATCGATATCCCGTTCTATGCGGCCTTCTATGCGACCGGTAAGGGACTCGAGGATTACCCCGAGAACTTCCCGAACACGAGCTTGTCGTATCCCGACATGGAAGAAGAGCGCATCAAGGTGGTCAAGGATCTCTTCGGCGCGGCCGAGAACCCGGTGTTTGGCCCGATCTCGTTGAATCCGCCGACCAACGTTGATGAGAACGCTTTGCCGTTCCCGACGCGCAACCTCTCACTGACCGAGCTCAGCCTCACGGTCGAAGTTCCGCGCTTCCAGCCGCCGAACCGAACCCTGGCGCTGGATTCGGCCAACGTAGGCGTTGATGCGGGCTACTACGGGCGCATGAACGTCTTCGTCGACAGCGACGGTAGCGGCACGCTGACCCGCGGTGGCGGACGTCGCGAGGCTTTCCGGGCATTCTGGCTCGGCACGAGTGTCGCCGTCGACAACTCGTTCCTCGTCGAAACGCCAACCGTGGACTTTGGCAGCCTTGCTTCGGGCACAGGCTACAGCCCCAGTGCGCCGACTTCAGGCACCAACTTCACGCCGTTCCCGACGCCGACGGTTCCGCTCGGTTCGGCCTTTGATCGCGGTGCCTATCCGTACACGGATATCTTCAAGCCCATCACGATCCGCAACGAGGGCAACGTCAACCTGATCAATCTGCGGTTGGCCAAATACTTCGACTACGGCGCGGGCCTGAATCCGTGGGAGATCTTCAGCGCAAACGATCATGAGCTCACCTGGCTCAACAGCAGCCTCAACCTGCACGCTACGTTTGATCAGCAGTTCTCGCTGACGCCCGTGCCGATCCTGCCCAAGGCACGAGTCGGCGATACGAGCGGTACGACCTTCACGGACATCCCCGTCGTTCGCGATAATGCGAACATCAATGCGACAGCAGGTCCGTTGTTCATTCCTGGCATCGGCGGATTCCCCGACATCGCTCGTGAAGTCTTGGTGAAGGGTCCTCGAATCGGCATTTCGATTCCGCTGGGCTTCCCGTCGACGCGGCTTTCATCGATCGTTCGGATTATCGAAGACTCGAACAACGATGAGAGCTTCTTGCTGGATGGCTCGAACATCGGGCTTGAGAACTATGCCGATCCGACCGTGACCGTGACCGGTCAGGTTCGCGAAACGCGGCTGACCAACAACTTCACGCCGCGAACGGCGCCGATGATCGACAGCCTGACCACGACCACTGTGGGCAACGAGTCATACCAACTGGGCAACTCGCAACCGGCCGCGATGCGGACGCCTGCAGGCCACGTGGTGACGGTCTTCAGTTCGGATCGCTTCGGCCAAGGTGGTGGCACCGGATTCAACAAGACGCAACCGTTGGTTGCCGAGGATAATCCTGAGTTCCGTCTCTACGTGGCCAGCCTGACCGGCACAACTCCTGGCGGTGGTTCGGCGCACCCGCTGCGCGAACTGAACAACTTCACGCCTGCGGACACCTCGGCGTGGCCCAATGGCCGATGGTGGCGACAGAACGTTGCCGAATATCCGGCCCTGCCGCCCGCGACCCTATTCCCCGGCGACCCGGTGGTCCCGGGCACGATGAAGTTCCATAGCCCGGCATTGCCCGCACGAGGGCCGGTGAATCCGTTCAACGGGTTCGCTTTCCCAACGACCATGATGGCGTTCGTCGGCACGGCGCAGAAACAGGGTCCGGGCGAGCGCTATGGCGACAATCGGCTCTTCGTTTCTCGCATGACCGTCGCCGGCAACGGCTCGGTGGCGCTCACGAATCCCGTGGGTAATCCGAATGACACGACGATGCCCAAGGGTAAGCCGTCAATCGTGCAAGCCAACGCAAGTGCCACCGTCTTCTGGGCTCAATCCGGAACCGGCCAATCGTCGCTCCACTACGCGACGACCGACGGTAACACGTGGGGTCCGACGCAGGTGATCGATGTGGGACCTGGATTTGAAAACGTGGGCGCACCCCACGCGATCGGGCGCATTTATCGCCACACGGGAGCTCCGGGGCCGGTGACGGGCACGAACATCATTGAACTGACGTTCGCCGGTAAGTTGCGCAACCAACCCACCGCCGATATCTACCTCGGTCGAATGTCGGCCAGCGGGCTTGGCTTGGCCACCGGGCTCCAGTTCTTCCCGGTCATCAACAATGAGTTCCTCGTTGCCGATCGCGAAGTAGGCACTTACCGCTCCAGTGGCGTGACCTGGAACCGACGCGGCACGATCCAACTCCGGTATCGGCTCAATGGCGGTCCCCTGACCGATATTGAAGTGCCTAACACACGGCGACAAGATGACCAGACGGGCATCGTTTCCTTTGACACGACGCTCGGCGGCAAGGCCTACTTGGACCCGAATCTGGGCACGGTTCGCCTCGCTAACACGTTGCCGGCTCGGGGCGGGCAGTTGTTCCTCACCTATCAGCCGCGCTTCCTCAAAGTGAGTGCGGGTGGTGCAGCCTACAGCAGCCCGTCATTGATGTTCGACAACCGGCTCGTTGGCGAACTCAGCTACTGGGCCAACTCGGCGAATGGAGCCGCGACGATGGCGGATCAGGTGCGACCTGGGCGATTCATCTTTACGTACACACGCGCAGCGACCGGCAACCAGACCGCGCGACCGTACATGCAGACGGTTCGAGCAGGCGTCCAGCTTCCGACCGCGATTGCGACCAATCCCAATGGATCGATCGTAAACTTGGTCGTAACGGGGGCGACGGGCTTCTATCAGGTTGACCCGGCTAACGGCCGCCTGTACTTCTCGGCGGCCGACGAGAACCGTAACATCACGGTAGCCTATACAGGCTTCGACGACGCTGGCAACCCGGTGGCATTCCCCGCCACTCCATACACAACGGTGTTGTTGTCCGAGCGAAATGAAGCTCCGATCCCGATTGACCAGGCGGCGAACGAGCTGCAGTTGACCACGGTGCTCGATCCGTTCGAGGGAACCCTGGCGGCGCGTAGACCGGGTCTCTATTGGCTCTTCTGGACCAGCACACGCGGCGGCTCGCCCGATGTGTACTTCCAGACCCTTTCGCCGCGCTTTACGCCTCGCGCAAGCAACTAGGCGGCGAACCTGATACACTTGGGCCCCCAACATTGGGGGCCCAAGTTGCGTTAGACTGGACAGAACACGGTTTGGGGCTGGTATTGTTACGTGGAGCTGAATTTCTAACGAACCCTGCGAACGATACGAGGCGGCTGGTCCGTCTTGAATCCGACAGAGGGGTCGTTGCCGTTGACTCGAAAGGTCAAACGGTGATAAGATAGGAAGCTCCTGGCCAGGGAAGCAGGACACGTCATGGCGAAGAAACTGAGCAGCGTTCTCGGGATCGACATTGGAAGTCGGAAGATCAAGGTAGCCGAAGTGAAGGCCCAGGGTCGCGACGCGGTAGTGACCGCACTCGCAATCGTGGACACTCCGGAGGGTGCCGTTGATCAGACCGGCGTTTTCAACCCAGATGCGGTGGGGGCCGCGATCAAGCAAGCTATCGGAGAATCGGGCGCGTCGTCTAGTGCGGCGGTCGTTTCGATTGCCGGCTCGGCTTCGGTGCTGGTTCGCACCCTGGAAGTGCCTCGAATGAACTCGAACGAGCTCAAGGAGCACATGCAGTGGGAAATCAACCGCAACATTCCGTTCGCCGAGAGCACGGTCGTTAGCGATTTCAAGCCGCTGGGTGACGACGATCCGAACTCAGCAAACATGGACGTCGTTCTCGCGATTGCTCCGCAGTCCGCGATTGATACGGTCATGGATTGCGTGAAGAAGGCAGGTAAGGCCACCCACGCCATTGACGTGGAGCCGCTTGGCTTGGCTCGCACCCTGACCACGGGTTACGACGACCTTTTCCACGATCAAACGATCTGCGTCGTTGAGGTTGGTCACAAGACAACTTCAATCAACATTTACAAGAATGGCAAGTTGCTCATGCCGCGCCAGGTGCCGGTAGGTGGCGAGAACTTCACGCGCGCCATTGCCGACAGCCTTGATGTGAGCATGATGGAGGCTGAGGAGAAGAAGCTTGCCAAAGCGGATGTCAGCTCCATGGCGATCGCTGCTAGTGCATTCAGCAATCCGTTTGCGGCACCGATGGACGGGGCAACTCAAGAGTTCGTTCCCTACAATCCATTTGCCGATGAACCCATGGCGGCACCGGCCGATGCGGCACCAGAAGAGGTCGCTCCAGAGCCGGTCGCCGATTCGTCCCCGATTCCGTCTGGCGATCCGGAAACACAACGGGTCAACTCGGCGTTGACCAATGAGCTTGACGAGTTTGTCGCGGAGATTCGCCGATCCATCGACTATTTCCGAAATCGCGGCGGCGATGTGAACCACATCGTGGTCGCCGGTGGGGGCAGCCAACTCCGAGGTCTCCCCAAGTTTCTTAGCAATGCTCTCGGCATTCCGTGTGACGCTTTGGACCCTCTACGGCGTCTGAATGTCAACGCAAAGCGGGCCGACATGGCTTTCGTAGATGCCCATCGCACCGAGTTTACGGTCGCTGTCGGCAACGGTCTGCATATCTTGTTTGATTAGGGAACACGGATGAAACTCAACCTACTCCCGACCTATGTGTCGAAGGAAAAGCAGGGACGATTCGCGTTCGTTCTCTCGGCCCTGATTGCGCTTGGCGCACTTGCCGCGATGATGTGGATGATCCGCACGTCGCGACAGGAACTGCAGGACCAGAAGGACCGAATCGCAGCTGCGCGTGGAAACGCAACAAAGGCGGTCGCGACATCGAAACGCGCCGACGCGGTGATTCAGGAGAACCGGGGTCTGATTCTCAACATCAACCTTGCGGATGCCATGAACAAGCACAACACCGTGTATCCGGACCTGTACGACGAAGTGAGGAAGTACATTCCTGACTTCTATCGCATCAGCGCCCTCTCGTCCGTGCCCAACGGGCCTGATTCATGCACGGTGACGATGACGGGTTACCTGACAAGTTTTCAGGAGTATGCAGATTTGATGCTGGCGCTGCTCCGCATTCCGGGAGCCACAGCGGTATCTCGCTCTGGCTTCCAGCTGACCGATCCGGGGGTTCCGGGTCTCATCACAGAAGATCAAGTGGGTCGAACCGTCAAACCGGGCGCCCCGCGAATTGTGGATGATCCCCATGATCGCCTCGATCAGCAGATCGCCAATGCACGGGTGACTGGATTTGAGAATGCTGGCGGCTTTGGTACCAGTGACACGCCGATGGTTCGAGGCGCAATGCCGACACAGTCGACGGTCACCGTCGCGGTAGTCATCACGGGTAAGAACATCATGACGCCGAATCCTCGCCAGACCTTGTCTGAGTCGGCAGGATTGTGGGGAAGCGCTCCGGCCGCCGGTCAACCGGGTCAACCTACGACCGCGAACCAGCCGCGCCCCAACCCGTCGGGTCCAAACACGAGCCAGAACGACGGCGGAGGTCAAGGAGACTAACATGAAAATGGGTGCTGCCCCCGCATTGAGTATCGGATTCGCGCTCGCGCTGGTCTTCGTTGGTTTCGGGCTCCGGGAATACCTTCCCAACACGAGGGACGCCGGGCTTCACAAGACGGTTGCTGACCAGACTGAGGCCGAGGCCGCCAAGTTGCCCTCTGCCCAAAAGCGCCTTGAAAAGGCCAAGCAGATGGTCCAGGATAAGGCCGACGATTGGCAAGAGGTTGTGGCCGCACGCACGCCTAGTAACTCGCTGGCGACGGGTGGCATTGACATGGGTGTCAACGCGTGGCAACTTGTTGTTGATGCGAAGAAGTTCCGCGACAGCATCCAGACCGCTGTCAACCGGCAGGTTAAGCATGGCGGGGTCGAAATCGTCGGCACGGGTCCACGGGTTCCGATGCCTGACCAGAATGGATCCACGGTGGTTGCCAACTACTTTAACTATCCGGCAATTCCATTCCCGGTTGTCATCTTTGACTTTGGCACGATTACCGTTCGCGGCACGTATGCGCAGATCATGGAAAACGTTCGTGCATGGTCTTCCATGCCGAACTATCTGGCCGTCGCCAGCGGTCTTTCTCTCACGGGTACGGCGCCGGTGCTCACGGGCACCTACAGCTTGTCCATGGTTGGATACATCCGCGGAAACGAGGTCTATCCTACTGTTCCTGAAGGTGGTGCTTCAACAGCAGGCGGAGCGACCGGTGGTCAAGGTGGCAATGGCCGAGGCGGGGGCCGATAATGCAGGTAAGAACGATGACTTCGATGCGTAACTTCACCTTTGCGATCGTGGCGATGTCGCTTGCCGCTGTCGGTTGCGGGCCTGATCCCACAACCCCAATCGGCGCGGCGCCGCAAGGCACGGTTAGCGATGCGGCGTTCGTTCCGCAAGCGGAGGCGGGCATAAAACTTAACCCGGGCGATGCGACGAAGTTGATTGCCGATGCTAGCGCTCAACAGTTCTCGGTGCGCCCCGACCCGTTCTCGCTGCGCTCGTACGAGATTGCCTACGATCGCGCTCAGTTCGCCGCTCGAATGTTTGACACGGGTGGCTTCTATCGCCAGATCGCCGAAGTGCCGGTTCCCGTCCAAGAGGTGTTTGAAACTGAACCTCAACCTTCGCGAAGGCTCGCCGGCATCATTTTGGGCGACAGTATTACAGCGCTCATCGACATGGGCACGGGAGGTCCGCTGCTGCTGATTCGCCCGGGCCAGAAGTTAGAAGGCACTGAATGGACTGTGCAATCGATTGACGAGGAAAAGGCCATTCTTCGCCGTGATCCCAGCAGTCGAAAGCGACCGCAGTACGTGGTCGTGCGTCTTCAGCCTGATGATGGAGGGGCGGTGACGAACCCGAATCAAGGTGGTGGTGGCCAGGGTCAAGACGAGGGTCAGGGCGGTGGTCAGAATCGCGGAGCTGGCGGTCGAGCTGGCGGAGGGCGAGGAGCTACGCCGGATTAGCGGCTAAAATAACGGTAACGCTTTGCAAGCTTAGGCTTCAATGTTTTCGGAGGATCCGAATATGATCAGCAAAATCAAGGTTCTGTTTGGTGTACTGGCAAGCATCGCCCTCGTGGCGGCGGCTCCAGTCGCGCTTGCTCAGAACGACCAGGGCAATAAGGTTATCGCCTCAATTGACTTCCAAGACGCGCCGGTTCGCGATGTGATCCGCGCCGTGTTCAAGGATGCCGGGGTGACCAACTACACAATCGCTCAGGACGTTCAGGGCACCGTTACGATCAGCATGAAGAACATGCCGCTCGACACGGTTCTGCGCAACGTGCTCAACCAGGTGGATGCCACTTGGCGCGTTGAGGCGGGAGCCTACAACATCATCAAGAAGGAGCAGAATGTCGACACCGGTAGCGGTTCTGGCATCCCCACGGACCAGATTCCCACGACGGACCAGAAGCGTCTCTACCGAATCAACATTCAGCACGCCGACCCGCAGTATGTTTACATGCTGTTGCGCGGCGAAATGGGATTTGGAGCGGGCCCTGAAGTCTCGGCCCTCTCGATTGGCGGCTTCCGCTTCGGTCAGGGTGGCTTCGGTGGCGGCGGCCAAGGCGGCTTCGGCGGCGGCGGCTTCGGCGGCGGCGGCTTTGGTGGTGGTAACGGCGGCTTTGGCGGCGGCAACGGTGGCTTCGGCGGCGGCGGCTTCGGCGGCGGCGGCTTCGGCGGTCGCGGTGGCGGCGGCGGCGGTTCCAGCGGCGGTTTCTAAGAAATCCCGCACGATTGACTTGGATACGAGGGTAAGGAGTTAGTATGCGTAAGACTTGGACACGGATGGCACTCGCGACGGTGATCGCAGTCGCCGGTCTTGCGGCCACGCCGGTGGCGCTCGCACAGGGCGCCCCCGACGAGGTCCGCGTTGATCTGAACTTGAGAGACGCCGACATGAAGGCGGCGATTCAGGTTCTGATGAAAGAGACCGGGATGGCAATCATGTTCGAACCGAGCGAGGAGCCCTATCCCAAGATCACTTTGAATCTTCCGCGGGTCACCGCTGAAGAAGCGCTCAAGTACATCTGCTCGGCCGCAGGCGTCTACGCCCGTAAGGACGACAACGGTGTCTACATCATCTCGCGAAAGGCGCCGGTCACCAAACCGGTTGACACCGCGCCCGTGGTTACCGCACCGGTAGCTGCGGCTCGGAAGATCTATCGCGTCGTGATGAAGAATGCCGACGCCCAAGATGTCTTTGAGCAGATGACCGTGGGTATCGTTTCGGATCCCCTTCGCGGCTTCCTTGAAATCAATCGTTTCAAGGACGTCACAAGCCTCAATCGAGGCACGCTGACGGGCAGCACGCCCGTCTATATGCTCGACGAGGGCGATCGTCGTTCGACGTTCAGCCCGGTCGGCACGAACAACACGCGGCCGATCGTCAACCGCGGTGAGAACTCCAATGGCGTTCTCTTGCCGGGTGAAGCCGCAGGCCAGTTTGGTGGCGGTGGTGGCCCGAGCTTCGGCGGTGGCGGCGGCGCTGGCGGTGGTCAGGGCGGTGGTGGTTTCGGCGGTGGCGGTGGCCAGGGCGGCGGCGGCTTCGGCGGCGGTCAGCAAGGCGGTCAGACGCTGTCTTCGGGCGGCCTCATTCCGGCGGGTATCACCTACATCACGTTTGACCCGAACACCAACTCGATCATCGTTCAGGCGACCGAGTCGGAGTATCAGCAGCTCGTTCAGGCGATCTCAGAATTCGATGTGGCTCCGCGACAGGTGACGGTTAAGGTCGAATTCATTACGACCACGACCAGCCTTTCCAAGTCGCTTGGATTTGACTGGCTCTACAGTCGTGGCACGCTGTTCGCGGGTAACACACCGGGAACGTTTGCCCGCAGCGGTGACCCAATCTTCCTGAGTTGGCAGTCGGGCAACTTCGCAACCCGCCTCCGAGCCCTCCTTCAGGATGGCCATGGTCGCGTGGTGGCCTCGCCCGTGGTTCGAACCCTGAACAATCAGCCTGCATTCGTATCGCAAGGCGTTAACACGGTCATCTTCCAGTCGTTGGTGACGAGCATCGGTAACGGTCAGGTTATCCGGACCACGAACCCGCTCCAGCTCACCGTTGGCACGCAGTTGGCCCTTCGCCCGCGCATCAACAACGATGGCACGGTCACGATGTTCCTGACTCCGTCGATCCAGCAGCTCGGCCAGTTCCGCCGAGACGCGGACGGCAACGAGTTCCCGGACACGTCGTTCCAGCAGATCGCCGTGGTCGCTCGTGTTAAGAGCGGCGACACGATCGCGCTTGCTGGATTCACGAATAAGTCGGACAACGGCACGCAGTCGAAATTCCCGGTCCTCGGAGATCTGCCGGTCATCGGCCAGTTCTTCCGGTCGACCACGCGGGAAAAGAACTTCTCCGAACTCATGATCTTTGTGACTCCGACGATCATGGAAGAAGATGACGGCGGCGGCATCGGGCCGTAGGGCATAACAACCTCCTTACCCGAGGTATCTGGATGGCGGCGAGAGCAACCCTCTCGCCGCCATCGTCCTGTAAAACACATGGAATCAGCAGCGTGGATTTTGGTGGGAATGATGGGCGTGGGCAAGTCTACGGTTGGCCGCATCCTCGCTGAACTCGCTAACCGCCCGTTCTATGATACGGATCGACTCCTCGTTGAGCGCTTTGGTCGGCCCGTGCCTCAGATCTTCAAGCTCTACGGCGAACAGACGTTCCGCGATCACGAAACGTCCATCCTGAAGGGGCTGAACCGAGAGGCCCAAGTTGTTTCGACCGGTGGCGGGATTGTCCTCCGCGAGCAAAACTGGCAGATCATGCGCACTCTAGGAACAACGATCTTTCTCGATGTCCCGCTCGATGTTCTGACCGCGCGCCTCAAACAGAGTCGCAAGCCAAGACCGCTACTCCAGACCGAGGATGTCGAAGGGCGCATTCGCGACATTCTCGACGCGCGTCGCCCACTCTATGAGAAGGCCGATTTGACTGTGCAGTTGGGGTCGGCAACCGCTGAGCCGGCGGCGCGCATGGTGCTTGAGGTGCTTGAGGCCCGACGATGATCATCTCCCACAGCCGAGGCAGTTATCCGATCAACTTTACAACCTTTGAAGCTCTTGACTTGAGCGGGGTCGTCATCGTCGACTCGAACGTCTTGGCCGCATGGCCGTCGCTGTCAGAACGCGACCCGATTGTAGTGCCCGCAGGCGAGGCTTCAAAGTCGCTATCTCAGTACGAGCGCGTGCTTCACGAACTCGCGGAGCGAGGTGCGAGGCGAGGCACTCGCCTTACGGCTGTCGGGGGCGGAGTCGTCGGCGACCTGGTTGGATTCGTCGCGTCGACCTACCTGCGTGGGGTCGACTTCATTCAAGTTCCGACGACCTTGCTCGCAATGGTGGATTCATCAGTCGGCGGAAAGGTTGGCCTTGATCTACCCCAGGGCAAGAACCTCGTGGGCGCGTTCTGGCCGCCCGTCGAGGTCAAGATTGCTCCCGACTTCCTGACGACGCTACCGGCCCGGCAAGTGAAGAATGGAATGGCCGAGGTGCTCAAGACGGCCTTCATCCGCGATCCGGCGCTTCTCTCAATGACGGCCGACTTGGCAAAGACCATCCAGCGGTGCGTCGAGATCAAAGCCGAGGTCGTGCAGGCGGACGAGTTTGATCGAACGGGGCTCCGCGCCATCCTTAACTTCGGTCACACGTTGGGCCACGCGATCGAGGCCGTCCATAGATATGAAACCTATTTGCACGGCGAGGCCATCGCTATCGGCATGGTTGCCGAAGCGCGCTTGGGTGAGCGGTTGGGGATTACGCCCGCCGGAACGGCTGACCTCATCGAACACTATCTTAAGGAAGCGGGTCTGCCCACGGCCTACGATGGTTGGCGAAATCGGGCGCTTCTTGAAGCGATTCGCCTGGACAAGAAGAATGATGCGGCGGGTTTGGGCTTTAGTCTCTTGACCGAACTTGGGCGGTGTAAACTCGTGACTGGCATTGCCGAGTCCGATGTTGCGGCATTTCTAGAGGCCTTATGAAGCGAGCGCGGGATTTGGTGGTTGGGGTCGCCATCGTCATGTTGGGCGGCGGATACCTTCTGAGCCAGTTTGCGGCAACCCAGGGCAACGCTTCAGCGGTTGCAGCCCAGCTTGATCAACCGCCCGTTCGATTGCTCGCCGCGATCCTGGTGCTAGCCACCCTAGTGCTGGCGATTTTGCCGGAACCTAAGGAGCCGACATGATCGGCACCGTCTTGCGGGGCCGATTCGAACTCACCCATGATCTGGGCGAGGGCCCCCTGTTTCACAGCTTTGCGGCTCGTGACAAGCTCCACGGTCGAGATGTCGGCATTCGAATCCTAAAGGAGCCGTATGCGCGTGAGGCCGAGTTTCTCGCCAAACTTCGGGACGTCGTATCCCAACTTGCCAGCGTGCAGTCCGTGGGTCTGGAGCGGATGTTTGGGCTGGATGAGGGCAACGACGGGCCCTTCCTTGTCAGCGAACACGCCAAGGGAACCGTGCTGGTGGACCGGTTGCGCAAACTCGGCACGCTTTCGGTTCCGGTGGCGGTTGAGCTTGCGATCGCGGTCTCAGAAGCGCTCCAGTCGCTTCATTCGGCCGGTTTCGTACATGGTGACGTTGGCTCGCACACGGTCGTTACGGGTCCTGAAGGCGAGCTGAAGCTCCAGATGGCTGGCGTCTGGCGGTCGTACTCCTCAAGCAACACGGCGGGCATGGCTATGCTCCCCCTCATGGCTCCGTACCTTGCCCCGGAAATCGGTTCCGGAGGCATGCCAACGCCGCGATCTGACGTCTATGCGGTTGGAGTCTTGCTCTACGAGATGCTCAGCGGGCGGTATCCGTTCTACGCGGAGACACCAGTGGCAATGGCGCTGAAGCATTCGACGGACGCCGTGCCGAACGTGCGGATGATGAACCCGTCCGTGCCAACCGTTTTAGCCGAGATTATCAAGAAGGCGATGTCGAAATCGCCGGAGGAACGCTACGCTGATGCGAGCGACTTGGTGAGCGACCTACGAATCCTTCAGGATGCACTTCGGTTTGGGCGAACCCTCACCTGGCCCATTCGAGAGGAAACAAAGCCTGCACCCCCCGTCGCCGTGGCTCCGAAAATGTCCGCCATCCGCGACGAGCCGAAGGATGACGATGATTATGTGGAGCCCGACTCGGGAGACATCCCTGGCTGGTTCAAGAGCCTCATTGCGTTCTTTGCCGGATTGCTTGTGCTCATGGTGGTTGCGTGGATGGTATTCAACTTGCAAAAGCCAGCGACGGTGACGGTTCCCGATCTCTCACGACTCACCGTAACCGAGTCATTATCGCGCCTTGAAGGATTGGGACTCAAGATGCGCATCGGACGTCGGATGGCCCACGAGCAAGTGCCGAAAGACCAAGTGCTCGACCAGAATCCACCCCCCAATGAGAAGGTGTACGAGGGGTCGAGTGTATCGGTGACGGTCAGCGTGGGGAGCAAGTTCGTTGACGTTCCCGATGTGCGAGGCATCACCGTGGACCAGGCGAAGACGATGCTGGGCAGTCTTGACCTTGAGCTCGACGAGCAGATCGAGCTTGTCCAAGATTCACGGGCCAAGCCGGGCACGATTCTTAGCCAAGATCCTCTGCCCAAGCAGAAGTTGCCGAGGACCGGCAAGCTCAAGGTCAAAGTTGCTACCGACAAGCGCACTCCCGAACAAGAACGCGATGCGAGGACGAAGTATCAATACACGATCAAGGTCCCGATGATGGGGCTCGAGACTCGCATTCGCCTACGGGTGGACCTGACGGACGCCCGAGGTACAAGAACCGTCCACGAGCAGGAGTACGATCCGGACAGCGAGGCCGAGATCATCGCCGAAG
>CAZPHD010000060.1:0-15916 GCA_964586225.1 uncultured Fimbriimonadaceae bacterium
GAAGTCTTCCCGAACCTTTAGCAGCGCTACGGTCTACTGGTTCGACGACACGGGATTCGGCGAGTGCCGCCCGCCGGTCAGCTGGGAGCTTCAGTATCTCGACGGGGCGTCGTGGAAGCCGGTCAAGACCTCCGATTCCTATGCGGTCGGCCTGGACAAGTTCCACGAAGTGAAGTTCGAGCCGGTGACCACGAGCGCCCTCCGCCTGGTGATGAAACTCCAGCCCAACTGGTCGGTCGGCATCCACGAATGGCAAGTCACCGAAGTTGAAGACTAGCTCAACGCCCGCGCTGCTCAGCATGTCCGGAATCGTCAAGTCGTTTCCGGGCGTGCTGGCCTTGCAAGGGGTGGATTTCGACGTTGCGGAAGGCGAAGTTCACGCCCTCATGGGTGAGAATGGCGCTGGCAAGAGCACGCTCCTGAAGGTGTTGACCGGCGTTTACTCCGCCGACAGGGGCGAGCTCCTTTTCCGAGACCAGATCATCAGTCCGCGATCAACTCAAGACGCCGCCCGCATCGGCATCAGTGCCGTCTACCAAGAACTGAATCTCGCGCCCAACCTGTCGATCGCCGAGAACATCGTGATCGGACGAGAGCCGATGGGACCGATGGGCATTCGTTGGCGCGAAGTGCGCGAACGAGCGACCCGCGCCTTAAGGAGGCTCGGTCTCTCGCTGGACATCAACCGCCCGGTCGGGTCGTGCTCCCCCGCCATCCAGCACCTCACCGCGATCGCCAGGGCGCTCGATATTGACGCCCGACTCCTCGTGCTCGATGAGCCGACCGCCAGCCTTGATCGCGACGAGGTCGATAACCTGTTCGGCGTCATCCGCCGCCTCAAGGAGCAGGGGCTCGGCATCATCTATGTCACCCACTTCCTTGATGAGGTGTACGCCATCGCTGACCGGATCTCCGTGCTGCGCAACGGCCACAAAGTGGGCTGTGACACCCCCGGCGCGATGCCCAAGCGGGCGCTGGTCTCCCTGATGATCGGCCGCGATGCGCCCAATGAAGAGCCCAGCGAGCGACCGCAGGCGTCCGACGCCGGCGAGCTTCTGCTTTCAGTTCAGGATCTCGGACGACAACACTCCGTGACTGGCTTGCAGTTTGAAGTTCGCCAGGGCGAGGTGCTCGGTTTGGCGGGACTGCTGGGCTCAGGCCGCACAGAGACGTTACGCCTCCTCTTTGGGATCGACCGACCTGATTCGGGCCGCATCAATCTGCTGGGCCAATCCGTAAAGCTCACGCCGCGAAAGGCGATGCGCATCGGAGTGGGTATGTCGCCCGAGGAACGCAAAGCCGAAGGCATCTTCCCGACCCTCAGCGTTCGCGAGAACATGCTCATCGTGGCTCAGGTCCAGAGCGGGTGGTTTCACCGACTGCCAGCTACCGGCGATGCCGAGGCTAAGAAGGAAGAACTCCGAATCGCCACACCCGATCTCGACCGCAGTATCGGAAACCTCAGCGGCGGCAACCAGCAGAAGGCACTTCTGGCCCGTTGGCTGATCGCACGGCCAAAGCTCCTGCTCCTCGACGAACCCACCCGCGGCATCGACGTGGGGGCCAAGTTCGAAATCACCAATCTGGTCGAGTCGCTCCGGCAAGGCGGGATGGCGTTCGTGCTCGTCAGCTCCGAGCTCAGCGAAGTCGTCCATAGCAGCACGCAGGTCGCCATCCTGCGCGACCGGCGCATGTTGGGCTTTGCGGATCGGCTCGACGAGCGCAGCATCCTCGACCAGATCGCCGAGGGCGAGCGATGACCCGCCGTCCTTGGATGGTCGCGTTAGCGCTACTCGGCGTGGTGCTGCTGCTCAACCTGATCTTCACGCCCGGCTTCTTCAGCATCGAAGTCCGCGACGGGCGACTTTACGGCTCGCTCATCGATATCCTCAACCGGGCGGCCCCTGCGGCTTTGTTGGCGCTCGGCATGGCGCTGGTCATTGCCACCGGCGGTGTTGACCTTTCGGTCGGTGCCGTGATGGCGATTTCAGGCGCAGTGGCCGCGGGGCTGGTCGTCCAGCCCGACGGGTTCGTCATGCGCGCGTTAGGGCCCCAATCGGTTGGGGTAGCCGCCGCCCTAGCGATTGCGGCGGGAGTGCTTTGCGGACTGTTCAACGGCTTGCTCGTGGGGTTCTTCCGGATCCAGCCGATCGTGGCCACCTTGCTCTTGATGGTGGCGGGGCGGGGGGTGGCCCAACTCCTGACCAATGGCCAGATCATCACCGTCCCCAGCGAAGCCTTCGCCCAGTTCGCGATCGGGACGACCGTCGGCATTCCAAACCCCATCTGGATTGCCGCGATTCTGGCCCTCGGATTTGGCGCGCTTACCCGGCTCACGGCCCTTGGGCTGTTTATCGAAGCCAGCGGCGACAATCCGACCGCGGCGCGTTATGTGGGGATCGACGGTCGAACCCTGAGGCTTGTCGTTTACGGCTTGTCCGGTCTGTGCGCGGGGATTGCGGGCGTCATCGCGGCTTCCAACATCAAGGCTGCCGACGCGAACAACGCCGGCCTCTATATGGAGCTCGACGCCATCCTCGCCGTCGCGGTTGGCGGCACCGCCATGACCGGTGGGCGCTTCAGCTTGGTCGGTGCGCTCATTGGGGCAGTCTTGATGCAGACGGTCACAACTACGATCCTCACCCGCGGGATCGGCACCGAGATCACCCTCGTCCTCAAGGCACTCGTCGTCGTCGCCGTCTGTTTGCTCCAAGCCCCCGCGTTCCATGAGATGATCAAGCGGCGGAAGGTGGTCACGTGAGGGCGCTCTGGACCAAGGAACGGCTGCCGCTCATCGCGACGATCACGGTGTGTCTGCTGCTCTATGTCGCGGCGGGTCTCACGTTCCCAGGGTTCTTCTCGCTGCGCGTCGCGGTCAACTTCCTCGATGACAACGCCTTCCTAGGCGTGATCGCGGTGGGGTTGACGTTTGTGATCATCACGGGCGGCATCGACCTTTCCGTGGGCAGTGTGGCGGGCGCGTCGAGCATCCTCACTGCGATGCTGATTCACCGCTCGGGGTCTCAACCGCTCGTGGCCATGGCGGCGGGTGCGGGATTCGGCCTCGGCTTGGGGCTGGTTCAGGGGTTCCTCATCGCGCGATTCAAGCTCGCGCCGTTCCTTGTAACGCTAGGCGGGTTGTTCTTTGCGCGGGGCGTGGCGCTCGCGATCAGCCGCGAGTCGGTTCAGATCGATCACCCCTGGGTGTCGACGCTCGCCAGCGAGGGGATTCGCTTCGGCAAGGGCGTGACGCTCACCTGGAACGGCATTGTCTTCGTCCTATTCGTCGTGGTGGGCATCTTTCTCGCTCGCCAAACGCGCTTTGGGCGGACGGTGTACGCGATCGGCGGTAACCCAACCTCGGTCGGCACGATGGGCTTGCCCGTCACCGCCACGCTCATCCGGGTGTACGGACTCAGTGGCCTGTGCGCCGGGTTGGGCGGTGTGCTGTTTGCGACGTACACGTCCTCGGGCAATGCGCTCTCGGGGACGGGTCTCGAACTCGATGCCATCGCCGCCGTCGTCATTGGCGGCACACTCCTGTCGGGTGGCTATGGATCGGTGGTGGGAACCTTGTTCGGGGTCATCACGCTCGGCATCATTCAGACGGCGATCACGTTCCAGGGCACGCTCAGCAGTTGGTGGTCGAAGATCGTCATCGGAGGTTTGCTCCTGCTATTCGTGTTGATTCAGAAGGGCATCGAGCGCACCGGGCGCGCGGTATAGTTCGTGTTCCCTATGCTTGTGCCGATCGTCACCGAAGCCCAGATCAACGATGCCCTCGACCGGATTGCCGCCGAGATTCGGCGCGACTTTGGCGACGAGCCGCTGTTGTTGGTCGGCGTGCTGAAGGGGTCCCTCTACGTTCTGGCCGACCTTTCCCGCCGCCTCGGGCCGAACGTGGAGATTGACTTCGTCCAGGTCAGCAGCTGGCACGGCGGCCGCTCCACCAGCGGAATCGTGCAAATTCGCAAAGACCTTGACATCTCTTTGGAAGATCGAAACGTCATAGTCATTGAAGACATCATCGACTCCGGGCTGACGATTCAGCACCTTCGGGAACTCTTCGCCACCCGACGGCCGAAATGTCTAAAGGTCGCCGCTCTGCTCTCTAAACCGGAAGCGCGGCAGGTTGACCCCCACGTTGAATACATCGGATTCGAGATTCCGAATGAGTTTGTGGTAGGATATGGTCTAGACGACAAGGAACGGTATCGAAACCTTCCTTACATCGCGATCCTCCGCGAAGACGAGAGCGTCTCCTGATCCACACTCAGAGCTCGAGCTCGGTTGTCTTCTTATCCTCCTGATACCTCTGGAGCACTATGACCCATCAGTTTCGACCGCGCAAAAACGACGGAGGCGGACGGCGACGCCGACCCTCCAAGGGCCGCGAGGGCCTTCCCCAGGTAGACAATGCCTCGGACCTCGAACTCCTGCCCGAACTCGATTACAACCACTTCGACCAGATGACGGTCGCCGAACTCGCCAAGGCCGCTAAGGCCGCCAAAATCTCGGCGAGCAACACCCGCGAAGAAGTGATCGAGTCGCTCCTGGAGAAGACCAATCCCGACAGCATCTACACCCGTGGAGTTCTCGAAATCCTCAATGACGGCTGGGGATTCCTGCGCCGCGACAACTACGTCCCTTCGAACAGCGACGTTTACGTCTCGCAGTCGCAGGTGAAGAAGTTCAATCTCCGTTCGGGCGACACCGTCTATGGACTCGTCCGGCCCCCCAAGGAGGGTGAAAAGTATCAGGGCATGCTTCGCGTGGAGAGCGTCAACCGCCTCGGCACCGCCTCGCCCGAGATGCAACGCCGCAAGAACTTCGATGAGCTGACTCCTCTCCACCCCGATGAGCGCATCATCATGGAGACCGTCTCCGAGAACATCGTCGCCCGAATTGTCGATCTCATCGCACCCATCGGAAAGGGCCAACGGTCCTTGATCGTCTCCCCGCCCAAGGCCGGTAAGACGACCATCCTCAAGACCATCGCCAACTCGATCACCGCCAACCACCCCGAGTGCTATCTCATGGTGCTTCTGGTCGATGAGCGCCCCGAAGAAGTCACCGATTTCCGCCGCTCCGTCCGCGGCCAGGTCATATCCTCGACGTTCGATGAGCCACCTGAGAATCACATGCGCGTGGCTGAGCTTTGCCTTGAGCAAGCCAAGCGACTTGTTGAGGCCGGGCGCGACGTCGTGATTCTGCTCGACTCGCTCACGCGACTCTCCCGCGCTTCGAACCTGACAATCAACCCGTCGGGTCGAACGCTGTCGGGTGGTCTTGATCCTTCGGCCTTGTACCGTCCGCGTCGGTTCTTCGGTTCGGCTCGTAACATTGAGGAAGGCGGTTCGCTGACCGTCATCGCCTCCGCGCTGGTGGACACCGGTTCGAAGATGGACGACGCAATCTTTGAGGAGTTCAAAGGCACGGGCAACAGCGAAATCGTGCTCGACCGCGACCTCGCCGAGCGCCGCATCTGGCCGGCCATTGATGTGAAGCGTTCGTCGACCCGCCACGAAGAAAAGCTGTTTGCGAAGGAAGAGCTGGAGGCGGTCATTCAGCTGCACCGGATCATCGCTAACCAGCAGAACGCCGTGGACGCGACGGACCAACTGATCAAGCTGCTCAAGAAGACCCCGACCAACGGTGCCTTCCTGGAGCAGGTGATCCAGCGCACCCGCGCAACCGTCTAAGGTTTCGCGTCGTTCTAGAGCCGGGAGATGGTGGCCTTCTGGTGGCCCGTGTCCCGGCTCTGCCCGATTGCTTGTCCCAAGGTAATACCCGCGATGAGGCGATCGCCAATATCCGGGAGGCCAACGTTGGTTGGTTGGAGAGCGTGGATGCCGACTTCCATGACGCTGGGAAAGACGTCGTCAAGATCGCGGAGTAGGCGTGCCTCCAATCCCAGTCAACGCCGGGAGACAATCGCCAACCTGCACGCGCCAGAATGCTACATGCTCACGGACGTCTGCCAGATTCATTGACCCGCCTGCCACTATCTGCGCGACATGTGCTAGGATTGCAAGGGCGGTGTGCGCATTGTCCAATTCGTGGAGCACAGAGCATGAGTAGTACCTCTGACCATAAGGCTGAGCATGATCTAGACGCGGAGTCTGTGGAATCAAGCAGCGCCTTCTTCCGAGATCACTACACCCTCGTCCTGAAAGGCGGCGGCATAAGGGGCCTCGCTTTCGCTGGCGCACTCTTCGAACTCGAACGATTCTATAGTTTCAACCGGTTTGTAGGCACATCAGCCGGAGCAATCACAGCCCTCTTTCTCGCCGCGGAATGCAATGCCGACCAATTAAAGGAGATTCTAATGCGACAGGATTTCCGTAGACTGTTGGACGGCCGGGGACCGGCCCTGCTAAGAATTTGGAGATATGGCCATGTGCACTCAGGCGACAGGTTCACCCAGTGGATTTCTGAAGAACTTGCTCACATCCTAAATGAACCGATAAGCAAAAAGATTACTCTAGAGAGTTTGTCCCAAAAAACCGGAAAGCATCTCACAATAATCGTCGCACAACCGGATGCTGCAATCGTCCGATTCTCGTCAGACGGCCAGGAAAGGCATACTCCAGCGGCCGTTTGCGCACGCTTCAGCATGTCAATACCATTCTTTTTTAGAGCCCATGAGCACCATGGAAGCTCTTGTTATGACGGGGGATTAGTAGCTAACTATCCATTGCTTGACGCATTAGGATCGGGCGACCCTGACAAGACATTGGGCATCTGCCTTGACGAGCCCAAGCCACATTTCTTAAGCAGAAAAGTTAGAGGTTTCCGTCAGACGCTTGTCGATGTGATAGAGATCCTGCTGAAAAAGGATGAGCAGTCAATCGTTGATGCTAATAGAGTCAGAACTGTTTCCATTACTACGAAGCCTGTCACTACGCTTTCCTTTCAACTGACAAAAACTGAGAAGGAGTACTTGCATTTACGTGGTAGGCAAGGGGCTATCAGTTTCTTGATTGAGCGTCTAAGAGAGCTTGAACACGAGAGCAAGGATACAGAGCGTGCTCCAGCGCAGACTAGCATAGATGCACTTGTGCAGCGTGCAGCCGATGTTGCAAGAGGCATTGCAGAGTTGCAGCCTGCTGTTGAGAAGCTGGCTAACAGGCGAGCGCGCATTTCTAAGCTGCTGACTAGATTGCAGGTCTTTACGATACTTCTATTTGTACTTTCAATTGGCTATGCCGCCAACAGTCTAGTTGTTAGACTTGGGTCTGATCGTGCAGAGCGAATTGCTGAGGCAGAATGGGTGACTACTATCGGTCTTGCTGACTTTTTTGAATCCGATGCTGGTGCAGCGGAATTGAGCGACTTAAAAGCGAAGGTCTTGGACAGCTATAGTAACGACGTTGATCGAAGTATGTATCTTCAGTTTCCTGAAATCGGAACACGTTTTATATATTTGAAAAAAGATGATTCAGAGCGAGTGGTAGTTAAACTGCAGTACATTGTTGGAGCAAGTGCCACACGGCAAGCAGAGTTGTACTCCTTTGCCAAGGCTACTGGTGGTGACGCAAAGAACATGCTCTTTACGGAGAATGGAGGCTCTGCTTTGCCAGCGGAAGTTGACCATGTTCTTAAGAGAGCAAGTGTAGAGGCGGCGAGTGATAACACTGTTAGGGCGCTAAATGTAGGTATATATAGGCAATCCCTGAACGACGAGACAGCGTATTTAAAGGCTGGCGATCATTGGATCGTAGATGCAAAGAAGTGGGCACGCGATTCGGCTACCGTTCTTGTGAGCTTAGTGACACCTAATGAGAATGCAAGTTTGGGCAATGTCAGATTCTGGGAAGTGGGTTTGGCCGTTGAAGATGGTATAGAGGTATTTTATAGGAAGAGAGAGGAGCATCGATATGGCGGCTGGAATTCTAAGTTGGTGCGACAAAGTTCAGATATGTTTGATGAGTGGATTGAAATGTTGGACAAGTTTATTGTTTCTAAGAGATCAAGCGAGCAGGCAAGGGTGCTTCGGGATCTGTTGGACATCAGTGGCAAAGAGACTCTAGTGGAATGCCTTTCTAGCAATGCATTACGGTCACATTTTCGGGTCGTTTCGTTTCACGCTAGGAACTTTAAAGCTCCGGCAGTTTTGACTTTCCAGTGGTCCGGGGCTGACGGCTCAGAGTTAGGTGTTGGGCAGCTTGGAGATCAGCATCCGCCAGGAACTGAGAACAAATTCCTGCCGCCGTAACAGGCGTCAGAGTGACGAGCGCACAAAGAGTGTCGTTTCAATTTCAGTGAGAGTTTGAGCTCGTCTTCGTACAACTGCTCTGCGGGGGCCGTCACGCTCCACCCGCCCGAAACTCCGCGAGTTCCGCCTTCGCCGCTTCTCCCACCCGCTCAAGTCTCGCCAGCCAGCCTGCTCGATAGGGACGCAACGTCTCCACGAGCGCCTCAACCACCGCCAGATTCCGATACCACTTTCGATCGGCGGGGATCACGTGCCACGGCACCTCCGAGCACCGGTCCAGCACCGCTTGATAGGCCTCGGTGTAGACGTCCCAATGCTCGCGCTCCTTCCAATCACCCACCGAGAGCTTCCACGCCTTCTCGGTCTC
Source organism: uncultured Fimbriimonadaceae bacterium (assembly GCA_964586225.1). Classification (GTDB taxonomy): domain Bacteria; phylum Armatimonadota; class Fimbriimonadia; order Fimbriimonadales; family Fimbriimonadaceae; genus JANJUB01. The sequence goes on from CAZPHD010000060.1 coordinate 8,586, forward strand.
TTGCTCCCGAGCGAGCAGCCGTTCTTCCTGTTCGTCCTTGGAGATGTTCAGCATGAACTTCGCGATGATCGTGTTCGACTTCACGAGCAGCCGCTCGAAGTCGTTGATCATCTCGTACCGCTCCTGCCAGACCGTCTCTGGAACAAACCCGTGAACGCGTACGACGAGCACGTCTTCGTAGTGAGATCGGTTGAAGATCACGGTCTCGCCGCGCGCGGGCGTCTGGGCATGGACTCGCCACAGGAAGTCGTGGCTGAGTTCCTTCGGCGTCGGCACCTTGAACGCGGCCATGCGGGTGCCCTGGGCGTTCATGTGTTGGAGCAAGTAGCGAATCGTGCCATCCTTCCCTGCCGTGTCGCGGCCTTGGAGCACGATGAGCAGTGCATGCTCGCTGGCGGCATATTGGAGCTCTTGAAGCTCTTCGAGTTCTTGTCCGAGTTCCTCGGTGCGGGCTTCGGCGGCGGCACGCTCCCAGCCTCCGTCCTGCCTGGTATCCATCGTGGCGAGTGAGAACCTATCGCCAGCATCTACGCGGTGAGCCATCGCCTATCGTAGCACGGCCCGGCTGGGAATCTGCATGGCTCCTCACTGGCTTCTCTGTGGCTTTACTGTGGCTTCAACACGTGTTTAAGCCACGTTGGAACCACAGAGAAGCCACACAGAGAAGCCACGCGGATGCCCTCACCAACTGCTCATGACCGGCAATCTAGACACTTTTTTCAAGATTCTCGCACTGAACCTATCGGGAGCCTCGTCGTATCTGGTAGTGTTAGAAGCGATGTCCGCTATGGAGACCATCCCGTTCGCAGATGTGCGTCAAGGCATGAAGGCCCGTGTCGTTGAAGTCCCGGATGGGCCGGACATGAAGCGCCTCCGCGAGATGGGACTGAATGAGGGCGTCGAGTTCACCGTCGCCAAAGTCGCGCCGTTCGGCGATACGATTGAGATTCGCTTGCTGAACTACGCGCTGTGTCTCCGCAAGCGTGACGCCGAAGCCATTCGGGTCCTTCCGATTCCGGCGTGAAGCTCGTCGCCATCGTCGGTAATCCGAACGCCGGCAAGACTTCCCTTTTCAACAGCCTCACGGGCAGCCACCAGAAGGTCGGCAACTATCCAGGTGTCACCGTGGAGCGCATCAGCGCCACGTTGCGGCTCGAAGGGCAAGAGCTCGAATGCGTCGACATTCCTGGGCTCTACTCGATGGAAGCCCAATCCTCCGACGAGCACGTCGCGGTTGAGGCTATTCTGGGCCGCGGCGACAACCCTCGGCCCGATCTTCTGGTTTGTGTAGTCAACGCCGCCAACCTTGAGCGCAACCTCTTTCTCTTCTCGCAGATTGCCGAACTCGGCCTGCCGATCGTGGTTGCACTCACGATGACCGACCTCCTCCGCGACGAGGGGAAGGCACTCGACGCCGTCAAGCTCTCGAATCTGCTCGGCGTGGACGTCGTGCCCGTGCTGGGTCACAAGGCGCAAGGGCTTGACATCCTCAAGGATGCGATTGTCCGCAATCTCGCCGAGCCGAAGGTTTCGAATCCCGCCGTCGAGTATCCGCCCGCTCTCGAAGACGCCGTAGATCACCTCGCCGAACGCCTCGCGCGGGCAGGGATGGATATCGCCCGGGCGGACATCCGGCGCGCGATCATCAGCGAGGATGACCCGTTTGCCCAGCGCATTGAGGAGATTCCCGAGATTGCGGTTGAGTTTCGCGAACTACGCACTCAGCTTCGCGCGGATGGAGTGCTGACGAGCAAGGTCGAAGTCGCCAACCGCTACGAATGGGCGGGCAAGATCTCGGGCCAGGTGATCCAGGCAAGCGGACAACCCAAGCGCTGGCGCTCGGATCGGCTCGATGCCCTGCTGACCCATCGTGTGTTCGGCTTGATCATCTTCGTCGCCCTGATGTATGGCGTCTTCCAGTCGATCTACAGCTTCGCTGGGCCGCTGATGGACCTCATCGAGGCCGGAATGGGCTGGTTGGGCGACACCGTCGGCGGCTGGCTGGAAGGGTCGCCGATGATTCAATCGCTCGTGGTTGACGGCGTGATCGCGGGCATCGGCTCCGTCGTAGTGTTCCTACCGCAGATCCTCATCTTGTTTGCCCTGATTGCGATCCTCGAAGGGACGGGTTATCTTGCGCGGGCCGCGTTCCTGATGGACCGGCTGCTCGGATGGTGCGGGCTCAATGGAAGGGCGTTCATTCCCTTGCTCTCGAGCTTCGCGTGTGCCATCCCCGGCATCATGGCCGCCCGCGTGATGCCCGATCCGAAGAGCCGTCTTGCCACTATTCTGGTCGCCCCGCTGATGAGCTGCTCGGCGCGGTTGCCGGTGTATATTCTGCTCATCGGCGTCTTCATCGAGCCGCATTTTGGCGCGGCGTGGGCGGGCTTTACGTTGTTCGCCATGCACTTCCTGGGGTTGCTGGTCGCGATTCCTGTCGTGCTGATTCTCAACAAGGGCATCATCAAGGGGCGGCGACTTCCCTTCTTGCTGGAGCTTCCCGCCTACCAGTGGCCGCGGCTTCGCGATGTGCTCCTCGCCATGTACTTCCGGGGCAAGGTGTTCCTCGTCACCGCGGGCACCATCATCTTCTTCATGTCGATCGCGATCTGGCTGCTCACCGCCTTCCCGCGCTCGGATGAAGCCAACGAGCGCTACCGCCAGGAGTATGCCCAGAGCGCGCCAGGCGAAGACCCGGAGCTTTATGTTCAGCAGCGCCAGCTTGAAGAATCGTTCCTCGGTCGCTTTGGCCGTACGATCGAGCCCGTGTTCGTCCCCGCCGGCTACGACTGGCGAATCACGACGGCGATCCTCTGCGCCTTCCCCGCTCGCGAAGTGGTCGTGCCATCGCTCGGTGTGATTTTCAGCGTGGGTGGTGACACCGACGAAGAGTCCGTCGACCTGCGTAAGGCCCTTGAGCAGGCAACCTGGCCGGATGGCCGGAAGCTGATGACGCCCTGGAACGCGGTCGGACTCATGGTGTTCTTCGCGCTGTGCGCCCAGTGCATGTCGACGCTGGCGACCGTCAAGCGAGAGACGAACTCGTGGAAGTGGCCGGTGTTCATGTTCGTGTACATGTCCGGTCTTGCGTACGTGCTGGCGGTGCTGATCCACCAGGTTGGGTTGCGCGTGGGAGGCAGCTAATCGAGCGCACGCCGGAGCCGTACTATCCGGGCTTTCGCGACATGAGCCTCGTGTTGGCGTTTGGCCTGACCGCGTTGTTCTTCGTGGTCATCTGGTTGCTCGCAATTGCCACGCGCGTCATTGGGATTCGGCGACGCATCGAGGGTTTGGATCGCGCGATCATCGAAGCCCAGACCCGCGTGGAGCACCTGAGTGACCAGATCGTGGGCGAGGCCGCGTTTGCGACCGCACCGATTCAAGCGCGAGATCTGACGGCCCTGATCAGTCTCCTGCAGCGATCGGGCGACCCCCAGAAAGTTGAGCAAGCATCGATTTTGGCCGACCTTGACCGTGCCCTCGCCCATGTCCGCTCTGAGCGGGAGCGCGCCGAGCAAGAGCAGGAGCGGCTTAGCGCCCACCCGATTGCCGCGTTCATTGGGCGACATTTGGCGAAGCAGTGAAGAATCTCACGCCACCTCGGGTCTTATACTGAGAAGGTCGGAATCCGCACTTTCGTCGGCTCCTCCGCCGTCTTGGATGATAACCATGCTGAGTGTTCTTGTTGCGCCGTTGCTGCTTGCGCAGATGCCCTTAATGTCGCTGAAGCGCGACGTCGTTTCCATGGACGGCGCAACAACGTTCGCGCTGGCTCCTCCGATCTGCGTCTACTCGCCAACGGCGCTGACGTATGAGTGGTCCCCCAGCGGAAAGCATGTCTTGGTCCATGGCATCGTGTTAGAGTCGTTCTCTCCGGTCGCCGAAGCCAAGGGAAAGATGCGGATCGAAGTGATTGAGTGGCGCACCGGCAAGCGGGAGCTGATCGGCGAGTCGTCTGGTGAACTCAACATGATCATGGCTCAATGGGCGACTTCGGACTCGCTGCTGATTTCTGAGGCCATCCTGATTCCCTCCGGGCCGACTCGAGCCGAACCGGGCTCAAGGTCTTCATTGTCCTTACGCCGCCTCGGGTCTCCGAACATCACAAAGCTCTACGAGGTTGAGCACGAAGAACCGCACCTGATCACACCGCCCAATGCGATGGTGTCCAAGCAAGGCTATGCGCTGATCACCATAGAAGATCGCCAGTTCGTCAAGTATGAGCACCTCAACTTCAAGACATTGAAAAAGAGTCCGGCGGCTCCGCAGGGCAGACTTCGCGAGGATGCGCAAGGCTTACTCGTGTACGACGAGTTCAAAGACCGGCGACCGACCGGAAATATGGTGCGCTACCTGCCCGATGGCAAGACCGAAACCCTCCCCGCTACCCCACCCCCGAAAGAAGCTGCCGAGCCCTTGCAGTTAGTTCCTTCCTCGGCACAGATGAAGCTCGGCAAGAAGACCGAGGCCGTAGCGGGACTCTGGATGATGGCCACGCATCCGAGCGATTATCAGTTCGCGCTGGTAAGCGGAAGTGCGGACGTGCAATCGGCGAGAATCGCCCCGGATCGGTCGGCCGTGGCCTATATGGACAAGGGCAATGTGTTCGTGCGAGAGATGATCAAGCTCGGCACGGTTGAGTTCACGGCGCTGCTCGATCGCGAGGAGCAACAGGAGGCGCTGAGCAAGGCGAAACAGCTTGCGACCGCCATGCACATCTACGCAGCCGACTGGGATGACGTGTTTCCTACCCCGGATGGCTTTAAGGACAAGCTGATGCCGTACGTCAAGAATGGGCAGCTCTTTGACGGCTTTGTTTACACCTTTCCCGGCGGAAAGGCGACGGATATTGCGGAACCCTCCAAGACCGAGGTGGGCTATGTTCAAGGTCGCCGCGGGCGGGCGGTTGCCTATGCCGATGGCCATGTGAAGTGGATCAAGAATCCCTAGACGCCGTTACGGCTTGCGTCGGGACACCCTTCGTTATCGAGGTGTAGCCGCGGGATGCATCGTGCCCGCGGGACCCTACGTCGGGACGAACCCTCGTGGGCTCTTCCCCGATCCAAAATCCAAAATCCAAAATGTGAACTCCCGCATGTTCACGGGCTCAAGGAAATCGATGTCCAGCCGATAACTGAGGTAGTGGTCAGTTACTTGCTCGGATACGGGATTGTCGCCGCCGTGGGCTACTGGTTAGCCGCGCGGACTGCGCTTCCCATCTCGACGCCCTATGCGGTCTGGGTCAATCCGGCCGCCGAGGATGTCAACGCCATCGCGGCCTAGCCCAGGGTCGCTGAATTAGGGATCGGTGCGATCTCATCGAGCCTCGGCTACGGCCGGGGCTCGCTCTCTTTGGGAACCCACCAACACCCATGCCGCTAAGCTGACCAGCACGCTGAACGGGAACGCACTCCCTACGCCAAACGGGGCAATGCCCGCTAGGAAGAGGGTCGCCCCCGTCGCTCCGATCCACAAAGTGCGTCCACCGAGGGCTGTGGTGATGCAAATGATCCCTTGGCCGATCGCGATGAGCACAAGGAGCGTGCCCGCATTCGCGGCAAACGGTCCGGTAATAATCTCGCGGTAGGCGTCGATCAGCACGAGATCGGCAAACCCTTGATACTCCTCCGGCTTCGTTAGCCCGAGCCATGTGTTGTAAATCGCCGCGTAGCCAAAAGTCAACGCGATCATCCAACGGGCAACGCTGGACTTGGTGTAGGCGAGAACCAGGATGGTGACGGCGATAGCGTTGCTGATGGTGTAGGGGATGACGTACTGGGGCGCGATACCCGTAAAGGCCATCGGCATCGCAAAGAGTGTGCAGATCGGCACCAGCAACCACACCCGGCCGCGAGTGACGCGATAGTCGGCAAGGATCTTCTCCCAAGGGTTGTTGAACAGGTAGTGCCCGGCCAGGAACTCAAAGGCGAGCGTGGCGACCAACCATAGTGCCCCGACCGCCCATGCTTGGCTCAAGCGCGTCACACCGATCCAGGGAGCCGTCAAGCCAGCGACAGCAAAGAGGATCGCCGACAGCATCAGCGTGCTCAGCACATGAGCGAGCGGATCGGCCACTCGGCGCTTGATGACGCCTTCCCGGAATCCGCCATTGGCAACCGCGAGAACCGCAATCGCCAGCCATACAAGAAGCGCGCGCAGGATCATACGACTCCATCTTGAACGTACAATGGGCTATGGTTCTGTCCCTATTTCTATTGGCATCCTCCGATCTGTCGCGGCACATCTATCCGCTGGCGAAGCCCCTTGAGGGGCCTCCAGTCGTGATTGATATCTCGGACTGCCCAGAAGCCAAGGAGTGGGCGGAAACGGCCAAGGCGCTCGTGATCGCGTGGTATCCGCGAGTGACGGAGCTTCTCGCTACCGACGGTCGTGACCCAATAACCGGCGAGAAGAAAGGCGAGCCCTTCAAGTCGCCGACCGAAGTCAAGCTGGTCTTCAAGAAGACGCTGAACGTCCCCGCGCATGCCTCGGGCGGCACCATCACGATCAACGGCGAGTGGATTGCCCGTCGCCCAGATGATCTCGGCATGGTGGTTCACGAGCTCGTGCACGTGGTCCAGCAATATCCGAACTCTCGCACCAAGCCCGGCTGGCTGGTGGAGGGTATCGCCGATTACATCCGCTGGTGGCGCTACGAGCCGGAGCTGCATTCCGGCACCGGCCGCACGAAAGTCAACCCCGCAACCGCCAAGTACACCGACGCGTATCGAACGACCGCCGTGTGGCTGGCGTGGGCTTCGCGAACGTATGACATGCGGCTGGTGCCATCGCTCGACAAGGCGATGCGTGACCGCGAGGATCCGATGCCTGTGTTCCAGAAAGTCACCGGCAAGAGCGCCGATGACCTGTGGGCGGAGTTCGTGAAGACCCTAGGCTAGCTTCGCGGCAATCGCGTCGCCCATCTCGGTCGTGGACACCAATCGGCAGCCCTTCTCGTAGATGTCCGCCGTGCGGAGGCCCTCGTTCAAGGCGGCGTCCACCGCGTTCTCGACACGCTTCGCGGCGGCATCGTCTTCGAACGAGTAGCGCAGCATCATCGCCGCCGAAAGGATCGCGGCGATCGGGTTCGCTCTTCCCTGCCCGGCGATGTCCGGGGCCGAGCCGTGGATCGGCTCATAGAGTCCGAACACTTGACCATTCGGACGCGCGTCACTCAACGAAGCACTCGGCAGCAAGCCCAGCGAGCCGGTAATCATCGAAGCTTCATCGCTGAGGATGTCGCCAAACATGTTCTCGGTCAGGATCACGTCGAACTGCTGCGGATCGCGAATGAGCTGCATCGAGCAGTTGTCCACGAGCATGTGCGACAC
>CAZPHD010000061.1:0-15745 GCA_964586225.1 uncultured Fimbriimonadaceae bacterium
CGTCTGCGCCGTTTGGGTGCTGTACACCATCCGCGAGGAGCCGGTGTTCGCAGGCTCAAAGCTCCAACTCGAAGGCACAATCGCAGATCGTGTTCGGACGTTCTGGAAGCCGTTTGGGCAGTCTGACTTCCGCTGGATTTGGATCACCAGCTTCCTCAACGCGTTCGGCTTTTACATGATCCTCCTCTATCTCCGAAACTACTTAGAGGACACCGTGTTGGTCAAGCTCGGCGACAAAGACTCGCCAGGCATTGTTGGCATGTTGGTGAACGACTCGCTGATGGCGACGATTCTGGTCGCCGTGATCATTTCGATTGTCGGCGCGGTCTCGTCGGTCGTGGGTGGACGTCTCGCCGATCGGGTGGGTCGAAAGCGCGTGGTGATCGCCGCAGGGTGGCTCATGTTTGTGTCGCTGGTGCCCTTTGCGCTCATCCCCAACTACTGGCTCATCATGGCCCTGGCGGTGCCGTTTGGAGCGGGCTATGGCGCCTATCTGTCCTCCGACTGGGCGCTAGTCTCGGACGTGCTCGGTAGCGATTCGAGCTTCGGTCGCAACATGGGTCTTTGGCAGATGAGCGTGGCGACCCCCCAGGTGATCTCGGGTGGACTCGGCGTGTTGGTCACGGGACTGAACAAGATAGCGCCGGGTGAGTTCCACGGATACACCGTCATTTTCATCGTCGCTGCGTTTGGGTTCCTGCTCGGCTCGACCCTCATTCGCCGAGTCAAAGGCTCCACCTAGGCCGCATAATCTTGCCCGTGGTTGTCCCGTCGCGCGAGCAGTTCTTGGAGCAGTGCCAACACGGCGTGCTCGTGCCTGTCTGGACCGACCTGCTCGCCGACGTCGAGACTCCGCTCAGCGCTTACTGGAAGCTCGCCCACGACACGACGTATAGCTTCCTGCTCGAAAGCGTCACCGGCGGCGAGCAGCTCGCCCGCTACAGCATCCTCGGCGTGCGCCCGCGGCGCGTGATCCGCACGAAGGGCCGCCAAGTCCGCGACGAGACACCGTTTGGCACCCTACAGTTCAGCCTCGCCGAAGACCACGATCCGCTCGACATCCTGCGCAACGCCATGCGCCCAGGGCTCGACGTCCCCGGCCTGCCCAAGTTCCACGGCGGCGCGGTCGGGATGATGGGCTACGACCTCGTGCGTTTCTTCGAGCGGCTGCCGGATGGCCTAGAGGACGATCTGCAGGTCGATGACCTCGCGATCATGCTTTGTGATGAGGTGGCGGTATTCGATCACGCGAAGAACATCCTTCGGCTGATCGTGAACGCCGAGCCGACCGAAGAGGCGTACGATCTTGCCGTCGCCCGACTCGAAGAGATGCGCGCTCGGCTGGCCGCGCCCCGTCCTCCCATGCCCGAAGGCTCGTGGCCCGTCCACCCCGTGACCTCGAACACGACTCAGGAGACGTTTGAGGCCAATGTCCGCCGCGTTATCGACTACATCGCGGCTGGAGATGGCATCCAAATGGTGCTGTCCCAGCGGTTCGAGACGCCCGTCGATGCGCATCCGCTCACGGTGTATCGAGCGCTGAGATCGCTCAACCCGTCGCCGTACATGTTCCTCATCCGGTTCGGGGACATGGACCTCGTCGGCGCGTCGCCCGAGATTCTCGTTAGTCTCAACGACCGTGAGGCCCGCGTTCGCCCGATCGCGGGCACCCGCCAGCGGGGAAGCACCGAGGCCGAAGATGAGGCGCTGGCCGCCGAGCTCCTCGCCGACGAGAAAGAGCGGGCCGAGCACATCATGCTGGTCGACCTCGGGAGGAACGACTTGGGGCGGGTCTGCGAGACGGGCACAGTGCGCGTAGGGCATCTGATGGAGGTCGAGCGCTATAGCCACGTCATGCACATCGTCTCCGATGTTCGCGGGACACTGGCCGAGGGGCAGACCGGCTTCGACTTGGTGCGCGCGACCTTCCCGGCGGGGACGGTCTCCGGAGCGCCGAAGGTGCGCGCCATGCAGATCATCGACGAGCTAGAGACCACGCGGCGTGGTTTGTACGCAGGTTCGGTTGGCTACATTGGTTACGATGGGGACCTTGACCTTTGCATCGCGATCCGCACGATCTTGATCAAGAATGGCCGGGCGTATGTTCAAGCCGGCGCGGGGTTGGTTTATGACTCCGTGCCCTCCAGTGAGTTCGCGGAGACGGAAAACAAAGCCCGGGCGTGCTTGCGGGCGATCGAAATGGCCCAGCGTGGCGATTTCCTGTAAGTTTCCGTCCACTTTGCACAAACTAGATGTAAAGTAGGACAACGAAGATGCTAAACATTCTCGCATGCCTTGTGCTAGGTAGCGGATCCGACACCCTACCGAACGAAGTCGCAGCGCTTGAAAATCTCCATGAAATCTGGCGGGTTGCGACCGGTGGAACTTCGCACGACTTTGAAGTATCCACTCGTAGACTTTCGCAAGACCGACCGCTAGGCGACTTGGGGCTTTGGTCAAGGAGTCGCCAGAAGCCACACCAGACCCAAAATAGCGTGCTCTACCGGCTCAGCGACGGAAGCATCGTTTCGGCCCAGTTCGATCGTGACAAGGACACGGCCTACATGCCCGTGCACGAGGAATCGGACCTGCGAGAACGTGCGGTCAAGATTGCCGCTCTTTTGACACCAAAGCGGTTTTCTTCTCGATCAGAGCAGTCGTTCTTTCACCAGGATCGGAGTGAGTTCTGGCTGCAATGGTCTTACGTGGTGGACGGCTATCCAACCCATCAGGGTCCATTGTTTCTGGCACTGGATGCCCGCACGTCAAAGCCTGTTCGGCTCCATGCTCCTTCATTCGATTGGAAAACCGACGCGATAGTGAAGCCAAAGTTTACAGAGGAGGAGTGCTACAAAGTCGCTTGGGCGAAGTATTTGGAAGTGAAGCCCATTGCCGTTGCTTTGCACTCTCGCAAAGGCGCCCGCTGGGTCGCTCCACGGTTCGAGCAGGACCCAGCGGAACTGGCGAAGGCAACGGTACCGATTGCCTACTGGGCGAGCGACAAGTATCGCGCCCATCTTGCTGAACAGCGAGCTGCGCTCGCTTACTCGTTTGGGTTTGGATGGCAGGACGTGCTCGTTGATGCGGTGACTGGTGAAGCCATGTTGGTGTGGGGCGGGAACCTCTATGGAGATCAATACGATACGCTCTTTCATACGAGCAGAAATCTCACCGGGCGAGTTTGGCACCTGCCTCTCAATCCGAAAGCAGCGGGAACACTAAGACTTATAGACTACGCCGGCAGGCCGCAGACCACACGCATTGCCCTCGTGAGCGACAACCTCACCTTGGTGGGGCAATACTTCGCCCCACGCAAGCTGCTCTGGGTGGATCATCCAGCTGGAACCAAGTGCTATGAGGTGACCGGTGAACTCGCGCGCGTGCTCGCGAAGGAATAATCAGTCTTCCGCTCGGATTCGCGCGATGATCGTGCCCCCGCGGCCCTGCTCGTTCGCAAAGCTCTGGATCGTCCAGAGATCGAGCAGGTTGTCGCCATCTACCACCGAGCCGCTGTAGTCGCCCCACGCACCGCCCTCGGTCGCCGCAACCCCCTCGCGCAACCGACGAGTCGCCCGGAGCGTCCGGCTCTGGTCACCCACCCGCCGCCAAGCCACCCGGGCCGAGATGAACATGTCGGGGCCGGTCTCTTGGAAACCCACCAGGACATCGTTCCGCTTGTTCACTGCAAGCGTCGTCTGGATGAAGCTGTTCTTGGCGTCCGCCACGAGTCCGGTCTGAACGAACTTGCCGTCGCTCAGGCGCACCTGATGCCACTGCACTCCCGCGCGGCCATCGACGTTCACCGTGTGCGAGAACCACAGGTGCTCGCTCTGAACCACGAGGTTCTTCGGATTTCGATCGCCGGAGGCGGTGGTCTTGTCGGTGCCCTTCATCGGCGACCCCGGCGGCCTTCGGAAGTGCAAGAAGTTGTGCGGGGCGCGCACCGTCGACTTGATGACCGGCGTGCCTGCGGCTCCCGCCCCCACCGTCCGCATCACGATCTCCTCGTTCGTGAGCTCGACAAACAGCAAATCGTCGGTCGCATCTTGCGTGAACACGGGGTGCCCCAGACTCCCCGCGAAGTGAAAGACGGTCACCGGTTTGCCGGCCTTCGCATCCTGAACCGGCAGCACAAACGTGCGTTGCTCGCCGCCGGGGAAGCTGTAGCCGATCCACTTGCGGCTGAAGCCAATCCCGCCGCCGTCCACGCCGTTGGGCGCGGGAATCGGGTAGGTGTTCCACGCCCCGCGCGGGTCGTCGCTCTCGGAGACCGACACGTTCACCGGCTTCTGCTTGGCCTCGTCCCACGGATTCCACAGGTTGAAAAGGAAAACGCGGTTGCGCATATCAAAAGCCATCTTCGGGTCGATGCCATCGTTGAACTCAGATTGCGGGACCCCGTCCACGTAGTTGCCCTTCTTGTCGTAGATGATGAGGCCGCTGTTGGTGCCGTGAAGGACGTAGCCTCCGCCGACGGCGATTTGAGGATCGACCTGACGGTTGCCATCCTGGGCTCCATCGAACACCAGCAGCCCGTCGAGCATGCGCGGATTGCCGCCCTGTTTCCGGTTCCTCGCCTTGCCGTCCTTGTTGAAACTCGCGTTGCGGATCGGCTGGATCACTTCGGACCGAACGGGCGCAACGGTTTGCGGAGCAAGCAACGTCATCAGGAAAAGTGAGGTCAGCACGCAGGAGATTGTACGTCTCCGCCGCTAAATTACATACAGATGAAGAAGTTCCTTGTCGCGTTGGCGGTTCTGGCGAGTGCGCTTGGGGTCGCGTGCCTGTGGGATTACGACACGCTTCGAATGGAAGCCGCGGGCAAGATGGACGTGGTCCACGTGATCACGGGTCGCTTCGAGCGGTGGCCGGATCGCTACTACGAGATGCGCCTTGAGCGGATGGAGGCCGACCTAAAGAAGGGCGGACTGCCGCCGGTCGAAGAACTTGACCGCTACGATAATGCGGGCGTGGCGCTGGACCGCCTGAAGCGGCACGACGAGGCGGTGGCGATCATCGAGCGCAAGCTTGAACGGCTGAAGACCCTCGACCCCGAGCGCAAGACCCTTGCCGATCATTGGTATCGCTACTACGCCAACGCGGGGACGTTCTACGCCCACCGCTGGTTTGCCAACGGCGCCGACCGCGAGAAGATGGCAGATCTCGAGCGCGGGCGCGAACTGATCGCGAAGGCAATCGAGCTGAATCCGGGCGCCCATTTTGGGCGTGAGGATGTGCAGTTGATGATCATGGACTGGGTGATCGAAGCGGCCCCCGACGCTGGTCTACGGCAATCTCTCGGTGAGCACTTCGAGGACAAGGATGACGCGGAGCGCCTCCGCAAGGGGTTGCTCGGACTCGTCATGCTCGGCAACGCTTGGGAGAGCATCGATGTGTTCGAAGCTATCGGGTTCATCTCAAATCAGCGTCTGGGCGAAGGTGCGGTTGGTGAACTCGCGCTTGAGCGATTACGCGAACTCAAGGCCGCGGGCCGGGTGAGCATTGCCACGACTCCCTATGACTACTCGCGCCACGGTGCGCCTAGGCGAATTCGTTCCGAATACAAGGAACTCCGCGCCGACGCCGATGCTTGGGCGGCGGAACGCGAGGCATTCGTGATGAAGCGTCTCGGCGAAGGCAAGCATCCCGACACGCACAAAGACTTCTGGGCGGGCTACACGGAGCGCCCCCCGCGTAAGCTAGATGCGGATACGCTCATGCACCACTTGGAGCGAATCCAGCGCCGCCCAGACTTCTTGGCCGTGCCCTTCTTTTGCACGCTCAGTTCGATCGCGATTGCCGTGTATGCGTGGAAGCGATTTCACAAAAAGCCAGCTAAACGGATCAATTGATCAGAAATGAGCGCAAGAGGGTCTCTGGGTCAAGCTTTGCCCAGGTTTTCTGACGATTGAGTCAGTTTTGAAGTTTGATCGGCCTGAGTCCTTTCTGCTACAGGGGATATTCAGGAGGGCGTTGGTGGGTTCGCCTCAACGCGAATCGACCCGCAAGCACGAACCCTCTTGCGGCTACAGGGAATCCATGGGAATGAGATGAGGGCGTTGGTGGGTTCGTCCCAACGCGAATCGACCCGCAAGCACGAACCATCTTGCGGCTACAGGGAATTCCTGGGAATGAGATGAGGGCGTTGGTGGGTTCGTCCCAACGCGAATCGACCCGCAAGCACGAACCATCTTGCGGCTACAGGGAATCCCTGGGAATGAGATGAGGAAGTTGGTGGGTTCGTCCCAACGTATGCGCGCCCTCGCCTAACCCTCGACAAAGTCCGCCTTCCGCTTTTCCAAGAACGCCGCCACACCCTCACGTCCCTCGTCAGAAGCACGAGCCGCCGCCAGCCTCGCCGCGCACTCCTCGACCGGAAGCGGGAACTCCCGCACCAGCCGCCGAGACTCGCGAACCGCCCGCGGACCGACCGACAGCACTTGCTTCACCAACGCCGCCTCAAGCGTATCCAAATCGCCAATCTGATGCACCAAGCCAATCGTCAACGCCCGCGTGGCATCGAACGCCTCGCCGGTTGCAAACAGCGCGCGGGCATGCCCTGCGCCGATCTTCGGGATCACGTGACTGGAAATCGTGCCCGCGATCAAGCCCAGCCGAACCTCGCTAAAGGCAAACAAGGTCGAAGGATCGGCAATCGCCACATCCGAGGCCGCCACCAATCCGCATCCGCCCCCAAAGCAGGCACCATGGACTCGCGCCAAAACCAACGCCGAGCACGTCGCAACCGCCTCAAACAAACCCGCCAACTTCATCGCATCGGCGACATTCTCGTCGTGCGTATAGGCCGCCGCACGGCGCATCCACTCCAGATCGCCCCCGGCGCAGAACGATTTACCCTCGCCACTCAACACAACGATACGTGTGCCTTCCTCGACCGAACTGAACACGTCGGTCAGGCGAGCGATCAACTCATCGTTGAATGCATTGCGGACTTCAGGGCGAGCGAGCGTAACGCGAAGCACAGAGCCTTCGGAACGGAGATCGAGCATGCAGGGAAGTATAGGACATCGCCGACAAGAATGGCGGCCTCAGCGCGGTTTTGAACCTGAGAGAGCTTCTCCGGTCTGAAAAGTGACGTCCCCAATGAGATTGGGGACGTCAAATTTCGGAAATTTGCTGTCAGTTTTCGGAAGCCTGACGTCACCTGCGCGAGCATTGACATCAAATCTCGGAGGTTTGCTGTCAGGATTCGGAAACCTGACGTCAAACTTCCGAAGTTTGACGTCACCTCCAGGAAAATGAGACGGACTCCCCCGGTTGCCCGAGGGAGCCCGCATGGCGGTCTTACTGGCCGGAGCCGCCAGGATAGCGCGAACGCGCGTCTGCTTCCGGGTTCGTGCCTGCCGTTGGCGGCGTCCCCGACCCCGAAGGCTGGGTCTGGACCCCCATCCCCTTGTATCGGTCCTGGGTCGCCTTCAGTTCACGCTGCATCTGCTCCTGAGACACGGGTGCATCACCGGTTGCCTTCTGCATCCACATGAATCCGAGCCCAGCCGCAATCACAAGTGCGGCCGCGGCAACAGCGAACAAGACTCCGCTAGGAATTTCCTTCTTCATGTTAGGTGCTGACTACTCCAAGGGAAGCGGGCAATCGCCATCGGCGGCGGCCCAACCCGAGTCGAAGCAGGACAGACCGGTATCCCAATAGGGATCGGGAGCACCGACCCACTGGGCGGCCTTCTCGGCATATCCGGGGAATCGCGTGCCGATCTTCTTGCCGTCGGTCAGGCGTCGACCCGTCATGGCGTACCACTTGACGTGGCCATCCACGAAGGCCCAGTTTGCGCCCTCGCTGAACGAGTAGGCGACTTCGCCGCAGCAGCTTGAGGGATCATCGCCCGGCAAGTCGTCGCGTCGCGAGTTGTTGAGCTCGATGCCGTAGAACCACTGTTCGTTGGTCCAAGCATTCGCGCCCAACGCGGGATCGGTTCGCTGTCGCTTTTCGCCAAAGGCGATGGTCGAGGCCGGGGCGGGAACCGCACTACCGCTGATTGAACCCTTGCCGACAAAGGCGCCCCAGTGTCCAGGTCGAACTTGAACGCCCGTGAACACGTTGCTCGCCAGAGCGTAGCTTCGGCGGCCGAGGCCCAGCGGCGTGTTGAATTTCGGCCGGGAATCGGTTGGCGAAACCCAGATTTGGAAGCTCTTGGTATAAGGCTGAACGAGCTTGTCGAAGCTCATGGCAACTTCAGGATCGCCGCCGCCTTGCGCTGGGCCGAAGCCGACGCGCACCTTCGTGCCGAAGTTGTCATCGAAGTCGGCCTGATACATGATCGAGGCCAGATTCAGCTGCTTCAGGTTGCTGACCGAGACAGCTCGCTTTGCGGCGACCTTGGCTTGCGCGAAAACAGGGAAGAGGATCGCCGCCAGAATGGCGATGATCGCAATAACGACGAGCAGTTCGATGAGCGTAAAGCCCCTGCGATTGTTCATGGATGTCTCCTCAAGGATGCGATTGGATGCAAAGTGTCGGCGATGGCCGAGGTGGTCGGGATTGCGGCCCGCCTCGCTGGCAAGAGCACAGCGGCACTCCTCGGGCTCAGGTTGATGATGAGTCGGCCATCGGCCTGGCGCACCGTTGCGCCAGAGAGGGCGTCTTCGAGTCCCAGCCGAACCCCCTGTTGGGTGAGGGCATCGGTCGGGATCGAAACTGTTCGGGGTTGGTCGGCGCGGTTGACGGCGATGACGGCGGCATCGCGTCCTTCAACACGGGCGAACGCCAGAGTTTGTTGGGTGTCGTCGGCCGTGAGCCGAATGGGCTCACCCGTTCGCAATGCGGCGCTCCGCGCCCGTAGCGCCAACAGCTTTTTGTAGTGGACAAGAAATGGGTTTGATGGCGTCGCCAGCGACCAATCCATCACGCGTCGGTTATCGGGATCAGCGCCGCCTTCCATGCCGACTTCTTCGCCATAGTAAATGCTCGGTGAGCCCGGCCATGTCAACTGGAGAGTTGCGCCAAGCAGGGCAAGCTCGCGGTTCCCCTTGCACAGCGTGAGAAACCTCGGCGTGTCGTGGCTACTCAACAGGCTCATCATGTTGCGCGACACCTGGGGCGGGTAGCTGTCGTAAACGCCGAAGAGGTGATCGAGAAACTGGGTTGGCGTGGTTTGGCCCTCGGCAATAAACCGGAGGGCAGCGTCGCGGAACTGATAGCCCATGGCTGAATCCCACTGGTCGCCGCGGAGCCATTGGCGGGCATCGCTCCACACTTCGCCGACGATCCAGAGCTCGGGAGAAAGCGCCTTCACGGTCGTTCGGAAGTCGCGCCAAAAGTCCATCTCGACCTCGTTCGCGACGTCGAGTCGCCAGCCGTCAATTCCCGCGGTGTCGTGCCAGAACTTCGGCACGTCCAGCATGTACTTGCGCGCCGCTGGGTTGCGGAGATTGACCTTGGGCATCGAAGGGAAGCCAAACCAGGCTTCATAGTTCGGTGGGTCGCCGACCTTGATGGGGAAGCTCTTCGCGAAGAACCAGTCCTTATATGTCGAAGCCTCTCCGCGATCGCGCAGGTCTTGAAAGGCAAAGAAGTCGGTTGCGGTGTGATTGAAAACACCGTCGAGCACGGTGCGGACGCCCTTTGCCATTAACTCCCGAACGAGTTGCTTGAGGTCATCGTTGGTGCCCATGCGCTTGGCGACCTTCAGGTAGTCGGTCGTTTCGTAGCCGTGGTTGGACGGGCCTTCAAAGATCGGGTTTAGGTAGATGCCCTGGACGCCGAGACTGGTGATGTGCGGGGCGCGCTTTCGGATACCAGCCAAGTCCCCGCCCATGAAGTTGAACCACTCGGGCTTGCTGCCCCACGCCACTGCGTTCGCCGGATCGTTCTTGCGATCACCGTTCTCAAAGCGCTCCGGGAAAATTTGATAAAAGACGGCGCCCTCCGCCCATGTCGGGATAAGGAAGGGCTTGAAGTCGGCGGCTCGGATGCGAAAAGTGCCGCCGTCAACCCCCTTGTCTCCATAGTCGAACGCCTTGCCGTCGTCGATTCGGAATACGTATACAAGGTCCGAAGCTCGATCCCAATCAACGCGTGCGCGATAGTAGTCGTAGAGATCGTCCGAGCCCGACCGGGTCATGACCACCGACCGAAGGTTAGCGCGCACTGAAACCCCATTGGCATCGCCCTTTCGGGTCCGGAAGGTCAGCGTTAGCTTGCCTTTATCCCACTGGATGGCGGCATCTGTCACATTGTGCTCAAGTGCAGACAAAGTCAATGAGCCGTCGCCCCGAACGGCCGGCATCTTGTAATCGTCGGGAAGGAGAGTCAGGAACGAGTTTGTGTTCCCGCTACCATCGTCGCGGTTGTCCTTGCTCTTCGGGTCAACAAGCCACGTTTCGCCGTCCAGCACGAACTTGTACTGATGCTGCCCGGGGTTAAGTCGAAGCCTAAGTCGCCACGTTCGTTGGTCCGGATCGACCTTCATGAAGTTAGCGCCCCGATCCCAGTTGTTAAACGTGCCTGCGACCGAGACCGACTTCAGGTCCCTTTCCGCCACGTATACAAACTCGTGCGAGATCGTCTGAGCGACCGATGCAAGGGCAAGAATGGCCAGCGTCACGCGTCCCTCCGCGTGGTCGAGCCCCGCACGCACAACTCGCTTGGAATGATCATACGTCGGGGGCCATAGATCGGCTTCTCTTCGATGATCTTTAGGAGCCGACCGCAAGCCGTACGCACGATCTGGGGAATGTTCAGGCTGACCGACGTGAGGCCGCGCTCAAACAGGTCGCACAAGCTTGAGTCGTTGAAACTCGCCACGCCCAGATCTTCAGGGATGGTCAGTGCCTGGCCTCGCGCGGCCAGGACGACGCCCATGGCCATGAAGTCATCGAGCACCAAGAGGGCATCGGGCCGTGAAGGCTGTCTCAGAACGTTACTGGCCGTGTCCCGCGCCGAGACGAAGCCAAAGTCACAGTTCCAGATCAACTCGGGCTGTCTCGTCTCCGCGATCGCCTGGCGATATCCCTCCATGCGATCTTCGGAAACGGTGATCCCTTTCGGACCGGCGAGGAAACCCACGCGCTGGTATCCAGATTCAAGCAGGTGTTCGGTCGCGTTCTTGGCAGCGAGCACATTGTCGTTGTCTACGCTCCAGATCGTGCTCTCACGTTCTTCGACAGGGTTGCCGATCAGAACGAATGGGAACCCCTCGGCCTGGAGCCTCAGGATTCGCTCGTCTCTCGCCTCACTTTCAACAAGAATGAGCCCATCGACTCGACGCGTGCGAAGAAGCTCGTCATATACCGCCTCCTGACTTGACGCCGAGGAGACCATTTCAACGCACAGATGATAGGGACGCCCGGCGAGGAAGTCCATGATGTGGGCGATGAGATTGGCGAAGAACGGATCGTCGTTCAGTCCGCCCGGGGGCCGCTTGACGACCAGGCCAATCAGGCCCGTCCGTCGGCTTCGGAGGGAACGAGCACGCACATCGGGTTGGTAGTTCGTCTCCGCCATCACCGCGAGCACGCGGTCCTTGATGTCGGTCTCTACTCGGGCGTCTCCAGACAGCACGCGGCTGACCGTGGCTTGCGACACGTTCGCGAGTCTTGCGATGTCTTGTTGCGTCACCCTCATCGGCGTCCTGAATCGTATTCACAACAATGTGAATACGTATTCACATAATATCACACGATTCGCAGATTGCCAACAAATTTTGAGAGAATCTACAAAAAAACCCGCTCAGTGAACCTGAGCGGGATGTTGGGCGATGGAACAGCGGGCACGCACTTTGGATGCAACAACCCGAGTGCGTCGAAGACCTAGAGGTCGTATCGCTTAGGGCCGCTAGGATCGTCACCCTGGCCCTGCGTGATGCGCTTCACAAAGGTGACGAGCTCCATCGGGTTGAAGGGCTTGGTAAGGTACATGTCGGCGCCGTAGTGGTAGCCCTCGAACACGTCCTTGTCCTGGGCCTTGGCGGTCAACATAATCACGGGTAGCGCCTCCGTTTCCGGCTCTCGACGAAGCGCCTTAAGCACCTCAAAGCCGTCCATGTAGGGCATCATCACGTCAAGGACCACGAGGTTCGGCTTCTCCGCCCGAATCTTCTCCAGGCCTTCCTTTCCGTCAAAGGCGGTTACCACCTGATAACCTTGTCGCTCGAGGTTCACCTGAATCAGGCGCACGATATGGCGTTCGTCGTCGCAAACCAGAATCTTAAGGGCCATTCCTATCTCCGTTCCGGCAAGCGGTGCCCTTCAGGGACGCGCCCGGTTCGTAAATCTGATGCTACCAGATTCTGACTATGCTGTCAATGAGTCCCTCGGCCCGGTCGCCCTTGGCGCTCGCGGTAGGATGGTCCGATGGTAGATGCAGCGAAGGTTCATGTCGAGACGTTTGGCGCTCGATTCGGGCGCGTTCGGCTTCCGATGGGTCTGGTGGTTGATCGGATTTCTCTCGGCGGCACCATGGCCGAAATCGCCACCGATCCGTTCCACCTTGATTTGGCCGACTGGGGCGATCTTGAAGCCGAACTGACCAGCGCTGACTTGACCGACTTTCTCAATCTCAAGTCGCCGGCCAATGTTCGAGACTTCGAGGTTCGCGTCGCCCATGGTCTGGTCGAAGTCACCGCAACCGCGAAGGTGATCGTCGAGCTTCGCGTGACGGCGCTCTGCAAGTTGGTCATCAAAGATCGTCGACAGTTGGTGGTGGAACTCGATCGGGTCGAAGGCATCCCCATGGCGCACGGGATGATCCAAAATCAGCTTGACCAAATCAACCCCGTCTTGGACGTCTCGACGTTGCCCCTTGACGTCGAGCTCGACCGAATCGAAGCCGACGACAACGTTGTTAAACTGTTCGGTCGCGCACGCCCTGCCGGGTAACCTGACGGGGTCTCATGCAGAGTCCTCACAACGTTATCATCATCGGCTCCGGACCCGCGGGCTACACCGCGGCGCTTTACGCAGGGCGAGCTAGCCTCAACCCGCTCGTCTTCGCAGGTGCCCAGCCGGGCGGTCAGCTCATGATCACGACCGACGTGGAGAACTATCCTGGGTTTCCTGACGGCGTGATGGGACCCGATCTGATGGAGTTGTTCCGCAAGCAGTGCGAGCGGTTCGGCGCCCAAGTCGTTTTTGACATGGTCACGAGAGTCGACTTTTCGCAGCGTCCGTTCCGCGTGTGGACGGGTGAGACGGAGCACCTTGGGCACACCGTTATCATTGCCACGGGAGCCGAGGCGAAATGGCTTGGGCTCCCGTCAGAGGTCACGTTTGGCGGTCACGGCGTCAGCGCCTGTGCCACCTGCGACGGTTTCTTCTTCCGTGGCAAGACCGTGGCGGTTGTGGGCGGCGGAGACACGGCGATGGAAGAGGCTAACTACCTAACGCGCCACGCGTCCAAGGTGTACGTGATTCATCGCCGTGACCAGTTCCGAGCCAGCAAGATCATGCAAGATCGCGTGCTTGCCAATGAGAAGATTGAGGTGATTTGGAACTCGGCGATCGACGAGATTCTCGGTGAAACCGAACCGATCAAGCGTGTTACTGGTGCGCGACTGATCGACACAGTAACGGGCGAAACCCGGCATCTCGAACTGGACGGCGTGTTCGTTGCCATCGGGCACAAGCCGAACAGCGAACTCTTCAAAGGAGTGCTGGAGATGGACGAGCTAGGCTATCTCAAGCCGGTGCCGGGCACGGCAAGAACGACGATCGCCGGCGTGTTTGTTGCGGGCGACGTCGCGGACAGTGTTTATCGCCAAGCGGTGACGGCGGCTGGCACGGGATGCATGGCGGCCATCGAGGCCGAGCGCTTCCTCGAGGCACAAGGACACTAAGAACGATGTTGACGGCTATCGCGGCTCTCGCCCTCTTGGGGCAGGATCAACCCGCCTCGCGGGTTAACTACATCGGCGACCCCGACAAGCCCACCACGCGCCTTGCGATCTTCATCCGGGACGAGCGCATGAGCACGCCAAAGCTCAGTCCCAAGAAGTTCGGCGATCCGCCTGAACCGCTTCAGTTTGATTGGGTCGTGGGCGGACTCGCGCGCCGCTCGGGCATGAACAACGCCGCCTTCGAGGCCAAGTTTCGCGTTTTCTCTCAAGAACGGAAAGCTGAGAACGACAAGGCACCCAAAGTGGTCCGCATGCTCCTCCGCATGTGGGAGTGCAACGCTCTGCGCTTTGCTCTGGATCACGCCAAGCTGTACAACGACGGCACCGTCGACGTCTATCTTTGCTGGGGGGGCACCGCGGGTGGCGAACAGCGATTCGACGACGATGAAGATCCGACCGGCATCAAGAAGGTCAACACGATCTATATCTATGACCTGAATAGCTTTAAGAACCCCGTCGAAATGGCCCGCGAAGTTGCCCACGAGTATGGCCATGCGACGCTTCCGGCAGTTGGTGGATTCAAGGAACCCGAGGATTGGGGAAACGGCTACCTCGGCGAGAAGATTTTCATGCGCTACTTGCGCGATGAGCTCAAGGCCAAGCGTATCGAGCCCATCGACGTGATGGATTGCACGCTAGAGCAACTTGAGGCATGGGTGAAAGTTCACGTCGATCCGCTCACTCAGAAAGCCGCCGATGACGGGCCCCAGTTTGGGTTGCTTGAAGGCACCGGAGCGGCGGCAATGGACGCCTACCTCGGACTGAATCTCTTACTGGAGCAGATCCTTCCGCCAAAGCAGTTCGCGATGATTCTCCGCGAGACCGCCTATTCAGAGGCCAAAGGTTATGCCGATGCGGTCGTCCGCTCTGTTGAGAACGCGGGCACGGGCACAGTGTTGGAGATTCCGCCCGCCCTTCGCAAGCAGCTGTGGGTTCCGGTCGGTCGCGGCTCCGTGCGCAACGCGGAAGTTGTGAAGAAGAACCGTGGCTGGTGGCTGATCAAGCCCGGTCTTGGCGTCGTGACGATCCTGCCGCCGAAGTAAACGTCGCAAAAACTATAACACTCTGTGCTATAGTGAAGACAATGCGGGTCTTCAAGACGAAGCCTTTCGCACGATTCGCTGAGGCATCAGGTCTTGAGGACGATGCGCTTCTTGAAGTCTTGCAACAGATGCAGACGGGACTCATCCATGCTGACCTTGGAGGTCACGTCTTCAAGCAACGCATTGCGCGTCCTGGCGCCGGAAAGTCAGCCGGGTATCGCGTTCTGATCGTTTTGAGGCTGGAAGAACGGGCGTTCTTCATTCATGGATTCGCCAAGAACTCACGGTCCAACATTGGCATCAAAGACCTCAGGGCATTTAGGATGCTCGCCCAGCATCTCTTGGCCCTGTCGGACGATGATCTGAACGTAGCGACGGCCGACCACGCACTTTTTGAGGTTCACAATCATGAAGAAGAAGGCAACTGAACAATCCTATGCAAGCGAGCCCCTGGCCTCCGTTCACGAGACTGTTTCGGACCTCCACGGCCTCGGCCTCGTCAGCCACGAGACCATGCGCGACTTTGACGAACTCTGCCTTACGCCGGTCAGTCCAATGTCGCCCGAAGAAATTCTTGAACTCCGCACGGCAGCGCGGATGAGTCAAGCGGTCTTTGCGCGCTACCTGAACGTCTCGACGAGTCTCGTAAGCCAGTGGGAACGAGGCGAAAGAAGTCCCTCAGGCCCATCGCTCAAACTCCTCACGCTCATTCGCACCAAAGGCATCCAAGCCGTCGCTTGAACCTGTTGCGAGGTTTTTGACCTACCAAACCTAAACTTATTCCACACTTTGCCGAAGATTCACCATGCAGGATGAAAAAACCTGCAATTACGC
>CAZPHD010000062.1:0-15468 GCA_964586225.1 uncultured Fimbriimonadaceae bacterium
GCCGAGTATGACCTTCGGATCGCCGAAGTGAAGCTGGGACCCGAGGCGCCTGACGTCGTCCGATTGCGTCGCGAGCTCCAGATCACTCGCGACCAACTTCAAAAAGAAATTTCGAACTACCTCAAGTCGGTCTCTTCGAACGTCGACGCCGATATCGTCCAGCTCGAGGCGCAACGGATCGTTCTTGAGTGGCGAGTGGCGTCCGTCCGCGAGATGGCGACGGCCGCACCCGATGAAGCGGCGGAGCTCCAAAAGCGGCTTCGTGAAGTCGCCGCGCTTACGAGCGTTCTGCAATCGTTGCGTCAACAGTACGAGCTCAAGAAGATCGAAGAGGTGGGCGACGTGAGTTGGAGCGTGCTTGAGCCCCCCTTCTTTCCCGAAGAAGAGCCGATCAACAAGAACTTCGTTCGCAATGGCGGGGTCGGGTTCTTTGCGGGAGTGTTCATGGCGATGATGGGCACAATTTTGCGGCAGCGAGGCCGGTCGGCACGTTCGGGAGCGTAACTCGTGATCAGCCAACTTCGCCCGGATCAGCTGTATCGCTGGGGCGTCTGGTTGGCGGTTTTCAACGCCTTTCTGAGCCCAATCCTGCAGGTCTTCAAGCTCCTGCAGATCTCCCCTTGGATTCCAGCGGCGCTCTTTTACACGGGTCTTCCGTTCATCACGCTCTGTTTCGTGGGCTCGCTGTATCTTCGCAAAGACGTCAAGACATGGAAGTTCGACCCGGTTGAGATGGTGCTGTTCACGGCGCTCCTGTGGGGCTGCGCGCAAACGCCGTTCTATGGCGGGGCAGTTTCTGACATCGCGGGAAATCTCATGCGCATCACGTTCGCGCTGGCTGCCTACAAGGCGACGCGGCTTTATGGGGCCGACATCCTTATGCGTGAAATCGTGCCTCAGCTTGCTCGCTGGGGTTTTTGGGGCGTCTTCTGGGCGTTGTTTGGGCTGTATGCGTTCGGCGTCTTCGGCCCGATGTACGTCTATCTGAGTTTAAACTCCGAAGAAATCTTTGTTGCGTTTGCCGTAGCGCTAACTCTTTACGACGCCCGACGCATTCCCTACTCGACGGCCGTCTTCCTGATGATCATTATGGGAGGGCGTCGAGGGGCGATCTTGGCTGCGCTCGCAATGATCTTGCTGAAGTACGCCATGAACTGGAACGTGGGCGAAGCAGCCAAGTGGAAGCGAACCGTCTTGCTCAGTATTGGCCTCGGCGTGGTGCTTGGCCTCGTCGGATTTGTTCAGTGGGCGAAGAACAACGTCGAGGTGTTTCAATCGCTTCCCGCGGGGGCTCAGGCGCGGATCGTGCCCTTGCTCCTCGCCACCGAAGACGGCGACGCGACCACCCTCACCGGCAAGCGTAATGTTGAGGTTGAAGCGGTCTTTGCGCAATGGGCGAACGATCCGGTCCAGATGATCACCGGGCAGGGCTACGGAGCGACTTGGGTGAACGAGAAGGGCGAAGACGACAGCACGGTGCACTTCTCGCCGGTCGCGGTGTCGATGATCTACGGGGTGCCCTACGCCGTGCTGATCTACGTGGCGATGCTTTGGCTACCGTTCGTGAGCTTAGTGCGCGCGATCATTGGCCATGGCGACCGGGAAGAACAGATCTGGGCGCTCGTCACGTTTGGCCTCATTGTGCTTTCGCTTACTGGCTTTAGCATCTTCCAGAACTATGTGCTTTGGATTGGACTTGGCATGTTGAGGTGCCTGACCCTGCGTAATCGCCAGGAGGTTCGGGCCATGCAGCCCTCCTACGTATGAGATCCAGCGGCGCAAAGTGGAACCAGGGGCTCTTGCTCCTGACGACGGGCGGGCCCGCGCTGGTGAGTTTGCTCAGCAGCTTCGTCGCGATTCAGCAGTTGGGGATCGCCGACTTTGGCCAGTGGCTTTCGTGGCGGAGCCTATTCCTGTTGCTCGCGATCCCGACGCCAGGGTTCAACGTGGCCCAGCAGGTGCTCGTCGCGGAAGCGCGCGCCGTCGGCGACATGGTCCGGGCTTACTCGGTCCAGCGTTACACGGATTCAAGGTCGCTCGTTTGGGTAGGTGTCACCAGTGCCATCATCCTCGCGGTCTATGTGTATCTCGGTGCGAGTTGGGAGCGTAGCGCGGCGATCATTCTGCTCTACTCAGGGCTGTTTTGGGGTGCCTATACAACCTCGCTCATCATCGGCAACAAGGACGCGGTGCGTACGGTCCGGGGCGGCTATGCCGACGTTGCGGGTGGGTTAGCAACAATCGCCGCTGCGTTCACGGGGTCGCTGGAGCTTTACGTCGCGACGATGGGGCTGCGCTATTGGATCAAGGGGGCTTTTCAATATGCGCCGATTCCCAAGGACGCGCTACCGTTGCCGCTGGCGGAGAACGTGGACATTCCGACCCGGTCGCGAGAGGTGGGTGTACCGCTGATGCTCCGTGCATTCGTTCGCGATGCCGCGCAGTATGGCGACAAGCCGATTCTGTCCGGGTTCTTTACCAACGCCATCGCGGGCATTGCGGGCGTCGGTTCGATCTTGGCCACGGTAGCGGTCATGTTCGCCAATACGGCGACGTCCTACCTGCTTCCGGTGCTCATCGAAGCCGACCCCAAGGAGCATGGCAAGCTCAGCCGATCGGCGTTCAATAAGGTCTTCCATGCGATGATCCTATTCGCGTTCTTCATCCCGGCGAGCATGTACGTCAAACAAAGCGACATCTTCGGGCACCTCGACGTGGTGGGCTTGACCTACTTCGTGATTGCGGCCATGAGCTTGCTATCGCCGATTGTGGTGCCGTGGACCGCGCGGGGGCAGATATGGAAGGGCACGGTGTTCACGGGCATCGTGATCGGTGTGGTGACGGCCCTGCTCCTAGGGGTTGGGGTGAGTAAACAGCCGGTTGAGTTGGCGCTCGGAGCAGCCTTGGTTTTCGTGGCGGCAAGTGTCGGCTGGGTGTTGCAAGACACGGGCGTCATTCCCACGTCGCGAGCGGTTGCCGTGCTCGGGGCCATGGGCTTGGCCGCCCTGGCGATCGCTTATTCGTTGGCCGTCAACTTCTTCTTCACGCCGTGGCTCGCGATCGCTATGGCCATTCTGGGAGGCGTTTACGCCCTGTGGGCGATTCGGGGGCCGTTGGCTCGCCGATTGGGCCGAAGGTAACCTATCACTTGTGATCTGCCGGCGCTGTGGCAAAGAGAATGACCCGGACAACCAGTTTTGTGGTCGCTGCGGTATTGAAATGGCGATCGTGCAAGATCAGCAGATTGCAGCAGAGGGCCGCCCCTGCTATCGCCACCCCAAGGAACTGACGCTCCTTGCTTGTGGACGATGTGATCAGCCGATCTGCACGCGTTGCGTCCAGATGAGTGCAGCCGGGCCGCGATGTCCTGATTGCGCGCGCACCAACGTTAAAGTCTCGGCGAGGGGCGTTGCGCACGACATGAGTCTCAGTGTGCGCCGTCTGTTCCGCGCCAGTCCGTATCTGGCGATCTTACTGGCGCTCGTCGTGTTCGGCATGTTCCGCGGCTGCGTATGTTCTAGCGCCCCTCCGGGTCCGCGCTACCAAGACGACCGGCCGCTTCCTGCAGAGTCAGCCTAAGCCGCTCGGTCGAGGTTGATCACGCCGTCTAGGGCAACGGGCTTTCCAAACCGATAGCCTTGGCCGAGGCGGCATCCGATCTCCCGCAGCATGGCCCACTGCTCGTCGGTTTCGATTCCCTCCGCGACAACGCTGATGCCGAGGTCGTGAGCAGTGGATACCAGCCCGCGCATCAGAGTGATGACTTGACCGGACTGCATCTGCTGGATGAATGAGCGGTCGAACTTCAGCACATCAATCGGCAGGCGATGAAGGCAGGCCAGCGAAGAGTATCCGGTTCCGAAGTCGTCGAGCCCGATCCTAAATCCGCTGCTCCGGAGTTTGGTGAGGATGGCCTCGGCTCGCTCGTAGTCGTGCATGAGCGTCGTTTCAGTGATTTCAAGCAGCACTTGCGATGCCTCAATGCCCGCGATCTCAAGGTGCTGTTCGAATCGATTGAGCCAAAGCGGCTCCATCAGCTGATGGGGCGAGAGGTTGATGCTCACGTAGGCCGACGCGCCTTGATCGCGCCAGCGACGGGCATCCATGACCGCCTGGCGGAAGACGAAGTCGCCGAGCGGCAAGATCAGACCGGTGTCTTCCGCAATGGGAATGAAATCTGCGGGTGAGACCACCCCGCGCGTTGGGTGGTGCCACCGGACGAGGGCTTCGTATCCGCACGGGATTCCCTGGTCCAACTCGACAATCGGCTGATAGAGCACCCGAAACTCCTGATGGTCGATAGCCAACCGAAGCTCATCTTCGAGCGCAACCAGCCACTGCACCCGGTCCCGCATGGATGGGTGAAACACGACGGCCCGCCCACGACCGGCGCGCTTGGCTTCGTACATCGCGGTGTCGGCATCACGGATCACGTCCTCGGCCCGTTGATACTCGCCTTCAGAGAGCACGATGCCGATGCTCGCATCCGTGATGATTCGGTGGGACCCGAGCAGATAGGGCTTGCGAAGGCGCCCCAAGATTCGGTCGGCGACCCCAGCCGCGTCGGCAATCAACTTAACGTCGTCAAGCAAGATGACGAACTCGTCTCCACCGAGGCGAGCGACGGTGTTGCCCCGGACCTGACTGCTGATCGAGTCGGAGCAGCGAACCACCGAACGGAGCCGAGTCGCCACTTCCAGCAGCATTTGGTCGCCAACTTCATGGCCCATGCTGTCATTGATCAGCTTGAACCGGTCAACGTCCATGAACAACACCGCAAAGGGTCGTTGGCCCTTGCGTTCAATTCGGTGTTGGACTCGCTCCAAGAGAAGAGTCCGGTTGCACAGTCCGGTTAGCCGATCGGTTCGAGCCGCCGCCATGAGCTCCATCTCGAGCGCCTTCTGTTCGGTGATGTCCCGCGTGACACTCAGAACTGACGTGCTGCCATCGGCGCCGACGAGGGGGACCATTCGAGAGGACATCCAAAGATGGCGGCCCTTTCGCCCGCGAACTTCAAACTCGTAGGCAACCGTCTCACCAGCAAGCGCCCTTTGGTGGCATTCGATATAAGGCTCGACGTACTCCGGAAGCAGCAACTCGAAGACATCGAAGGACTGGGCTTCGGCAAGATCGGCAACCTCGATCATTTCCAGACCCGCCGTATTCATTTCCAGAAGCTTCCCCTCGGCCGAAATCACCTTGACGCATTCGGGCTCGGCGTCGAAGATCGCTCTTAAGTATCGCTCCCGTTCGATCAGCGCATGCTCCGTCGCATATTGCTCCGTCACGTCAACAATGTAGCCGTGCCAGAGCGTGCTCCCGTCGGCGAGCCGCTCGGGGACTGAATGGCCGCGCACCCACAGCGTTCGCCCACTCGGGTGGTTGACCCGGTACGTGTGTTGCCAGGGCGTCAAGTTCTGGCAGGATTCGATGATCGAGTTCGATATGCCATCGAGATCGTCGGGGTGGAGCACATCGAAGACGCACCGGGCATCGTGGACAACCTCTTCGGGAGAGACGCCGTAGATATCCTGAATTCCGGTCGTGGTGAAGGGAAAGTGTGACGTGCCGTCGGGGCGCAGGCGATACTGGTAGAGCATCCCGGGTGTACGCTCGGCGAGGATGAGCAACCGCTCGGCCAAGGCGTCGGGGCTCGCGCAAAGCGTGAACGGATCACTCGCAATGTCCCCTGGGTG
This sequence comes from uncultured Fimbriimonadaceae bacterium, assembly GCA_964586225.1. GTDB lineage: Bacteria > Armatimonadota > Fimbriimonadia > Fimbriimonadales > Fimbriimonadaceae > JANJUB01. The sequence goes on from CAZPHD010000062.1 coordinate 5,697, forward strand.
CTCTCCCTGGTAGTCGATCAGCTTGACGGTCGCACGCCGTTTGCGGTTTTCTCGCATGCCCCTGAAACCTACTCTTAGTTATTGGCTCAAATGAGTCCAACCCTGTAGCTTTCTGGTCAACACGTGAGACCCAACGCGGGTAAAAGAGCGGAATGCTGTCCGCCGCGTTGCTCTTGCTGTCACCCCAAGCCGCCGATTGGCCACTCACTCGGGCCGAACGAACCGACTATGCGGAGACCTCAACTTACGAGGACGTGGTTCAGTTCCTGGGCACGCTTGAGACCCGAAAGGCGCCGATGCGCATCACGTGGATCGGCGAATCCACCGAAGGCCGTAAGATTCCTCTGGTCATCGTCGCTGATCCGCCCGTGAAAGACGCGGCCGAGGCGCGGGCCAGCGGCCGATCGATCATCTACATTCAAGGAAATATCCACGCGGGCGAAGTTGAAGGCAAGGAATCGGCGCAGATTCTCTTGCGCGAAATCGCCAAGGCCCATGCGGCCAAGAAGCCCACGGTCCTCAAGCAGTTTGTGCTCTTGGTCAACCCCATCTACAACGCCGACGGCAACGAGAAGTGGGGGCCGGGAGATCGAAATCGACCGGGGCAGGATGGTCCCGCGCAGGTCGGCGTTCGGCCCAATGGCCAAGGATTCGACCTTAACCGCGATTGCATCAAGGCCGAGTCTCCCGAGATGCGGGCTGCCCTCGACCACGTCTACCGCCCGTGGGACCCCGACGTCGTGTTCGACCTGCACACCACGAACGGCACGCGTCACGGTTACGACATGACCTACGCGACGCCGCTCCACCCGAACACCCCGGAGCCGCTGTTCAAGTTCGGCATCGACCAAATGATGCCCGCCATGCGCAAGGTGTTCCAGCGCCGCTACAACCAAGACCTCTTCGACTACGGCAATGCCGTGCGGCGCGGTGAGTCGATGGTGTGGGAGACGTTTGGCGCGGAAGGGCGGTACGTCACGAACTACGCGGGCATAACGGGGCGGCTCGGCATTCTCAGCGAGGCGACATCGTACATCTCGTTCAAGGATCGGGTGGTGGCGACGAACCGGTTCGTGGACGCGTGCCTGGAGTATCTCGCCGAGCATGCCAAGCAACTGCCGCGGATTCGCAAAGCGCCGCTCCCGGCCGAGCTGGGAGTCCGGTTCGAGATGATGGTGGGTCGAGAAGACGAGGTGATCCTGGAGAAGCGTGAGGCCGGGCAGCCTGCCCCCAAAGGGCGCCCGGTGAATCTGGAACGGGTGAAGATGCCGGTGTACGATCGATTCAAGGTGTCTCGCAGTGCCCGCGTTCCGCGGCGGTATTACATCTCGGGGGACGAGGTGTCGGCGGTGCGGTTGCTGCTTCGGCACGGCGTGACGGTGCGGAAGCTGGATGCGCCGGTGGTGACGGAGGTCGAGCGGTTCGAGATTGGGACGAAGAACCAGGCGCAGCGGGCGTTCCAGGGCCACCGGCTGATCACGCTGGAAGGGAAGTTCGTGCGGGAGGCGTTCACCGTGCCGACGGGTTGGTATGTGGTGGAGACGGATCAGGCGCTGGGGCGCTTTGTGTTCTCAATGTTGGAACCGGAAGGGGATGATGGCCTGGTGACGTGGGGCTTCTTTGGGGAGGAGCTGGCGTCGTATCCGGTGCGCAAGAGCGTGCCTTGATTTTGATGTCGATTTTGGATTTTGGATTGGGGAGGGCCCTCCGGTTCAATCTGAAATCTGAAATCTGAAATGATCCCGTTCCAAAATCCAAAATCGCAAATCCAAAATGGGTGGGGTATCTTGAACTCCCCGCCCCGGTAGCTCAGCGGATAGAGCAACCGCCTTCTAAGCGGTTGGTCGTGGGTTCGATTCCCGCCCGGGGCGCCAAGGAATCAGCCGTGCGAATCATTGATTACGACCGCCCCGAGGCGCTTTCTGAGATCACGCTGTTGCTGGATCGGGAGGAGATCGGACAACTGATCCTTACCTCGAATACCTGCTCCGGGAGCTGACCGACCACATCCATCTGTCGACAGAAGACTTGATGACCGAGATCACGGTGGCTCGATTCGACAACCTCGAGCCGCAGAACTGGCACCCGAAAACTCGGGCGTATCTCTGATGAATGGCGCGGGGAAAAGCCACCCCGCGACCTCGTGGGTGTTCCGCCTTAGAGGCTGGTTACATCTACTCGCCGCTGGCGCTCAACAACTCGCGCGCCTTCGTATACAGGGCGATCGCGTCGGTCGACAGAATCTCAGCGTCCGGCTTCAAGGGGTTCCCCTCCAGTCGCTCAAGGGTGCTCGTGTAGTAATCCGCGGTCGGCACCTTCATCTCGAAGCCATGCGGCAGCGGAAACACGCGAGACACCAACACCGCGCCGGCACTCCGAGAACCGATCAGGGGCGACTTCTTATGCTCGCGCAATGCAGCCGCGCAGATCTCCGAAGCACTCGCCGAGCCGCGGTTGATCAGGACCGCGATCTTGCCCGCGAAGGGCTCGGCCTTCACGGTGCCCGTGCGGAAATGGTTGTTCGTCCACTTCGCGATTTCCTTGCCGTCAGTGGGATCCTTGCTGGTCTCGCGCTGATACGCGCTCGCTAGTCGCCGACTGACCATCGTGCCCACGACCGTACGCGGCGGGAGGAGATGGCTTAGGAAGTGCTGCAGATTCACCACGGCGCCGCCGCCGTTGCTGCGCAAGTCGAGAATCATGGTTTCGGCCTTCGCGACTTCGCCCATCAACTTCTCAACTTCCTTGCGGTCGTACCGATCGCTAAAGGTGCGCAGGCGGAAGACGACGGTCTTGTCGTCCAACCACGTGAGTTCCTGCATCGGAAATCCGGTTCGGGGTTGGGGCTCCTGCAAGGCCATCGCACCTCGCGGCGTGTCCCGCTTGATGCTGACGCTCATGTGGCTTAGGCCGAAGTCGCGCAAGGCACGATTCACGGCCATCGCAAAGGCGGCCTTGCTTCGCGCCTCTTCGATGCGCTCCTTGCGGTCGTCGAGGAACTTGGGCCACTGATCGAACTTGACACCGGGCACGAACGCGGTCTCTTTGAGCATCTGGTCAACCTTGGCCAGCACCTCGGTCTTCTGCTCGGCGGTGACCTCAGAAGTCGATTGCCCAAAGGAGAGCGAAGCGGCGATGAGCAGGCCAGCGGCCAGAGCGAAACGCGAACGAAAAGTCATCCCAAGAAACCTCGTTCCATAGGTTACGAGATTTCTTGAGGCTTCGGTTTCCGAATCGGCTAGGATGCGGGCTTGACGGTCAGTTCCCAAACGCGAACCATTTTATCGAGGCCACCGGCGGCGAGGTACTTGCCGTTCGGTGAGAACTCGACGGTGAGCATCGGGTTCGGGCTGGCGTCGATGTTGAGTTGGCCCAGGCCCTTGTCCGCGTTCCACAGCTTGACCGTGCCATCGCGACCGGCACTGGCGAACAGCCAGCCATTCGGATGGAAGGCGAGCGCTTCGATCGGCTTGGTGTGACCAAACATCACCTTGTCGAGGTTGCCATCGGCAAGGCTAAAGATTCGGATCGACAAGTCGACGGCGGCCACGGCCAGGAATCGACCGTTCGGCGAGAACGCCATTGCGGTGACGGCCGATCGCACGGCTTTGAAGGTGTGGATCAGGTCGCCGTTGGAAGCATTCCAGAGCTTGACGGTATTGTCGGCCGAACCGGTGGCGATCACGCGGCCATCGGCTGACCAAGCGATTGCCGTGATGGATCCGTCGTGCTCTTCGCGCTCGACCCGCAGATCACCGGTGGCCACCGTGTTGATCGTCATCGTGTTGTGGATCGAGCCGGTGGCGATGGACGCCCCATCGGGCGAGATGGCGACGGTGCTGACCCATTCCAAGTCGTCTGACTTATAGGGGCCGATCATCCCGTTGCGCACGGTCCACATTCCGACCGAGTTCTCGACGGCACCAGCCGCGATGAGGATTTCATCGGACATGGCGCGGATCGTCGACACAACTCCGGCGTCGATTTTGGCTCGTCGCGTGGGTTCACCACCATTCAGGTCCCACCAAAGGATCTCGTTGTCGAAGGCGCTCGTCACCATCTGGCCCGATGCGGGCGAGAAGGTGATGGCATACACGGGCGTTTTGTGGCCCGTGAGCTTCTGAAACAGCTTGACCTGCAGCGGCCGTTTCGGCTGCTGCGCGGGAGACTTCTGCCCAAAGCCGCCGGCGAGCATGGCATCATACTCGTTACGGCGTTCCGGGTCAATGAGCGTCGAAAACGCATCATTGATCCGGGCCATCACGTCATGGCTCTTCGGGTCCGGGTTCACATCGGGATGGAACTTACGGGCGAGCTTACGATATGCACGTCGGAGCGATTCTGGTTCAGCAGACTGCTCGACGCCCAGGATTTCATAGAGGGTCGGCAAGGTCTAGATTATGAAAGATCGGGGCCCAAAATCGAAACCCTTTTGGGACACTTTTCAACTCATTTTTTATCTACGCCCCGTCAACCCGTGAGATTGCGGGCTATGATGAGCCCGTATGACGCGACGTCCCTGGCTTCTTTTGCTGCTTCTGCCGCTGATTCCGCTGTTCAATGTGATCCGGCAAGGGCATACGATTGGTCCGTTCGATCAGTTGGCACAGATGGCACCGTGGCGGCAGGAAGCTCCGACCCAGCCGTGGGATGTGCTCCAAGCGGATGGCGCTCTCCAGTTCTATGTGTGGCGAGACCTCGTGCTGGACTCATGGTCGAAGTTTCAGGCACCATTATGGAATCCGTATCAGCTCGCAGGCACGCCGCTCATGGCGAACTCGCAGTCGGCGGGGCTGTATCCGCCGAACGTCTTGCTGGGAATCATCCAAGTCCCGACGCCTCTTGGAGTAATTGTCTTGGCATGGTTGCACCTTGCGCTTGCGGGGTTGGGCGTATTCCGGCTAGTACGCGCGCTGGGCGGAAGCGAACTCGGGGCGTTGTTTGCAGGGAGTTCGTTTATGCTGACGCCGTTCCTGGTGGGCTGGACCGTGCTGGCGAGTGTGCCGGCGACCGTGGCGTGGATTCCTTGGGCGCTGGCGCTGCTCACCGAGGCGATGCGGGGCCACTCTCGGCGGTTCCTCGGGCTTGGTGGGGCGGTGGCGATGATGGCGCTCGCGGGGCACCTTCAGTTCCTCGCCTATGGGATGTTGGCGTTGTTGGTTTGGGGCGTATTCCTCGCGGTCGAGGTGCGGGCATTGCGTCCGATATTGGCGGCGGTATTGGCGGTCGCGGGCGGCCTAATGCTTGCGGGGCCGCAACTGATGCCGGTCCTCGACAACTCGAAGTATTCGCATCGCCGTAACACGCCCAGTGAAGAGGGCTATCAGGCGTACGTGTTCTCGGCGTTGCGCCCATTTGAGTTGGGCAACATGGTGAGCCCCCTCGCGTTAGGGAATCCGCGCACGCGCGAGGATGATGCCCACATTTCGACCTATTGGCCTGCGCTCGTGAAGCGCGGTGGCAACTGGGCAGAGGCCGCCGTGTCGCCGGGAGCGGTGGTGGTGGCGGGGCTGTGTTTCTTGCCTCTCGTGTTCAGGCGCATGCGGAAATCGGCGGCAGCCCCCATGACCCTTGGGGTTGTGGCTCTGCTGTTGGCTTTAGGCACGCCGCTGAACCGGGTGCTGTACTTTGGGGTGCCAGGGTGGTCTTCAACAGGATCGCCAGGGCGAGTGATCGTCTTGTTTGTGATGATGGCGGCGGTAGTCGCGGGGTTGGTGGCGACCCACTTATTGAATGATCAGGACCGGCGGTCGCCACGGCTCGTACAACTGTCGACGGTGGTGTTCGCTTTGGTTGCGATAGGAACCATGGGGCTGGGGATGACGGGAGCCGTAACGCCTGCTGGAATCGACCATGGGTTGTTCCATCTCCTCGTTCAGCGGGCAACCTCAGATGCGGCGTTTGGCTTGTTGATGATCGCGGCGCTCGCGGTTCAGCCCTTCATTTACATCGTGTTTCGCGGCGGGATGATCAAGCAGACGGGAATTTGGCTCTTTGCGATTGCCGCAGTGGCGACCGCGGTGCTAGGTGGGATCGCGACGACCATCCCTTCGGCCAAGCCGCTTGCCTACACCGCTGAACCTAGCTTCAAGCGGATTGCGACCATCAACGATGGTTGGGATCTGCTCTTGGCCGCGAAACGCTCAACGCTGCCGCCCAACACCGCGAGCCTCTTTCGAATACACGACTTGGCCGGTTATGACTCGCTACTTCATCGCGATACGGTGGCGATGCTGAACGATCTCAACGGTCAGGACTCTGCGCCGCAGGCCAACGGCAACATCATGTTTATCAAGCCGCAGTTTGATCCGGTCAAGTTGGGCGAGGCGGGAGTGACCGAGGTGTGGTCATCGGCGGGCTTGCCGGGCCTCGAAGCGGGAGATGCGGATAACGGCGTGTTTCGGCAGCCGATTCCCGGGCCGGGACGAGTGTCAAGCACCGGCGGATCGGCGGAAATCACGGACCAGACGCTGCGTAGCATCACTGTGCGGGCGACCGGGCCGGGCACCTTGACGCTCCGCGACCGAAACATGCCGGGTTGGACGGCGTCGATCGGCGGCCAAGCGGTGCCGATTCTGGGGGACCTGTGGCGGGAAGTCGAGCTTCCGGCGGGAGAGAGCACGGTCGAGTTTCGCTACACGCCACCCGGTTGGAGCATGGGTTGGATCATGTTTGTTATTGGCTTGTTGGCAGCGATTGGCGCAAGCCGGATTGTTCCCGCACCACTGGGCGAAGCGCAAGGCACCGAAGAGCCGTCCGAATCCGCAGATGAAGAAGAACTGGCCATCGCTTAGAGCGGGCCTCGCCGCGCTGGCGCTGGTGCTGACGGGGTTGGGATTTGCACAATCCCGGCCCCATCAGGAGCTACCGTATGTGGCTCCCAAACGCTGGGCGCTGGTGATTGGCGCCGAGAAGTATCAAGAGTATTCGCCGCTCCAGTTCGCGGCGGACGACGCGCGGGCGGTCGCCAAGACACTGATCGATGGCTATCGCTTCGACCCTTCAACCGTGTCGGTGCTCGCCGATGACGATCAAGGGCCCCAGCCGACCGTCGCAAACATCCGCGCGAAGCTTGATGAGAAGCTCGCCAATCCTCAGTTGGATCGCGGCGATCTGTTTGTCTTCTACTTCTCGGGGCATGGAGCGGGTGGTCAGCAGGGCGATTTTCTCTTACCTACCGACACTAAGAAGGCGAACTTCGAAGCGCAGGGCCTGCCGATACGTGAACTCATTGAGCGGATCGTGAAGGCGGGGCTGAAGAACGTGCTCATTGTCACGGACGCGTGTCGCTCCGGTCAGGAGAACAGCTTTGGCACGGAGCTGCAAGAACTCGGTCGCAAGGCAAACATCGCGGTGATTCTTGGTTGCGCACCAGGGACGCGCTCGTATGAGTATCCGAACTTCGGGCGCGGAATCTTCACCCACTTCCTCCTCAGAGCGCTCAGCCAGCAGGAGCCCAAGGAACCCGGCACCGGGGCGCTGTGGGTATCGGCGATTGCGAAGCGCGTGCAGAAGGAAGTCGCGGATCGCACGGAGCGGGACTACGGCGTCAATCTCCAGCGGCCCGCAATCTGGTCGGAACCCACCCAAGACGTCCTCATAGGCGCGTTTGTGCCCGCTGCTTTCGACGCCGAGCGGCTCAAGTCGTTCGAAGAACAAGCCGCCAAGTTGAACCAGAAAGATTACGGCAAAGCACTCGCGACCTTTGCCGAGGCGCTGTACATCCAGGATCGCTATGGCGAGGCGATTCAGCTCTTGAAGACGCTCGACGGGATCGGCGAAATGACGCCGGCCGAGCGCTATACCTACGCGATGAGCCTGCGCTTTGCCGAGCGGCATACCGAAGCGGTGCGAGCCTTTGCGGAGCTGGAGAAGACGCCGGACTCCGTCTATGCGAACCTCGCGGTAGCTTCCAATCCGAGTCGGCTAATGCCTGCCGCCCGGCGGATCGCGGCCGCCAAAGCGCTCTGGGAGAACAAGCACGATCCCGACATGGCGATCCTCGCCATGGCCGTCATTCAGCAGTTGGGCGACGACCAGACCCTTGCGACGTTCCTTGATGATGTGCTGCAGGCGGATGTGCTCGACCCTCACCGGCAGGCATTCGCCCGAGCGGCGCAAGCGGTAGCGCGCGGCAAGAACGCGGAAGCGATCGCGGCCTATGAAGAGGCGGCGAAGGGCGAGGGTTCCCTCTCGGAGGCGGCGCGGCTTTGGCTGTGGACGCTCTACCGGGCGCAAAACCAGACCGACAAGCTCGACGAGCTGGTGCGTGGCGTCAAAGATGATGAGGCGACTTGGCTCTATATGGCGGCCAAGCACCGCTTGGAACAAGGCAAGCAGGCTGAGTTCTTCGATCTCGCGCGCCGATCCCTTGTGGCGGGGCCACACCCTGAGATCTTGCAGGCCCTCATCCGTGAGGGCGGTTTGGAAATGCTGCGGTTCGCCGATGAGATCATCGTGGCGGCGGATCGGCATCCCTATTCGTGGCGAGCGATCCTGATCAAGGCGTTTGCTGAGTCCGTCAAGACTCCAGCCGAGCAGCGCCAGGGAAAGGCAATGGAACGCCTCGCCGAGGCGCTGAAGTATGCCGATGATCCGCTCGGCGCGTTCGCGACGATGGTCGAGCTGCTCGATCCACTCCTTGAAGAGGCGCGCCAGAAGGGGACCATCGACGACGTTCAACACGCGATGCTGACGATGGCCTACTCCGGGGCGCTGATCCTCGAAGTGCCGCAGATGGGTCAAGACGCCAATCTGCTGTTCACCACGACCTACATGAGCCTGCGCGCTCAGCGCGGTGTGCAGTTGGTTGCGCGGATTCGGGCCGCACTTGGGGCGCGAATCCGGGACCTGAGCCTGGCGCCGGGGGCCCGAGCGACGTTACTTCTGGCGGCGATGGCGGCGGGTGACGATGAACTCGTGACCCAACTGCTCGCAGGACGACTGGAGACCTACGATCAACACGACGTGCCCTTATTCCACGCGATGTACCTGGTCGGTCGGCAACGCGATGCCGAAGCCCTGCCCTTGATCAAGGCCGCGCAAACGCCGAGTCGTGAGCTGATCCCCCTAGCCGAGGCCCTGCGAGGGTATGCGGATGCGCTTGAGGGGCGACGGGCCGAGGCCGAGCGGCGCGCCAAGGCGATCGACGTGACCGATCCGGGACTCGCCGCGATCAAGGTGTTGACGCTGAAGAAGCTGGGCTTGCCCTATGCGGACGCGCTGGTCCACGCCACGGCGACGGAAACGTGGCGCTATCTGCCCGTGTGCTTTCGGGTGATTCGTGAGGAGTTGGCCGATCCGAAGCTCGCCGAGGCGGATCGGATTCGGCTGATGTTGCCCCTGACCGCGCACACGGGGAATCCGCAGGTGGATGGATTGTCGTTTGTGCTCGGCTCGAAAGTGGCGGACTTTGCGGGAACGTATCGCACGCGCTCGGTGGTTTGGGATGACGAGATGACCCAGGCTGCCCTGGACTTTGAGATGGTCGTGTCGGAGGACGGCAAGTCGACGGGGAAGCTAGGCGAAATTTCGTTTTCCGGGCAGGTTTCGGATTCGGGCACGCTGGCGGGTACGGCGGATTATCTGGGCAAGAAGTGGTCGATCTCCAGCAAGCTGGTGCCGCCGGCGCTGGCCGACCGCGTAGAGGGCATTCGCAAGTTCGGCTTCTTGTTCTCGCTGATGACGCAGGACGGGATCCGGATCGCGGCATATCTGGTTCGGGAAGCGCCGAGGTCTTGAGATTTCAGATTGATGATTTCAGATTTCAGAT
>CAZPHD010000063.1:0-14219 GCA_964586225.1 uncultured Fimbriimonadaceae bacterium
GCTATGCGCTTGATAAGCCTCGACAGAGCTACCTCGCCGATGCTTTGGACAAAGTCCTTGCTGGCGACGATCCCGAACCGGCTGCAACCTGGGCCCCAGGGTGCATGCTTGAACTACCGGCCCCAAAGAAGGTTGCGGCAACCTACTACAACCGCGTCGCGAGGATCATGCAGGACAACTGCGGCGAATGTCATCGCCCCGGTGGAGTGGCTCCATTCTCGCTCCTGACCTACAAAGATGTGAAGGATCGGGCCGCGATGATCAAGTACGTCGTTGATCGCGGCATCATGCCACCGTGGTTCGCCGAGGACAATCCGGAGCACGGGCCGTGGAAGAACGACAAATCGCTGTCCAGCGAAGACAAGGCTGATCTGCACGCCTGGATTGAAGCGGGCGCACCGGAAGGCCATCGCCGAGACGCTCCTGCCCCGCGCTCCTATGCGAGCGGCGAATGGACGATTGGCAAGCCCGACGTGATCCTGCAGAATCCCCGGCCGATCGAGATCAAGGCGACGGGCGTCATGCCTTATCAAGAGGTCTTCGTGGACACCAACTTCACTGAAGAAAAGTGGATTGAGGCGATGGAGGTCATTCCTTCGGCTCGCCAAGTCGTCCACCATGTCCTGATCTTCGTCTATCCTCCCGGTGGGCGCAAGAGCCTGTTTGCGGGCGGCGCGGGCGAGGAGATCGAGGGATTCTTTGCGGCCTATGTGCCCGGGACGAATGCGATCCGCTATCCGGAAGGTATGGCCAAGCGCGTGCCCGCGGGATCGCGTCTGAAGTTCCAAATGCACTACACGCCGAACGGAACCGCGACGACCGACCAGACCAAACTCGGGTTGATCTTTGCGCGGAAGCCGGTTGTGCATGAGGTGCGGACCGTAGGCATTGCGAATCTCGGATTGAACATCCCGCCGGGGGCACCCAACCACCCGCACACCGGTCGGGTGAGTGTTCCGTATGATGTCCGGGTGTTGTCGTTGATTCCGCACATGCATGTGCGGGGCAAGGCGGCCCGGTATGAGTTGATTCAGCCCGATGGATCGCGAAAGCGGCTGCTCGAAGTGCCGCGCTACGACTTCAACTGGCAGTTGCCGTACGAGTATCGCGAGCCTCTGCTGCTCAAGAAGGGCAGCCAGCTTGAGTACACCGCCTGGTATGACAACAGCGAGAGTAATCCGGCCAACCCGGATCCGAAGAAGCGCGTACGCTGGGGCTTGCAGACCTACGATGAGATGCATCTCGGCTACGTCGAGTACTACATTCCAGGCGTGAAGCCGGGAACGGACGAAGTGGGCTTACGCCCACAGTTGTTTGGTGGCGCATCCAATATTGTGGAGCCGATGTTCAAGGCCCTGGACCGGAACGCCGATGGCTTTGTGACGCAAGACGAAGCGGGAGCGGCTTGGACGCGGTTCAAGTCGGCCGATACGAACGGCGACGGCAAGATCAGCTTGGAAGAGGCGAAACAGGCGTTCGGGGGTTAGGCTCACTCCCCAGCCAATCGTCGCAATTCGCTCTCGACCCAGGCCAAGATATCCTCGGGTGGCGTGGACTTCGCGAACGAACGCGGTTCACCCCAGTGCGCCTCAACCCAGCCAAGGGCCGGGCGAGGGATGAACTTGCCATAGGGCATGATTCGGTCCGTACGCCGCAGCCCGCAGCAGATTACCGGGCACTCGGTGAGGCGAACGATCAGCGCCGCGCCGGGCTTCAGAGGCTGGAGTTTGCCGGTTTCAGTGAGCTGACCTTCGGGGAAGACGCAGACCACGTGATCGAGGTGCGTGTACTGCGCGGCAAGCTTTAGCGCCGCCCGATCGGGCTCGCCACGCTTCACCGGAAACGCTCGAAATGCCCGCATGATCGAGCCCACAATCGGCATCGCGAACAGCTCGGACTTACCCATGAAGTAGATCGGTCGTGGGCACGCCAGATAGATCGCGATGGGGTCGACGTCGGCGCGGTGATTGGCGAGGATAAGCAGCCCGCCTTGTTTTGGGATGTTCTTGCGACCAAATGATCGGAAAGGGCCAAAGAGGGTCATGAGCACCCAGCACACGATCCTTGAGAATGGGAGGCCGATAGCGAGAAAGAAGGGCGAGTGGAGGGCTGGCTCTTTCCCCTCACCCCCCGGCCCCCTCTCCCCTGAGGGGCGAGGGGGAGTTTCTGAGGCTTTATCCCCAGAGGGGCGAGGAGCAGCCGGAATCAACTTCGCCAGCGCCTCCGGGTACGCCAGATGCTCCTCGGCCAACACCCGAGCGGCGAGCGTTTCTGGCGTGTCACCCGGCTCAACTGCGCACCGGCGTTGATGGATGATCGCGCCCTCGTCGTACCGCTCGTTCACATAGTGGACGGTGCATCCCGACTCAGTCTCGCCCGCCGCGAGGACGGCCTCGTGGACGTGATGCCCGTACATGCCCTTACCGCCAAACTTGGGGAGCAGCGCGGGGTGGATATTCACCACTCGATTTGGGAATGCGGCAAGCACTTCGGCGGGTAATAGCAGGAGAAATCCCGCCAGGCAGATCCAGTCGCAGCCATTGAGCACCGCCAGGAGGCGCTCGCCGTAGTCGTCGCCGGGTTCGACCACGGCCGTCTCAAGACCAAGTTCACGGGCTCGCGCCATGGCCGGGCTATCCTCGCGGGGACCAATCACCACGCTGACTCTGGCGGGAATGCGGCCCGCGGCACACACCTCGGCAATCGCGACCATGTTCGAACCGCGCCCTCGGGGGCCCACCATGATCGCCAGCTTTGCCACGCTTCGTTATATCAGCAAACCGCCCCAGCTTTCCCGCAAACTGAGAGCCGCAGATGGCGACCTATCGCATTCTTTTCCTCGGCGACATCGTCGGCAAGCCGGGCCGAATCGCCGTTCAGCGACACCTTTCGAACCTGCAAGATCGCCATGATCCACTGTTTACGATCGTGAATGGCGAGAACGCCGCTTCGGGAGTTGGCATCACCCCCGACATCGCCGAGGAGTTGCTCAAACTCGGAATCGACATGATCACGCTGGGCAACCACGCTTTCCACAAGCGCGAGATCATGGAGTACCTGCGCAAGGATCGACCGATCGTGCGTCCGGCAAACCTACCGCCGGCGGCGCCCGGCGAGGGCCATCGCATCGTCGAACGCGATGGAATCAGGCTGGCGGTCGCCAACCTGTGCGGGCGTGTGTTCCTTGATGGCTACGACGATCCGTTCCGCGACGTTGACCGCATCTTGACCGAGATCGACACGCCGCACTTCTTTGTGGACTTCCATGCCGAAGCAACGAGCGAGAAGATCGCGATGGGCTGGCACTTGGATGGGCGGGCGACGGCTGTGGTTGGAACGCACACCCATGTCACCACCGCCGACGACACCGTACTTCCCGGCGGGACAGCCTATATCACGGATGTGGGCATGTGCGGCCCGATGCCGAGCGTGCTGGGGATGGAGAAAACCGTTATCCTTCATCGTTTTCGCACGTCTTTACCAACAAAGTTCGAAGTCGCAGACCATCCTGGTGTAATCTCTGGGGTAGTGATCGGCGTCGAAAGAGATACCGGTCGCGCGGTGTCGATTGAGCGAATCCGCGCGTAGTCAGCTTGGAGAATCGAATCATGAACAAACTTGGCCTGATCGCCTTGGCGTCCGTAATGGTGGGAGCAGTTCACGCGCAATCCATCTATGTCCCCAACACGTCCATCAAGGAGCAGGGCGTGTCGCTCAAGGGTTGGGGGAGCGGCACGATCGCGGAAACCGACGAAGTGGCGAGCGAAGGCGCGTTTTCTCTTCGTGTCACCACTCGCAACTACTTCCAAGGCGGCATCATTCAGCTTGCCACGCCGGTGAATCTCAGCTCGGCTTACGGCGACGCGAACAATCTTCTGAAGTTCACGATCCGGTCATCCGGTGAGAAGCCCAAGTTCGCGACCAGTGTTGGCGGTGGTACGACCTCAGGCGGCGGCCCCACGGCGGGTGGCGCGGGAGCCGGCGGTGCGGGCGGCGGTGGTGGCGGCCAGGGTGGACAGCGTGACGGAGGCCCAGCGGGCGGCAGTGCCGGTGGCGGCACCCAAACCGGCACGGCAGCCACTTCGGAAGTTCCCCTGCGCAATGTTCGCATGGTGATCACGACGACCGACGGCAAGAAAAGTGAGGCTTACCTGAGCGTGCGCGCGACGGGCGCGGAGGCTTGGCGCAACTTCTCGATGCCGCTCCAAGCGATCAACGGATTCGACAAGACTAACAAGACGATCCAGTCGATTGCCATTTCCGGCGATGCGATCTCAACGTTCTGGGTCGGCGACATTCGGGTTATCAACGACGCCACCGCGATCACGGGCGAGATGAACTTCAAGGACCCTCTGAACCTGGCGACGGGCGACGAGCGTGAGTTCATTGCCTACGGCTTTGCGGGTTCGACACCACTCAAGTACACGTGGGACTTCGACGATCGCGATGGCATCCAGGTTGACGCCGAGGGCCAAGCGGTCAAGTTCAAGTTCCGCCGACCGGGCAAGTTCAACGTGACCGTGACGATTGCCGACCTCTACGGCAAGAAGCAGCCGGTGACGAAGACGGTCGAAGTCACGGTTAACTAGTTCTCCGAAATCGCCCTCCTCGCCAATGCGGGGAGGGCGATTCTGCGTCTGGGACGGCGATGCTCCGTCATCGCCCAACCCGGTGGTTGCGACGGAGCGCACCCTCCCTTCAGATCGCGGCACTCTCGCCGGCGACGTAGCCCGTCGCGAACGCGGCCTGCAAGTTATAGCCCCCCACGGGCCCGGCGACATCGAGCACTTCGCCACAAAGAAACAGCCCCGGTACGACCCGCGAGAGCATCGTGTGCGCGTCAACCTCATCGAGCGATACGCCCCCCGCGACCACTTCGCCTTTTTCGAGCACCACGAGCCGCACGGGCGGCATGGGGAACGCCTTCAAGGTCTCGACCAGCCGGTTGCGCTGCTTCTGGGTGAACTGCGAGGCGATTGCCGTACCCGGCAAGTCCGCCGCTGCCAGCACCAGAGGCACGAACCGATCCGGTAGCCGCCGCTCCAACTCGGTCTGAACGGCCTGGCGTGGATGTGCACGCGCCCACGATATCCACTGGTCGCGGAGATTCTCGAAGCTGAGCTCAGGAAAGAGATCGACCGTCAGTGACGCGCCGGGGTTCTCGGCAATCTCACGACTGATGCCGAGCACGGTCGGGCCGCTGATACCCCGATGGGTGAAAAGAAGGTCATCCCGCCACCGGGCGATCTCCTTGCTCCCCACGCGCGCCTTGAGCACAATGTCGCGTAGAGCAAGGCCAGCGAGTTCGGGGTCGGTGCCTTCAAGATAGATCGGAGCGAGGGCGGCCCTCACGGGCATGATCGTGTGGCCAAGATCGCGCAACCAGCGAAAGCCGTCGCCAGTGGTCCCCACCGTCGGATAACTGCTACCGCCCGCGGACACGATAATCCGGCGACAAGGCCACTCACGCCCCGCGGCAAAGACCCCGCAGACACCCTCGCTGTCCGTCAGCAATCGCTCGACCGGGCAGTCGAGATGCACGCGCACGTTCGCTTCGTGAAGCATGTCGCGCAAGATTGCGACGACGTCCTTGGCGCTGCCGTGGGTGGGAAAGATTCGTCCGTTTGGGCGGGTGTAAACCTCGAGCCCGCGCTGCGTGAATCGCTCAATGATCGCCGTGTTCGGGAGGCGGTAACAGGCCGGGCGGATAAAGCGGGCCTCGTTGGGCCGGAAGGCGCGGAGCACCTCTTCCATCGGCCCGGCGTGCCCAATGTTGCACTTGCCGCCGCCCGAGATCAGAATCTTGGTGCCGATCCGGTTGGTCTTTTCGAGGAGGTCGACTTGGGCCCCGAGTTCAGCCGCGCGAAGGGCGGCAAAGATGCCCGCCGCTCCGGCCCCCACCACGATGACATGCTGCCCCACGATGCTGTAGAGGGTACCGGAGCGACGAACACTTGGCTAGCGGAAGCGCCAGATGATGCCCGACGAGCCATCGGCGATCGAGAGCGCCTTGTAGACCTTGGTGTGGCCATCGGCGAAGATGACCGGCGTCAGACCATCGCGTCCGCGCTGCATATAGCGCCCCTGAATCGGCTTCAGGTCGGCAGGCGCGAGATTGAGAGGTGCACTACCCATTTCGGCGACCAGGTCAATGCCAGCCGCCAGGGGCACAGCTTGCGAAAGACTGGTGTAGGCCGTGTAATCGGGGCGGTAGATCGTGCCGTTGTCGGCTCCGAACACAAAGCCACGGTACTTACCGCCCTCGCCGTAAGGCGTGTTCGCGAAGAGGCCAACCTTCGAGGGCTCTTCCATTTGGCTAAAGCTGGCCGCGTTGTAGAACGCCGAGCAACCAAAGCGAACTTCGCTGTCGTTGCAGATGTACTGCGGATCCAGCCCTGCGGTCGATGAGAACGCCATGACGTCGTTGTAGCCGACGCTTTGTCGCATTCGGGTGGCCCAGTTCTCGGCGTACTTGCTGGTGCCGGCTCCGGGGGCGACAAACACGTTCTTTTCCTTGACGTAGGGGAAGAGCGGTACGGTCCAGATCCGGTTCGGATCGGTGGTCGGCGCGTCGTAGTTGGTGCTGGGAACGGCGACGTCATCATGGTCGCTTGCGTACATCATGGCCGCGACGCTTAGCTGGCGCATCTGGGCGATGCCCGCGGTCTTCTTGGCGGACTCTTTGGCCTGCGAAAAGACCGGGAACAGGATGGCCGCCAGGATCGCGATGATCGCGATCACAACGAGGAGCTCGATGAGTGTAAACGCCTTGCGCATGGTGTCTCCGGGATACGGTTGTTGGACGCGCTTAGGTTCTGTTTGGGTTCGGCGAACCTGGTGAAAGCGCGGAGAACCTGTTAAGGTGCGCAGGTAAGCGGTTCCCATCGTAACGGAACAACCCGGCTATGCGTTGGGGACTTGCTTTGCTTTTGCTTGGAATGGCGCTGACCGGTTCGGCTCAGATCGTCGCGTGGTCGTCGAAAGTCGGTTCGCACACCGATGAATCGGGGGGTGCCTTGAGTGCCTCGCCGCACCTGATGGCGGGATTTACTTCGGCAGGCTCGATGACGCTGAGTCGACTGGATCCTGTGACGGGGGCCTTGATTTGGCGAAGCGTGGCCGGTCCGGGGACGGTCACGGCCGTCGTGCAAGAGTCCGTGCAGCGTGTGCACCTGTTTGGGACGACTCCCAGCGGCACAGCCATGGTCTACACGTTCGACCCCAACGATGGCAATCTGCTGGAAAGGCTCGACCTCGGAGATTTTCGGATAGAGTGGGTGCGGCGGGACTACAACGCGGGCATCGCCTATGTGTTTGGCAAGAATGGCAACAACTCAGACTTGCTGAGCTTTGATATGCGAACTGGCACAGTGATCTGGAGCAGGACTGGTCCGATGATCGCCGCTCATTACACCTATGGGAAACCGTTGCTTGCTCTCGAAGCCTATAGCACCGGCTATAGGCTTCAGACGATGAACGCCGAGACGGGTGCGATTGAGCTCTCGCGTTCGATCCCACGACCTTCGGAGCGGCTGAGCAAGATCAGAGGTACGACTGGATGAACTGTCCCCAGATAGCCCTCGAGTCGTGTTCTTGGGTGACGCACCGGGTGGGCGGGGTCGGATTGTCTCATGCTGGCTAACGTCCTACTCCCCGAACATCTCGTGGCAACACGCTGACCTCAGCTGTCCGGGTTACCTCGCTCGGCTCAGTTATGTCCGTTCTTCGATTGGGGTCCGCGAGGAAACCGCATCAGGCTCGCAGAAGTCCATTGACTACGTTCTGAGCCGCTATCCTCCTCACGGACAACCCCAGGTGAAAACGGCGCTCGGGACGTACTTGCACGATTCCGGGCTGGAGTCGATCTACCTTGCAGGGTCTCGTCGAGACGTGAGCCTCTGGCGAGGAAACCTCGGGATGATGGCTGGTGGCCATCCTGTCGGCGTTGACGGTGGAATGAACGTTGATGATGTTCCAGTCGCGGCGATTCATGGTGGCCTTCAATCTGATGGGTTCGCGCTGTTCGAGGCGCATGACCAAGGGCAGTCGAGCGTCTACATGATGCGCACGCAGGCACTTTCGGCGAGTTTTGAGTCCGTCACTAGTGGCACCGCCACCACCTTAACCGTGTCGTTATCGGCGCCTGCAGTTCGACCGCTGTCCGTCAGGGTGTCTGCCGTCGACGGGCAACCCGTTGGCTCGGGAAGGCAAACGATTAACTTCGCCGTCGGCGATCAGCATAAGACTCTCCAAATGCCCACTACGCCAGTGAACGCAAAACAACTGGCCTACGTCGAGTTGAGCTACATCAAAGTCCGTCAGCACGTTTACGGTGAGATTCTCCTTGCGAAACCGACAGTCCTCGCGTTGGCGCCCAACTACGGCCGAGGTGGCGATGTGCTTTCGGGAACCGTTCATTTGAGCGGTCCAGCGGCCGAGGGCGGCATGACCGTTCAGATCTCGGACAGTAGTGGACTCGTTGGTACGCCAGCGTTCGTTACGGTGCCGCACGGGCAACGATGGACCTCGTTTCCGATCACGCTGTTCGCACCGACGACTACGACGACCGTGACCGTGAATGCCATCGCTGCTGGCGGCTTTACGGTAAGTCGAACTCTGACACTCCTGCGAAGCGAACTCCATGCGATCTCGTTGTCGAACGCCTGGGTCAAAGGCGGAACCGCGCTGGCCCTAACGATTGATCTTGATGCCCCCGCCCCCGCGGGCGGGCTTGTGTGCTCGGTCGCGACGGAAGGCGCGGTCCTACCGCGTTCTCCCGTGACGGTGCCGCTCGGCTCGCGAAGCTTTGCGGCGACCCTCTATACGAGCACGGTGACCGCCGACACGCCCTCGATTGTCCACGTCTCGGCCCAGGGACGCACGCGAACGAAGGCAGTCCTGGTTCGTCCGTAGCCCTCCAGGCTTCGAGTCAAGAGGGAAGAGAACCGTGGCCGGGGCATCCCGCCCCGGTCCGGACCGGACACGACCGAGACGGTCGTACCACGCGTTGGCGAGACGCCAATGCCACGCAAACCTGCTAGACTGAAGACAGCATGCGCGTGATCGTGCACCGGACGCCGGATTGGCCCCAAAATCTGCGCGGCGAGTGGCGCGCATTGTTCGGGGCGGACGAAGACGCCACCCCCTTTCACAGCTGGGAGTGGCACACTGCGTGGGCGAAAACCCTCGGCAAGAACCGCGCGCCGTACATCCTCACGGTTCATGAAGGCGACGACCTCGTCGGCATCCTGCCCATGGTTCGAACCCGCGGCCCTTGGCGCACCCTCAGATCGATGGCCGCCGGCCCATCAGACTATCTCGGCCCCATCGCGCAACCCGAACGCCGAGCCGACGTACTCAATGCCATGCTCGAACACCTGCGCGATGCCCGCGCCGATATGGTGGACCTTCACCAGTGGGCGGGCGAACCTCCGATCCAAACCGCCCAAGAGCAAGCCGCGTGTCTTCGGCTCGACCTGCCGAGCGATTACGACGCCTACCTCGCCACACTCTCCAAGAGCCTACGCTACGACATCCGCCGTCTCGAACGGAGCGACGACCTCAAACTGATAACACCCGACAACCCGAACCAAGCGCTCGATGTGCTTTTCGATCTACACGTGAAGCGTTGGCGGTCGAGGGGTCTTCCGGGCGTCTTTAGCCAACGGGTGCGTAAGTTCCACGCAGAGTGGGCGGCGCTGGCCCAGGCCAATGGGTGGCTGAGGCTCTCGATTCTCGAATACCAGGGCCAGCCGATCGGTGCGATCTACGCGATGACCCACGGCGGCCGATGCTTCTACTACCAAGCCGGATTCGAGCCAAGCGCCAGCAAGATTTCGCCGGGCACCGTGCTCGTCGCGGCCACGATTCGACAAGCCATCGAAGACGGGGTAACCACCTTCGACTTCTGCCGCGGCGATGAACCCTACAAGCGCCGCTGGAAACCGCAATCGGTCGTGACCAACCACCGCATCCTGTTTGCAACCTCGCGCGGACGCGGTTTGGTGGGCGAACGGTGGAACCGAATGGCCTGGAGTGTCGAAAATCGCCTCCGCGATCGCTTCGAGGGCGGTAGTCTCTCCATTGGACGTAAGAAGTCTACGGAGTCGCCCGCCGCATGAAGGTCGCAGTCATCATTCCTGCCTATAACGAGGAGCCCCGAATCGGGAACGTCCTCCGGGCGGTGACGCGTGCCTCGTTGCCCCACGAAGTCATCGTCGTCAGCGACGCCAGCCAAGATCGCACCGCCCATGTGGCGCGAGGCTATGGCGTGCGTGTGCTGGAGCTACCGTTCAACACCGGCAAAGGTGGGGCGATGGCGGCCGGCGCCGCCGCGACCGATGCCGAGATCATCGCCTTTGTCGACGCCGACCTCAGCGGATTACAGCCGGAACACGTGGATCAGATCATCCGCCCGCTCCTCGACAACCGGTGCGACATGTGCATCGGCGTGTTTCGCGGGGGCAAGTTCTGGAGCGACACCGCCCAGCGAATATCGCCCTACATCAGCGGGCAGCGCGCGATGAAGCGCGACCTTTTCAACTCGATTCCCTTCCTGTCCGAGATTCGGATGGGGGTCGAAGTGACCATCAATACCTACGCCAAGCGCCATCGGGCACGAGTCTTGCGGACTGTTCTGCGGGGCGTGAGCAACACCTACAAGGAGCGCAAGCTCGGATTGGTCAAGGGAGTTGCCGCGCGAACCAAGATGTACGCGGAGATAGTGCGCGCGATGGGCCGGATCAACCGGAAAGAACGAATGCGCGCACGAACAGCCGCCCAGCGCAAAACGTGGAAAAGGCGTAAGTAGGAAGATGATGTTGGTTGCAATGATGTTGCTCGGGCTCAGCCCGGCGCCCCAGGCTGATAACTGGCCCGTCACCGCGGAGGGCAAGCGCGTGATGGTGGTGTGGAACCGGACCGTGCCCGAGGGCGAGGCACTGGCGAAGAATTACGCGTCGAAGCGCGGCATTCCCAAGGAGCAGATTATTCGCGTAGCGGTCATCAACGACGAGTCGATGAACACCAACGAGTTCACGCCGAACATCAAGGGCGAGTTGCTGCCCCGGCTGAAGCGGTCGCCTCACATCGACTTCATTGTCCTCATGAAGGGCATGCCGATCCGCATCTGGGATTTGCCCGGCAATGTGCCGTATTCGCTCGATGGCTTCATTTCGACGATGGGGATGGACTTGAAGCCGATGGTGCAGCCCTCGCGCGACGAGGTCACCCGCGTCCAGAACCCGTATTACGCCAAGGACGAGCCCTTCAGCGCCAAGAAGTATGGCTTCTGGTTGGTCACACGCCTTGACGGCTACTCGTTTGCGGATGCGCGGAAGCTAGTGGATAGCTCGATGAATGCGCGCGGCGACAAGGGACCGTTCCACCTGGACGCGATGCCGAACTTCAACGCGAACGATGGCTATGGCGCGATGAACAACTCTCTGCAGGAAGCGGCCAAGGTTCTAGGCGATCGCGGGTTCAATGTGGAGTTCGAGAAGACGGCGACGTTTGCACCGACTAGTGGCCCGGTGATGGGCTATGCGAGCTGGGGCTCGAACGATCACAAGTATGTGAAGCCGAACTACCTGGGCGTGCGGTTTAAGCCGGGCGCCCTCGCGGAGACGTTTGTGAGCACGAGCGCGCGCACGATGAAGCCAGTGACCGAAGGCCAGAGCGTGATTACGGACCTGATCAAGAACGGCGTGACGGGGGTCAAGGGGTATGTGAACGAGCCGTACACGATGGCGCTGGCTCGTCCGCATATTCTGTTTGATCGATATACGAAGGGCCACAACCTCGCGGAGAGTTTCTGGATGGCGTCGCCGCTGCTGAAGTGGCGGGATATTGTGTTTGGCGATCCGCTGTGCCGGCCGTATAAGAAGTAGTTCGGGTTTGCTAGGATTTGTTCGGGGTGGCTGGGAACTCCCGCCCGGCGGTATTCCTCCGACCCACGACCGACCCGCGAGCCAAGGCCGTTGTACACGTAGGTGATCGCCGATGACCCCGGCGGAGTGACGCTCGTCAGCCGGTCTTCATAGTCATAGCCGTAGCTGGTCGTATCCGAGCTGGTGACCATCGAGGTCCGGCGGCTGTTGTTGTCATAGCCAAACGTGGTCTAGCCGCTTCCGTGAGCCGCCGGCCTGAGAGAGGTTGCTCGCCTACTTAGTGAGATCCGTCACAAAGGTTGGAAATCTGTCGTTGCCTGCCCCATCCTTGCTTGTTGGGTCCAAGTCAATAATGTAAACATCTTTACCTTCTCTGATCCGCTTCTTGATCTCGCTAACTCGATGCGTAAACTTTCCACCGCCCTGCTTTTCAAACACGAACTTCTGATCAGTTCGAATAGCCCGTAACAGCACACCAGTCCCACCAGCGGCTACTCGCAGGACCGGTCCCTGCTCCTCGATTAGGACGACGTCAACTGAATAGCGATTGACGATAACAACATGGACCTGCTTCTGACAAGCAGTAAACATGGCCGTACAACCCAGAATAACTAGTAGCCCTTTTGCTTTCATAACATGTAGTAGTACAAGTGAGCCGCTGCGCGTTCAAATGGAGCATACCACGGCCAACCTGGGTCAACTTGTCGCCCGGGTCAACCGTGTACGTCTCGGTCACCACATTCGCCGTCCGCGATGCACGATTCCCATTCGCTTCATATACGTATATGGCCTCAAGCCTGCAGCTGCCAAAGCGCACTTGGTTGCGAGTCACGCGTCACCTTAGCCATCAGATGCTATCCTGATCAATCGCACCCTCGACCTTTACTTGACCTCTACATAGGAAATGCATTGATAACTGGTAGGAAAGAACAAAGACAACTAGCCCAGCAAGAATCATCACAGGAACTTTGATAGAGAGATCCAGAAGCTTGTCTAGGATGATGGACACCGCAATGACACTTGCAGCTCCCCGGGCGAGCGATGACATCTTTCTCGCTTCATGATCAGACAACTCTCTCCTCCCAATAAGCTGTTTGCTGGCGAGCCACTTGCCCACATTCGGAGTATAGAATAACCAACCAGCGATTGCGAAGAACGCTGCAGCGATTACGTCGTTGGCCGTCATAGTAGCAACTCCATCCTTGCATAATCCCTTGGGGTCGGAAAGTAAGGTGCAATGTAGTCGATGAAGTCGTTCCATGCCGACGTAAGATCGAATGTCAGGGCACGCCGCCACTCATAAAACACTCCAGCTCCTTGACCGTGCTCATTACCAAACCCGATTCCAACTTCAACTCCCGTGCTCTGCCCATCATCGTCGCGCAGTAACGCAGCCTGGCCGATAGGCAACGCTATTCCGACGGCTGTGCCAGATGATACGTGTCCATAGCCATTTCCATTCCCATTTATGCTCGTACTATCATCGTAGCTAAGTGTCGCACCTGGCCCCGCAGTCATGCCCATACCGAGTCCAGCTCCGCCCCCAATCTGGATGCCCCAGTGACCGCTATCAGGGTCGTATCCAATGCCAATGCTCGCCGACCCACTTAGGAATGGTACGATTCCGCCGATGCCGATTTGCAACCAAAACGATCTAAGCCCTGTTAGATCAACCGCCCCAATGGGGTTGTTCCCACAATACGCATACCAGTTGCGACCATCCTTAATCGGATCGCGAGTCAGGAACCGACCCGTCGAGGCGTCGTAGTAGCGGTGCCCAAGCAGCATCAGCCCCGAGTCGGAGTCGTTCTGGTAGCCCCAGTTGCCCGCGAAGCCGAAGGGATTGGCCGAGGAGCCGGATGACGACGTCAGATTCCCGAACGCGTCATACTGCCGCGTGGCGGAAACCGTCTCACCAGAACTATACAAAGCCGAGTTCGTTCCAAGATAGTCAGCCCCATAGAACGACGACGTCGAGCCTCGCCTTTCCGAGATCCCCGGCGTAAACGAAGCCGAGCCATCGCCCAGCACCGGCGCGGTAACGCCGGCTCCCATGCGGCGGAACGTCGCCGTGCCCGCCGAGTCGGTCTTGCCCACGCGGGTGTCGAGCCCGTTGTAGGTGAAGATGTTGGTCGAGGCGTTCGGATACGTGATACCGGTGACGCGGCTCTCGAAGTCGTAGCTGAAGCTCGTCGTCCCGCTTGAGGTCTGGATGCTCGTCGTGCGGCCCGCGCCGTCATAGCCGAACGTCTTGGTGGGCACACCGGACACCGACACTTGGGTCAGCTTGTCACCCGAGTCAACACTGTACGTCTCGGTCACCCCATTCAC
>CAZPHD010000064.1:0-13397 GCA_964586225.1 uncultured Fimbriimonadaceae bacterium
GTCATGGAGATCATGCCCGGCCCCGACTTTCCGACCTACGGCACCATCATGGGCGTCAAGGGCATTCGCTCCGCCTATGAAACGGGCCGCGGAAGCATCATCGTGCAAGCCAAGACCATGATCGAACCGGGCGAGATGGGCAAGAGCACCATCGTCGTTACGGAGCTTCCCTACCAGGTCAACAAGGCGAACCTCATTCGCAACATCGCAGAGATCGCCAAGGCCAAGAAGTTTGATGGCATCGTAGACGTTCAGGACTACACCGACAAGCGCGGCACGCGCGTCGAAGTTTCGATTCGTCGCGATGTGCAACCCGGCAAGGCGTTGAACTACCTGCTGAAGCACACCGCCCTTCGGACCACGTTTGGCGCGATCATGTTGTCGCTTGTTGATGGCGCGCCCCGTGTTTCACCGCTTCTAACGATTCTCGACGAGTTCATCAAGCATCGCCGCACGGTCATCGAAAATCGAACCCGATACGAGTTGTATCAGGCGATGGAGGAGGTGCACATCAATGAGGGTTACCAGATCGCCCGGCGCTTCCTCGACGAGGTTATCGCGCTCATCCGCCGATCCGAAGATGTCGGCGTTGCGCGAGTCGAACTGGTGCGCGAGTTCGGGCTATCGCCGCTCCAGGCCAACGCAATCCTCAATATGCAGCTTCGCCAGCTCACGCGGCTCTCGCAACAGGAACTTGAGAACCGATACAAGGAAGCGCTGTATCGAGTCCAGAACCTGCTGGACATCCTCAACGACGTTGAGCGACTCCGCAAGGTGTTGAAGGACGAGATTATCGCCCTCCGGGACAAGCACGGTGACGAGCGGCGCACGAAGATCATCACCCGCGAACCGGGCGACTTCAGCGACGAAGACATGATCCCCGAAGAAGAGGCGATCGTCTCGATCTCGCGTGATGGTTACATCAAGCGCGTGAGCATCGACGCGTGGCGTCAGCAGAAGCGCGGCGGCAAGGGCGTCAACAACACCCTTAAGGCGGACGATGAGCCAGCGCACCTGTTCCAGGTCAGCACCCACCACTTCATCCTGTTCTTCACGGATCGCGGAAAGGTGTATCGGCTGAAGGGCTACGAAATCCCCGAGTCTGGGCGCTACGCCAAGGGAATGCCCGTCATCAACTACATCGCCATCGAGAGCGGCGAGCGGGTGACAGCCACGGTCTCGGTCAAAGACATCAACGCCGAGGGCTACCTTTCGATGATCACCCGGAAGGGCGAGATCAAGCGAACCGAGCTCAGCAAGTTCTCGAACATCCGCTCAAACGGTCTGATCGCCTTTAACATCGAAGAAGGCGACGAGCTTGGGTGGGTGTTGCGAACCACCGGTGGTCAGGACATCATCATGGTCACTCGCGAAGGCCAAAGCATTCGCTTCAACGAAACTCAGGCGCGCGGTCGCGGCCGCCAGGCGGGCGGCGTCAGAGCCGTCTCGTTTAAGAACGACGAAGACCACTTGGTGTCGGCGGCGATCGTGCGCAATGAGGCCTCGCTGCTGGTCGTTGGCGAACGCGGCTTCGGAAAGCGAACCATGCTTGAGGAGTACCGCGTTCAGGGTCGCGGCGGTTCGGGCATTCTGACCATGAACGTGACCGAGAAAACCGGCCGCATCGTGGGCGCTGAAGTGGTCGAAGACGACGACCGGCTCCTGCTCATGACCACGCAAGGCAAGGGCATCCGCATGAAGGTGAAAGACATCCGTATGGTCGGACGTATTGCTCAAGGCGTTAAGCTCATTGATCTCGCAGCGGGTGATGAAGTGCGCTCCATTGCGCGCATCGTACAATCCGCCGACGACGGCGATGCCGACGACGACGACAACTTCACCGACGAGGAATAGATGATCGGCTTCCTGATGGCGACGCTACTCGACCCTGAACCGCAATGGGTCGAGTATGTCGGCACGAAGGGGCCGGGCGTCGGAAAGCACATTGTGCTGATCTCGGGCGACGAGGAGTATCGCTCCGAGGAGATGCTGCCGCAACTGGCCAAGATCCTCGCCGAGCGCCACGGGTTTCGTTGCACCGTGCTGTTCTCACTCAATGATCAGGGGGAGATTGACCCCAACGTACAGACCAACCAACCGGGCACGCATCTCCTTGCGAAGGCTGATCTGTGTGTGATCATGTTGCGCTTTCGCCGGTGGCCCGACGCGCAAATGCAGCCGTTTGTGGATTACATGGATTCGGGCAAGCCGCTGTTGGCGATCCGAACGAGCACGCACGCGTTTGATTTCCCCGGTGATTCGAAGTTCGCGTCCTACGGCTGGCGGCATTCGGATGGATTTGCGAAGAAGGTGGTCGGCGAGACGTGGATCAGCCACTGGGGTGACCACGGGACGGAAGCTACGCGCGGGATTCCCGCAAAGGAGCATCCAGTGCTCCGAGGAATCAAACAGACCTTCGGGCCAACCGATGTGTACGAAGCCCACCCGCCGCTCCAGGCCGAGGTGCTGATGCTCGGCGAGGTTGTCGCGGGCATGCGAACCACTGACCCTGCCGCGAGCGGCCGCAAGAAGAGTGCGCGCGGAATCGAGCAGGACCTGAACGACCCGATGATGCCGATCGTCTGGACGCTACAAGCGCCGAAGGGAAACCGGGTGCTCACATCAACGATGGGCGCCGCTACCGACTTCACTGACGAGGGTTACCGCCGACTCATGGTGAATGCGAGCTACTGGCTCGTTGGGCTGGACGTGCCCCAAGACGCTGCCGTTGATCTGGTTGGGCGATATCAGCCGACCGCGTTTGGTTTCAACACATTCCGCAAGGGCGTTCGCCCGAAAGATCACCTCGACTAACAAGACGAGGGCCAGAACCGGAGTTCTGACCCTCGAAGCTCAGACGTGAAACGTCTTGCTTACTTGCGGCGTCGGCGAGCGAGCGCAGCAACACCGAGACCGAGAACGGCCATGGTGGCGGGCTCCGGAACGACCGTGCCGTCGACCATCACGTCGTCAACCTGGGCGTACCACTCCCAGACATCAACGCCGCCGTCGTCGACATAGCGGAACTTGATGTCGAACGTCGAGTTGTTGAGCGCCGGGCTCAGGTTGTAGCTCTTGGCCACGCCCGGAGTCGCGAAGAAGCCACCCGTGTCGCTGGCGATCGTGTCGATCAGGCCGCCGCCCGCCCAGATCTCGAGGCGATCGTTGTCGCCGCCGCTGACCGAACCGTTCGTGCCGAACTTGTGGAAGTTCACGAGGAAGCTGAGAACCAGGTTCTCGTAGCCGACCGCATTCACGTTGGCGGTGGCAATGGTGTCAAAGCCAGACGTCGTCCCAGCAAAGTCGCTATTCGCCGTCATCGCGTTGCCGGTGCCGCCGGTGTAGTTGCCGTCGCCCGTCGCCGACATGTCAGCCCACGTGACCGCATTGATGTTCGTCACGGTGAAGACGCCGGTGCCGCCACCGTCGAAGTTCTCCGAGAAGATGGCCGCGTTGGCCGAGCCCACGACGGCAAGAAGGCCGAGCATAGTAAGAGTTCGTTTCATTTGCTAATTCCCTCCAACTCAGATGAGTCGTTTGCAAGCACCAGGGCTTGACTGGCCTCCAGTATAACCGAGAAATGCCGATTCCTCACCCGTAAACCTACCAGGTTTGAATCTAGATTGCTATTTTTGCGTGGGGCGTTTGCCGCCGAGCGACTTCCACAGCTTGACGACGGTCACCACGATGCCGAGATACGGCGCAACCGAGGCCAGCTTGCCAGTCGCCGCGCTGGTGAGAGACTCCACGGCACTCGAAACTGCATTCGCCCGACCGCTCAAAGCCAAAACCGTTCCTCTTGCCGTGTCCGAGACCACGCGGGCATTGTCCGCCACGACCGTCACCTTCTCGGTTAGCGTGTCCACTTTGACCACAAGGGTCTTCACCTGAGGCACGAGCTCGTCATTCACCTTGGTCGCGAGGGACTGCACCTGGGGCTGAAGTTGCTTGACCGCACGGATGAGTTGGAACACCAGCACGCAAAGCGCAGTGAACGTCGCGGCAATGATCACCAGCGTGATCGCCGAAAGCACGAAATACCAAGTTGGAATCTCCATCAACCCTTCACCCGAATCTCTACTCTCGCAACCGAGCGTGAGCCCAAGGGTAAGGATACTGCCAACTCGCCATCGGACGCCTCAACTCGTTCACCGAGCACCTCGAACACCTGTCCCCAAAGGCCTCGCACCCGAAGCTCGCCCCTCAGATCAAGGTCCGTCACGTTCTCCAGCACCAGTGTGCACCATCGCTTGCGGGTGTCCAGGCGGACCTCGCGGATCTTACCGACCGACAAGTGGAACTCGGCGCTCATTTGCCGCAACACGACCCGCCGACCGACGCCATCCCAGGGCCGAACGACGTAGTGGTCGTCATTCAGCTCGAAATGGCAACCAAACGTAAAGACGCCGTAGTTGCGGTTCGGCATCACGTAGGCGCCCGCCGCTCGGAGATAGTGGAATAGGGCCAGCCCGATGTCGCCGGTCGTGGGGAGATGCCCGCGGAGCTTAGACGCGAAGTCTGGACCATAAGCCATGGACGCACTTCCATCCGGATTCACGAGGGCCCAAACCCCCAACATCCCGCCAAATGCAAGCCGCATGTACGCCTCCGAGAGCAATGCATAGTCGCGATCAAGGGTCTCGAAGAACATCATTGAGTTCTCGGGCCCCGTGTGGCCGAGGCAGAGCTCGCCGCGATCGAAGGGGAACGGCAAGGGTCCGTGCTCGAAGTCGTCCCACTGGCGGCTGTCGCTGCCGTACCACCACCAGTTCGGGGAAAGGCTCCGGGCGGCATACGCACATCGCATCGCGCGCTCCTGGTGAGCCTCATCATTCAGGTAGCGCGCGGCAGTGAATGCCTCCTCGAACACGCTGGTGTCCAGCACATTCTCTTCGCCGTAAGGAAACTGCTTCCGGAGCAGATCCTCAGCGCGCACGGACACGAAGGGCATCAACCGATCGACTTCGTCGTGCATCCCCTCGGCGTTCAGATCGCGAAGCAGTTCGAAGACCCGCGAATAGCCGGGGTAGCCCGTGTTCCGGCCCTGCCGCGGGATGCCGTGGCGCACCATGGCCAGCGCCGTCCGATAGGCGTACTCAAGGTATTGCTTAGCGGCCAGCCTCGCCGGTGTGATTGACGCCACCCGATACATGGCGTGGTACAGGTTAAAGACGAGTGGGTAAACGTGAGGGCGGCCGTAGTTCAGAGCCACCGAGTTCATGTCGGCAAACGATGACCCCACGGTGTCGTCACCGGGATTCTGCAGATCGTCGCGCAAGAACTCGTCAATGAACTCGTCGAGGACCCTTACCTGATCCGGCTCGGGGTAGATTGCGTTCTTCTCGGCCAAGAAGAGAGCATCGCTGAGGCCACCCTCAACGACAAACGGGGCCGTGAACTCGGTAGCTGAGACGAGCCGCTGGCCTGTCCGCGGGTCAGCGACAAGAATCGCCTTATGAAGCGCGCTACCAGGTTCGTCGTGAACCTGGTTCTTCACGATCCAGTCCGCCCGCTGGCGAATCAGCGTTTCGATCGGTTCCGTGAAGAGCAAGTGGACATGGCTGAGGCGCCCCAGGGTGTCTTCGAACGATAGGCGAACAGGTCCTGGCTCGGCTGGCTTGATAAAGCAGAAGCCACCCTCCTCGTCTGAGTCAGTTTCCAGCGAGGCGTCCCGGTTCGTGTAGAACTGCGTAGGAGTCGATCCAGAAATCTCGACGGCGACTCCGACATCGGCAGGGGAAACCGCGGCGGGCAAGAGCTTCATGGCGGGATGCCCGCACAAAGCCAGGGTCTGCGACACGCCATCGAAGCGGTCACGATCCGCGGGCACAAATCGAATCTGAAACACCCTTGAGTCGCCCGGTTCCAGGATCAGCGACGAGTGTCCGTTCATCCAGTCATCCCACCCCTCGCGCTCCTGGGCGGCTTTGCTGTACACATACACGACCGGGATGCCCTCCCACACCATTGGGGAGTTGAGGGAGGCGGGCACATGGGTGAAGAACTCCCAAGACGTATCGGGGCCCGGAAAGATGAGCAGTCCAGGAGGATCTGCCGCGAGCCGTTGGGCAAACAGGTAGCTCGCCGACCCGCCCAAATACTTGTGGATGACCAGTCGATCACTCCACAGCGTCTTTCCGCCGTTCTTATCGGGCCGACCAAGGCCCTCGTAGAGGTTATTCAGGGCAAAGGGAAACGCCAACTCGCCAATCTCAACATTGAATCGCCCACGGTTGGCCACGCGGATGTCCCAGGCGATTTGCGGAATCGGACCCGGGATCTCGTAGAACTTGCCGGTCACGCGGAGTTCAGGTAGCAAGCCAAACTCGTATTCAAACTGGACGAGCCTCGGGTCCTCGGCGTCCAAGACCTCGGCGTCGGTGTTTCGGCTGACAATCCACGGATCATCGGCACCAATGCGCGCACCGAGCAGAATTGTGCCCGGATAGTAGTCGTCCGCAAACTCCTCGCCAAGCGTGATGGGTGGAAGAACGAACTGGAACTCGTCGCCTTCTTCGGGCAGCGTTGGATCGCTGGCCCACAGTTGCTGAATACGACCGCCGGGACCAAACTCGAGCGTCATTAACGCTCCGTTCAGTTCCGGTCGCTCGATGGCGAATTCGTCCATCAGGTCCGTGCATCTTACCGGGCAATCGGACTACTCAGACTTCTTCGCGGCTGGCTTCTTGGGCTTTGCAGCAGCCTTGGGCTTGACGGGTTTCTCCGCTGGAGCAACTGCATCCTCGTCCGTGATCGTTGCGTGACTTTCCAGGAAGTCCATGACGCGCGTGTTGATGGCTCGGTGAGTGAGTTCTTGCATCGCCTCGTTCTTGCGGAGAAGCGCCAATAGCTCGTCAGGCGAGATGTTGACTTCGGCCGACATGCTCAGCAACTCGTTCTTGACGTCGTCATTGGTCAGCTTCATTTTCTCGGTCACGAAGATGGTCTGGATCGCCTGGGCACGCTCAACATAGAGCTTGGCTTCCTTGCGGACGGCGTCGACGAACTCCTCAACGCTCATGCCGTTCTCTTGGGCATATTGCTCAAGGGTTCGTCCCGCTTCCTGCTGTTCCTTGAAGACGTCGCGAAGCCGCTGCTCGGCGACCTGCTCCCACATCGAGTCGGGCACATGAATGGTGCTGACACTCAGCAAGTTGTCCATCAGTCGCTCGTGAATCAGCTGGCGGGCCTGCTCGGCTTTCGCCTTCTCAAAGATCGTCCGGATTCGCGCCTGCAGATCGGCCACGCTCTCCTGGGCATACTCCTGAGCGAACTCATCGTCCAACTCGGGCATTTGGACCGTGCTGACGGACCGGAGGGTTACCTGGCAGTGGTGCTTCTTGCCCGCCCAATCGGCTTCTTGGAAGTTCTCGGGAAACTCAAGATCGGCCGACTTCATATCCTCGGCATTCATGCCCAGGAGAAGGGCGTCCAGCCCTTCGAAGGTCTTACCGGCGATCGTCATAAAGGTGCGGCCGTCGCCCTCTTCGCCCGCAATCTTGATGTTGACCACAGCGACGTCGCCTTCGGTCACGCCCCGGTCGGTGACCGCCGTTCGCTTCGACTTCTTCTGTCGCAGCTCGTCGATGTAGGCATCCACTTCTTCGTCGGTGGTCGGCAGGACCAAGCGGGTGGCCTTGAGGGCGCGGTAGTCGCCCAACTCCACGATGGGTCGAAGACCAATTTGTGCGGTGTAAACGCACTCAAAGGGGTCCATCTCAATCTTCTCGAGGTTCACCTGCGGAGTAACGAACGGCTCGATGGATTCGTCTTTGAGGGCCGTTTTGAGCGTCGACCGAACGATTTGATCCGCGGCCGCTTCCATCACCCACTCGCGGTCGACGTTCTTTTCGACCACGGCTCGCGGTGCGGTGCCCGGACGAAAGCCGGGGATTCGGACACGCTTGGCGGCCTCCTTGTACGCGCGATCAAATCCGGCGCGGACTTGGTCGGTTGAGCAAACGACATTCAGCTTGACAGTGCAAGGATTCAGGTCTTCACGAGTGACGGTCATGGGGCATCTCAACGCCGCACGCTTGGCGGCGGAGCGTAAAGTGTACCCGCCGACTAGCGTCCAACCTTGAGCGAGATCGATAGGGTTTCCGCGCCGCGCCGAATCTTCAGCGTAATGGCTTCACCGACGTTGTGTCGAAGCAAGGTGCGCGTGTAGGCCAACTGATCGATCACCATTTCGCCATCAAACTCGAAGATAACGTCGCCGGGTCGGATGCCAGCCTGGGCGGCCACAGAGTTAGGCACCACGGTATCTACTAGCGCCCCACCGCCCGTGGCATCGCGGCACATGACGCCAAGCGCGGGGTGCTCAACGATACGCGAGGGACTTCGAAAGCCTTCGACCACCCGATTGATGACGACCGGCGATACCGAATATCCGATCGAAAGGCTATTGGGGCCAAACGTGCGGGCCGCGCCGAACTCGGCGAGCTTGTTGCGAACGTCCTGTTGAAGCGAGGCCGCGGGCGGGGCCTCCAGCATCGCTCCGAGAACGCCCGCAAGCCGCCCGTCCATCGTAAAGGCCAACGCACCGCCGAGGTTGGAAGTGCTCGCTTCAAACCGGATTTCGCTCAGAGTCATTCCTCGGCGAGAAGGGCTCAAGACTCCCACGAGGTCAACGCGCGTGAGTTCTCCCGGAACGGCTCGATCAGGAAGCACGATGATCAGGCGCCCTTCGGTAGGTTGTGTCCGCTTCATGGCCGTCGGCGCAATCGAACTGACCGCTGGAGCCTGAATGTTGGTTGCCACCGAGATCGGTGATCGACCGACCGGAACCCACCCGTTGGCCCGCAGCAACGCCATTTGGGTCACTTCGTCAACGGAAACCAAGTTCAGCTGAATGACTTCCCCGCTGGAAAGGCGGCCAAACATCATGGTTCCACCCGTAGCCGAGCGATGGGCCATGAAGTGACCGGCGGTGTCGATGAGCACGCCAGTGCCTACAACCTGGTTGTTCTGCAGGATCTTGACAAGCGCACCCTCCAGTCGCCGCAGAACCGCCGCCTCGCTCGTGTCGAGCTGCTGTCCAGTCCATGCCAGGGCCAATAGAGGAAGGCTAGCCGCCAATGAGAACATTGTTTCCAGACTCCATTGCGGTTGCTCGCTGAGCTCCCGTTTCGCGATGCGTTTCGGTGGTCAAGACGATGATCTCGGCCTCACCTGCCTCGGTGTGGGTGTCAAGGGCCGGGTCAGTAGGCAACGTCGCGGACATGGCCGCCGGCGTGAGGTCAGCACTGACGCCAGCCGGGGCATTTCCACCAGCGGCACCCGGCACCACCGGATCAACCTTCGGTTTCGGCTTACTCATGCTCGCGACCCGAACGTGCTTCGGGGCCTTGACCGGCGTCGGTTTGGAATCCTCGTTGAACGTGGCGGCGTTCAACTCAGGGCTTCCAAACATCGTAGACGGAGCTTCGATGCGCGATAGCGTCGGATCAAAACCGCGAATCTCGATATCGCCTTGGCCCTGGGTCGCCACGAGGCCCTGCCCGGGCGGAAGCGGCAACGCCGGGCGTCGAGCAACTAGCGTAAACGCAAATGCCACTGCCGCCAACGCGACCGGCGCGCCAAGCCACTGCAGACTCCATCGGCGCGACTCCTTGAGCCCGCCCGCCAAAATTGCGTGGCGCAACCGTTCTCGGCTCATCTGCATCTCAGGCACGTCGCGCATGCCGCCAAGCGAAGATCGGAGATCCTCATAGGTGCGAAGGGTTTCGCATGCTTGAGGATCGCTCGCAATCTCTTGTCGCAACCGTTCGGCATCGGCGGCATTCAAATCGCCGAAGGCCAACTCGATCAACTGTTCTTCGTTCTTTCGCTTCATGGCTATCTTCAGTCGCCCAGTAAGGGCGCAATTCGTTCTTTCAAGGCTCGACGGGCCCGCAAGACGCGGAGTTTGGCCCCGCCAACGGTGCATCCGAGAATCTGTGCGATCTCCGGATACTCTCTTTCTTCCAGGTCTCGCAGAATAATCATGGTTCGGTGATGCACCGGGAGGGCATTGAGGGCCTTCCGCAAGGCGGATCTTCGGCGGTCGGCCTCTAAATCTTCGACCGGATCGTCAACATCGCCTTGGGTCATCCACAGGAGCGATCCCGAGGCTTCTTGCTGCTCAAGAGCATCGCGCCGGTTGCGCATTCGCGCTTGATCCGTGCACAGGTTGGTCACGATTCGAAGCAACCAGGTCGTAAACTTGGCTTCGTCGCGATACTTGTGCAAGTTCTGATATGCACGCACGAACGCCTCCTGAACAATATCTTCGGCATCATCGCGTCGCGGCACCATCTGGTAGGCGAAGCGGTAGACGAGAAGGCGATGCCGGTCGAACAGTTGTTCGAAGGCTTCGTAGTCTCCGTCCCGGGCGCGTTTGACCAGGGCGTTGTCGCTCGTGTCTAGGGCCATCCCGGCGTTCATCGTGGCTCGTGCGGTGGTTGCGGATACCATACGGCGTTCTCCCTCCTCGGGACTGTTCCTGTGGAGTTCACCCATCTGACGCCGTCACTTCCCTATCGTTACGACGTCTATTCACGCTTGAACGTCGCTGGGGCGAAAGACTACCCGCGGAAGAGCGTAGCCGTATGAGATCAGGTTCGTTCGCAGCCCCTGCGGTATCCTTCCGCGCGTCATGATGGAACTTCTGCGCGATCCTCAAGTCTGGATTGGCTTTTTGAGTCTGGCGGCGCTGGAAATCGTGCTCGGCATCGACAACCTCGTCTTCATCTCGATCCTCTCAGGCAAACTTCCGCCCGAGCAACGCCACAAGGCACGTCAGCTGGGTCTAGCCCTCGCGGTGATCACGCGAATCCTGTTCCTGATGTCCATCGGTCTCATTATGCGGATGAGCACCGACTTGTTCAACATTGCCGGTCAAGGTATCTCTGGGCGCGATCTAGTCCTGCTCCTCGGTGGCGGGTTTCTGATTGCCAAAGCGACCATCGAGATTCACAACAAGCTTGAGGGCGTTGAGCATCATGGCAACGCCTCCCTCAAGACGGCGACCATGGGTGCCGTGATTGCCCAGATCCTCGTGATCGATCTGGTCTTCTCTATCGACTCGGTGATCACCGCCGTCGGAATGGTCAAGCACATTGAGATCATGGTTGCTGCGGTCATTGTCTCGGTTATCTTCATGTTGGCCTTCGTTGGCAAGATCAGCACATTCGTTGAAGAGCACCCGACGGTCAAGATGCTCGCGCTGGCATTTCTCGTGTTGATTGGAGCCAACCTCGTCGCCGAGGGCATGGGTCAGCACATCCCGAAGGGTTACACCTATTTTGCGATGGCCTTCTCAGTAGTGGTTGAAATGCTGAACCTGAAGCTCAAGAAGAAGTCGGCGCCGCCGGTTGAGCTTCGCCACAACTACCCTGCTGCGCCCGAGGAAGCTCAACCGTGAGGCCGTGGGCAACCATCGGCGCAGTTTTTGGGTTGTTGGCGGTTGCCCTGGGAGCGTTCGGAGCCCATGCTCTCCGAGAGCAGGTCACCCCTGAGCGGCTGGCCGTCTTCCAGACCGCAGTCCATTATCAGGTGATTCACGCCTTGGCGCTTCTGATTGTTGGATTATGGAATGACCTTCGCCCCTCGGCTTGGCTTTCTCGGGCGGGATGGGCCTTTACGTTGGGCGTCTTGGTCTTCTCGGGAAGCCTGTACGCGCTCGTAACGCTCGACAGCCCCCGATTCGGAATGATCACTCCAATCGGGGGCGTGTCGCTAATGCTTGGCTGGGGATGCGTTATCGCCGCATCTCGCAAGACTCACTGATCTTGGCCGTTCCAAAATCGGTCGCCAGCGGTGGCGAGCTGATCAAGGGAGGTTGCCTTCACGTGCGAGTCAAGCCAACCGACATTGACCAGCTTCTTGTTGAAGCGGGGCCAAAGCTGACCTTGGGCAGTTGCGGTTCCCGGAGCGCCGTACCACCGTGACGGCGGCTCGATGCGCGCATAGCCGATGGTGGTGCTGATCGTGCCTCCGCCTGGTCGGGCTCGGTCCTTCATGGTCGCTTCGGCATAGGCCACGGTGGTCGCTGTGGACCCGAGGAGCGAGGTCGAAACGCCGACGAAGTGGAAGGGCGTCGGGTTGCCGCCGTTGGGATCCGGCGCGTTGATCGTCTGGTTCAGGTAGCGGAAGTTGAACCCGTAACTGGGATTTGCGCCCAGGATGTAATGGTGGAGGAGGTTGTTTCGATCAAAGCGACCACGTCCATCCACATCCCGGAGCACGGGATCGTCGTCACGGTCTGACGGGCAGAGAAAGATCTCCTCACTCTTGGTGTAGGGCAGGAGCAGGGTCGGCCAGTAGTAGAAGCCCTGCGTCGTCGGAAGGCTCAAGTTGTTGGGGTCGTAGTAGTACAGCGCGGGCGTGGTGTCGTCAGAGTCAATCAGGTAGAGGTTCATGGCCGTACCTACCTGGCGCATGTTGCTGAGACTGGATGTCTTCTTCGCGGAGGTCTTGGCCTGGGCGAAGACCGGGAACAGGATCGAAGCGAGGATCGCGATGATCGCAATGACCACCAGCAGTTCGATGAGCGTGAAAGCGCGGTGTCGCATGCCACTATTTCAACACATCTGTCCTGTGCTAAATCGCCGATTTAGCCGATTCTTTGTCTGCCATGATGAAATTGAGCACAATCAGCCACACCAGTCAAGGAATCATCACAACGCACCGCAAACTCTGGCAAGACCTTAAATGAAGCGCATGCATCTATCATTGATGACCGTCTTAATCATCAATAGCGAGCGTCCTAGACATCATGTCATAAAAACTATGGACAGGCTCTTGTTAGAATGTTTTGCCACATTCGCGAGCCTTTGCAGTAACATGTCGCTGAGGTGTGTTCAGATGATGAACTACAAAGTGCCTTTCGTTGTCTTCGGGATTGGGTGCACAGCCTTGGCGCTAGCCGGTCTTGTTCAGCAACGTCATCGTTGAAGCGCCGCCCCTATCGGTGGGTGCAACTTGGGTTGTGATCGGCAACTCGATCAGCTTCAACCTTCCGAATGCGATTGTCGGTGATCCGGTGTCTCCCTTGAGATCCGGAACCTTGAACATCCAGTTCGATGGCGTGGCGGCCGCGCCCGCGATCGGTAATGAGGTTGGCATCAATCTCGGCACCGCGATCTCAGGGTCAGGAACAATCTTCTTCCAAGAACAGGTCTTCGAGCTTGATTCGCTCGGAAATGAAGTGGGGGGTGGCCCAATCGGGGTTATCAGCCATGTCTTCAGTCCGGGCGACCCCATGACGTGGTCCGACATGATCACGTTCGTGAGGCCGGTTGAGCGCTTTCGCGCGAAGAAGTTCTTCACGCTCTCGGCTGTGGAGACATCGGAGTTCGACCCTCCTGCGGTTGGAATCCTGAACCAACACATCCAAGTGGTTCCTGAGCCAG
>CAZPHD010000065.1:0-10699 GCA_964586225.1 uncultured Fimbriimonadaceae bacterium
TCGTCACCCAGAAGGTCGACGGGATTGTCCTCGCGCCGCTCGACGACACCGCCCTCCGCCTTCCCGTCAGCGACGCCCAATCCGCTGGCATCCCCGTGCTTATCATCGACTCGGGCCTGAAGGAAGTCGAGACCGTCAGCTTCGTCGCCACCGACAACTTCGCCGCCGGTAAGAAGGGCGGCGAGCGCCTCGTCGAAGCCCTCGGCGAGGGCCCCAAGAAGGTGATTCTGCTTCGCTACCAGGAAGGATCGGCGAGCACCCGCGAGCGGGAGGAGGGCTTCCTTGAGGCTCTCAAGGCCGCCTCGAACATCACGATCATCAGCCAAGAGCAGTACGCGGGCGCGACCGTCGAGACCGCACAGCAAGCCGCCGAGAACCTGATTCAGCGTTTCCCCGAGTTCGACGGTGTCGCGTGCCCCAACGAGAGCTCGACGTTCGGCATGCTCCTCGCGCTCCAGGGCGCGGGCAAGGCGGGCAAGGTCAAGTTTGTTGGCTTCGACGTCACCGAGAAGTTGCTCGAAGCGATGCGCGCTGGCCACCTGGACGGGCTCGTCGTCCAGAATCCGAACCGAATGGGCTACCTCGGTGTGAAGCACATGGTCGATCACCTCAAGAAGCAATCGGTCGAGAAGCGCATTGACACCGGTTCGGTCCTCGTCACCAAGGACAACCTAACCGACCCTGAGGTCGCCAAGGTCATCGCCCCGCCGAAGTCGTGAGCGGATTCCGCGCCCTGGCCGGCCTAATCATTACGTGGCTTGCGCTGATTGGCCTGTTCGCCCTATGGCGCGGGCCGGACTTTGCCTCGCGCGACAATCTTGAGACCATCGCCCGCCAAGTTGCGATAGTCGGTTTTGGCGCGATCGGCATGACGTTCATTGTCGTGGCGCGGATGATTGACCTCTCGGTCGGTTCGCTGGTTGCGCTGGTGACGGTCGTGATCGCGTGGTGCCTGAGTGCGCTGAAGCTAGATCCGATCGCGGCAGCAGGGATCGGAATCGGCGCCGGGATCGTGGCGGGACTCTTCAACGGAGTGCTCGTGACTCAGCTTCGGCTGTCGCCGTTCATCGCCACGCTTGGCTCGCTCCTGATATTGCGCGGCATTGCCACCGGCCTCGCGGGCGAGCAGAAGATTGACGCGCCGTTGACCGGGCTTTCGACTTTGCTCGCCCGACTGCCCGTCGACCAGAAGTTCATGCTTGTGCCGGTCGGCGTTTGGCTTCTGGTGCTTGCCGCCGTGTTGGCAAGCCTGGTGCTAGGCCGCACCGTGTTTGGTCGCAACGTGATCGCGGTCGGCGCGAATCCTGAAGCCGCGCGGTTGGCCGGTATCGAACCAGCCCGGATTCGGCTCGCCGTGTTTGCGGTCGGTGGGTTCTTTGTCGGCGTCGCGGGGCTCATGCAGTTCTCGCGTTTGACCGTCGGTGATCCGACCGTCGCGGAAGGTCTCGAGCTCGATATCATTGCCGCCACGGTCATTGGCGGCGCTTCGCTTTCCGGAGGACGCGGCACGGTTTACGGTTCCCTGCTTGGGGCGCTCGTGATCGCGACCATCCGCTCGGGATGCACCCAAGTCGGCCTGCCCAACTGGGTGCAGAAGATCGTCACCGGCGGCATCATCCTCGCCGCGCTCGCCTTGGATCGTTTACGGGAGACTCATGATGACGCCTGAATCCTTAGTTCGCCTTGCGCGCGAGGTTGCCAACCCCGCCGAAGACTTGGTGATGTTGGCCGAGGGCAATGTGTCGTTAGCCTTAACCGACGAGACGCTTTGGATCAAGGGCTCGGGGCGAGGCATGGCGAATGCCGCGGCGTGTGACTTTTGCGAGGTGCACCGTGCCCCGCTGGTAGCGGCGGTGGAAGCAGGCTTGCCGGGAGTCGACGAAGTCGGCGTGCGGTCGATGCTCGATGCCACACGGCTCGACGCCTCATCGGTCCGGCCTTCCACGGAGACGTTCATGCATGCGTGGCTCATGCAAGCGTGCGGATGGCGCTGCGTGATCCACACCCACCCGACTGCGCTCCTCAGCGTGCTCATCCGCGCCGATGCGGCCCAATGGGCGGCTCGACGCTTCTTCCCCGATGAGATCGTGCTGACAGGACCAGCATCGGCTTGGGTGCCGTATGTGGCGCCCGGATTGCCCCTGGCCCAGGCGATCGCCGCGAGCGTGACTCACTTCCACAAGCACGTCGGCGAACCGCCGAAGACGCTCTGGCTCCAGAATCATGGGCTGATCACGGGCGGGGCCACTCCAAACGAAGCGCTATCGGCCACGCGGATGGCGGTCAAGGCCGCGCGAATGCTTCGCGATGCCCTGGCCAGCGGAGGCGAGTTGAGATG
Source organism: uncultured Fimbriimonadaceae bacterium (assembly GCA_964586225.1). Taxonomy (GTDB): domain Bacteria; phylum Armatimonadota; class Fimbriimonadia; order Fimbriimonadales; family Fimbriimonadaceae; genus JANJUB01. The sequence continues at coordinate 2,339 of CAZPHD010000065.1, forward strand.
GCTGACCGACGCCGAAGTCGCCCAAATCGCGGGCTGGCCGGATGAACATTTCCGCCAATCCGAGTTGTGGAGGGCGTAGGTTCGAAGTGCTACCAGTTTGGGCTCATGTCGGTTTCTCCGATCAACCAGAGCAGCATGCCCGCAGTAATGATGTTGACCACCTCAAAGATCACGAAGGGCAGGCTAAGAAAGCCTGCGAACGTCATTCCCATCAACGAACCCGCCAAGCCCAACAGTCCGAAAATGAGCTTCAGTCCAGCGACGAAGTTGACAATCCCACGGATCAGCTCGATCTTTAGCGCAAGGCCAAACCCAAAGATGAGGGTGATGGCTCCTGCAATAGCGCCAATGACGTTTGGGCCGACTTGCATTTGAAACTCCTTTTCAAGTTTCAGCAACTCCAGGGGCTTACCGAACACGTACATCGAGTCGAGCACGTCGTACGCGCCACCGAGAATCCACCAGGCAGCGATGAAGTAGTAGCAAGCCCAAACCCACTTTGGAGTCTCGAACGCAGCATAGTGCTTCTTCGTGTCAGGGTGTACCGGTCGAGCCAGCTTGCTGACGTCTGTTTGGCAAAACTGACATTGCTTGGCCCAGTCGGGTAACGATGCACCGCACTTTGGGCACTTGAGATGTCCTGGAGTTGTAGGAGTGCTCATGCTAACCATTCTAGTATCAGGACCATCAGTATGTCAAGCCGGATCTGCGCCAGTGTTTATCTAGGATGGCTAGATCTGCTTCGCAGTTGGACCTACGGAACTACCGGCTAGCTGGCTTCGTTGCAATCGAACATGGGGCGGCTCTCGACGGCTCGAATCGCGGTGGCGTGCGCGTTCGTCTTGCCGGCCATCGCCGCTGAGGCAACTGTCCTGCGACCCCCACCGACGGAATGGACATCACCAGACGGCAAGCTGTCACTTCGTCGCGAGGCACGGCTAACCGAGCCCATCTGGTTGACCCTCGTTGATCGCGCTCGGAACAAGACCCATTGGAGGCTCAAGTCCCCGCTCGGAGCGATTCCCGCCGATGTGCTCTTCACCTCGGACGCCAGGTTTGTGATCCTCGTGAGTCGTTACCCCGGGACAGGCGCCCTCGCGGCGATAGGCAGCTTTGAGGCAGATTCGAAAGACCATGCTGAGCGGTGACCAACAGGCCCGACTTGATGCCATCGAATGGCTGGTGATGCTAGGCGATCGGGCCTCGACCAGCGAACTTGTGCGTATGACGCTTGATGCCGACGCGCAGATCGCGTCCGCCGCCCGAGTCGCCCTCGAACAGTTCACGCGAACGCCCCCGTGGGTCACTTCCGTAATCCATCCCTGGCCAACCGAACGGCTTGAGCCAACGGATGACTGGTTGTGGTGACTCGCTCCCTGAGGAAAGCCCGCGCGAACTCCAACACTAGTCAATATGCTAGGTTTGCTCATCGCTGTCGCAGCGGCTGCCGGAACGTCGACGTTCTACGTTGGTTCGCCGGGGATAACGGCTGAGGATGTCGCCAAGAAGCTTGGTCATGGTGGCCGTGTGGAGTCGAAGTTGGGTCTACTCTATCAGGTTCGGGTGCCCAAGGGCACGAACCTCACGGGCAAGTTCAAAGTCGTCCTCGATCACGCGCCTGAGGGCTCCATCGCTGACCTGAATGCCGTAACCGACCAGCTCAAGTGGCTCAAAGGCGAAAAAGCGGTATCGCGCGTCGAACGAGAAACTGACTTCTGGGAGGCGCTTGAGCACTACCTGCGCGGACGGACCGACGATAACGGTCACTTCGACTTTGAAGCCTACGCACGGGCGATCGAGCACCGCGAACAGATGCCGCTCCCGAGCACCTATCTCGGCAAGACACGCGCGCCCGTTGCCCAGTTTGAATACCTCGGACCTCACGACTTGCCGACACCCTACCGAACCTACTTCGGCATCGGCAACCTGTCGGGACGCAAGAATGGCGTCACCGTTGGCCCCGACGGCACGATTTTCGTGGCGAGCGCCCAAGGCGGCGTCTGGCGGAGCATCGACCGCGCCTCAACCTTCCAGCCTCTCAGCGACAATTGGCCTGCAATGGCAACCAGCTGTGTGGCTACGCACCCGACCAACGCCAACATCGTGCTCTGCGGAACGGGCGACAAGAACCGTTGGCCCATGCCCAGCTTAGGCATCATGCGGTCTGTAGATAAGGGACTCACATGGACGCCGGTCACCACGGGGTTGATCGGCGCGGGCGAGACCGTCACGAAGATCGTCTACGACCCGATCGATCCCCAACTCGTGCTTGCCACGACGGTGACCTTCGACGGCAACGGCGCCATCTACCGCTCATCGAACGCGGGCGAAACGTGGGAATTGACAAGCGCGCCCCGCCGTGACTGGCAAGACCTTGATGTTAGCGGCGTTGCCAATGGCTTCCGCACGTGGTGGGCGGTTGCGAGTTCCGCAACCGGTCCGGTGATCTACCGCACCTACTTCCCAGCTGGGCAAAGCTGGTTCGCGACACCGGTTCCACACTTCAACCCTGAGATGAGGGTCGATGTCGCGGCGAGCAAGATCTACCCAGGCACCGTTTACCTGTTGTCGTCCGCGATGGACACCATCTACCGCTCGACAACCTACGGTGCCGACTGGGTCTCCGTGAAGAACAACTTCCCGAACGGCGAGGACAACCTCAACTGGTCGCAGGACGGCTACGACTTCTACATCAACGCCACGCGGAATGGAACTCAAGATCGCCTGTGGGTGGGCCTACTCACGCTCGCCGTTTCTCACAACTCGGGCGCCGGATGGCAGGATGCCGGGCGAACACTTACCGACTCGGCTCTCACGCACAACGATCAGCATGACCTAGTTGCCGATCCCCTCGAGCAGAACGTCTTCTGGGCGGTCAACGATGGCGGACTCTATCGAGTGACGCTCAGCGGAAACAATGTGAGCTTTGATAGCTCGCCGAACAAGACGATCTTCGACGTTCAGGCCTATCGGATGAGCATCCATCCGACCAACAACCAGTATCTGACCATCGGCACACAAGACAATGCCTCGCCTTCCGTCCGCGGCAACTTCGCTGCATGGTGGAACCTGCAAGGAGGCGATGGCGGCTTCTCGGGCTACCACCCGACGATCAATGGCCGACACCTGACCTCGTCGCAGGGCGGACGGTTCTTCCGTTACGACGGGTTTACCGACAACACCGGCGACGAGCTTGATCAGGTCCCCAATGGTCCCTTTCTGACGCCCATGGTGTATGCCGGCAACGGCGTGCCTTATGCGGGCTCAGACATGCTGTATCGTTGGGACGGCAGCGACTGGATTGGCGTCGCAGGCGGGATGGGGCCTATCGAAACGATTGAGCGCGGCAAGGTGTTTGGATCCAAGTTGTTCATCGGATCGGACAACGGGCGCGTGTATCGCACGTCGAACCTTGGCCCGAACCGAGCGCAGATTGGGGTATTCACGGGCACCGTCGCCGACATTGACGAGTCTCCTCTGTTCAACGATCGCATCCTAGTGGCAATTCAGCGAGGAACCCAATCGCGGCTGATGTATACAACCAATGCCGGCGCTTCAACCGTCGCTTGGCAGGCGATCGCAGGTTCGGGGACAACATCTTTGCCGCAAGCGGCCCTCACCGCGGCTTGCTTTGATCCCCATGACCCGGGCACCTTCTATGTCGGCTCTGACGTGGGGCTGTTTATGACGACCGACTTCGGCCAGACCTGGGCAAACATGAACCCGCTGGGACTACCCAATGTGCAGGTCACGGCCATCGAAGTGGACCCCACCCGCACGTACCTCTACGTTGCGACGTTCGGGCGCGGTGTGTGGCGCATTCCTCTTCGGCCCCTTCGGCTCCACACTGTGACCTTTAGTCAGCCGCAAATCTTTGGCGGAGCGGGAGTTGATTGCCGGTTTGATCTGAACTATCCGGCCCCGCCCGGCGGAGTGCGACTCCAGACCACGTGGACGGCGAACTTGGTACCTCCAACTGCGCCGATCCAGATCCCGGCGGGCCAGTCGTCGGTCACCGTGCGGATCGGTAGCCGACCCGTGCTGACAACGTGGTACGAGGGCGTTCATGCCACCCTTAACGGCGCAACTCAGACTGCGCTCATCGCGCTCCATCCTCTGCCCCGGTTGGTGGACTACACGTTGACCCCAACCCAGATCTACGGTGGTGAGGGCTTTGAGGGCCAGGTCGCACTCAATGGCGTCACACCGCTTGACGTATGGGTGCTGGTGCAATCCGACCCGTCTTTGCTGAACCACCCGAAGCACATCCGCGTTCGCGCGGGGCAATCAACCGCCACGTTCTTCGCCCAGACCCAGCCCGTCCTCGCGCAGACCACGACGATGAGCCATGCCTCGTTTGGGGGTGGCACGGCCAGTCGCGAGCTGACGTTGAACGCCGTTCCCACCTTTACCGCGCTTGGGATCAACCCCAGCCGCGTTTACGGCGGAAACTCGGCCACCGGCATCCTCTACCTTGGCCAGTCAGCGCCGAGCGGGTTCTACTTCGGCGTGACAAGCGACTCAGGCGCCGTAACTCCCCCGGTTGCAGGCTCGGTGGCGGGCAAGGCGACGGCGTCAAATCCGTTCATCCTCAACACGACGCGCCGGATTGCCGATACGACCGCGACGATCACCGCGACCTTCCTCAATCGGACGATCGCGCAGACGATGACGGTCATGGCCTATCCATTGCTAACCCAGTTCACGCTCGACAAGAGCACCCTTTTCGCGCAGGGTGTCACGCAAGGTCGCTTGGCGCTGAACATCAAGGTCCGGCATCCGGGTCTTGACGTCCTCGTTTCTTCCGACTCGCCCTTCGCGATCGTTCCTGGCAAAGTGCCGGTCCCGATCGGTTCGAACGTCGCGAGCTTCGACGTCCTCGCAGGTTCGCCAACCAAAACGGAACTGGCGACGCTCAACGCGTCCCTAGACGGCAAGGTGTTGACCACGACGCTGACGATCCTGCCCTAATACGAGAAACGCCCCCTCGCCCAAAGGCGAGGAGGCGAATCTGACCCTCCGAAGAGAGATTACTTGTTGCGGCGGCGGCGAGCCAGCGCGGCAACGCCAAGACCGAGGACGGCCATGGTGGCCGGCTCCGGAACCGCTTCGCCGTTGATGCCCATACCGGCTTCGCGGAAGCCAGCGGTGCCCATCAGCATGTCCCAGTTGGTACCGGCAGCGAAGCCGAAACCGCCACCCGGGTTGCGGAACCAGCCATCGGTGGCCGGAGCAATCGCTGCCTGGGTGAACGCCTGACCGCGACCGTTCGCACCGGCGAAGTCGGCGATACCAGTCAGCGACACCAGGTAGGTGCCAGCGGCGAGGTTGGTCACGCCCGAAGCATCGGCCGTGAAGTTGAACAGCGTGCCCGAAACGTTGTTGATCGAGGTGTTAACGACGGCAGAGTAGGCGATGTCGCCACCGACGCTCGCGCCACCAATCGTGTGGTTGAGCGAAGGCGTACCCGTGAACTGCGAGATCGTCAGGCGAGCGCTGCTCACGCCACCCGAAATCCACGAACCCGCGTCGACCATGCGGATCGAAACATCGGAGAGGTTGACGGCGGTGCCGAACGTCACGACGTTGCCGACCACGACCGAGAACGTCGGGAAGTCGCCGAACTCTTGGTTGACGAAGTTGCCGCCGGCGTCATCAGCCTGCGACAGGTAGAGGTTGCCGGTGAGCTGGGCACTGGCCATGGCTCCGAGAACCGAAAACGCCGAAATAATAGCGAGTTTCTTCATGCTAGGTGTTGTCTCCCCCCAATCCAAGTGCGATTCAAGCTCGCTCCCAGACAGAGATCGCCGGATGGATTCCTCCGACACTCACAGTGTATATCAATCTGTGCGCCGATGCAAGCAATCCGGGAAAAACCCGTATCTTCACCAGGTAAGGATCGGCGGATCTTAACCGAGGGGCCGCCACCATCCGGCGGGACGCCGAAACCACCCTCACCATCCGGCGGGACGCCGAAACCACCCTCACCATCCGGCGGGACGGCGGAACCACCCTGACGCAACGAAGCCCACCGACAAGCGGTGGGCTCCGTCATACCGCTGAAAGGCTGATTAGCTTCGGCGGCGACGGCGAATCATCGCGGCGACACCCAATCCAAGCGCAGCCATGGTAGCCGGCTCCGGAACCGCGGTCAGATTGTGACGGCCGTTCGGCAGGTCGAGCGAGAACTTGTAGAGGCCATCGGCGGCAACCGTCGTCATGATGTTGCCCCCGTAGTTCGAGAAGTCATTGTTGATCGAGATGTCCCAGTCGCCTTCCTTCCGGAACTTGTATTCGTAACTGCCCGCCGTGAGCGCAACCTCGCCTTCGTAGAGGCCGCCACCCATGTGAGTCAGGCCGACAACCGGGCTGCTCCAACCATTGAAGCTACCCATAACTTCCCAGCCGTGAGCACCGTCGTTCCAGTAGCCTACGCGCTTGCCCGAGTTCGGCAGCCAACCATCGGCGGGCGCGTTCTCCCAGAGGTTGACGAGGAGCTCGCCATTGGCGCCGACCAAGAACCGAGCGTTGTCGGTCGGGCCGTTGTTGCTCCAGTCGGTCGTGGTGACCTTGAACTCATGGCGGTCGCCCGCGGTAAGACCGGTAACGGTGCCCTGCCAGTGGCCCCCGCCTAGGTCAGTCATGGCGACATCACCGCCAGCGCCCCAGCCGTTGAACGAGCCGCGAATGACAAACTGCGCGTTGGCGCCGGCCGCGACGCCGAGCACCATCGATGCGATCAAAAGCTTCTTCATCGTAATCCTCTTCCTCTTTGAAGGTCGTCGAACTGCACGTCCAGCGACTCTTCTTTCATCTTACAACAACATTCGCGAATCCGGAATACGTATTCACGCATTCTGGTAGATTTACGGGGGCTCACATAGGGCGAGCCCCCGTAGGTGAACCTACATCTTATGGATGGCGTGGCCCATGGCGTCTTCGTACGCTTCGAGCATCGCTTCCGCGAGCGTAGGGTGGGCGTGGATGGTCTCGGCCATGAACTCGACCGTGCTTTCCAGCCGGATCGCCGCCACCCCCGCCGCGATCATGTCGGTCACGTGCGGGCCGATCATGTGAACGCCCAGCAACTCGCCGTACTTCTTCTCGCCGACCACCTTCACGAAGCCGTCTTGCTCGCCGATCGCCATCGCCTTGCCGAAGATGCGGAAGTTCGCCTTGCCGACAACGACGTCGTAACCCTTCTCCTTGGCTTCTGCCTCGGTGAGACCGACGCTAGCGACCTCGGGGTTGGTGTAAACGCAGTTCGGAACCGCCTTGTATTCGACCTGACGCTTGTCGCCCTTCACGATGTTGTGCGCCACGATTGTTCCCTCATGCGACGCCACATGGGCCAGTTGGATGCGGCCCGTAACGTCGCCGATCGCATAGATGTTCGGCACATGCGTTTGCAGTGAGTCGTCCACGACTTCAACGCCACGCTTATGGAGCTTGACGCCGATACCGTCGAGGTTCATGCCGTCGGTGTTTGCCTTTCGGCCCACGCCGAGCAGGATCACCTCGACCTCGACCGATTCGCCGCCCTTGAGGTGGCACTTCCAGCCGCCCTTCACCTTCTCGACCTTCTCCACGCCCGAGCCGGTCTTGACCTTGATGCCCTGGCGACCCAGCAGCTTGCCGAGTTCGACGCCGAGGTCGCGATCGCTGAGCGGAATCAGCGTGTCCATCAGCTCGACGAGGTGCACTTCGGTGCCGAGACCGTTGAAAACATACGCAAACTCGGTGCCGACCGCGCCTCCGCCCACGATGAGCATGCTCTTGGGTGCCTTGGTGGCGCTCACCGCGTCATCGCTGGTCCAGACGCCATCAGCGGAGCCACCCTCAAGGCCAGGAATGGGCAGATGAATAACGCTGGAGCCCATCGCAAGGATAAAGTGCTTGGCGCGGATCGTCCGGGTCGGCTTCGCGCCGTCGGCAGCGCCAAAGGTAGTGTGTCCCTTGCCGTCCACGGCAAAGATGTCGAGCGTGTTGGCGTCCGCAAAGCGCGCAAAGCCCTCGACATGCTCGATCTTGTTCTTCTTGAAGAGCATGCCGATCCCGCCACGCTGAGAAGCGACGATCTTGTCGCGACGCTTGGCATAGGTCTCAAAGTCGAACTCGATCTCGCCCTTGATCACGACGCCGAAATCCTTGGCGTGCTTGACGTGGTTGAGGCGCTCAACGCCCGCAATCATGGCCTTGCTCGGGATGCAGCCCCAGTTGAGACAAGTGCCGCCGAGATACTCTTTCTCGACGACGATGACCTTCGCCCCCAACTGGGCGGCGCGGATGGCGGCCACGTAGCCTCCTGGCCCGGCTCCGATTACAACGACGTCGGCATCAAAGTTCGCATTCGACCTAGAT
>CAZPHD010000065.1:10709-12972 GCA_964586225.1 uncultured Fimbriimonadaceae bacterium
TTGAGTTTACCGGGGAACCTTCCCTCGATCTTGGGCCATCATAAGGACAGCCATGGTCGAAAAGCAACCCAATCAAGAGTCACTCATCGTCAGCGATCCGGCGGTAATGATGGGCAAACCGGTCGTGCGAGGCACGCGCATCACGGTTGAGTCCATTCTAGAACGGCTGGCGGCCGGTGAGTCGTTCGATCAGATTCTTGAGGCCCATCCTCGGTTGACGATTGAGGCGATCCGCCAAGCCTGTGCGTTTGCGGCAAGGGCCTTGCGAGCGGATGTTGTCTATCCGATTCGCGATGCATCTTGAACGTCCTTGCCGATGAGGGAGTGGAGCGGCTACGTGCGGATGGCCACATCGTCTTGTATGCGCGATTCTCTTGACTCAAGACAAAGACTTTGGGGAACTCGTCTTTCGCAAAGGTCGGGTGGCCCATGGGGTCGTCCTCCTGCGTTTGGCAGGTTCGTCTCACGAGCGGAAATCTGATCTTTGTGCTCAACTGTTCAGCAGAGCACCCGACGACTTTTTTGGCAAGTTTTGTGTCATCACTGAGAGGAGTATCCGCTTTCGCACGATGCTTGGTTAGAATGCAACCATGGACGAGCCAACCATTCGCTACTCGAAGGACGGATTGACGGTGCTGTGGAAGCCTCAGCGATGCATCCACTCGGGCATCTGCGCGCGGGGATTGCCCGGCGTGTTTGATCCCAAACGTCGGCCGTGGGTCGACATGACCGCCGCCGAGCAGGCCGAGATCATCGCCCAGGTTGACCGCTGCCCGAGCGGAGCCTTGTCGTGGGAGAAAGAGTAAGCGCCCGCCCACGCCTCTTGTAGCTTCAGGATGCATCGTGCCTGAAGACGGCACCGCAGGCACAATCCCTCAAGGGGCAGTCTAAGATCAGGGCCAGGACTAGAACAGCAAGCCGAAGAGTTTGATCAGGCCAAACAGCGCAAGCCCCAGTACAAGGATGACGACCGCACCACATCCGTAGGCGAAGAAGGTCAAGGAATGTTCTTGCGGAGCCTTGGCCCTGAACTGCAGGTCGTCGACTCCAAAGTCTTCCGCGCTGCTCCACTCTGCCAGGCGCTCCGCGGCTCGGTCGGCAACTTCCGACTCCAGCTCTCCGAGCTTAAGGGCATGCATCATCGCGTTTACGTTGCGGCGATGAACTCGCGCGAATTCGTCAATCGCTTGACGCTTCTCGTCAGTCAACTCCTCATCAAGGAACCACCACTGACCGGCAAGCGCCGGATAGCCGAGCGCCCAATAGACGTCCCCCAATCGGCTACGAAGCGAGAGGTCATGGGGATACGAGAGGATGAGCCCATGGAGACGGTCACGCGCGACGCCGAGCTTCCCTTCTAGGATCTCTTGCTCAATCTTCGCGCGTGTCTCGTCGTAAGGCATGGCGGTCTAACTTCTGCTGAATGTGGAGTGTGGTTGGAGCCGTGTCCCACCACGTTCCACATTCTACACACGACCTCCCATCTACGCCCGCACTTCGTTCGCAGTATCGAACACGACCGACCCCTCGCGGTAATCCACGCTAAGCCGATCGCCGTCGCGCACGTCGCCTCGCAACAGAGCCTGCGCCAGCGGGTTCAAGACCTCCTTCTGGACGGCCCGCTTGAGCGGACGCGCCCCGTACACCGGATCGAAGCCCGCCGAAGCCAAGTGGCTCGCGGCGGCATCGGTAAGCGTCAACTCGATCCGCCGCTCGGCCAGTCGACCCGCGAGTTGCGCCACCTGAATCCGCACGATCTCCTTGATCTCGTTCACACCCAGCGAACGGAACACGATGATGTCGTCGAGCCGGTTAATGAACTCGGGGCGGAAGAACCCACGCACGGTATCCAGCACGAGTTGGCGCGTTTCCTCGAAGGATCGGGGTTCCTCGTCGCCCAGTGGATCGCTGTAGAACTGCGACCCCAGGTTGCTGGTGAGGATCACGACCGCGTTCTTGAAGTCCACCGTGCGGCCCTGGCCATCGGTGAGCCGCCCGTCATCGAGCAACTGCAAGAGCACATTAAAGACCTCCGGGTGGGCCTTCTCGACTTCATCGAGAAGGATCACGCTATAGGGTCGCCGACGGACATGCTCGGTCAGTTGCCCGCCCTCTTCGTAGCCGACATAGCCAGGAGGAGCCCCGATCAGCCGGGCCACGGAGTGGCGCTCCTGATACTCACTCATGTCAATGCGCACGAGGGCGCGCTCGTCGTCGAACAAGAACTCGGCGAGCGCCTTGCCCGTTTCGGTCTTCCCTACCC
>CAZPHD010000066.1:0-5409 GCA_964586225.1 uncultured Fimbriimonadaceae bacterium
CCAGGTGTAACCTATGTGTCCGGAACAATGTGTAACCTGTGTGTCGGTATGCTCACACCGAGATGACCCTCTCGTTCGATGCCTCCACGATCGACCGGCCAACGCTTTACGCTTGGCTTGGCGAGGCCTACTGGTCGAAGAACCGGACCGAAGAGACCATTGAGCGTTCGCTCGACAACTCACTTTGCCTGAGCGTGTGGGACGTCGACACCATGGTCGGCTTCGCGCGGGTCGTCACGGATTACGCCACGTTTGCCTGGTTTTGCGACGTCTACGTCGCCCCAGATCGACGTGGCGAAGGCATCGGCAAAGTCATGGTTGAGGCGATCCTCAATCGAGATGACTTGCAGACCGTGCGCTGGATGTTAGGCACGCGTGACGCCCACCCGCTCTACGAGCAGTGCGGGTTTCAGACCTCAACTGAGACCGACCGCTGGATGACCCGCGGATTTAATGTTCGGCCTCCATGCGACTGACAGCCGCACTCGGTAAAGTGCAGGGGTTGTGAGAATCGCGCACTATCCGCAACCACCAAGCGACTCGATGCTCCATGAGTTGCGACGTCAGGCACCCAACTGGACGATCAAAGGGGGCCTCCCCGATGCCTCCACGCACGTGCTGATCTCCGGTCGCGCGAACGCTGAGCAGCTTCGCATCGCGAACCGGCTGGAGGCGATCATCGTGCCGTTCGCGGGAGTCCCCGTGCCCCTGCGAGAGGTTGTGCGCGACTTCCCAGGCATCAGCGTCCACAATCTCCACCATAACGCCCCCGAAACGGCTGAAGTCGCCATCGCCCTGATGCTCGCCTGCGCCAAGAGTGTCGTGCCGATGGATCGGGCGCTTCGGGCGGGAGATTGGACGCCCGGATACGACGACGATCTCGCGATTCGGCTGGAAGGGAAGACGGCCGTGGTCCTTGGCTTTGGGGCGATCGGACAGCGCATCGCGCGAGCGTGCTTGGGACTCGGTATGCACGTCATCGCCCATCGCCGCAATCCCCAGGCGGGGTCCGAAGTGGACGGCGTAGTGGTTCGGGGATCGCATGAGATCGCCCGATCGCTGACCAGGGCCGACGTCCTCATATTGGCGATGCCGGAGACCCCAGAAACGACTCGGATGCTGGGCAAGGACGAACTCGGGATCCTCAAGGATGGGGCCATCCTCGTCAACATCGCTCGGGCCAAGTTGGTGGACGAGGTTGCTCTGTACCATGCCCTCGAGAGCGGCCGTCTACGTGCCGCTGGACTTGATGTGTGGTACCGCTATCCCGAGCAGGGACAGGCTATGCACACCTTTCCCGCGAACCTGCCGTTCCACGAACTTCCCAACGTCGTGATGAGCCCGCACCGAGGCGGCTCATCCGCCGAGGTTGAACTCGCCCGGATGACCGCGCTCGCCGAACTCCTCAACACGACCCCCATGCCGAATCGTGTTGACCTCAACCTCGGTTACTAACCGCCGCCGCCTCGAGTCTTGCCCCACGTCGGATCGGCGGGTTGGACCGGGCGCTTTAGGGGTTGCTTGGCGATTCGATCGAGCATCTCCTTGATGGCGCGCTCGAGTTGCATGTCGACGCCCTTGGCCCACTGATTCGGATCGTTGTCAACTTCGATGTCCGGGGCGACGCCGGGGCCCTCCACGACCCAGCCTACGTCTTCACGATAGTTGCCATAGCGTGGAACCTGCATCGAACCGCCATCCACCAGCGGCCACGCTGGTGCCGAGCCCACGAGTGCGCCGTAGGTGCGCTTACCGATCAGCGGACCGAGCTTGGCATAACGCCAGTTCATCGGGCCACCTTCGCCATCCGAGTAGCTGTCCTCATTGATCAGCATCGTGAGGTGCCCTTCAAAGGCATCGAAGTAACGAGTGCCTGCCTCTTGTGAGTTGCGCTCCGACCGCCTCAGATAGGTTTCCTTCCTCAGGAGATTCACCAGGATCGCGCTGATGTAACCACCGTTGTTCTCACGGATGTCAATGATCAGCGCTTCCTTGTCGAGCTGCCCCAGGTACTGGACCATGAACTCTTCCATGTCCGGATCGACCATGCCGCCGATGTAGATGTAACCCACTTTGCCGCCCGACTTGGCATCTACAGCCAACCGCTTCTGCTTCACGGCATCGCGTTCGAGGAGATTGCGCTCGACGGCGGCGCTATGGGGTCGCACGTAGATCGTGCGGGCACCGTCGGCACTTGGACGGCTGTTCACCCGCAAGGAAATGATCTGGCCAGCCCGATCGCGGAGCATCTCCCGCCAGTCCAGGGTTGCCGGAGTCGGTTGGCCGTTCACGGCGACGATGTACGTCCCGACGCCGACGTCATGGCCAGGTTCCAGCAACGGACTTGGAGGGGCCATCCCATCACCGTCGTAGAGTCGCGTGATCCGATGGAAGCCGCCCTCTGCCCGAGTTTCCACGCCTAGATAAGCAGGGGTGCTGGCGGGCGGCGCCGTGAAGATCTGTGGCTCTTGGCGGAACGAGTGGCCGACTGAGAGTTCGGCCTGCATCCAGCGGATGAGCTCGGTCAGTTCGTTTCGCGCTCTTACGTGCGGCAGGAGCTTGGCGTACTTGTCGCCGACCGCCTTCCAGTCAACGCCGTGCATGTTGCGAACGTAGAAGTAGTCGCGGTTGAGACGCCAGGCGTCCCAATAGATTTGCTCCCACTCCTTAGCCGGGTTGATGTCAAGCTTGATTCCTTGGTAACTCACGACGCCAGCTGCGGCGGGCAAGTCCTTGCCCGCCGCAGGCACGACGCGAGGTCCGTTGACCATGACGCTCTTGCCATCGCCGGACACTTCGAAGAACGAGCCGGGCGTGAGCGTGCCCCCAGCCCGCGGCGTCACATCGAAGAAGTTGATCGCTCCGCCCGCCGCGTAAAGAATGCGATCCCCGGCCATGTCCACTTGGGTGATTTCGGTCGGAGCGACGGGAAGCGCAATGAGCCGATCTTGTATGCCGTCAAAGTCGATCTTGAGGGTCTTATCCTCGCTGGGTTTCTCGGGTGTTGTGCCTTCGTCGTCGTTCTTGGGGCGGAAAGGCGATGCCGTGCTCTTGGCTAGGGGCACCTTCATCAGCATAGCTTTGGGCTCGCTGTTGAGCTGGCTGAGGACGTTGTCGGCTGAAAACGGCAGCGAGCGGTAGGATGCAAAGATGAGGAACTTGCCATCCGGGCTAAACACCGGATAGTCATCACGAAACCGTCCGGTGGTCACGGCGTGCCGCTTTTGAGTCGCCAACTCGATCACGGAGATGACGTTGACCTGCTGATGAGTCCACGGCTTTTCTTCAACGTAGACCATCCACTTGCTGTCGGGTGAGAACCGGTGGGTCAAGGGGACCATACTCCGGCGCGCGCGGGCGACTTCGAACTCCTGAGAGCCATCTGCTCTGGCCACTCGAATACGGCTCTCACTATCGCCAATCGCAAGCCATTGAGAATCTGGAGACCAGCTGAGCGTGGCAATCTGTCTCCCGCCGTCCTTGGTGATCAATTTGGCGTTTCCACCGTCGGCGTCTGCCACGTACACCTGTTGCTCGCGGGTCTCATCTGAGACATACGCGACCTTCTTGCCATCGGGCGACATCGTGGGCTTCTGCAAACGCACGCCGGGCATGGCCCTCCAAACGCGGACTTCGCCTTCGCGGACGGGCACATTGAGGATCTGGCCCCGAGACTCCACCAGAACGCGTTTGCCGGTTGGCGTGATGCTGTAACTCTCAACATGCGGCGCGACGTCGACGCGGACTTCGCGCATGTGGATCAGGTCGCTGTTGAGCGTGAGTCTGACCGGCGTGGTCGAGTTGTTGGCCGGATCATGAATCTCCAGCCCGTTGCCTCGGACGTAGATGAGGCGCTTGCCATCGGACTGAAGGTCATAGATGACTTCGCTTGACGGCGATGTATGCCGCTTCGCCCCACCGCCCGTGCCGATCACCGAGTTGATCGTCCAGGTTGCGTCGTTCTCATGGACAAAGAACACGCGGTCGCCGATCCACTGCGGATACTGAGCTTGGGTCTTAGATTCGAAGACCTTCTTGAACGTGTTCGTGCGTAGGTCGCCGACCCAGACGTCATTTCGAGAACCGCCCTGATACCGGAACCACGCGCCCCCGGAAATGTCGGCATAGCGGCCGAAGGCGAGCTTGTTGTCCGGGCCAATCTGTCCCATGCCCAGTCGCTCGATGGGCAGCATCTCTTCGGGGCCACCCGCAGCGGGAACAAGGAACGGCTTCCAAACAAACTCAGCACCGGGGCCGCGGCACAGGAGTTTTCGACCATCCGGCGTCCAGTCTTCGAGGAACGCCGCATTGATATGGTTGGTGACGCGCTTCGGGATTCCTCCGTCGACGGGCATCACGTAAACCTGGGTGCCGCCACCGTCATACTGTCCTTGGAACGCGATTTGAGTGCCGTCGGGCGAGAAGCGGCCCCGCGTCTCAATACCTCCGTGCCGGGTAAGGCGTTGGGTCTGCCCGGTGGAGAGATTGCCCAACCAGAGATCGCCTTCACGGGTGAACACAACGCGGTCACCATGAATGTCGGGCGCGAGCATAAATGCGCCCTCTTCGGCGTGGGCCAAACACACAGCAAGGGCGAGCGCGGGTAGTGACGCGGCACGGATGAGCGACATGTGCATGATTTTACGCACCTTCGCTTGTGAGATGTGTCCGCCTACGCGGATTCGAGGCGCTTGCGGAGCCCTACTAGGGTTGCGCAGAAGCGTTTTCGCAGCCTCCTCACGAGAAGCGGCTTTGCAACGAGCATCAGGGGGCCGCACAGCACTTCGACGTTGTAAACCCGGGTCGTGCCGTCGCCGCGCTGTTCGAGGGACCACAGGTGAGCATTGCGAACTCCGCCGTTGCCATCCCACCAGGCGACCATTTGGCTCGGGACCACCTCGCGGACGGTCTCAACCGTGACTTGGCGACCGATCGGAAATCCAAAATGCCGAACCTGCTCGAATCGTGCGCCAACTTCGAACTGACGCTTTTCGAGCCAACGTGCGCGGCTGTGTAGTGGTCGGCTCCATACTCCCCACGTGTCCAGCTGTTCAAGGGCAGTCCAGATGGCGTCAGCCGGATAGGGCATGTCCATCGCGGTGCCAATCGCCAAGCTGCCGGCAGTGGGGCCCTCGAGATTCAATCGCCGAAAGACGCTCTTGACGACGGGATCAGAGTTTTGTAGGACGACGGCTTGGTTCATGAGTCTCCCTTGGGCACAGCAACTTCATGAAGAGGACGGCTGACGTCCGTTGAATGCGTCAATTATCGGGTTGTTCAATCTCGCGGAGCCACGGCGGGGGAGCATCTTCAAACTCACCGATCCATTCGTCGGTGGTCCGCTTCCAACGGGCCATATCTCGCTCACGCTGGACTTGAGTGGTGCCCCAGTATCCGACGGCGGGTGGC
>CAZPHD010000066.1:5419-12830 GCA_964586225.1 uncultured Fimbriimonadaceae bacterium
AGTAACCAAACCGAGAACACCAAGGTGTAACGGGAGATCGAGTCAAGCGGCACGCTGAGCGCGGGCAATGCGATGATGACTCCGGCCAACGAGAAGACGCATGCCATCACCCACGGAGACACCCGCGTTCGGTACCGGTTAGCTAGCCATCGGCCAACGGCGTACAGAGCGTAGACATAGACGCCCAACCAAAACAGCACGAAGGCGATGGCACCCATCAAGGCGAGGACCAGCATCGATGCCTTCATTGTAGTGCATGAATCACCGAATGTTGCGGCTTGCCGCGCAGAATCTTACGCTTCGCCTCAATCCCGCGCGACTTGGCGAATATTCAAAGTGGAAGAACGGATCACGGGGAACTAATCGCTAGTGAGATAGATGGTCGCACTGGTCCTCGGCGCGACGTCACCTTCGCAAGCGGTGGCCCAGTCCAGGGTTGGAGCTGGAAAGCATCGTCTCGCCCCCATTTCCCGACTTCTGTGCTGCGCTAACTCCACAATTAAAACAACACGGCTCCGACCGCAAGGTCGGAGCCACTCCAAACCTAAAGGAGCGAGAAGCTACTTAACGACGCGCTCCATGGTTAACTTGACCTCATCAACGGTCATGCCTTGGCCCGAATCAGGCAGGTTTGTGATGGTTCCGTCCACCTTGTGAATCTTGCCCGTCTCGGTGACGATCTGGCTCTTCATGACGACCTTCATCGGGCTGTCGCCAGTCTGCTTGTTCTTGACCTGCAGGTCAGCCGTGATGAAAGCGTTGCCGCCCTCAATCTTCTCAAGAAGAATGGTGCCCGTCGTGTGTGACCCTTCCTTCTCGTCCTTCTCGTCAACCTTGATCGTGGTTCCGACGGTCAACGCCTTGTCACCCGTGAAGCCGGCATAGCGCATGAAGGACATCTGGCTCATCATCGGGTTAGCTTGGCCCTGCGGCTGTCCAACCGGTCGGCCCATCTTGTCCAACTTCTGGACAATGGCGGGCATGTTCTCTGTTGGGGCCGGCATTTCTTGTCCTCCGAACGACATGCGCATGTCGGCCATCTGAGTCTCGATGTCGGCGTCTCCGTTTTCGTAGACCTTCTTGACCGTTTGGTGCATGTTCATCGTCATGTCGACGGCTCCCAACGCCATGGTCGCGGTGACGGCCATCTTGTAGCTGTCGCGCTCCCCTTCCTTATACTTGCGAAGGAGTTGGAACTGGTCCTGGACGGCAAATGCGGTCGCAGCCACGGCGACCACCAACAAACCCACGGTTCGAAACTTCATCATCATATGAATCCTCGCTGATCCTGACGATTATAGTCTACGCGAGAAACGGTGAAAAGTGGGCCAAGGGTCACTCAACAGGAGTTCCGGCAGTTCGGACAGATCGGCAGTTCCGCATCGTAAGGCTCAAGGCATCGCGGACACACGATCACGTCGCCCTCCGCCCGCCCCGTCGCCTCAATAAGCATGCGCGTTTGCTCACGCTCTTCGAACTCGCGTAGCGAGGCAATCGAGTAAGGATCGCGGCGAGCGCTGATGAAGTGATAGCCCATCATGCCGACGCCGAAGACGGCGATCATCGTGCCGGGAACCCGCGCCATGGGGGTGACTACCATTCCGATGAAAAACAGCGCGATGCCGAGGAAGATGAGATTGACCTTAGGCGTCATCCCTTCACGGCTCCCGCGACCATCGCCTGCTGGAGTTGCTCGCGGAACTTGAGATAAACCAGCATCACCGGCAACATCGCCAATAAGGTGGCGGCGAACAGGCCCGTCCAGTCCGCCTTGTAGTTTTGCGCCATCGCCATACCGGCCATTCCGATTGGAAGTGTCTTGTTGTCGCCGCTCATGAGCACCATGGCGAGCGGATACTCGTTCCAAAGGCCGATGGCATTGAAGATGCCGACCACCACCAGCCCCGGCCGAACAAGCGGAAACATCACGGTCCAGAACGTACGAGAGGGCGACCCGCCGTCAATCTCAGCCGCCTCTCGGAGTTCGTCGGGGATCGCCTGAAAGAAGCCCGTAAGCACGAAGATCGTGAAGGACAGCGAGTAGGCCACGTACGCGATGATGAGCCCATGCATGGTGTTCATCAGCCCGAGGTCGCGGTACAGCAAGACCAGCGGAATCGCGACCAAGAAGTTGGGGAACATCATCCCGCCGAGGAACAGTGCGTACAGCGAGCCTCGACCCGGGAAGGGGAACTTCGCGAACACATAGGCCGCCATCGAGGCGATCGGGAGTAGGAAGATGAGCGTGACAACGGTCGCGATGAACGAGTTCAGAAAGCTGCGCGCGCCGATCTCATTCCAACCTCGCGAGAAGTTGTCCCAGTTGAGCGTCGATGGCAATCCCCACGGCGAACCAAAGAGCTCGGTGTTTGACTTCAGCGATCCGATCGCGATCCATAGCAGAGGCGCGACCACCGCAAACACGGCCAAGAGCACGCCTGCCCGGCGCAAGAAGGTCATCGTCGGCTCACCTCGGGCGAGCGGCGGAACCAGCTCAACACCGCCAAGCTCAACACCATCGCAAGCACGAAGTTCGCGACCGCAATCGAAGCCGCGTATCCGAACTGCGAGTTGCGGAAGCCCTGCTCGTACAGGTAGGTCAGCAGGGACTCCGAGCGCCGGTCGGGCCCGCCGGTCGTCATGATCTGCACCAGCGCGAAGACGTTCATCACGTTGATCACGACGTACGTGATCGCAATCCGTTTGACCGACCAGAGCAACGGCCAGGTCACCCGCCAGAAACGAACCCATCCGAGCGCACCATCCAACTGCGAGGCCTCGTTGATCTCCTCCGGAATCTGCTTCAGGCCCGCCGTAAACAGCAAGACGTAGAACCCAAGCGCATACCAGACAATGGCCGCCGTAACACTCGGTAGCGCGGTCTGAGGGTCGCCCAACCAGCCGCTCCTGGGCGGCTCAAAGCCGACGGCGCCCGCGATTGAGTCAGCAGGGCCAAACGAAGGATTGAGCAGAAACATCCACACGATCGCCACGACGACCAGCGACATGACCTGCGGGATCAGCAGCGTCGCGCGGAGGAGCCGGGCCGATCGACGCTCACCGATCGAAAGGTGTGCCAGCGCAACGCCGCCTGCGATGAGGAGGACCGCCGATACGATCAGCATCCACAGCGCGTTGCTCAGGGTCTGACGGTAGGCCATGTCCGCCGCGAGTCGCTCGAAGTTGCCAAAGCCTACCGGCTTCATCGTCGTGCTCAGCCCGCTGAAGCTGTAGAGGGATAGCCGGAAGGTCTGGAAGAGCGGATAGAGCACCAACCCGAAATACAGCACCGCAGCCGGGGCCAAGAACCCCACAATGAACGGTAGCGAGCGACGGCGCATCTTCGGATTATGGTCCGTGTCAGCGCTTGATCATCGCGGGCCAGGTGCGGAACGCCTCCGGGATCTGCGCATCGGCCGCCGTCACAAAGCCTTGATCCGACAGGTATCGGATCATCGGCCACGGCCGCAACGCCTCGTCGAAGGGCAGTGGGCCTGCTTGCATAACCGTTCGGTCGTAGATTCCGCCCAATGCCAAGCCGCCAAACTCGACGCACAGTTCTCTCAAACGCGCGTCTTTGTAGCCAGGCTGGTCGCCTCTGTTCTCCTCCCAGAGCTTCTTCATCACGTCATCCAGCGAGTGCTTTCCGCTTGAATGCGCGCGGATGGCGAGGTCCAGCAGCGCCCCCGCCGCGCGTCCCTTGGTGTAGTAGCTGATTCCGCCATAGCCAAACGACCCGCGTGTCTCCCAAACCCGGCGGCTGCTCTCATCGGCGCTAACCCGCAAGTAGGCTCCGGCCGAGACCTGCTGGAAGGTTCCGCGCATCTCGGCGAGAAACTGGTCGCGCGAGATGTGACCTGCACGCTGCAGGAACACTTCGGCATAGTAGTCGGTCACCCCTTCGAGCCACCAGAGCGTGCCCGTGATCGCGGGCTTCGTGTAGTCAAACGGTCCCAATTCTTCGGCGCGGATCCGCTTGACGTTGAAGGTGTGCACGTACTCGTGATAGATCAGCCCGCGCGCCGAAGCAGGCGACTGCCGCGGGCTGATGCCCATGCGCGCCGAGTCCCGATGCTCCAACCCACCACCCGGTCCGCCGAAGTCGAACATGAACAGATACTTCGCGTAGGGAAGTTCGCCAAACAATGCGAGGGACTGCTCCACCGCACCCTTGGAAACCTGAGCGAAGGCGGTGAGGTCAACCCCGTCAGCCTGTCCGTAGCCGACAATCAGATGGGGCTTGTCGGCAACCTTGAATTCGTGCACCCGAACGTTCGGGCCCGACACAATCGGCGCGTCAATCAGTTCGTCGTAGTCCTCCGCGATCACTTCGGCTCTGGTGGGTTCGGAAGCCCCGGTCTTGAGTGAACAAAGCACCTTCCAGGTGTCATTGGGCCTCACCATCCAAAGCGACTGCCTTTCCTTGGTAGCACCATCAAACCAACCGAATACCCCCGGTCCGCTGATGAAGTGCTCGGTCTCGCGAATGCGAAGGTTAGGCGAAAAATTGCCGCGGCTGACCGCGACGGTATACGTGACCGCATCGGCTCCGTTTGGAATCTCCCAGGTGTTTGGCCCGGCCCCCTGGCGGTGGCTCACCGGCTGACCGCGCCGTGTGAAGGTAATGCTCTTCACGTATTGGCCATAGTTCAAAATCTCGTAATCGCCTGGCGCCCAAGCCGGCATATTGAAGCGCTTGGACTCTCGCTCTTCGCCAAGTTCAACCTTGACGGTTGCGAGACCCGTCGTCGCATCGCCGCTAAAGGTGTACGTAGCCGCGATGCCCGCAAAGGGCGCGAGACCGAGCGAGATTATAAGGAGGAACTTGTTCATGGGTCCTGGGATATCTTGACTTGGACTGCCAACTGCCTACTGCTAACTACCGCCGCGCATCATCACCGCGACCACTAATGCGGCGCAAAGAACGATGGCGATGCCGTACAGCACCCAGACCGCTTGCCGCTGCGACAGCCCGCGTGCGAGCAATTGGTGGTGAATGTGGCGCTTATCGGGTTGCGTGAGCGGCACTCCACTCATCTTACGACGAATGACCACCTGAACGGCGTCGAACAACGGCACCCCGAAGACCAAGATCGGAACCAACATCGCCAGCGCGGCTGCCGTCTTCATGGCACCTACGATGCTCAGTGCCGCCAGCGCAAAGCCCAGCAGCTGCGCCCCACCGGTGCCCATGATGATCTTCGCCGGGTTGTAGTTGTGCCGGATGAATCCCAGCGACGCCCCCGCCAAAGCCGCCGCGATCAGCGCGACCCGCGGCTGTCCCTCGTAGGTCGCAATGATTGAGAGGGCCCCCCCCGCGATCGCCGCAATGCCGCTCGCAAGCCCATCAATCCCGTCAATCGTGTCCATCGTCTTCGACACGACAAAGATGTACATCGCCGTCAGCGGCAACGCCCACAGGCCAAAATCAACCCAGTGCGAACCCGCTCCCCCGAACGGCGGCCACGACAGGCCCTGAATCTGCACCACCCGATCCGAGTCGCGGAAGAACTGAATCGCGAACCCCGCTAAGATCAAGAAAATGAGCTGGATTTTGGCCGAAAACTGGTGCAAATCGTCCAGCGCGCCCACGATGACCACCAGCCCGCCAATCCCCAACAAACCCCACACGTACAGCGGGAACGGCACGACCGGATACGCGAACGGCAACACTCCAAGCACCGCCGCCACAAACCCGCCGTAAATCGCGATCCCACCCCAGCGCGGCAGCGGCTCCTTGTGTACTCGACGATCATCGCGCTTAGGATCGTCGACCGCGCCGTACTTAAACGCCAGCTTCGAAATCAGCGGCGTCAGCAACATGCTCACGATGCACGCGATCGCCCCCGCCAACAGCGGAAATCGATACCCCTCCAGGAGCTGCGATTCGGCGAGCGATTGCATCAGCCGCCTAAGTCCACCGGTTCAATCATGCCGTCGCGATACCTCAGAACCTCCATGTTCGCCTCTCGAAAAAGCTCGAGCGAGAAGTCGTCCGGATAGTCCCCTTCATAAATGACGCGCGAGATGCCGCCATTGATGATCATCTTCGCGCAGGTGTTGCACGGTTGACACGTCACGTAGATCGCCGCGCCCTCGCACGGAACGCCAATCAGGGCCGCCTGAAGGAGCGCATTCTGTTCGGCATGGAGCGCCCGAATACAATGCCCGGCCCGCATACAACCCAACGGCCAATCGTGCTGGTCGCCCTCGTGCGGACAGTGGGACACCCCGCGCGGGGCCCCGTTGTAACCGGTGGCCAAAATGCGCCGATCGCGAACAATCACCGCCCCGACATGCCGCCTTGGACACGTCGCCCGCGTTGCCACGAGATGCGCGATTTGCATGAAATACGCATCCCAACTCGGCCGCTCGCTCATAGGGCCGATTATAGCCAATCCGAATCTCGCCTCCTCCGCCCGCGGGAAGAACCAGTCCGATCCATCCCAAAGTCCCCCCACCCCAAATGCACCCATCATCAACGCAACATCATCGCAACATCATCGCAAACACCTAAAGAACCACGTACATTTAACCATCATAAAAGACATGGCAAGAGTAAGACCCTCCGTCCTCGTCGACGAGCTCGCCGGTAAGGCAGGCTCCGTCGTTTTCGTCAACAGCCGTGTCGGTACCCTCATCCGGCCCCGGTCCAAACCGAGCGACCCGAACTCGGCCACCCAACTCCAGATCCGAAAGAACCTCAGCTTCGTCGCCGGGGTCTTTCGCAGCCTCACCACCACCAAACTCGACCAGTGGCGCAACTACGCCCAATCCCAGTCGCACGTCCAACCCGACACCCTAAAGACCTACACGCCGAGTGCAATTAACGTCTTTACCGCCCTGGCCACGAAGGTACTCCAAAGCGGAGGAACCGTCGATGGCAACTTCTCGCCGCCCACTTCGCCCTACCTCGGCGACGCCCTCACCCTGGCCGCCGCCGCCGGCACCGGCAAGATCACCTTTACCCCCAGCGGCGGCAACACGAGCGCGAACACCAAGGTCGAAATCCTGCTGCAAGCGCTACCGGGCCCCAACCGCAAACCCAACGTGAAGCACATGCGAACCAAGACCTTCTTCACCTTCCCCAGCGGAGTATTGTCGCGAGATCTCACCGTCCCTGTCGGATACTACGGTGTCGCTTATCGGTTTGTGAACACCACCACCGGCCAAATGACCGAACCTGTCCTGTTGCCGAACGTCACCGTCTCCGTCGCCCTCATGGCGACCGATACGAAGGAACAAAAGGCCAAGAAGGCCGCCTAATCCGATTCTCTCCCTCGCCCCCGGTGAGTGGACATCCTCCGAAACTCCCCCGCCCCATGTGGGGAGAGGACCTGTCCCGATTCATCGGGGGGTTGGGGGGTGAGCACAAACCACGAGGACGCTGGCTGGTTTTTGCCAGCGTTTC
>CAZPHD010000067.1:0-12723 GCA_964586225.1 uncultured Fimbriimonadaceae bacterium
TGCGAGTTCCGTAAGCAGTCGCTCCATCCCAGTAGCGCATCGCGATGACCGCCCCGCCGTCGCTCTGAGGCAATACCGACATGATGCGATCATCCTCACTGGCGTTGAACGACCAGAAAGCCGCCGTCCCCGTTGAGGCGGTCACGCGGAACAGGATGGCGTTAGTAGCCGTGTCGCCCTGCACTTGGGCCTCAAGCGCAACCATGACCTGAGTGGACCCCATGGCAATCGCCGTCGCCTCCTTGTCCGTGTAGCCAATCATCTGGAAGGCGTTGTCGTAAGCGATCGTGCCCGCCGCGTTCACCCGAGCAAACCTCATTTGAGTTCCCGTTCCGGGCCCGACAACATAGACGTTTCCGTTGGCATCGACTGTGGACTGCTGGGCGCTGACATGGTTAGAAAGTGTCGTTTGATCATTGACACCGCCATTAACCCATGAGCGACGGAGCACCCTGACCGTAGTTCCTGTCGTCTCCACCGTAAACACGTTGGCCGGTGAAGCGTGAATACCGCTGAGGTCCGACGGGAGTTCACCCCACCAGGTTCGAGCCAGGTCACTGGTCTGGAATGCCACGATCAACGACGACGCTCCTCCAAAGCCAACAAAGATGCGCTGATTGGCGATGGTCGGCTTCAGAAGCTTCACCTGACCGGTGACCGCCCGGGCAGTCGAGCCCGTCGCCAATAACTGACCCGCAGGTGAATACTTCGCGACGTGTACACGGGCCGTGTCCTGTCCGACATCAATTCCAACCCAGAAGATGTTTCCGTTCTCGTCGAGAATCACGTGAGACTCAGCCATCGGGCCCTGCGTGGTCCAAGCAATCGCGCCCTGGGCCCGCGCATGGAGAGCCACGAGGAACATCAAAAGAACGACGAGAAAGAAGCGCACCCCTCTACTATACAGCAGGTTCCACGACGTTCAGCCCGCTTAAAGAACCGCTTGTTGACGACCGTGGCGGGCTCGCGCTTGCCCCGGATGTCCACCTCGACCGCCATCTCCGGCTTAACATCCGCATCCAGGAACGCGAATCCAATGCCGCAATCGAGCAGGGGCGAATACACCCCGCTGCTGATCGTGCCGACTTCACGATCACCCACAAACACCTTCATCTCGGGCGCGAGCAATCGCTTCGTGCCCAGTCGAATGCCCTGAAGCTTCTGCGCCGTACCTTCAGCGCGAGCGCGATTGATGTGCTCCGAACCCATGAACGACTTGGTCTTGCTGATCACCCAGCCGAGGCCCGCGGAAATGGGGCTGAGGTCATCGCTGAGCTCGTGACCATAGAGCGGCAGCCCCGCCTCGACTCGGAGCGCATCACGCGAAGCCAGTCCGCATGGAGCGACTCCGGCGGCAAGCAGCGCATCCCAAAGCTTGGGCGCGTCGGCGTTGGCGCAGATCAGTTCGAATCCCTCTTCACCCGTGTAGCCTGACTTGGGCGCGAAGCACGGCACGCCAGCGACGGTGGTTTCGATCGTGCCAAAGAACGGGAGATCGCCCAGAGCCGATCCGGCTGGACTCAGGTTGCCCACAATCTCGGCCGCCTTCGGGCCCTGAACGGCAATCATCGCGGTGCCCATCGTCTCGTCTTCGATCTCAACCCCAAACGTGTTTTGCGCCTTGATCCACGCCACATCCTTCTGGTGGTTAGCCGCGTTGACGACCATCCGGAAAGTGGTTGCATCCACGCGGTAGACGATGATGTCGTCGACCAATCCGCCCTCAGAGTTAGGCAAAAGCGAATAGTGTCCCTGGCCATCGGTGAGCGAAGCAACATCGTTGGCAGTAATCCACTCAAGGAACTCCAAGGCGCGCTCGCCACGGAACCAGAGCCGCGCCATATGGCCGACATCGAACATTCCGGCCCCTTCGCGAACCGCCTTCGCTTCGGCGATGACGCTGCCATATTGGACGGGCATTTCCCATCCCGCGAACTCAACCATTCGCCCACCGGCGGCAACATGACGGTCAAAGAGAGCAGTGCGAAGCATGGGAGAGAGTATACAGGCCCAGGGCTGCGTCAAGACATGAGCTCCCGAACGTAGTCGACGGTTGCATCGTACCGGCGTAAATCGCCAAAAAGAATGGAGTGGTCGGGATGACTGGATTCGAACCAGCGACCTCCTCGTCCCGAACGAGGCGCTCTACCAAGCTGAGCCACATCCCGACGATGCGCCAACGAGGATACCCGATCCCATCTATAATCATGCCATGTTGCTCGAGGGAAAGAAGGGGATCGTCCTTAGCGTTACCAACGACCGAAGCATCGGCTGGTCCATCGCCGACGCCGCTGTGAAGTACGGCGCCCAGGTCGGAATTGGGGTCCAGAACGAACGCACGCGCGAGCGGGTGGAGCCGCTCATCGAAGGCCGAGACGCCTTCCGCATCCTCCAGTGCGACTTTGCGTTCGACGACCAGGTCGAGGCGCTCGTCGAGGCCGTCAAGGCCGAATACGGCAAGATCGACTTCTTCGTCCACTCGGCTGCCTATGCCAACCGAGAGGACCTGACGGGACAGTTCATCAACACCAGCGAGGAGGGATTTCAGGTTGCGTTGTCGATCTCGGCGTACTCCCTCGTCAAGCTGTGCCGCGCGCTCGAACCGATCATGAACGATGACGGTAGCGTCATCACGCTCAGCTACATCGGCAGCACTCGAGCCGCGCTGAACTACAACATCATGGGGATCGCGAAGGCCGCTCTTGAAGCCGAAGTCCGCTACCTGGCGTGCGACTTGGGACACCGTGGCATCCGTGTCAACACGCTCTCGCCCGGGCCTATCAACACCGTCGCCGCCCGCGGCGTGAAGGGCCTGCTTGAGAAGATTGAATACGTCAACGAAAGGGCTCCGCTCAAGCGTCCGTTTGGCGCCGAGCAGGTCGCCGGCTCCGCCGTCTACCTGCTGAGCGACCTGAGCCACGGGGTGACCGGTCAGATCATCTTCGTGGATAGCGGTTTTAACCTTGTGGGCGTCTAAGGGTTCATGACCCTGATCCAGGTCGCGTACTCCTCCGGGCGGGATCGCGACCTCCGTTGGCGCGTCGAAGAGGCAGTGGCTCAAGGCTGTCGCCTCCACGACCTGCGTGCCGACCTTGATGCCAACCGCACTTGGTTGTCCTTCTCTGCGCCCGTCGATGATGTCGAAGCTGTATTGCGTCGTGTCATCGATCTCGTGCTTGATCGTATCGACCTGCGCCGACATGCCGGTAGCCATGCGCGCATCGGCGCGGTTGACGATCTGCGCATCATCGGCAATCTGGAGGTCAGTCCCCTGGCCGCGTCGCTTGCAGAAACCCTCCAGATTCCGATCTATCTGACCGGTCAATCGCGCCATCGGCTGACTGAGGAAGACCTTCTTGCCGCGCGCCATCGCGGCTTTGGCGGGCTCATGGCCGAACTCCCGCCCCCCGACTTTGGCCCCTCCGAAGTGCATCCTCATCTTGGCGTGATGCCGATGGGGCGTTGGCGCTTCTATCTCACCGCCCACGTCCGGATCGCGGAGTCCGCGCTCGACGGCGCCGCGCGGTTGGCTCAAGAAGTCGGGCAATATGTGGAGCTTGAGAATGAGCGGTTCCAGGGCGTCGTCGCCTACGCCTACGCCCGGCCCGCCTTTGGCGATACCGTCCTCGCCGTCGAGTTCCGCGAACCCGAACTCGCGCCTCCCGATCCGGTCCTTAAGTGGATCCACGTCCGCAGCGAAGGCATGCGGAAAGCGGTGCTCAGCATCGAGATGGTGGGCGCCGTGCGACCGACCGACCTGATTAGCACGCGGCTAGCTCCGGTACGCTCGCGACAGGTGATGTGGCAGTGAACGATCTTGGATTTCTGGGCGGCGGACAGCTCGCCCGCATGAGCATTCTTGCCGCCCATCGCATGGGATTGAGCTGCATATCGCTTGATCCGGGCGAGAACTCTCCCGCATCGCAGGTTGCTCCCGCCCAGGTGGGCCAACTTTCCGATCCCGAAGCAATCGCCGCGCTGATTCGGCAATCACGACGCTTGACCCTCGAGAACGAGTTCATCCCCGCCGACGCCTTGCGGGAGGCGTTTGCGCTCGCCCACCGCGACCCCGGTGACTTGCTCCCCGGCATCGATACGCTGGCGACGATCCAAGACAAACTCCTCCAGCGCGAGGCGCTCCTCGCGACCGGTGTGCCGTCGCCAGAGGCGCGAGCCTTCGACCCTGGCGGGGGGTGGCCCGGCCGCCCTGTCGTCCTCAAGGCCCGCTTCGGTGGCTACGACGGCAAGGGCACCCGCTATGCCCGCACGGGCGATGAGTGGACCGCGAACACGGCCGACCTGCCGGAACGGGGCTGGCTCGTCGAGGGCTTCGTGCCGTTTGTGCGGGAGCTTGCGGTGATGGTCTACCGCTCACCCATCGCTACCGGAGCGTTTCCGGTGATGGAGACCGTCCAGACCCATCACGTCTGTGATCTCGTATTCCCGGCCCCTGCGTCGACCAACCCTGATCGAGCACGCAAGGTTGCGATTGCCGCGATCGAAGCCGTAGGTGGTTTGGGGCTGTTTGGGGTTGAGCTCTTTGAGTGCGAAGATGGCGAGATTCTCGTCAACGAGATTGCCCCGCGACCTCACAACACAGGGCACTACACGCTCGATTGGGGCGGCGTAAGCCAGTTCGAGCAACATGTGCGGCTCACCATGGGTTGGGTGCCCGACGAGCCGCGCGGTGGCGAGGTGTGCATGGCCAATCTGCTGGGGATAGAGCACGGGGGTGATGTCCGCCCGGCGATCGCGGCGGCGATCTCAGAGCCAGGGATTCATGTTCATTGGTATGGCAAGGCCGATGCAAAGCCGGGTCGCAAGATGGGCCACCTGAACGCGGTGGGCGACAAGTGCGTCGCCCGGGCCATTGCCGCTCGGCACCGGTTCATGGACGCTTGGCGGGGGTAGGGGCGCCTCGCTAACCAAGCAGCTTCTTCGCCGCTGCAACCACCGCTTCAACCGTGATCCCAAGCTCCCGGAAGTTCACATCACCCGGTGCCGACGCGCCAAAGCGATCGAGCCCGACATGAGCCTGCGCATAGCGCCCCCACCCAAACGTCGTTCCCGCCTCAACGCTGACCGTGGGCACCCCCTTCGGAAGCACCGACGCCTGATACTCCGGCGACTGCTGCTCAAACAAGAACCAACTCGGCAAGCTCACGACCCGCGCGCGAAGCTGTTCGGCGGCCGCCAGCGCCAACTGGACCTCGCTGCCCGTAGCGACCAATACCACCTCGGGATGCTCAGCATCATGTAACACGTAGCCGCCACGCTCGGCCGGATGCGACCCCTCAAAGGCCGGAGTGACGAAGGGCACTGCTTGCCGTGTCAAGATCAATGCCGTCGGCGTGTGCTTCGACTCAAGCGCCACCTTCCACGCCGCCGCAGTCTCATTTCCGTCCGCAGGCCGAAACACGTTCAGGTTTGGAATCGCGCGCAACCCCGCCACCTGCTCGATCGGCTGGTGGGTTGGTCCATCTTCGCCCAAGCCAATCGAGTCGTGCGTGAACACGAAAATCGACGGCGTCTCCATGAGGGCAGCTAGACGCACGGATGGCTTGCAGTAGTCGCTGAAGATGAGGAATGTGCCGCCAAATCCGCGGGCCGCTCCGTGGAGCGTGATGCCATTGATCGCCGCCGCCATCGCGTGCTCGCGCACCCCATAGTGAATCGTTCGACCGGTGCGATTTGCAGGCGAGTACACCCCGCGGTCCTTCTGCGCGACATTCACATTGCCCGTCAGGTCGGCGCCACCACCCAAGAATCCGACGAGATAAGGCGCAACCGCATTCACCATCACGCCGCTCGCGGCCCGCGTTGCAATCTTTTCGGCTACGGCAGGAAGGGCCGCCACTGCCGCCGACACATCGCCCGCGATCGCCCCTTCCAGACGAGCGGCGTCGTCCGGATAAGCCTCGGCATAGCGGTTGAAAAGCTCGATCCAACTTGACTCGGCGACGCCACCGTCGGTGATCGCCTTTCGGTAAAAGCTGACCACGTCCTCGGGAGTCCAAAATGCCTCCTCGGGCAAGCCGAGCGCCCGCTTGGTTAGCGCAAGTTCTTCAGCTCCTAGCGGTTCGCCGTGAGCTTTGCTGGAGTCGGCGCGATTCGGGCTACCAAAGCCGATCACGGTTCGGGCTCGAATCAACGAAGGTCGGTCCGTTTCCGCCTTGGCCTCGGCAATGCACTGATCCACCGCATTAACATCCATGCCATCGCAGGCCAACACCTGCCAACCAAGCGCCTCAAACTTCTGCGTGACGTCCTCGGTGTATGCAAGGTCGGTCCGACCGTCGATCGTGATCCCGTTGTCATCGTAGAGGAAAATTAGCTTGCCGAGGCGCAGATGCCCGGCAAGCGAGCACGCTTCCTGGGCCACGCCTTCCATCAAGTCGCCATCCGAGCAGATGCCCATCGTGTAGTGATCCACGATCGAGAATCCGGGCCGATTGAACTCAGCGGCCAAGTGCGATTCGGCAATCGCCATGCCGACCGCCGTTGAGATGCCCTGCCCAAGCGGCCCGGTCGCCATTTCGACTCCTGGCGTCAGGCCGTTCTCGGGGTGCCCCGGTGTTCGGCTGCCGAACTGCCGAAACGCCTTCAAGTCGTCCATCGACAAGTCGTAGCCCGTTAGGTGCAGCAACGCGTAGAGCAACATCGACCCGTGGCCCGCGGACAGGATGAAACGGTCTCGGTTGAACCACTTGGGGTTGCGGGGATTGTGACGCAGGTGGCGCGTCCACATCGCGTGAGCCATCGGTGCGGCCCCCATCGGCATGCCCGGATGACCCGAGTTGGCACGCTGGACAGCATCCATCGCCAATCCACGAATCACATTGATACAACGGGCTTCTAGGTTCAGATCGAGGGGGTTAGTTGCGGACATCGCGTGGGAAAGGGTACCCCGGCAGGGGTGCCCCGTCCACGCGTCTCAGCGCGATGACCGCGCCGCCAAGCGGAGCTCTTGGGCCCGCGTACGAACCGATCGCAGCGCGTCCAGATCTCCCCTCGTGATCCGCGGCACCGGCCGCGCAAGGTCGAGCGGGCTCATTGCCTCGCCCCGCTCCCGGCTGTCATCCAGGCCGAGAATATGACCCACTTCGTGAAGTGCAACTTGCATCTGCTGGTCGCGATTGAGCAGGTTTCCGCGAGGCGCAACTCGGCTCAACTCGATCTCCCCAGACAGCACCATACGAACCTGGCTCCCAGAGCGCTGAACGGCCCGTTTCCAACTCGCGGTGCCGCCAACGTGTTGACCCTCGAAGACCACCTTATCGGTCCATGCAAATCGCACTTGGGCCTGGGAGGCGTCCACCTCGACGAATCGAACCTCGTCGCCAAGCGCTTGTTCCCATGCCCGCAAGGCTTCTCGAACCAGGGCGTGTCGCTCAGGCTCTGCCTCGCCGAGATACACCTTCACCTCGTCGAGGAGCAGTAGATCACTCGCCGCGGTGGCCGCCGCCACATCACCCTTCTCAAGCGCCCGCCGACCGTAGTCGATGAACCGGTCAAGTTCTGGCAAATGAGCACCCGCCGACGACAGAACTGCGGCGAGCAACAGGACTGCGGCGAAGCCGGTGCGGCGTAACGTCCCCATGGCAAGAAGGAGAGTTCCGCCTCGTCAGTGAATACATGCCCGACCGGTTTGCTGGGATTCGCCCGGTAAACGGTCATAATCTAACGTCCATGGCCAAGCGGTTCTACGTTACGACCCCCATCTACTATGTGAATGGTGCGCCCCACATCGGGACCGCCCTCACCACGGCCGTCTGCGACTTTGAGCGCCGCTACCGGGCGATGCGCGGCGAACCGGCGTGGTTCCTTACCGGAACCGATGAGAACGCCACCAAGGTCGTCGAGGCTGCTCAAGCCGCCGGTCAGGAACCGATGCCCTTTGTGGATGGCATGAGCGATCGTTTCCGCCAGGAGTGGAAGACGCTCGGCATCGAATACGACGACTTCATCCGCACGACCGAACCGCGCCACGCCAAGGTGGTCCAGGCGATCTTCGAGCGGCTCCGCGAGCGCGGCCACGTCTACGTCGACAAATATGAAGGCTGGTACGACGTGGGCTCAGAGTCGTTTGTCAAGGAGTCCGACGTTGTCGACGGCCTGAGCCCGGATGGCAATCCGGTGCGCTGGGTCAGCGAGGAGAACTGGTTCTTCCGGCTGTCCGCGTTCGGCGAGCCGCTTCTGAAGTACATCGAGGACAACCCCGGCTTTCTGCGCCCCGATTCGCGCCGCAACGAGGTCATCTCGTTTATCAAACAGGGGTTGCGCGACATGTGCATCACCAGGCACAACACAGGTTGGGGAATCCCCGTCCCCGGCGACGAAACCAAGGTGATCTACGTCTGGTTCGACGCGCTGATCAACTACCTTTCCGCCACCGGTTGGCCCGATGGCGACTGGGAGTCGCTGTGGCCGGCCGACGTGCACTGGATGGCGAAGGAGATATTCACGCGCTTTCACGCGACGCTGTGGCCCGCCGTGTTGATGGCCGCGGAACTGCCGCTTCCCAAGACCGTCATTGCCCACGGTTGGTTTACCTTTTCGGGCGAAAAGATATCCAAATCGAAGGGTGGTCTCATCACGCCGCAAGGTTTGGCCGACGAGATCGTGGGCGCGTCGCAGTGCGATCCGAAGATCGCGCTTGATGTCGTTCGATACGCCCTCGCCGCCTTCTTGCCGTATGAAGGCGACAAGGACTTCAGCGTCGAGGAAGTCGAGCGTCGTTACAACAGCGACCTTGCCAATGATCTCGGCAATGCCCTCAACCGCTCGCTGGCGATGTCGCACAAGTTTGTCGGTGGCGTCGTCCCCGACGCACCCATCGAAGCGGAAGTCAGCGACGCGATTGCGAAGGCCAAGTCGTCCTACGAAGCCGCCGTTGAGGCGCTCCGCTGGGATCAGGCGGTGGACATTGCGATCGATCTGATCCGCTTCCTGAACAAGTACATCGACACCCGCGCACCTTGGGCACTCGCCAAGTCAGGCGATGCGGCCCTGCCTAGCGTGCTACGCGGAAAGTTGCTCGCGATTCGAACCGCCGAAGGCCTCCTTCGCCCGATTATGCCGGTGGCTTGCGACGAAATCGCCCGTCAGCTCGGTGTCGCCCCGCTAACGCACTTTGCACAGATTGGCGACATCGAAACCCTGCCTGCCGGAACGACCCTGTCGAACCCGAAACCCATCTTCCCCCGAATCGATATGAAAGCAGAATCCAAACCCGAACCCGCACCTAATGTCGAACCAAAGCCGGAACCCGTCAAGATCCCGGAAGTCGCCGAGACCATCACCATCGAGGACTTTGCCAGGGTCCAACTCAAGATTGGGCGCATCCTCGAAGCCGAACCGCTCGAAGGATCCGACCGCCTCCTCAAGCTGCAGGTGATCATCGGAAGCGAACGGCGCCAGATCGTAGCTGGCATCAAGTCGGGCTACGCACCGATTGACCTCCTCGGACGTCAAGTCGTTGTGGTCACAAATCTGAAGCCCGCAAAGCTCCGAGGTGTCGAGAGTCAAGGCATGTTGCTCGCCGCAACCGACGACGACGGGAATGCGATCCTGCTCCAGCCCGACCGCGAGGCCCCCGAAGGAGCCCGCGTTAAGTGAACTCGCGCGCGGTCGTTGGTCTGCTCATCAGCTGCCTCGTGACCGCGCTCCTCGCGGGAGTCAGCCTATCCTACCGATACCGGGCCGAATCGCTCAATCGTGCGGTCGGCATTACGCTCGAACTCGACACGATCCTCAACTTCTCGGCTAGTTCAAATCTCGGGTTGGATGAGGCGCTTGCTCAGCTTAAGGAGCAGGGCCTCACCGGCGTCGTCGTGGCCGAAGAAACCGTTGGTGACCTCGTCTCCGATGGGCGGGCCAGCCTCGTGCCGCAAGCCATCCTGCTTACGAACGAAGACCCCGAGCTTAGAGCGCGTATCAGTCGCGGGCTCGAACGGCGATTCAACATGTTTATCCCGAATGGGGGCGGCACGATTCCCATCGGACCCCTGAGTGGTGGACTGGTTCGAACGGTCGCCATTGGTTTCGACACGACGCTGACGTCTCAGGTCCAAGGGGCGGGGTTATTCCTTATCACCAGAATGAGCAACCCGCCTGGGGTGGGTCCCGACTACGTCACCAAGACCATTGCCGAAGCCGCATCCGCCGGGAGCACCGTGTTCCTCCCGCAAGGCGATCAGGTGCTCGGTCGCCGCGACGCCACGCAGGCGCTGATCAATGGGCTCAAGCAGCAGAACATGCTTTACGCCAGTGCGGAGTTCGCGCGGATCGGCGGCGATGCCAACATCGTGACCAAAGCTCCCGAACTGGTCGTTCGGCTCCATGCCGCCCAAGCCGCGGAGATCGACAAGCTCACGCTCGGCGGGGTTCTCGAACGCTACGGCAAGGCCGCCGCTGAGCGCAACCAACGCATTCTTCTGCTTCGCCCACTCTCCTTCACGTCGGACCCGCCGATCGCATCTCTTTCCGACCTTGTTGCCAAGGTGAACCGCCAACTCCGCAAAGAAGGCATGGTGCCGGGAACGCCCCACGCATTCTCCGTCCCGGAGACGCCCGGCTGGATTTTTCCGATGCTCGTGCTGTCGGTGTTGCCCGCATTGTGGTTTGGTGCCCAGCTCTCAGGCCTCAACTTCTTCAACTTGGGACCGCGTCTCGCCTTGATGGTTGCCTTCGCCGTCGTGCTTTCCGGCCTCACTGAGGACGGTCGCAACTATGCTGCGCTTGCGGCGGCCGTGCTCTATCCTTGTTTGGCGTTCCTGTTGCTGGCCATATCCCCGCCCAAGAAGATCCTGACTGGCTATGTCCGCACTTCACTTGTGAGTCTGGTGGGCGGGCTGGTCGTCGCCGGGTTGCTGAATGGACTTCCCTTCCTCGTGAAGGCAGACAGCTTTAGCGGCGTCAAGATCGCCCACTTTGCGCCCCTAGCCATCATCGGCGGCTGGTTCTGGATGCGTGGCCGAGACTGGCGGCGCGAACTGGGCAACCCCATCATCTGGGGCCAGGCCGTGGTCGGAGTCTTGGTGATCGTCGCCTTGGCGTTCATGGCAAGCCGAACCGGCAACGACGGGCCAGCGGGCGTGAGCGGGCTCGAGCTGAAGATCCGCTCCGTCCTAGACCAGTTCCTGTTTGTGCGCCCGCGAACCAAGGAGTTCATGATCGGTCACCCCGCATTGATCCTTTTGCTCGGGTTCCTCGTCGCCCATCGGGAGCGCGCGCTTGGGGCAGGATGGTTTGCGCTGGGGGCTGTCGTCGCCGCCATCGGGCAGACGAGTGTTGTCAACACGCTGTGTCACCTCCATACCCCCCTGCCCGTTGGCCTGTTAAGGATAGCGGTCGGGCTTGTCCTCGGCGGTATAATCGGCGCACTTGGGTGGGGTATCTGGACCCGTCTCGCGGCCAGATCAACATAATTCGATGCCGAATCTGCTACTGGCCGGACATTTTGGGTGCGGAAACCTGGGCGATGATGCCATCTTGCTCGGGTTTGTGCAGGGCATCGGGACGCAGTTTGACGTCACCGTCATGAGCGGAGTTCCCGAGGACACCTACCGGCTCTACGGGCTCAAGTCCATTCCGCGCATGGACATGAGCTACTTTAACGACGAGATTGAGAAATGCGACGCGCTGGTCTTCCCCGGCGGAAGCGTGTTCCAAGATGCGACCAGCGCCCGCAGCGTGGGCTACTACGCAAACCTTGTTAAGCGCGCTAAGAAGGCGGGCAAAAAGGTCTATCTTGTCGGCCAGGGTGTTGGCCCGCTCACCAGTTTCTTTGGCAAGCGTTTTGCCGCTTCCGCTTTCAATGCCGCCGATGCCGTGGTCTGCCGCGATCCCTCCTCGCCGTCGCTACTCAAGTCAATCGGGGTGAACCGACCCATTCGCGTGGGTGCCGATCTCGCTTTCTTGCTCCCCGAGCAGCCGCCTGGCGAGGAAGTGAGTTTCGCCGTGGGCAACATGAAGACGGTGGGCATTGCTCCGCGCCCGTTTGGCGACAAGAAACAGGCCGTCCAACTCTTCGGCGATTTAGCCCGACTCCTATTCCAAGCCAATATGATGCCCGTGCTCATCGAGATGGACTCGAAGCACGATGGCCCGCTCATCCAGGAGATTAGCAAGACGCAAGGCGGCAAGGTGCCCGATATGCGCAAGCTGGGTACGCCGATGAACGTGCAGGGCCGTATGGCGCGCATGGATTCGCTCATCGCGATGCGACTCCACGCGGGCATCCTGGCCACCACGGTCGGCATTCCGCCGTTCATGGTCAGTTACGACCCCAAGGTCAGCGCGTATGCGAAGATGCTCGACTTGAACAATGGAGCGATTTCAACCGATGGGCTCACGGCTCAGAGGCTTTTCGAGAATTTCCAGCTTTTCCAGCGGGACCGCGAGCGGCATGCGAAGGTGATCGCCAAGCGATGTGAAGAGTTCCGACAGCAAGCTCTTGTCTCCATCGAAGCCGTCCGCGAAGGTTTTCGTTTGGCCTAAGCCGCGACGGGTACCCTAAGCGGTCATGGCACCAACACTCTCTGGCTACGCCGCATTGTTTGTCGACTTTGAAAACGTTTATTACTATTTCAAGAATCGTCTGCCCGATGATATGGACCCGGTCGATGCGTCAATCTCGATTCTCCGAAGCCTCCAACAGAAAGTTAAAGATGATCGGAGCGAGAAATGTATCATCCAACATTCCTATGCAGACTTTGAACG
>CAZPHD010000068.1:0-5476 GCA_964586225.1 uncultured Fimbriimonadaceae bacterium
CTACCAATATGAAGCGGCAACCGCCTACTATGAGGCGGGCCTCGCCGCTTGGCCCGATTCGCCGCAGGCCCTCGCCGCGATTGCGCTCATGAAGGTCCAACAAGGAAAGCCCTCAGAGGCGGTCACGTTCGCCGAAGCAACCGTGAGAGCGGGAAGCCATTATCCCGCCGGTCACTATTGCGCGGCCATGGTGTACTACTCCATGGGTGTCGAAACCGCCAATCGAGCGGCGGCGATCCGCCGAGACACCAAGAACCCGGATGCGGAAACTCGGGCCAAGCTCGCTGAACTGGATGGACTCGTGGTCGACTTTACGAAGCGGGCCAACACCGCCAAGACGCGCGCAGAAGAGCTCGATTCAAAGAACTTGGCAGGGCGCTCAATCCCGCGTCTGATCGACGTCTACGAATACTTCATTCGCTACGGTCGCGTCCCGCTTCTGACGCGACCGTAGGGGGTTGCTTGGGTTGGTTCGGGTTGGTTCGGGTTAGTTCGGGTTGGCACGGGTTTGTTCGGGGTTGGTTCGGGTTTGCTCGGGTTAGCTCGGGTTAGTTCGGATTGGATTCACGAGGCCGTCGGCTGGTTTTGCCGACGCCTGCACCGGAGTAACCACCAGGTGACCTCGTATGCCCGCGCCAAACCGAGCTAAGCCGAACAAGCCCGAACTAACCCGAGCTAACCCGAGCTAACCCCTAGCCAATCCGCGGCGTAAAGTCCGTCTCCGGAGTCACGCGCCGACAGTAGGCCGCCATCAGCCGCGCGCAATCCTCAACGTCAGTCAATGACAAGAGTTCGCAGGGCGTGTGCATGTACCGTAGCGCCACCCCAAGAATGCCGACCGCCATGCCATCTCGATTGAGCTGCATCGCGTTGCCATCCGTGCCCGTGCCACCCGGCGCGACATCCACCTGATACGGAATGCCGTCCTCGTCGCCCGCTTCTCGAATCATTTTAAAGACGATCGGGTTGGCGTTGGCCCCGCGCATCACGCTCGGACCCTTGCCAACATCCAGCTGACCATAACGCGACTTGCTGAGCCCCGGATAGTCAATCGCGTGGTTCACGTCAACCGCCAAACCACTTTGCGGCGCAATGCCAAAAGCCGAGGTCCGAGCCCCACGCAGCCCGATCTCCTCTTGTACCGTCGCCACGGCGTAGACACCGACGTTCGGATCGAGGCCGCCGTCTTCCTTCAGAAGCCGCAACGCCTCGGCGACGATGAACGAGCCCATCTTGTTGTCGAATCCGCGAGCGACTGCCCGATCGCCGAGCAACATCTGGAACTCCCACTGATAAGTCGCAACATCCCCGAGGGAAATCAGCGCTTCCGCCTCGGCCCGGTTCGCGGCGCCGATGTCGATCCAGTAGTCCTTCACCTCAGGCTTCTTCTTGCGCTCGTCGTCCTCAAGCAGGTGGATCGCCTTGCGACCGATCACGCCGGCAACACGTTCCTTCCCGTGGACCCAAACGCGCTGGCCGACGATGATCGCGCTATCTTGCCCGCCGATTGTGCTGAAGTACAGCATGCCGTTGTCGTCGATGTAGTGGACGATGAAGCCGATCTCGTCCATATGCCCGGCGAGCATAATCTTGTGCTCGGCGTCGGGGTTGAGGATCGCCCAGACATTGCCATGAACGTCCGTGTGAATCTTGTCTGCGAAGTCCTTGCAGTAACCACGGTAGACCTCGGCCGCATGCTCCTCATAGCCCGAGGGCGACGGCGTGTTAACGATTTCTTTGAGAAACTCGAGTGACTCAGCGCGCATCGCAAAAGGTTACCGGGGAGCGCAAGTGGTGTGTGGCTGGAGGCACGGATGTGGGATGTAGAATGTGGGATGTGGCTCGGAACGGGCATTCCGTCCAGGCTGAGGAGGCGCAGATCAGCTCGCGAAAATGGTTTCCCAGCCCTGGGGAATGGTTTCCCAGCTCGCGAAAATGGTTTCCCAGCCCTGGGATAGGGTTTCCCAGCTCGCGAAGATGGTTTCCCAGCCCTGGGGAATGGTTTTCCCGCCTGCCAAAACCATTTTTCCATCTGGGGAAACCATTCTTCCACCTGCCAAAGCGGTTTTCCCAGAAGCCCGTGGGACCCAGTTGGGAAGTGGCATTCTAGCCACATCCCACATTCATCATCCCACAGACGTCACCCCAGCTTCCACTTCAAGGTCTCGGTCTTGTCGCCGACCGTCACCTCAATCGTGTACTCACCGGCGGGCAGATACTGGAACCGCTCTGCGTAGTAGGGGTCGGCGACCGCTTCCGTCGCTGTCGTGATCTTGCGCCCCTTCACGTCCGTCGAGTAGCGGGGCGCGCCACGCTTGAGCAGAAGCTCCACTGAGAACGGGTTATAGCCTCGCGCCCAGTCCATCTTCTGGTCCAGCACAACCTTGCCGTCCTTGTCCTTGATGCGAACCGATCCCGCCCCGCCCGTCGCGGTGAACATCTCCCCGGTCACCGCGGGCGAGCTGGGATCGGCCACATCGTAATCGGGCCGGTTGCGATACTCCCAGTTGGCTCGCGTCATGTCGCTGATGCTCCACACGTGAAGCGGCTTTTCGCGCTGCTCATGCACCTTGTAGAGAAGGTCAAGCTTAAACGTGAACACGCTACGCGCGTGGCTGGCGATCACGAGCTCCTTCATCGAAGGCTGGATCACGAGGTCGTGGACGGGCGTTCGCGGGATGCTGCCGTGGAGCGGAATCCAGTTCTTACCGCCGTCGGTGGTGAAGAACACGCCGAGGTTCGTTCCGACATAGAGCCAATCCTTGCGATCGAGGTCTTCGCGGATCACATAGATGAACTCCGGCGGCAGGTTGCTTGCGATCGAGGTCCAGGTCTTGCCGTTGTCGGTCGACTTCCAGAGATACGGCGTGTAGTCATCGTCGCGATATCCGGTCTGCGAGACGTAGACGGTCGCGCGATCATGCTTGCTCGCGACGACTCGCGTGACCCACTTGTTGGGCGCGGGGGTCGGAATCGCGGTCCAGGTGTTGCCGTGGTCGTTGGTCATCTTGAGCGATCCATCGTCGGCACCCGCATAGATCTGGCCGAACTTGAACGGGCTCTCGCTGAGGGTCGTCAGCGTGGAGAATGGGACATCGCCATTCGGCAAGTTCTTCGTCAAGTCCGGGCTCAGGCTCTCAAAGGCGCGCCCTTTGTTCAGCGAGCGATGGAGCTTTTGCGATCCGATATAGACGATATCCGGGTGGTGGGGCGAGATCTGGATGGGACTCACCCAGTTGAATCGGAGCCGCTCGGCGGGTGAATCAGGTCGCGGCCGGACTTGATAGAACTCGTTGGTCTTGATGTTTCGGGCGAAGTGCGCGCCGAACTGAGACGCGCCGTAGATGTGATCACCATCGTCTCGCGGATCGACGGCCAACGCGCTACCGTCGCCACCGCCGATCGCCGTCCAGAGCCACGGATTGTCTCGGCCCGGTCGATATGTGCTCGGCCCGCGCAGGGTGCCGTTGTCCTGCAGTCCCCCCATGATGTTGTAGGGGGTCTTGGTATCCACCGCAATCGTCGTGAACTGACCGACGGGCATGCGATTGATATGCCGCCACGTCGCCGCGTCATCGTTGCTGAAATACAACCCGCCGTCGTTGCCCATGACGTGAAACTTCGGATTGGTCGGATCGATCCAGTAGCTGTGGTAGTCGACGTGGGTGCCTTGGCCGATTCGCTTAAACGTGCGGCCGCCATCCGTGGATCGCCACAGAAGCATGCTCATGATGACGATGTCGTCGGGATTGTGCGGACTCACGGAGATGCGCCCACAGTAATAGCCATAGCCTTCGGTGTCGAGATAGCCGACGTTCGCCTTCTTCCAGGTTTTGCCAGCATCGTCGGAGCGGTAGACCTCACTGTGCATGACATCCATCTGCCAGACATTTGGATTACGCTCCTCCATCTTCTTGGCGAGGTCGTCAAGCGTCATGGTGCCCTCGTTCAGCGCCTTCAGTGTGGCCTCAACTTCGACCGTGCGCGGAAGCTGGGCATTGAAGAAGGCGTTGAGGATCGGGCGCTCGATCGCCGTGAACACCTTCGGATCTTTGATCAATCGGAACCGGCGTGCGGTCAGCCGACCGTTCGGAGTGTTCTCGTCACGATAGAGCGACTCCTCGTCACCGCCCTGGTTGTCGATGAACGCGTAGATTCGGTCGGGCTTGGTGGGGGCAATGGCGAGGCCAATGCGGCCGAGGTCGCCATTGTTGGGAAGCCCGTTCGTGAGCTTGTTCCAAGACTTGCCGCCGTCGATGGTCTTATAGATGGCCGTGCCGGGGCCGCCATCGCGGAAGTTCCATGCACGCCGATCGCGGTCCCATGCTGCGGCGTAAACGACCTGCGGGTTACGCGGATCAATGACTAGGTCAATAACGCCGGTGTACTCGTCCAGTTTCAAGACGTGGCTCCACGTCTTTCCACCGTCGGTCGTCTTGTAAACGCCGCGATTCGTATCTTGGCTGTAGAGGGCTCCAATCGCGCCGACCCACACGGTGTTTTCGTTCTTCGGATCGATGGCCACACGACCAATGCGGTGGGTCTCGGCGAGGCCCATGTTCGACCAGGTCGCGCCGCCATCCGTGCTCTTGAACACACCCATACCTGAGTAGCTCGTGCGCTGGGAGTTGTTTTCGCCGGTGCCGATCCAGATCGTCTTGCCATCGCGACTGAGCGCAAAATCGCCAATTGCGAAGGCCGACTCGTTGTCGAAGATCGGTGTCCAATTGAAGCCAAGATCCTCGCTCATCCACAGACCGCCGGTCGCGAACGCGCAGAAGTAGCGTGTCGGATGCAAGGCCGGTGTGGCAAAGTGAACGACACGCCCACCCTGAATCTCCGGTCCCACCTGTCGCCACGGCAGCTTTGAATAGTAGGACTCCGCCTCCATACGCTTACGCTGCTCATAGCCTTGGAGCCGCACCGAAGCCGGCGTTCCGACAACCTTCGGCAGATGAAACTTCTTGGCGTCATCCGATTGGCTCGGGGGAGATTTCAGTTGCCCAACCGACACCGCAGACATGACGACAACACACGCGAGAACCCCCAAACGACGCATAACGCTCGTTTTACCGGGAAGTCTGCCCAAAGAGTTTCGGTCAATGTTTGTGCAATCGGGCACAATCTCCGCCAGAGGGCAAGCAGATGACAGGCAACATCACCCACAATGGGGAGAACGTGATGCATCCCCCCATCATTCAAGGCGGCATGGGTGTCGCCATCTCGTCGTGGACGTTAGCTCGAGCAGTATCTCTTCAGGGTCA
Source organism: uncultured Fimbriimonadaceae bacterium (assembly GCA_964586225.1). GTDB lineage: Bacteria > Armatimonadota > Fimbriimonadia > Fimbriimonadales > Fimbriimonadaceae > JANJUB01. The sequence goes on from CAZPHD010000068.1 coordinate 5,265, forward strand.
AATGGGGGTCGTTAGCGGGACAGGGATCGACACGGTCCTCACCCGACGCCTTCAACTCGGAGATATTGGCGGGCATATTCGCCGCGCGTTTGATCATTTTCCGATCCCAGAAATTGCCGAGCAGGTGTGGGAGCGCTATTTTGTGGCGGGTGGAAAGGCCCCCGAAGCTCCATTCAAGTCCAAGCCGATGCCCGGTATCAATGCGCCTAAAG
>CAZPHD010000068.1:5486-12585 GCA_964586225.1 uncultured Fimbriimonadaceae bacterium
CACCGACCTGGTCGTGTTGGCAAACTTCGTCGAAGTGTGGCTTGCCAAAGAGGGTCACCCCGGCGTGGTCGGGCTCAATCTTCTTGAAAAAATTCAGATCCCCAACGTCGCCTCGCTCTACGGCGCGATGCTTGCGGGCGTGGATTACGTGATCATGGGCGCAGGCATTCCCCGCGCGATCCCCAAGATTCTTGACCATCTTAGTGCCGGTTGCCCGGCGGAGATGGACATTAATGTCACGGGGGCCGATTCGTCGGATCCCGACACCAAGGTTCGTTTCAATCCGGATGACTACGTGGGCGGCGAGTTGAAGCGCCCGAACTTCCTCGCGGTGGTTTCTTCGACGATGCTCGGCCAACTCCTTGCCAAGCGCACCGATCGCCCGGTTGACGGGTTTGTCATTGAGGGTGCGACGGCCGGTGGCCACAATGCTCCTCCCCGCGGTGCAGTTCAGCTCAACGAGCGCGGCGAGCCGATTTATGGTGAGAAGGATCAGCCGGACCTTGCGAAGTTCCGCGAGTATGGATTGCCGTTTTGGATGGCGGGCTCGTATGCCGGGCGCCTGCGGGAAGCCCAGGCGGAGGGCGCGGTTGGCGTCCAAATCGGTACGGCATTTGCCTACTGTGAAGAGTCCGGGCTGCGACCCGATCTTCGCGCCAAGGTGATTGAGCAGGTGCGCGCGGGAACGGTTGACGTGTTTACTGACCCGCTAGCTTCGCCGACCGGATTCCCCTTCAAGGTCGTTCAGCAGGCGGGCACCATGTCTGATCCGGTCACCTATGGCGAGCGTATCCGAATCTGCGACCTTGGCTACCTGCGCGAACCTTATCGCACGCCTGATGGCAAGGTCGGCTACCGGTGCGCTTCGGAACCCAACGAGGACTACCTCGAAAAGGGCGGCGAGGAGTCGGAACTTTGCGGGCGGAAATGTCTGTGCAACGGTCTGATGGCGACCGCCGGCATGGCGCAAGTCCGCAAGGGGTTCGTGGAGCCGCCGGTGATTACGTCGGGTGACGACCTGGTGAACCTGGCCCGCTTCCTTCCGGAAGGCAAGGACAGCTACACCGCCGCCGACGTGATCGCAAAGCTACTCGCTTAGCGCGGAGCCCCAACAAACCCCAGGAACAGCACGATTCCCGTCTCACGCTCTCGCAGCGCGAGATAGAACGGTCGGTCCACCACAAACGACTTTGGCTCCATCGGTGCCGACGTCGCGGCAACTTCAACCGACGTCACCGCCGCCGCTTCCGTGCCCGACTCATCAACTTCCATAAACGTCTTGTGCTTGACCGCCGAGACCAACAACTTCTCCGCACTGAGCGCCGAGAAATCCGCGCGATCCGTGAAGGCCAGTTTCATGCCCAACTTCTTCAGAGGTTCATTGAGGTCGTAGCTCGCTTCGATGCGGAACTTCGGAAGCTTGATCGCGATCTCTTGGCTTTTGAACGCCCGCGGGACCGCCGCCCCGCCGGCCATGGCCTTCCGGAAATCCTCGTCCTTGCCCGTCGGCAAGATCACCACCATCTCAAGCCGCTTGTTACCGTAGGGCAGACTCACCGCGCGATACGCCTTGTCTTCGTGGTAGCCAACCGACTGGGTGGTCGCCATCATCGCCACCTTCGTCTTCGAGCCGTCAGGTTTGGTGAACTCGGCCTCTTCGGTCGCTTCCTTGCGGAAGGGTTCGGACCAGAGCCCTCTGAAGTAAACCGCGTTGATCAAGAACATCCGGTGGTCGGGCGTCACCATGTCGACGATCGAGGGAATCTTGCCCTCAGTCGCGCCCTTGACCCAGGCGTTAATGGTCTCCTTGGCCTTGTCGCCATCGCTAAAGTCGATCCGTTCGACGCGGGCGCCGTAAGCGTCTTCGTTGGTCTTGAGGAACGTGTCTTTGAAAGCGGCATCTTGCTTGGCCCAGATCGAGTTTACGATTCGGAGGGTCACTTTCGGATCGGCGTTCACCAGGAGTTGCCCCATCGTGCGGCTGGCGTCGTTGATTTGGGCCGGCGTCAGTTTGCCGACGCCAAGGGCTTCCCGCATTTCGCGCTGGGTTTCGCCCTGAGCACCGTTCATCGCCATCGAAAGGGCGGTCGCAATGCTGAGCGGGGAGATGAGCACGTTGTCCTCGGTGCCGACTTCGCGGAGGAGCTTCCAGCCGAATGCCTCGCCGGCTTCGGCAACCTTGGCACTCGTGCCAACGGCAAGATTCTTCGTCGCGTCGGCAACCATACGTTCACGCTCCCGCGAATCCCGAATCGGTGAGCCATAAAGGCCGGGGTTCCCGCTGGGGAGGGCACTGTCAGACGTACCTCCACAACCCGCCGCGACGACCATCGCCGCAAGATACCAACATCGTCGGTTTCGCATGTTCATATTGTAGGACGTCGGAAGGGGTGAAGGTGTGTTGGGGGCATTGCTCGGGTTGGCTCGGAGCTGCCCGGAGTTTCTCGGATTGGATTCACGAGGCCGTCGGCTGGTTCTTTGCCGACGCTCCGAACCAACCCGAGCAAACCCGAACCAAACCCGAACTATCCCCTAGCTCGCCGCCCCGCGCCAGCGAACCCGATGCTCTTGGCACCCCTTCTGGTTCGGAAGAACCTTGCAAGGATTGCCGAGCGAGTCTGGATTGAAGATCGCTTTCACCCGACCCTGAAGCTCCAAGTCGTCGCGCGTGAACATCAACTGCAATAAGTCGATCTTTTCGACTCCAATCCCATGCTCCCCGCTCACTGAGCCACCGAGTTCCACGCACTTCCGCAGGATCTCCTCCCCGGCCGCCATCACCCGCTCGATGATTCCCGGCTCGCGCTCATCGAAGTAGATGCACGGGTGCAGATTGCCATCGCCGGCATGGAAGAGGTTCGCAACGTTGAGTCCGTGCCGGGGCGCGATCTCGGCCACATCGTCCAGCATCTGTGGCAACTTTGAGCGCGGAATCACGCCGTCGTGGGTCACGATCGTCGGGGCAAGGCGGCCCATCGCGCCAATGCCCTTCTTACGAGCCACCCACAGCGCCTGCCGTTCGGCATCGCTTTGGGCGACGCGAATCTCAATCGCCGATTGCGCGTGGCAAACACGCTCGACCACCGCTTGCTCGACGGACACGCGCTCAGGATCGCCATCGCACTCAATGAGCAGCAGCGCTTCCGCATCGCCCGGATACGTTAGGCCAAACGCTGCTTGGAGCGCGGCCAAAATCCCGCGATCCATGAACTCCATGGCCGCTGGCACCACGCCCGCCGAGATGATCCCGGCGACACATTCGGTCGCCGCCCGGACCGACGGAAACGCGGCCAAGGTCGTCCTCACCGCCGCGGGCACGGGTGTCAAAACCACCGTCGCCTCGGTGACAATCCCAGTCGTGCCTTCCGAACCGACCACCACGCCGAGCAAGTCCAACCCTGGCCCGCCGGGAACGCCACGGCCCAAATCGACCAGCTCACCATCCGGCAAAACAAGGGTGAGCGACAGAATGTGACGCACGGTTACGCCGTACTTGAGCGTGTGCGGCCCGCCCGCGTTCTCGGCGATGTTGCCGCCCAGTGTGGACACGGTCTGCGAAGAAGGGTCGGGCGCGAAGTGCAACCCGTGCTGTGCGACCGCATCCGATATCCGTTTGTTGGCGATCCCCGCCTGGGCGCGCAGTCGCCGATTGGGAACATCAATGTCGAGGATCGCGGTCATCCGCTTGGTGGAGATGACTGCGCCGCCCATCGCGGGCATCGCCCCTCCGCTAAGGCCCGTACCCGCTCCGCGGGGCGTGAACGGAACTTGGTGCCGCACGCAATAGCGAACGACTTCACTGACCTGCTCCGTGGACGTGGGAAAGACGACGCACTCGGGCCGGCGTCGTTCTAAAGGATAGGCGTCACCGTCGTAAAGGTGGCGGACCGGCTCGGAATCTCGGACGTTAGCCGCGCCGACGATCCGCTCGAGGTCCGACCGAAGGCTCAAGGGTGCGCCTCGTCAACTTGAATCCGAAGGCGGTCGTAGCTGTCCTCCAGACTCTGCGGAAGCACGCGCACCTCGCCGACGGTGGTCATGAAGTTCGTGTCGCCGTCCCAGCGCGGCACGATGTGCCAGTGGATATGGGTTGGAATCCCCGCCCCCGCCGCACGGCCAACGTTGACGCCGATGTTGAACCCGTCGGGATGGTAGGCCCCCCGGATCCACGTCGTACACCAGGCCACGAGTTGGTTGATCTCCAGAAGCTCGGCGTCGTTGAGTTCAGCTATGTCATTCGTGTGGCGATATGGCGCGACCATGAGATGCCCATTCGTGTACGGAAAGGCGTTCAGCATCACAAACGCGTGTTGCCCGCGAAAGAGAATGAGGTTCTTCCGATCGTCACTCTGGGCGGGAAGGTCGACGAAGATGCACCCGGTCGCCCCCGGTTCGGGCTTGCTGGCACTTTCGATGTAGGTCAGTCGCCACGGGGCCCAAAGGCGTTCGCTCATGGGGGCATTTTGGCTGAAGTTGGCAGTGAGCAGTTGGCAGTGAGCAGTTGGCAGTTGGCAGTTCGAGGCGACGCCCGTGACCGCATGCTCGGGACTCCATGCTCTGGCCACGACTTCCCTTACTGCTCACTGCTCACTGCCAACTGCCAACTGCTAACTTCCCAGAACTGCCAACTGCCAACTCCAATCTTCACGTAAAATCCCCCTCGTGCTCAAGCGGCTCTTCGACATCGTGGTTTCGGCCCTCGCGATTCTGATCTTCGCGCCGCTGATCGTTGTGCTCATGCTGATCGTCCGCGTTAAGCTCGGAGCCCCGGTGTTCTTCACCCAGACCCGCCCCGGGAAGGACGGGAAGCCGTTCAAAATGATCAAGTTCCGAAGCATGACCAACGGCAAAGACGCCGAAGGCAACCTGCTCCCCGACGATCAGCGCCTGCCTAAGTTTGGCAAGCTGCTGCGAAGCACGAGCCTGGATGAGCTGCCCGAACTGTTCAATGTTCTGAAGGGCGACATGAGCCTGGTCGGTCCCCGCCCGCTGCTCATGCAGTATCTGGACCGCTACACCCCCGAGCAACGTCGCCGCCACGAGGTCCGCCCAGGGATCACGGGATGGGCGCAGGTGAACGGCCGCAACAATGTGCCCTGGGAAGAGCGGTTCAAGATGGACGTCTGGTACGTTGACCACCACAACCTGCTGCTCGACATCAAGATTCTGTGGATGACGGTGCTCAAGGTCGTCAAGCGATCCGACGTTTCACAAGAAGGCCATGCCACGATGACGGAGTTCATGGGATGAGCCGAGTCGTCATCCTGGGGAGCGGGGGACACGCCAAAGTCGCCGCTGATATCGCACTTGAGATGGGCCAAGAGGTCGTCGGATTTCTCGATGACAACACGGATCGCCACGGTGAGCAGGTTCTCGGCCTGCCCATCCTCGGACCAATCTTCCGATGGGATTCCTTGGAAGTGGACGGCGTCGCTCTAGGGATCGGCGCCAATCAAGTTCGAGAGCGACTGATGACCGATTTGGTAGGCCTCCCCTGGCTGACCTTGATTCACCCCCGCGCGACGGTGTCGCGCTTTGCGGAGATTGGCCAGGGCTCGATGGTCGCCTTTGGTGCGTGTGTCGGCCCGAGCACCGTAGTGGGGCGCGGGGCGATCATCAACACTTGCGCCTCGGTGGACCATGATTGCGAAGTCGGCGACTTTGCCCACGTTGCGGTCGGAGTCACGCTCGCCGGAACCGTGCGGGTTGGAGTTGGTGCATTGATTGGGGCGGGCTCATGCACGCGTCCGGGAGTGTCGGTGGGCGATTGGGCCTTGGTCGGCGCGGGAGCCGCGATTGTGCGCGACATCCCCGCCGGCGTGACGGCCGTCGGCGTGCCCGCGCGCTGGCCCGAGGAACCCTATGGAATATCGTAAGCTTGGCCGCAGCGGCCTCGAAGTTTCGGAGTTGTGCCTCGGCACCATGCAGTTCGGCTGGACCGCCGACGAACCCACCAGCTTTGGCCTCATGGATCGGTTCGTCGAAGCGGGTGGCAACTTCATCGACACCGCCGACATCTACTCGGGCTGGACGCCGGAGAGCTACTCGGGCAAGACCGAAGAGATCATCGGTCGCTGGATGAAGGCTCGCGGAAATCGAGCCGACCTCGTGATCGCCACCAAAGTGCGCGGGCGGATGTGGGACGGCCCGAACGGCGAGGGGCTATCGCGAGCGCACATCATTCGCGCGTGCGACGACTCCCTTCGTCGACTCCAAACCGACTTTATCGATCTCTACCAGTGCCACTGGGCCGACATCGCTACGCCCATCGACGAGACCATGCGAGCGCTTGATGATCTGGTGCGGGCGGGAAAGGTGCGCTACTTGGGGGCATCCAACTACCCCGCGTGGCGTTTGATGGAGGCACTTTGGGCATCGGATCGCCGTGGCCTCTCATCGTTCATTTCTTATCAACCTGAGTGGTCGCTGATGGAGCGAAAGCTGTTTGAATCTGAGGCCCTGCCGCTGTGTCGCCATCATGGCATCGGCGTAATCCCTTATTCTCCGCTCGCGGCGGGATTCCTGACGGGCAAGTATCGCCAGGAATCCACGCCCGCAAGCGTTCGGGCCGAGGGGGTGCTTCGCAAGTACGGCCATGAAGCGGGCTGGAAGACCCTCGACCTTGTCGAAAAGGTCGCGAGGGACAACGGTCGCTCCATGAGCCAGACCGCGCTCGCGTGGCTGCTCTCACATCGCGAATGCACGGCCCCGATCATCGGGGCAAATACCCTAGCCCAGTTGGACGAGTCGCTGGGGGCGGTGGGCTATCGCCTCGCGCCAGAGGAGGTCACAGCGCTCAGCGAAGCCACCGCGTTTGAACGCAACTGGCGTCCAATCTGGGACTAGTAGGCCGCGGTCGGTCCCGTCTCAAGGCGACGACCCGCGTGGTACTTGTCGGCAAGCTGCCACAGTTCTTCGTGGCTCAGGCGTTCAGGCGCCAGTGTCACGGCCACGATGATGTGGTTTGCCGAGAAGTCAGCGGCGAAAGCTTCGCTCTCGTCGCGGGGAATGCCGAGATCGCGCAGATATCCGTACATGCCGCCGGCAATGCGCCGGCGCCCATGCTGCCCGCCGCCCCGGCGAGGGCGGCCGCGAGGGC
>CAZPHD010000069.1:0-12216 GCA_964586225.1 uncultured Fimbriimonadaceae bacterium
ATGCACAGACATGCCAATCAGTTCCGCGATTTCCAGCCGTGACTGGGTCCCGATCGTCTTGATGAACTGACCCTTGTTGCCGATGAGGATCGCCTTCTGACCATCCTTCTCAACCACAATGTCGGCGTAGATCGTCACTCGCCCCTCCTCCTCTTCCCAAGCTCGAATGTGTACGGCACAGGCATGAGGAACCTCCTGCCGCGTCGCCACGAGAACTTTCTCGCGGATCAACTCAGCGGCCATAAACCGCATGGTCTGGTTCGTGAACGTGTCCGCGTCGAACTGGGGCTCACCTTCCGCCAACCGTTCAACAATCATCTCGACAAGCTTCGTCAGGTTAACCCCTTGCGTCGCCGTGGTCATCATATAGTCTTCGGTGCCGAAGAGAGCGCAGTAAGCCTCGGTATGGGGAACGACCATCTCGGCGCGCAAACGATCCATCTTGTTGAGTGCGAGGATCTTGGGGACGTCGCCCACCATCTTGGCAATCCGCTTATCTGCGTCGTTAGGCTTTCGGCTAACATCGACGACGACCACCACGAGATCGACGCCCGATAGCCCATGTCGAGCTTGTTCCAGCATCGTCTTTCCCAACACCGTATGGGGTTCATGAACACCTGGAGTATCGATAAAGGCGACTTGAAAGTCCTCGCCCTGCATGATGCCGACAACGCTACGGCGCGTGGTCTGTGCCTTATCGCTGACGATCGATACCTTCTGCCCAACGAGGGCATTGAGCATCGTGCTCTTGCCGACATTAGGCTGTCCGATGAGGGCAACGTAACCAAACCGGTGAGCCATCTTAAGACTCCCGGCGGCGGAAGACCACGCTCATGCCAAGGTCAGAATCTACCTGCACCGCTTCGCCATCCAGCCGTCGCGAAGCCGACTCTTCCGATCCGCCGCGTCGTCGACGCTTCCGGCGACGTCCACTTCGCAAAGGCTCCTCGTCGGTTTCGACGATGTCCTCCAGCAATCGGGCTTTGAACAGAAGGTCGTCGGCGATGTCGTCGCCTTCTTGGCCCTCCATCCATTCGTCGAGCTTCATGATCGGCACGTCGAACGAGAACGCGTCGGCGGCGACCGTGTTGCTCTCGCGCTCAGGCAGCCGCTCGATTTTGAGCATGGAGGCGGGGTCGAGATTGAGCAAGTGCTCAAGATCGTCGCGCACACCCACGAGGAATACATGCGTCGAACCGTCAACCGCGTTGAACCTCAGGCTGGTTGCATCGGTGCTGACCCACTCCTTCGTTGTCAGGCTGTAGGCCGACCATTTGGCCGGGAGCGTGATCGTGCGCGGCCCGGTCCCCGTGCAATGCACGGTGAGGAACGGCGCGCGAACGTGCACAACGTCTTCCGTGAAACTCCATACGTGCGCTCCCGCCATTTCGCCGAGCGTTCTGAGGAGGGCAGGAGTAACGATCGGCTCACCGAGGAACACTGACTTCCAAGTGCTCGCCGGGTCGCTTTCAGAGCGGAACTCTCGCAACACAAAGCTGGGCAGACCCGTTTGCGTGTACTCGCCGAGCACGATGCCGTCCTCAGGAATCGCGAAGTAGCTCGGCTCCAGGTGCGCGCCGCCGACGTTCGTCTTGTCTTCGAAAACCTCGCAGAGCGGGTGGCGCCGATTCACAATCGTCGTGCCAGTGCGGCTGGAGAATGGTTGCGGCTTGAGCGCGATGCCGGTGACCTCACGAGCTCGTTCGAGCGACTCGCGGCCCGAGTCGAAGAGACCCGCCGTGTAGACCCAGAACAGCACCTTGTTCCCGCGCTGCAAGCGGTTCTTGATCGCGGCTCGGAGTTCAGGTCGCACGTCCCACGCATTGAGGAACACGTAGAGTCGGCTTTCGGGGAAGTTCTCCCGGTGTTGCAGATCGCTTAGCAAGTAGAACGAGGCACTCATTCCCGCGCGCATGACAGACTCACGGACATTCTGAACGAGAAGGTTGAAGCCCTTCTGATCCACCAGGTAGGCCAGCGATCGCTCGTCGATAAAGACCGCGACGTCGGCTGGCGTCTCGGGTGAGGCCATCCGCAGAATCATCGCCTCCTGCACGGCTTGAGCTCGTTGCCAAACGCTGGGTGTCTTCAGCCAGCCGTTGCCCCAGAGGTCCATCCAGGTCGCGCCCGATCCGTGCGCCAAGGCCGCGCCGATACCGCGCCAATGCACGCTCTCCAGCGCTTGCGGTGTCTTGATCATCGGGTTGAAGTCATCCGGATCGAAGCCACTTCCGATGCTGGTCTTGTAGTCTTCTTCGCTCAAGTAGAGCTTGCCATTGAGGGCAAAGCTGTCCACCGGGCCAGGGAAGGATGCCGCGCCACCGGGTTCGCGATTGCGATAGCTCGGCGGACCAGCAATCACGTCAACATCAGCAATCCGCAACAGCTTGCCGAGCGACAGGTGACCACTTGCCGGATGCGACCACTCGAACGTGTAGCCGTAGCTCACCCCGACCAAGAAGTAGCCATCGGTAGCCGCCTTCACGGCATACGCAAGGTCGCCGATTCGGTTGACGGCCGCGTCGCTCAGGAACAGGTGATAGTCAACCCACCAGCGCTCCTTGCGGTTCGCACGCACAAACTTATCGTCGCTCGCGGTTTCGAACTTCGGCACGTCGAGTCGGCCGAACTCAGCCGCTCCATTGAACCAAGCCGCGCGGAGGGAAACAATGTCGTTTCGGTAGCGCGTTCTCGCCCAATCCTGGAACTTGTTGCGGGCGGCTCGCGACGTGTCGTAGCCGACGCCGTCAGGATAGAACCACTCGCCGCGATCAAGGTGAACACCCAAGATCGAGTCCTTCTGCGGCAACATCCGAAGTTGGCGCACGAAGCGCTCCAGACATTCCTGGGCGTCGGCCCAGAACTTGTCGTCACACAGACTGGGTTCGGCGACTTCGCCCGTCGCAGTTGTGTATTTCGCATCGGGATAGCGCTCGGTCCAGTTCTTTGGTGCGGCAAACACCACTCGGAAGAACACCTGAGCCTCGGCGTCTACTTCAAGCACCTTCTTGAGCAAGTAGCCCGCCAGCGCAACATGGTCGGCGACTGCATCAGGGTGCACTTCGAAGTCGATAGTCAAGCTGTGCAAATGGATGCCGGCTTCCCCGGCCATGCGAATCTCGTCGATCACGGTCTTCGCTTTGTTCTCGTTGCGGGCGTCGCCAAAGAACGCCAGCGGCGGATAGACGCGCTTGTTTCGCACGAGCGTGGGCAAGCCCTCGCGGAGAATCACCTGCGGGGCGTCGGCAGGAATGGCGATGGCGTGGCGGACCGGAACAGGGGGCGGTTCGGGTTTGGACACCACGGCGATCTTGGGCGCAGGTGTTACTTCAGCCGGGGTCTCAGCGACGGCAGATCGGCGACCGCCACGGCGTCTTTCCGGTTTCGGAGTGGGAGTCTCAACCTCCACTTCTGGTGTTACCGCGTTTTCAGGCTTTGCTAAGTTAAGCGTCTCGCCTTTGGCCCTTCCGCGACCCCGCCGCCGCCGGCGTCCCTTCAGTTCATCTTGGGCCGCATCATCAGACGGGATCGTAGGAGTTTTCTCAGACTTGATGGTTGCCTTCACGGCCTTTCGCCACTGAAGGGGCGCAATATCGGCGGCCGCTACGATTGCATCTAGCGGATCGACGGACTTGCGGGCCCGGCTTCGTGCGGGCTTCTTGGGCTCCTCAGCCGGGGCTGCTTCAATTGGAGCCGCTTCTTTTTTGGCGCGAGTCCGCTTGGGCTTCTCTGCCACGATTTGGGCAACCTCAACAGGATCTGGCTCGGCCTTCTTTGCGCGAGATCGAGTCGGCTTGGGTGGAGCAGGCGCTTCAACCACGGGCTCGGCGACCACCTTTTTGGCTCGCGATCGCGCTGGCTTAGGTTCAGCGATCACCTCGGCAACGGGCTCGGCCTTCTTGGAGGCGCGGCTTCGCGAGGCGGGCGCATCCGTTGCGGCTGCCTTCGGAGTTCTCTTCTTCAAGGTTTCGGTCGGGGCCGGAGTATCGGCGGTTGGCGATAAATCGGGGTTTACGTTCTTGCGTCGGCGCATAGAGTTGCTACTTGTTGGTTCGCCCAAGCGAGGAGGCCGTCGGGAGTGGGGAAGACCCAATCCGGACGCTCCGCTCGGAGCGCGGTCTCGGTGCCGCCGCCGTACGTGACGGCGATCACGGATGCCAGATGGGCACCGTGGGCACACTGTAAATCAAAGACGGAATCCCCCACGAAAGCGGCGCGATCAGGTTCGACGCCCAAGAGCGAGCAGGCCTGAATCGCAGATTCCGGGTGGGGTTTCGGATGAACGACGTCGCTAGCGCACACGGTGGCGTCAACGGCGTCTCGAGCTACAAATCGGTTCATGAACGCGTCGAGTTCGACCGCGTTCTTGCTGGTGACGAGGGCCGTCTTGATCCCCGCTCGGTGCAGGATTCTGAGAGCTTCCACGGCGGGCGAGAAGAGCTTCTCACGATGTTCATAGACCTCGTAACGGCTGAGTGCGTACGCGGTCATCCGCTCCACGGTCTCGTCGTCGGGTTCGACTTTTTGAAACATGCGCATCTGCACCTTCATCGGGATGCCCATGATGGACAACAGAGTCTCATCTGACGGGCGTGTCCCCGTAAAGTGCTCGTACGTATCGGCGAGTCCAGGGATGCACATGGGGAACGAATCCACCAGCGTGCCATCGACGTCGAATAGGACCGCCTTTAAAGGGGAGTGTTCGCGCGCTGGCACAACCAAGTATGACAGATTCAAACCCCATTCAGCGATTTTCCTCTGAGGTTCCTGGCAAATGTGCCGATAACCATCGTGTCGATCATGGAAATCAGCAACCTGCTTAACATGTTGAATCCGCAAGGAGGCGTCCCAATTGCCGGGGCGGTCGCCACCGGATTCGATCATGTGATTGCGCAAGTCCTGGCGACAGGAGGCCCCGAACCACCGGGCGATCCGCCGGGGGAAGCCGATCCCTGGGGCGAGAAGTTGACGACAGTTGAGCCGAATGCTCCGTCGATCCAACCGGACTCCGCCGCAGACCTTGAAACGCTTGTAACGAATCTCGGACTTGCCGCTGTCGCACTCACTCCCGATGTGCAGATCGTCGCGTTAGAGCCGAGTCAGCCTGAAGTGTCCGTCGCAGCTCCGACGTCGCTGCTGCCCATCGCGAACGCGGAAGCCATCGAGATTCGAGCGCCGATCGTGGTGATTCAAGGACCGCCCGTCGCGGAACCTGCACCCACACCCGAGCAGGTCGCGCTCAGTGAACTTCTTGAGCAGCCCGAACTCGGCATCACCCGCATAACCGTTGTGCCTGCGCCGACGGTGCCGACCCGACCCGTTGCTGAAACCCACGACGTCACGAATCCTGTCATCCGCGAAGTGCTCGCCGTCCACGTCCCCAACAAGATGGACCCGATGAAGCCGCGCCCGACTCTTGAGCAGGTGGCCGAGCCCGCCGCAAAGGAAGTGATTCAGGCTGAGATCAAGCCGGTAAACGTCACCGAGCGCCCCGTCATTACGCCGAAGGAAGCGCGCATCGAGCCGACGATTCAGGCACCGCAAACCGAAGCCGAATCCACGGTCGAAAGCGCAGAGTCGAATCAGTCCAATCTTGGCGGCCAAAACTCGCGGGATCCGCAGTCGAATGAAGATCCTAAGCAACATGCACCGATTCAAGTGAACCCGGTCCAAGCGCGCCCAGTGGAAGCCAAAGCTCCAATCGCCGACCGTCCGGTGACCATCCACCCGCTCGTTCGCGATCTCGCTGATCGGATCGAGATGATGGCGGCAACGCGACCGCAAGAGTCCGTGACCATTGAGTTCCGTCCGCTGGACCTTGGTGACATCAAGGTGATGCTCACCCAGAGCGAAGACCGTGTCGAAGCGACCGTGATCACCGACAATGATCGCGTTCGTCAGGCCGTCCATGCGATGCAACCTGAACTGCGCGCCACGCTGGATCAGCGAGGCGTCCAACTGGGTTCGTTCAACGTGATGGATTTCGGTCAGCCCAAGGAGCAGGCACCTCACAATCACCAACACCAGCCTTCGCCGACGCCGCTTGGCCAGCGCGAGCCCGCATCGGCCGCTCCTCGCGCACAGATGACCGCCACGACCGCGGGGGTCGACCTCTCGATTTAGATTCTAGGAGAACCCATGACTATCCTTCCCACCAACAGCCTGCCCACGAAAGCTGGCGGTAGCTCCACGCCCGGAAGCACTCTGAATATGGAGACCTTCTTGGTCTTGCTTACTGTTCAGTTGGCGACCCAAAACCCACTGGAGCCGATGAGCGACCGCGACTTCTTTGCCCAAATGGCTCAGCTCGGCACCGTCCAGGGCATGGATGCGATGCGCGGCAGTCTGGACGCAAGTCAAGCCGCGAACATGATCGGCAAGAAGGTCACTGCGATCCGTCCGTTCTCGATCGTTGGGTCGAACAACAGCGCCCTCGTCGAAGGCAACGTTGAGCGGGTTATCTTTCGTGATGGCCGGCAGTTGCTGGTCGTTCGCGAAGCCAACGACGGTCTCGTCGAAGTAGAAATGGGCAACGTACTGCAAATCCAAGCGGCCACGGCGCAGACTTCGCAGTCTTCTAGTTAGCCATGAAGATCCAGAATACTCGCGTTCAAGAGTTGATGCAGGGGCAGGTTGCTCCCGCGCCAACGACCACCCCCTCTGGTGGTCCCGACTTCGGCACGATCCTCCAGGATCAGCTGAAGCTGTCGGGACACGCTCAAACAAGGCTGCAGAGCCGGAACATCGAACTGGGTGCCGAGCAGTGGGAGCGGGTGATGAACGGCGTCAACAAGGCGGCCGAGAAAGGGGCGCGAGATTCGCTCGTCATGGTCGATGATATCGCTCTCGTCGTCTCGGTTAAGAATCGCACCGTGATTACGGCGGTGGACAAAGCCAACCTCAAGGAGAACGTGTTTACCAATATCGATAGCGCCGTCGTCGTGTAACGCTATCCCCGACTTTTCAACCCGGCAAGGAAATCAAGCAGGCCTCCGACTGACATCGGAGATGCGACGAGAACGCCCGATCGGCACCTCGACCTCCTTGCCCTCGACCGAACCGAAGCACCGCAAGGAGAAACGAAACAATGCTACAGGCCCTTCTCGCTGGCGTCGCCAGCATCAAAGCGCAGCAGACGCGCATGAACGTCATCGGCAATAACTTGGCCAACGTCAACACCACCGCCTTCAAGAGCTCGCGGGTTACGTTCCAAGACATGATTTCGCAGACGCTGCGCGGTGCCTCTCGTCCGGGCAGTGCACTTGGCGGCCGGAACCCGCTCCAGCTCGGCCTGGGCGTGTTCGTCGGGGGAACGGACGCCAACATGGAGCAGGGATCGCTCAACGCGACGAATCGCCCAGCAGATCTGGCCATCCAGGGAAACGGCTTCTTTGTGGTGAGCGACGGCGTTGGGCTCACCTACAGTCGAGATGGTGCCTTCGACCTCGACGCAAACGGCGACTTGGTCATGCGTTCTACCGGCCAACGTGTGATGGGCTGGCGCGCCGATGCGTTTGGAGTCGTGAATACCAACAGCCCTGTTGACGCTGCTTCGCAAATCAACATTCCTGTCGGACAGCAAAGTGCCGTTCAACAGACGACGCAGATTGATCTTGCCGGAAACTTGAAGGGCACGGCGACAAGCACCGACTCATGGACGACGACCGTACGCGTCTTTGATACGCTCGGTGGGTCTCACGACGTCACGATCCGATTCACCAACCGGCAGAGTCCACCCGAAGGCACGGCACCCGACGGAGCTACTTCAAGCTGGGAGTGGGAGGCGATGGAGGGAAGCACAGTAATAGGTAGCTCATCAAGCGGGTCCAACCAACGGCTCTATTTTAACGGTTCAGGACAACTGCTCAATCCGGACGCAATGGGTGCCGTGACCGTGCCAGCCGCGGGTGCCTCCGAGTCGTTCAACATGAACGTCAACTTCCGCTCGATCACGCAGCTAACGTCTGAAACAAGTGTTCAGGTTAGTAGCCAAAACGGCTACCCGGCGGGTTCGCTCCAAGGATTCTCGGTCAGCTCGGAGGGTGTGGTTACCGGCATCTTCACGAACGGTCTGACCCGGCAACTCGGACAAATCGCACTTGCCAACTTCCCGAACTCGGGTGGCCTTGAGCGAATCGGCAGCAACCAATGGCGTCAAACCGACAACTCGGGCATCGCGTCGATTGGTGTCCCCAAGTCGGGCGGCCGGGGCATCATCAATGCGGGCTTCCTGGAGCAGTCAAACGTTGACATCGGAACCGAGTTCACGGAACTGATCGTCACCCAGCGCGGATTCCAGGCGAATACTCGCGTGGTCACCACGGTGGACGAGATGCTCCAAGACCTGATCAACATCAAGCGTTAATCCGGTGCATCGGTAAACTCGGCGGCCATGAGCATTCTGCGCATGGCCGCCGGGTTGCTGTTTTTGGGGTTCCTATCCATGGTCGAAGCGCGCCCTTTTGAGTTCCGCACGATGACCTGGAACATCTGGCGCGGAGGCCGGATGGATGGGTTGATCGCCGGTCCGCGCCGCGTGGTCGAGGTGATCCGATCCGCGAGGGCCGACCTCGTCGCCATACAGGAGACCTACGGTTCTGGCGAACTGATCGCCAGCGAGCTTATGTATAACTTTAAGCCGCGCGGCACTAACGTATCGATTCACAGCCGCTTCCCAATCGTCGAAGACATCTCCGTCTTTGAGGAGTTCAAGTGCGTCGGCGCTCTCGTCGAACTGCCCAATGGCGGGCGGGTCGCGTTCTACTCGATTTGGCTGCCGTACAGCGGCGAGATTTGGGAGCCCGGGACGCGCAACTCGAACGACCTCGCGAGTCTGTTGGCGGCGTGCGCCGCCTCGCAACCCGACCTTGAGAAGATTCGCGATGGCATCGATCAGCGGCTCGCCGATCCCAAGTATGCGGATGTACCTGTCATCATCGCTGGCGATTTCAACTCGATGTCGCACCTCGATTACACCGCCGTTGCGCGCGACGAATACAAGGCCGAAGTGAGTTGGCCTACGAGCCAGGTCATGACCGGCGCCGGCTACCGAGATGCCTACCGCGAACACAATCCGGTCGTTGATCGGCTTCGAGACCGCACCTGGACCCCACGCTTCCCCGAGCAGGAACAAGATCGAATTGACTTCATCTACTATCGCGGCCGGGGTCTTCGATCCCAGGCAAGCAACGTGCACGACCAGCATCCCATCCTGTTCCCGAGCGATCATGCGGCCGTAACCGCTGACTTCGTCTTCGACCCCGCCGCAAAGTCGCCTTCAGAGATCAAGATGAAGGTCGTGAGTTACAACATCAAGCACGGCCGCGGCAACGACGACCGGCTTAAGCTCGCCCGCACCGCGTCAGTCTTGAAGCGCCTCGGTCCCGACATCGTCGGTCTCCAAGAGGTTGATCTCGGGGTTGAGCGTAGCGAACGGGTCAACCAACCCCGTGAGCTAGGCCGCCAGCTAGGCATGCATGCGGCGTTCGGGGCATTTATGGACTACGGTGGCGGTCGCTACGGGATGGCCATCTTGTCTCGCTATCCGCTCGTGAATGTTCGCGCACTTCCGTTGCCGGTTGGAAACGAACCGAGAGTGGCACTTGTCGCCGAAGTGCGCTTGCCCAACGAGGAAGTCTTGACGGTCGTGAATGTTCACTTTGACTGGGTTGACGACGATGGCTTTAGGTTCGCCCAAGCTTCGGCGCTGGCCGACCACCTGCGTACGTTGAAGACACCGTTTGTGCTCCTGGGCGACTTCAACGACGGACCTGATTCGCGAACTCTTCGGCTCTTCGGGACCCTCGCCAAAGAAGCCACCAAGCCAAACGCCGACCGATTCACCTTCAGCTCAACCAAGCCGGTGTCTGAGATTGACTTCATCTTCACTTCGCCAGCAGGTCGATGGACCGCGAAGAACACCCGCGTGATCTCTGAACGGATGGCCAGTGACCATCGCCCGGTGTTCACGCAACTGAAGCTTCGGCATGCGGTCAACCGCCAAAACTAAGGCGGCCCCTCGGAGGATCCGAGAGGCCGCTTGCTAGGTTCGTTGAGTTGGCTACTCTTGTGTGTCTTGCTCTTCCACCTTGGGAGCCGCGGGCTTGGCCGGAGCCTTGGGGGCAGCCGGCTTAGCGGGCGTCACATTCGCCACCCGCCGTGCACTCACGAGTTTGCGCGAGTAGTAGCCCGAGGTCAGCGAGTCGACGCGAACGCCGCCTTGACCGCTGCTCGAGTGGATGAACTTGCCGTTGCCCGCGTAGATGCCCACGTGGTTGATGCGGCTGCTTCGACCCGTCTTGAAGAACACGAGATCGCCTTGCTTGAGCGAACCCGTCGATACCTTCTGACCGGCGCCCGCCATATCTCGGCTCGTCCGAGGAAGCTTAACCCCTTGCGATTTGTAGACGTAGGTTACAAATCCGGAGCAGTCGTAGCCACCGTTCGAACGCGAGGTCGAGCCCCACTTGTACGGAGTGCCGAGCTGGCTGTAAGCCGTCTTCAGCAACGTACTCGAGGTTGCGCTAGCCGACAAAGAAGGACGAGACGACTTCTTCGCAACCGTTGTTCGCGGCGCGGAAGCCACGATCGGGTTGGTCTTCGGCTTGGCTGGCGTCTTAGCGGCGACCGTTGTGGTCTTCGCCTTGGTTTTCGCCGCCACCGTCGAAGACACCGGTCGGATCAAGTCGCCCCGCATCCAGCCTTCGGTCCCCTTCGGGAAGCGCAACTTATACCAGCCGTTCTGATGGTCAAGCACCTTGACTTGCGTGCCGGCATCGACCACCGTGATCTTGTCGCCCGTAACCGACGGCTTCCGTCGAATGGTTGAGCCCGATCCCGTGACGACCGCGTAGGGCGTCGAAATCTTTCGAGGAGCGGTCGGAGTCGACTTCGCAACCGTCGTGGGTGCCGACGCACTCACCGGGATGCGGAGCACTTGCCCGATCTGAAGCTTCTCAGTGTTGACACCGGGATTGGCGGCTCGAAGCGCCGAGAGCGAAACTCCCGCACGGCGAGCAACAATCCAGTCGTTGTCTCCGGAAGCGACCCTGTAATCGCGGGTCTTGCCGATAGGCTTCTTCGTGACCGCTACCACGGGTTTGGTTGGTGCCGACGCCACGACGGTTGCCGACTTAGCCGGCACGGCGATGCGCACACCCGCAGGCAACTTGCTAAAGTTGACGCCGGGGTTCAGCGATTTCAGCTTGTCCACCGAAGTGCCGAGCTTCTTCGCCAATGCGAAATCGAGGTCGCCATTGCGGACCGTGTAATAGGAAGTGCCGGTTGGCGGTGCCAACGGCGTTGCCTCGGGCTTGCGGGCCGGAATGCGTAGCTTCATTCCTGGCACGAGCCGATGCGAGTTGGGCAAACTGTTCGCTGCGATCAGCTCTGCCCGGCGAACCTTCAGACGGTTCGCGATTTCCGATATCGTATCGCCCTGCTGGACGGTGTAAGTCTTGTTCTGCGCGCTCGCAAGCCCGGTGATCATCACCAAACCTGCAAGCAAGAACATCTTGCTTTGCAAGACCTTGCCTCCTCTGCCCGGGTTCTCGAGTATCGAAACGCCCCTGAAAACGCCCCAAAACTCAAAGCGGACGATTCAGTCTACCCCAACGAGACTCCCAAGTCAACCCCTTTAGCATCGGTTTATCCTAGCGATATCCCTAGGGTCTGCCCCAAGACTCGGCTAAAATCGCGCAATGCATCGTGACCGCTTGGGTTGGTACATCGGCGTTTCTAGCTACTGGTTCGCCACGAGCTTCAAGTGGTTCATCCTCTTCTTCTTGCTCTCGGGGCAGGTGAGCCAACTGGTGCCCGATGGCGAGCGCAACACCACTTGGGGCCAAATCGTCATGGTCGGCGCCCTCTGGGCGATGATCGGGCCAGGGCTGTTTGGCTGGCTTAGCGACCAGTGCCGCTCCAGATTTGGCCGTCGGCGGCCATTCATCGCCATTGGTGGCGCCTTGACCGCCGTTGCGCTGGTATTCCTGGGTTCGGCCGATCAGGTCTGGATGTTCTTCCTGGGGTATCTGCTTCTACAGGTTGCGGACGATCTCGGGACCGGCCCGTACAGCGCGATCATGCCGGAGTTCGTGCCCGAAGAGAACCGGGGGAAGGCGGCGGGCTTGATGGGCTTGCTCAAACTCCTCGCCCAGTTGGCCGCGGCGATCATTGGGGTGCTGTTTGGCTCACAGATCCTGACGATCTATCTCATCA
>CAZPHD010000070.1:0-11865 GCA_964586225.1 uncultured Fimbriimonadaceae bacterium
GCCTTGGACCGACCCATCAGGTGTTCACCATCAGGCCGAATCTTGGCGTCCCGCCAGGGCAATGGTCGCCCTTCGAGGTCCCCGGGATGAAAGCGATCGGCGTTGAAATGGTAGAGCGGTTTTCGTCCTCGGTTCGCCACGGGACACCCATGGAAATCTCCGGGCGGGACGGACTTGTTGTGCAGGGCGTCATTGAGGCCGCCTATCGCTCAGCGCGAGAGCGTCGACCCGTAGCAATTTCCGAACTTGGAGGGCCGAGATGAGCTTACGACATCGGACGTGGCCGTCGCGTGAATTCTGGGCTGGCGATAATGTAGCCAGCTGGGCAGGGTCCGTACATGCCGCTTTGCTGACGCTACCCAAGGGCGAGATTTCGGTGTGGGGTGGCGAGGGAGTTGAATCTTGGGTTGCCGCCGTCGCCGAACACACGGGACACCGCGTTGGCACCAGTCAAACCACGGTGCTTGACCTGATCGGGTTGGGTCTTTCCAACCCGAAGCTCCTGATTGACCTTAGCGACGAAGCCAAGATCGCCATGCTGATCCATCCGGATCGTGCGGCGCTGAGCTTCGACTTCTACTCGTCGATCCATCGGTATAGCCTCACGGTGAGCTTCACTTTGTGGGGATCCGCCGAACCGCTCGAGATTCCAGCAAGCGATCCAAGCGGCGATTGGATCGCCTAGACGCTAAACCGCGAAGCCTCGAATGGCGAGCGGGTTGCGGGCGGGCTCTTTCTCGCCTTCCATCACCTTTGTGAGAGCGGCGGCCATGACCACGTTCACGATAATCATGGAAGGTAGCGAGAAGAGCGTGTTCTCCGTCATGCCCGTCGCGGCCAGAACAACCCCGGCAAAGAAGGCAGCCCCAGCAAAGACTTGCTTGGTGCGGGCATACCGCAGGTGCCAGAAACACGTGCCGAGCACGCCGAACAGGTACACGAGACCATAAATTCCGTATTGGACGAACGTGAAGGCATAGACATTCAAGACCAAGCCATCGAAGGCGTAGGGGCTACTCGTGATGATCCGCTGACGGTTCATGAGCGACGAGGCAGGACTCACGCCCGTGATGGGATACTTCGAGCCCAGTTCCATAGCTTTTGCAAACGCCTCCTGCCTGGCGTAAACACCATAGAGACCCCTTGAGGCCTCTTTCTTGACGACACCTGCACCTCTGACAAACACCTGATACCGTTCAATGTTGAACGCAAAGACCGCCGAGATGAATGCAAACACCAGCCCAACCAAGCCGAACATGACGAGGAACGCTTGACGATAGCGCTGTTGCAGACCGAGCAAAACGACAAACGCGCCACCCATCAGCACCATCGTGACAATGCCCGTTCGTGAATAGGTCGCGAACAGCGTGCCGACAAAAAGCACTCCGGCAAACAGTTCAAACAGGCCCAGCTTCTTCTGGTTCACATAGGCCACGAGGGCGACCATACCAAAGAGGATGATCATCGCCATCAGGTTCGCGTGAGACGCCACGCCTCGCGCCTGCCACGGTGCAGATGGACCCTCCATCATGGCCTCGGTGCGGCGCTGGTTGTAGAACTCGTTGATGTGATATCGCATGTTGCCGATATCAAGGGCTTGAAGAAGCGCAATGACGCAACAGACGGTGACCGTCACGACAATCCAGCGGAGGACCAGATCGATTCGGAAGCCTTTGCGGTTGAAGCCTTCTCGGACGGCAATGTAGTACAGGAATGGCTGGCCATGCTGGAGAAGCCACGTGATGTAGTTGAGAAGGCCCGTGTCACGGGACATGAACAGTTCGGCGTAAATCGAGGCAAAGCCAAAGGCGGAAAGGAACGTCAAGTGGAACCAGTCCCATGCGTTGATCTTCACCCTCCCAAACCGGCCGATTCGGTCGAGGACAAGCCAAACCAGGATCAAACGAATCGGAAGATCGATGATGCGGTTGTAGGGGATTTCGGCGGTCACCGCGCGCTCAAGCGTGAACTGGATTAAGATCGCGATGCCGATCAGGTGGGATAGCCACAAGCCGCGCCAACCGCTGCGATCCTGTAGGGCGCCGCGGTTGATCCACCCGGTTCGGTTCATCACCATCATGTTGAAGCTCCAGAAGTAGAGACGCGTGTTCCCGGCTTAATTGCGGGGAGCTTACGCAACTCTTCAGGAAGATTATCGGGATCATAGCTCGTCGCCTCTACCCGATAAGCGGCAAAAAAGGGACACCCGAAGTCAATCGGCCGTTCTGAGCGGTCAATGAGCACGGCCACGGCCGCGACTTCGCCGCCCGCCGCCTTGATCACCTTTATCACCTCATGGACGGAGGTGCCCGTCGTCAAAACGTCGTCCACGATCAACACCCTTGCCTCAGTTTGAACCTGAGCTCCCCGTCGAAGCTTCTTGATTCCCTCCTCGCTTTCCACATACAGCGCCGGACGTGCTAACTGGCGGGCCACCTCAAAGGCAATGATGATGCCGCCCGTTGTCGGCCCGGCCACGACGTCGACGCCGAGGCTTCGTACGTGGCTGGCAATCTCCTCGCAAAGGGCCGTCAAGACGTGCGGTTGCTCGAGCACACGGAACTTCTCAACGTAAACGTCACTGTGGCGGCCACTCGTCAGAACGAAATGACCTCGCAGGACCGCTCCCGAAGACTCCAGCAACGGCCCCAGGTCCATGGTCAACCCACCACGCTGAACGGGGTCATGTCCCGAATGATCTCGTTGTTCTCGCCAAGTTGGACCACTTTGGGAATGATGGGTTCGTCGGCAAGGTCGAACGCGGCAATGACCAACCGATCGCCTTCTCGGAAAAAGTGAGCCGCGCCGCCATTGAGGCCAATCGCGCCCTTAGGTCCGGCAAACGCATAGGTGATGATCCGAGCGGTGTGGTCAACGGCCCAGACGTGCACAAGTTCACCGTCCTTCAGCCCAACGTAGTCCATCAGGTCAGCATCGATTTCAATGCTCCCGACATACTCGGGATTCGCATAGGTGACCCGGGCATGATGGAGCTTGGCTTTAAGAAACTGGGATAGGCGCATCGTCGGTTAGAGGGACATCCGACTCACTCTTGAGTTCGTCGGTCACAAGGGTCGAGCGGCGATTGCGTCGACTCCACGCGGATAGGAATCCGCCAACGGTAAGGATACCTACGCCGCCCCAAACAAGGATCGTGAGCGGTTTGTAGAAGGTTTCCACGGGAAACACCGGCAGATTGTAGGTGAGTTTGAGGGTGACAGCTTGGTCGGCGGCGTTCATGCTGTCGAGTTCGATGCCAAACTCGGAGTCGATGCGTTCGGGTCTTCGCTGCGGGCCGCCTTCAGTGCCGACGACCAGCGAGGGCTTGATTTCAACCTGGCCATCGGGGCCGGTTACCTGGAGAACGGCCTTGAACTTAGTTCCCGCCATTCCCGCCTCGCCCTCGCGCTCCATCTTCACATAGCGAACCTGATACTTGCGCTCTTTGAGTTCGGACCAGACCATCGCTTCAAGCGTAGTACTCTCCCCGGGCTTGAGTGTCGCCGGGTTGCTGGCATCAGGCTGAAGCGGATAGAGCACGACGTAGATGTCGTGTGACAGAAGGCGGTGAATGTAGGGCCAAGTTACGGGGGTGGGTTCGCCGGTCTGTTCGTTGACATCATAGTAGAGGCCGGGCCTGGCAATGAAATCCGATCCCGATTCGCGCATGCGAAGCTCAACCTTATTGTCGCGATCAAAGAAATCGAAGTCTTGCCCCTCATTGAGTTCAATGATGTGTCCGGGGCCCTTGCTTTGGAGCCCCAGCGCGGGCACGCCACGTTGGAGGGCGTATTCTTGCTTGCGCTCAAAGCCGCGCGAGACGATGAGGCCAGCCATTGCCATCGCCACGCCAATGTGAGCCAAAAAGGGACCAATACCCATCGGGGAGCGCCGCAACGTCTCGATGAGCCGCCAGAGATTTCCGACCATCGTAAATGTGCATAGCCAGACCAAGAAGAGCATCCACGGCCCGAGCGGGAAGTTAATGCTGAACGGGAACGCGATCGTCGAGCCCTTCTCGAACTGGATGCCGTATTGATCGTTCGCGCCGACGATGAGGGCGATTCCGGTCGCAAACAAGGAGATGCTGAAGACGTTGAGGACCCGGCCAAACAACGATCCCCAGCCCATTTCGCGCCACGTTGCAAACGGAGCCAGGGCCATCAAGATCATGATGGGTACAAAGAACCAAACCAGAACTTGGTGATAAAGCTGCTCTTCAACGACCTTAGGCGTCTTGCCCATCGCGAACTGGAGCAGCGGGACACTCATGCCGATCGCCGTCGCGATCGCCATCATGGACATCAACTGCATGCCACTCCGGTAGAGGTTGTCCCGCGATGCGCCACGGACAGGTGTCGTAGAGAACTGCTGACCATCCTGCCGGAGACGCCATGCCCACAGCCCCACAAAGCTCAACACCGAACCGATCAGGAAGAAGAGCAGCACTCGATGGGCCGCTTCATCCATCTTTGCGAAGGAGTGCACACTCACTTGATCGAGAAAGCCCGCCCGAGTCAGGAACGTTCCGTAGGTAAAGGCGAGGAATGGCACGCCAGCTATGAACAAATTCGAGAACTGCCACTTTCGCTTGGCCGCTTGGACGATCAGCCCGTGAGCCAAGACCGTTGTGAAAAGCCACGGCACGAAGCTGACATTCTCAACCGGATCCCACGCCCAGAAGCCACCCCAGCCCAGCGTCTCGTAGGCCCAAAAACCGCCCATACAGAGCCCAAGACCGGTCAATGTGAGTGATGTGATCACCCACGGACGGACTCGCTGGGCCCAGTCGGTGTAGCTTCGTTGCATCAGGGCCGCCGTCGCAAAGGCGAAGAGGACGAGCAAGGAGCCAAAGCCCAAAAAGATGGTGGGCGGGTGAATGATCACCCAGTAGTTGTTCAGCGAGGGTGCGAGACCCACTCCATCGGGGAGTTGAAAGACCTTGCCTTCGAAAACATGCAGGTCAAAGGGAGACTCATTCGCCAAGATGCCGCAGATGGCTCCCAAGAAGATCGAAGCAACCAACGTGTAGTGGGGCTTCAGTTCGCCCGTGCTTCGCCGTGCCCAGAGAGCGAAAAGCGCCGAGCAGGTTGCCCACAAGAGGAAACTACCCTGTTGGCCCGACCAGATCGCCGCGATCTTGTAGCCCAATCCGTTGATCTTTTCGCTATGGGCATAGACATATTGGAAGTGAAACTGGTCGGTGACGAAGAGCGTGCCCAGCGCGAAAATGGCGCCAAACACCGATGCCGTCCCGGCGAAGAACGTCCAACCGCCGAGTTTCGAGTCGCGTCGAAACACGGTCAGCAGCACACACGCAACAAAGAAGAAAATGCCAGCGAGGATAAACCCTCGTCCGAGGGTGCCCACAAGCAAAGACCACGCCGGTGCAACCGGCAGGTTATGAGCCGCTTCCACTCGGATCCTTGGTGCTCTCGTACTTTGACGGGCACTTCAGCAGCATGTCGTTCGCGACAAACCGGCCATCTTCCATTTGACCGATGACCACCACCGTCGTCGCGGTAGCCAGATTCGGCTGAGGCTTGCCTTTGTACAGGACATCAAGCGTTCCGCCTTCGTCTGTAATTTTGAATGTAGCCTCGCGTTTAGCAAGATTCTGCTGAATCGTGTCGTGCTGAATCGTTCCCGATACATGAACGGTCCGGCCCGACTGGCCCTGCACTTCAGCGATCGTCATATAAGGGCTGGCGTTCGCAAGAAACACTGAGCCAAGACCCAAGACCGCGGCGACCGCGATCACCGACGACACGAGAGCACCACGTTGCTTCACACCCCTAGTTTACGCGTTTTGAAGCTGATTCGTGGCGTGTTCAAGCGACTATAGAGACGTTCATGGCACCAAACGCGCCATAATTGCGTTTACCACTACCGATGAGCACTCGAACCATCATCCCACGCACAGCCCTTCTGGGCGCGGTCTTCGCTAGCCAAGGGGCTTTCGCCCAACAGTTGAGCGACACGATCAACCTGCAAACTGGGCTTGGAAGCTTCAAGATGATCGATGGCAAAGGCACGGCCTCGTTCAGTTTCGAGGGCACGGTGCTCCTCATCAATGTTGAGGGCAATGTTCGCACCGAGGGCAACCTCAAACTTGAATTCGACGACCCGAAGATGAAGCGCCGCGCGTATTACGGTAAGGGCAAGATCACGATCGTCGGAAAGTGGCGTGGCGTTCAGTGGTTCGGCAGCAACTTGACCGGCTTCGTCAAGGGTGATAGCAAGATCCGGTTGACCGGCGAGTTTGATCGAAGCCTCTCGACGGGCACCTACTGGTATGGCAACAAGACGGATGAGAAGTTCCCATGGTACACAACCGGCATCACCGTGGTCGTGCCTGAGGATCCCCGGCTCTCGCCTAAGCCCCTTCGACGCGGCGGCTACGGCGGCTAACTCTCTTTCGCGGGTTTACTTGCTTCGCGAACTGCGTTTGCGATGTGATCACCATGACTTCAATTGCGGCTCTCACGCTCCTCTGCCTTGGGCAACCTCAGACGTCTCTTGACACGCTTGAAGTGAAGATCCCGGGGCATCTGCCCACGTTCAAGATGATCAAGGTTCCGGAAGGCAAGATCACGGTGAACGGACTTGAGCGCACGGTCAAGCCCGTTTGGGTCGCGCAAACAGAACTGACGTGGGATGTTTATGACCTGTATGCCTTCCGCCTTGATCTCACGCAGGAGCAGCAGGCGAAGGGCGTCGATTCTGAAACCCGCCCGAGCCGCCCCTACGGTGCACCCGATCGCGGCTTTGGCCATAACGGATATGCCGCCTTGGGAATGACTGGGCATGCCGCCCGCCAGTTCTGCGAATGGCTGAGCAAGAAGACTGGGAAGAAGTTTCGCTTGCTGACCGAGGTGGAGTGGGAGTACGCCGCCCGGGCCGGGGCCTCGGCAGAACCGACGCCGCTCGAAGATCACGCTTGGTTCTGGGACAACGCGGAAGATGTTGCTCACGCAGTCGGCAAGAAGAAGCCGAACGCCTGGGGATTCCACGATATGCTTGGTAACGTTTGGGAATGGACGATCGGCACGGACGCTCAACCGATCGTTGCCGGTGGCGCCTACAACAGCAAGGCGACAGAGATCAAGTTTGGCGCGCGGCGCAAGTTCGATCCCAAGTGGCAAGAGGCGGACGCGCACGTGCCCAAGAGCCGCTGGTGGCTTTCTGATGGGCCCTTTATCGGCATGCGCGTCGCGTGTGAGCCCTAAATGCATCCCGCGCTCCGACGCGTAGCTGAGCTCACGGCGGGCACACCTTGGGAGGGCCAGCTTTGGATGGTCGGCGGAGCAGTTCGCGATGAGTTGCTCGGCTTGGGCGAGCCTACCGACTTTGACGTCGTACTGGAGGGCGATGCACTCGCCGTGGCGGAACACCTCTTTCGCGCCCGTGGTCTTGATGGATCTCCCAATACCTATCCTCGGTTCGGGACGGTCGCGGTCGGGATCGGAGGGACAACCGTCGAGCTCGTCACAGCTCGGCGCGAGTCGTACCACGCGAACAGCCGGAAGCCCAACGTCGAACCAGCGTCGCTCCGTGAAGATGCGATGCGGCGCGACTTCACCGCGAACACCCTCATGCGCAACTTACACACGGGTGTGCTGGCCGACCCGCTAGGCGTTGGACTTGACGATCTTCGGGATGGCGTCTTGAGGACACCTCTTGATCCTGCAGAGACGTTTCACGACGATCCGCTACGCATGCTTCGAGCGGTGCGCTTCCGATGGAAGCTTGGCTGGCGCTACGCAGACGGCCTCGCGGAGGCGATTCGTCACGAAGCGCATCGCCTCGACATCATCAGCCGGGAACGCATTCGTGACGAGTGGACGAAAATGCTTGAGCATTCGGCCGCCTCGTCGGCTATGCGCGATCTCCTTGATCTTGGGCTGCTGGAGCGATTCGCACCTGAGTTCCCTACCATGGTAGGAGTGTCCCAGGGTAAGTGGCACCATCTTGACGTTTGGGATCACACGTTGGCCGTTCTTGACAACGTTGTGGCCGACGGAGGCGACCTTCGGTTGAGGCTGAGCGCACTCTTCCATGACATTGCGAAGCCGCCGACTCGCCTCATTGACGACCACGGCGATATCCGGTTCTTTGGGCACGAGGGGGTCGGGGCAGAGATGACACGCGCACGGCTCCGCGAGTTGCGCTTTGGCGAACAGCTGATTTCCGAAGTGGCATTGTTGGTCAAGAATCACATGCGGCTGTCGTCGGGTCCAAGCTTCACGCCATCAGCCGCCCGTAGGCTCATGCGGGACCTGCGCGAACGCGTCGATGATCTCATTGCCTTGGTTGACGCCGACGCGCGCGGCTTGAAGACTGGCACGCGAAAGCTGGACCTGAGTGTTGTTCGAGAGCGATTGGCGGAGGTCCAGCTTCAGACTCCGGTCGAGACGCTTCAGTCGCCGCTCTCTGGCGAAGAGGTTATGGCTTTGACGAGATTGTCGCCAGGCCCGGAGGTTGGGCGGATCAAGACCGCGCTCCAGGAGATGGTTCTTGAGGGCGAGTTAGCGCCAGACGACAAGGATCGCGCACGGTCTTTCGTCACAGAGTGGATGTCGCAACCTGATCGCCGGGCACAAACTGACCAATAATCACGTCATATAGAGTCAACGATGACCGTACGACAACATGTAGACGACCGACACCAACTGATCCAATCCGAAATCCTCCGAATGTGGGGCATTGCGGGGGACATGGTGCGCCTGGCAGTCGAAGCAGTCATCTCCGGAGATACCGAGACTGCACGCAGAGTCATCGAGATGGATGACGAGGTTGATGCGATCGAGAAGTCGACGCTCAACGAGACTGTTCGCGCCGTTGGGCTCGAGGCCCCGGTGGCAAGCGATCTTCGGATGCTCGTCTGCACGCTGGGAGTCATCGGCGAAGTTGAGAAGGTGGCGGATGATGCGGTCAAGCTGGCGCGACGGTCAACCAAGCTAAGCGGTCATTTTCCAGCAGAAATGAAGCTGGCGCTACACCAACTCGGCGAGGAAGCGCGCCGCATGTTTGCCTCCGCCATGCGCCTCTATGTCGAATACTCGGCCGAACTTGCCACCGAGATCGTCTCCAGCGACGAGGCGGTCGACGGGCAATATGTTCAAGCTCGAGATCGAGTCTTTGATCTGATCCGGGAGAGCCCTCAAGAGACTGAGCATCTCGTTCGCACGATCGAGGCATTCCACGCGCTTGAGCATGTGGCTGATCATGCCGTTGAGATTGCTTCGCGTCTGCGTATGCACCACGAGCGCTAGCGATTGGCTCGAACAAGAATTCTGCCGCACGTCGCAATTTCTTAGGGACATTCAGTAAAATGAGGTTTGGCTCACGGATTGAGCAGGGCTCGGTCCGAATACGGAGGTCAAGACAAGTGAAGAAACTCGTTCTACTCGCCGCGGCTTCGGTCGGTTTTTCGGCGATTTCCATGGCCCAGGACTCATTGTCCGAGGGTAGCTTCGCCATCCGGGCAGGCGTCGCCTTCCCCACTACCTCGAATCTGAACGGCACGTTCATCGGTGGCGGTCTGAACTACAACTTTAACAAGTCGTTGTTCGGTAACGGTGCCGGTCAGTCCACGTTCTTCTCGTTCGACTGGATTTCGAAGAGCACCTCGGGTCGCCGAGGCAACATCATTCCGATCATGCTGAACCAGCGCTTCTCGCTGTCGTCAGGTGAGGCCGAAGGTTCGATGCCGCTCTACGGATTCATCGGCGCGGGCGCGGCGATCCTCGACTTCAGCCCGACGAGCACGCAGCTCGCCGGCCGCTTCGGCTTCGGTGCCGACCTGAACACCAACCTGTTCTTTGAGAGCGCGTTCGTGTTCACCGGCCGCGGCAAGGGCAATCGCATTCAGGGCAACCACGTCGGCGTGTACCTCGGCTGGAAGTTCTAGACTCGGTTACGAGCCCAAATGAAACGGCCCGATCTAACAGATCGGGCCGTTTCTCTTTTCAGGGATCCTGACGTTATGAAGACGCTTTGACGGCCAACTGCGTGTCCACGGGAATGCCCGGACCCATTGTCGCGCTCAGCGTGATCGATAGCACGTAGCGGCCCTTGGCGGAGGCCGGCTTGGCCTTCAGCAAGGCACCCAGAGCTGTCGTGATGTTCTCACGGATCTGGTCGTCGCCAAAGTTCACCTTGCCGACTTGGAGGTGCACGACGCCAGCCTTGTCCGCCCGATACTCAACGCGCGTCGCCGCCTTAATCTCGCGGACGGCGGTGCCGATGTTGTTCGTGACCGTTCCATTGCGCTTATTTGGCGTGCGCGGGCCGAGCATGCGACCGATCTTGCCGATCTGAGGAGCCATATCCTCGGTTGCGAGGATGACGTCGAAATCACGAAAACCGCCTTGGATCTGGGTGATCAGGTCTTCATCGCCAACGGTGTCGGCACCAGCGGCTTCAGCTTCCTTGGCAAGATCACCCTTGGCAAGAACCGCTACCTTCTTGACCTTTCCGGTGCCATGCGGGAGGTTAGTGATGCCACGAACATTCTGATCGCCCTTGCGAGGATCAATGCCCAAACGGACGGCCATATCAACCGATTCGACGAACTTGGCGTTAGCGGTCTTCTTGACCAGCGAAATCGCTTCGTTGAGTTCAAGCGCCGCGTCCTTGTTGACTTCGGTCGCGATGGCAGAATAGCGCGGCGAATGCGCCGTCTTCTTGTTTTGCTTTCTCAAGTTGTAACCTCGTGGTGCGGGCGTCGTGATCTAGCGATCAGACTCCCACGGGATAACTCTAGGATACCCGATCGAAGCTAAGCAGCCCCTTCAACAATTGCGATCGTCAGTTCGCGTTCAAGCTTCATGCCCGATACTTCACTCAAGTGCGCGTGGCCGAGTTCGCGGTGTTTGATTAACCGGTGGAGGTAGGCCGCCAACTCCGTGGCCTCGTCCGAAGTCAGCGTTATCGCGACGTCGCTCAGGGATCGGCCTTGTTCGTAGTCAGTGATTCTCATCCATGCACCTTTTTTTGCAGATACCTACCGTATCGCTTCACGGGGGGCAGAGGTTCCCACTTCGGGTAGTTCGCCCTACGCTGCCGCCGGTAGTGGGCGATATCGCTCAACCATAGCCTCGAGTTCCTGAGGTTTGATCGGCTTGGTCATATAGTCGTCCATGCCGACGGCAAGGCACTTTTCGCGGTCACCTTGCATGGCGTGGGCGGTTAACGCGACAATCGGGGTGCGGCAGTTCGTGCCTCGTTCGCGCTTTCGTATGGCCAGGGTGGCTTCAAACCCGTCTAGCACCGGCATTTGCAGGTCCATCAGCACCAGATCATACGCGATAGCATCCGACTTGGTCAGCGCCTCGGCGCCGTTCTCAGCAAAGTGCACTTCGTATCCTTGGCGACTCAAGATCTTCTCGCAGACCTTTCGGTTAACAAAGTTATCCTCTACGACCAAGATTCGCATGCCGAGGGCCGGTGAGGCGACTTGGAGGGGTTCGGCTGAGGGAGCACTCGTCACCAAGCCTCGTCGCACCTCCGTGAGGGTTGCGAGCAACTCGTGCTGCCGAACAGGCTTCGTTAGCGAACGAAGGACGCCGAGGCTCGCCAATGCCTCCGATCCGATGAGGTGGGAGACCGACGAGAGCAATACCATTGCGGGAGCGCGCCCATGAAACCGGGCTTGGATCTCGCGTGCGAGTTGCACACCATCCATGTCCGGCATTTGGTAGTCCAACAGGACCACATCACACGTCCGCTTGTCGAGCATCGTCAGGGCCGAAGCTCCATGGTCGGCAAAATGGACGTCGCACCCTTCTGCCGAAAGGAATCGAGTAAGCACCTTGGGGTTGGTGTTGTTGTCATCGACAACTAAGATGGACAGGCAATGTA
>CAZPHD010000071.1:0-7550 GCA_964586225.1 uncultured Fimbriimonadaceae bacterium
GGTCAGACCGGAGACGTCATCGCTGAGACCGGAGACGTCATCCCTGAGACCGGAGACGTCCCCGACGCGACTGGGGGCGCCTCCGGCAACCTGACATCTGAAACCCGAGATCTTAGAAGTCACCACAACATGTGGCCCGCTCATGCTTCTCAGTAAAATGAGCGCACTTCGATGAGAGTCCCCTTCTACGACATCAAGGCCCAATATCTTGAGCTACAGGCCGAGCTTGATCGAGTCACGCACGACGTGCTCAGTTCCGGTGCTTATGCTCCGGGGCGCTATGTGCAGGCACTGGAGCGGGCGATCGCCGATCAACATGGATGCCGGCATGGAATCGCGGTCAACAGCGGCACCGATGCGTTGCGGATTCTGATGGACGCGGCCGGTGTTACGGCGGGCGACGAGGTCATTACGACGGCCTTCACGTTTGTTGCAAGCGTGGAGACGATTGTGCAGACGGGGGCGCGCCCGGTGTTCGTCGACATCGATCCCGCAACGATGATGATGGACCCTGCGAAGTTGGAGGCGGCGATGACGCCCAACACGAAGGCCATCCTGCCGATTCACCTGTTTGGTCAACTGTGCCCGATTCGTGTGATCAAGGCGATGGCAGATGCGCGGGGGATTACGATTCTTGAAGACGCAGCGCAGGCGCTTCACTCTCACCACGACGGAACTTACGCGGGCAACTTCGGTCGCGGCGCGGGCATCAGCTTTTACGTGACGAAGAACCTCGGCGCGGCGGGCGATGGCGGCATGATCATCACCAACGACGATGAGATCGCCGAGCGGAGCCGCTCAATGCGCGTGCATGGCATGGGCCGCGAGCGCTACTACTACGATTATCTGGGTTACACGAGCCGCCTTGACGAGATTCAGGGCGCGATCTTGCTGACGAAACTCACGAAGGTGCCGACCTGGAATCAGCGACGCGATCAGCTCGCAGCGATTTATCACGAAGTGTTGGCGGACTGCGATTGGCTGACGCTGCCGACGCTGTTGCCGGGCAACAACACGACTCAGCACCAGTTCACGATTCGCTGTTCCCGCCGAGATGAGCTTCAGGCGTATCTGAAGGAACGTGAAATCGACAGCATGATTTACTATCCGGTGCCGATTCACTTCCATTCGCCTTACGGGCACTTGGCTTCGCGTGGGTCGCTGCCGGTCACGGAACAGGTTTCGACCGAAGTGCTGAGCTTGCCGATTCACCCCCATCTGAGCGACGACCAGGTTCGCCATGCGGCTGAGATGATTCGGGCGTTTGCGTAGGTGTATGTGGCGGGATCGTCAAGCCACATTCCACATTCAATCCTGAACAATGCCATCGGCGATGTGCAGAATCCGGTCGGCTTGGTCCAGCATGGTCGGGTCGTGGGTGACCATGACAAGCGAGCCGTCGCCACGGTGGCGGTTGAGAAGTTCCACGACGAGCACGCCATTGCTGTGATCGAGCGCGGCGGTGGGTTCGTCGGCGAAGATCACTTTGGGTTTGCCGAGTAAGGCCCGGGCCACGCAAACTCGTTGTCGTTCGCCACCGCTCAGTTCGTGCGGGAGTCGGTGCATTTTCTCGCCGAGGCCGAGTTCGGCCAGCCAGTGTTCGGCTTCGTCTCGAGCGGGACGTTTTCCAGCGGCGAGGGCCACGTTTTCCAGGGCCGTTAAATAGCCCAGAAGGAAGGGCTGCTGAAACACGAACCCAAACTCGCTGAGGCGGAGCCGTGAGCGCTGGTCGTCGCTCATCTGTGCCATGTCGGCACCGCGATATCGGACTCCGCCGGTGGTGGGGAGTTTGAGCCCGCTGAGCAGATAGAGCAGCGATGACTTGCCCGATCCTGATGGCCCAAGGATGCCCACGAACTCACCATCGCCAATCTCGATGTCAACTTCGCGGCATGCGAAGACCTCGCGTTCTTGGTCGCGATAGACGAGAGAGGCTTGGTGGGCGGTGAGCATGGGTTTTGTCGGGTTGGTTCGGCTTCGTTCGGAGTAGGACGCGTCGGCCGGTTGGACTCTCGAGCG
This sequence comes from uncultured Fimbriimonadaceae bacterium, assembly GCA_964586225.1. Taxonomy (GTDB): domain Bacteria; phylum Armatimonadota; class Fimbriimonadia; order Fimbriimonadales; family Fimbriimonadaceae; genus JANJUB01. The sequence continues at coordinate 2,020 of CAZPHD010000071.1, forward strand.
AATCCGAGCCAATCCGAACAAACCCGAACCAACCCGAGCTACTCAACATACGCATCGTCACTCGGACGCTGCTTAAGATACGCTTCGATGAAGCCGTCGATTTCCCCGTCCATCACGGCGGAGACGTTGCCGGTTTCGTGGGCGGTACGGTGGTCTTTGACCATGGTGTACGGTTGCATGACGTAGCTTCGGATTTGGCGACCCCACTCGGCCGGGCCAGTGACCTTGAATGTGCTCAGATTCTGCTCGGCTTGGAGACGCTGAACCTCGGCGAGGCGAGCGGCGAGCACGGTCATCGCCGCATCGCGGTTCTTGTGCTGGCTGCGTTCGTTTTGGCATTGCACGACGATGCCGGTCGGCAGGTGCGTGATGCGAACGGCGCTCTCAGTCTTGTTCACGTGTTGGCCGCCCGCGCCGCCTGCGCGCAGGGTCTCGACCTTGAGGTCATCGGGGTTGATCTGCACTTCGCTCGCCTCGATTTCGGGTAGGACTTCAACCTTGCAGAACGAGGTGTGCCGGCGAGCGGCCGCATCAAAGGGCGAGATTCGAACCAATCGGTGAACCCCATTCTCGGATTTCAGATAGCCGTAGGCGTTGCGGCCGCGGATGTCGAGTTGGACGGCGCGGTAGCCGGTCACGTCGCCGGGGGTTTCGCTGAGAATCTCGACCTTGAACCCACGTCGCTCGGCCCAGCGAATGTAGAGACGGCACAGCATGCTGGCCCAGTCACAGGCTTCGGAGCCGCCCGCACCGGCGTTGATTTCGAGAAGGGCGTTGCGATCGTCGTGCTCTCCGCTCAGGAGCGTGTCGAGTTCGTAGGCGTCGAGATTGCCGAGGAAGGCGATCGCCATCTGATCGGTCTCTTGCTCCAGAGACTCGCTGGGCTCCATTTTCAGCATTTCGTAGAGCTCGGCAATGTCGCGCTCGACCTTATCGAGTTCGAGGAAGGGTTCGACCAGGTTGCGCAGTTGGCTGAGGCGGCGCAACTCGGCGTTAGCGGCGGTGGGATCGTCCCAGAAGTCGGGTAGCTCTGACTTGTCCGCTAGAGTTTGAATTTGAGCAAGGCGCCGATCCAGGTCAAAGATGCCCCCGGATAGCGTCCAGGCGACCTCTCGCCTTGGACAGCGCTTCATGTTGCTCTTGGTTCAACATGAGCGAAATTCTACCTTGATTTGTGGTGAAACCTGTGTGATCTCTCAGGATTTCCTCTATAATGAAGGTTGTTATCGAGGAAGAGCCATGGTGATGATTCGTAAAGCGATGGTGGTCGCGTTCGCGTGTGCCGCCGCAGTATCGATGGGTCAGCTAGCCGAACATGCCCCCGGCGAGTTGATGGTCAAGTTTGTTCCGGGGCAAAGCGGTGTGGTCAATGCGAAGATCGGCGCAAAGGAAGCGGGCTACAACAAGGCGATTGGTGTAACTCGTGTGATCCTGCCGAAGAACGTTTCGGTTCAGCAAGCGATTTCCTACTACAACTCGCGCGTTGAAGTGGTTTACGCTGAGCCCAACTACATTCACCACAAGGCGTGGACCCCGAACGATCCGCGCTTGCCGCAGCAATACGCGATGCCGAGAACCAAGGCCATCGAGGGCTGGGATCAGATGCGGGGTGCTCCTGACGTCGTAATCGCAATCGTCGACACGGGTGTCGATTACACCCACGAGGACCTCGCGCCCAAGATGCTCCCCGGCTACGATTTCGTCGATGATGACGCAGATCCGATGGACGAGGGCGGGCACGGGACGCACGTTGCTGGCATTGCCGCGGCGGTCACGAACAATGGCAAGGGTATTGCCGGAATGGCTCCTGACTGCTCGATCATGCCGGTCCGCGTGCTTGGGCCACTGGGTGGGACCGCCCAGTGGGTCGCCGATGGCATCACCTTTGCGGCCAACAACGGTGCACACGTGATCAATATGAGTTTGGGTAGTGCCGGTGCGTCCACCGTGATCCATGATGCGTGCAAGTTTGCCCTCACGCGCGGTGCGATTCCGATCGCGGCGGCGGGCAACCACGGTACGACGCAGTTGTTCTATCCGGCTGGCTTCCCCGAAGTCATGGCCGTCGCCAACACCGACGCCAACGATAATCGCAACCCAGGCTCGGCTTACGGCGACTGGGTAGATGTTGCCGCTCCGGGCACCAACATCATGAGCACCCTTCCGGGCAATGCCTACGGCAACCTGACCGGTACCAGCATGGCCTGCCCCTACGTTGCGGGTCTTGCCGGAATGGTGAAGGCGTCTTGGCGCGCAGCGACTCCGCAGCAGATTCGGCAGCACATCTCGCAGAACAGCGACTTCGTAGGCACCTTCGTGATCTGGGGTCGAATCAACGTGTTGCGGTCGGTGCCGACTCAGGTGACGACCAATCCGTATGTGCTGACCGCCAATAGCGCGACGATGTTCGAAGGCACCGTAACCACGGGTAATGCCACGCACATTGCTGCGTCGGACAACGCCTACTTCTCGGTGGTCAGCAAGAGCATTGCTCGCGTGGGTCAAACCGCGTCGATGAAGGCCGTCTACAAGGCACTTCGCGATCCGGCGACGATCAGCCAACTGGGTCTTGAGTTTGAGGTCAATGCGCCCAAGCGAGTTACGGCGAACTTCTTCATCTGGGATTATCAGACGAACAAGTGGCAGTATCTTGGCGCGACGCCGATGACCGGAGCGGACGTCGCCAAGAAGTTCTCGCTCAGCACACCTTACGGCAAGTATTGGAACGCGAATCGCGAACTTCAAGTGCTCGTCCGAAGCGTGATGCCGATGTCAGTGACGGGTGCACCAACGCAGTACACGATGAAGGTGGATATGGCTCGGGTGACCGGCCGCGTTCCGCGCTAACGAGCGTTCCGGCAAATGAGCCTTCCTCAGTCGGGGAAGGCTCTTTCTGTTTTGGAAGATTCTATGATGAAGCAACTCACGATTTCCGTTCTTTGCTTGGCCGCTCTGCTCGTTGGGTGCCAGTCCGCTGAGAAGCCAGGCGAGGCAGCGGCACCGACCACCACGTCGAGCACCGAACCGGCGGGTGGGGGAGGCGTCGCTCCGATGGCAACGCCGGTGCCCAATGCCCCGGTGACGGGCACGGAATCGCTACAGGGTGGCGGCAGCGCCACTGGCACGATCGCCAAGGATCGTGCCAAAGGGGCCGCCGCGAAAGTGTCGGGCTCTAGCCTGGGTGCGGAGACGGGTTCCGAGTAGGTTTTCGCACTCGTCCCACATTCTTCAGCAGCAGGTATCCAACCAGGCCCGCAACGAGACTTGCCGCCATGATGCCGGTCTTGGCCACGACGAGTTTCTCCGGTTTACCTTCGAGGGCCAACTCGGCAATGAAAAGGGCCATCGTAAAGCCGACGCCGCCGAGCATTCCGACACCGAGAATGTGACGCCAGCCGACGCCGTCGGGCAGGGCTGCGAGATTAGCCCTGACCGCTAGCCAGGACATGAGGAAGATGCCGACCGGTTTGCCGACCACGAGGCCCAAGATGATGCCCCAGGCGATGGGACTCCCAGTGGCCTGTTGTACTCCTTCACCCAACGGTACGCCAGCATTGGCCAACGCAAACACGGGCATGATGAAGTAGGAAACCCACGGGTGCAAGCTATGCTCGAGCCTCTCCAGGGGCATTTGGGCGTTCTCGCTGGCGCGTTCGATTTCCTCGATAGCGGTAGTTCGAGCTTCGCTCATGAGAACATGCTCGCCGACGTCGCCGGATGACTCGAACTCGTCGGTCACGGCCCGAATCTGATCGATGTATTCGCGGGCATTGATGTGCACCCGAGCGGGAATCGTCATCGCAAGCAGCACGCCCGCGATCGTGGCGTGAACCCCGGATTTGAGAAAGAGCACCCAAAGCACGACGCCGGCGATCGCGTAGGGGGTGGGTCTTCGGATGCCGGCGCGGTTGAAGACGAGTAGGATCGCGAACACGCCGAGGGCACCGAGGAGCGCGCTGACGTTAAGCTCGGCCGTATAGAAGAGTGCAATTACGAGCACGGCACCGAGGTCATCGACGATGGCAAGCGCGGCCAGGAACACCTTGAGCCCCAGCGGAACGCGCGGACCCAGAAGGGCGAGGATGCCCAGCGCAAAGGCGATGTCCGTTGCCATCGGAATGCCCCAACCCCTTGTCTCGGGGCCGGATGGGTTCATCGCGAAGTAGAAGAGCGCCGGGAAGACCATTCCACCGATGGCGGCGGCGACGGGCAGGGTCGCAAGCCGCAAGGACGAGAGCTGGCCGAGCAGAAGTTCACGTTTGATTTCAAGGCCAACCAAGAAGAAGAAGATGGCCATGAGCCCATCGTTGATCCACAGAATCGCGGCCTTGCTGATTTCAAAGGTGCCGATGGCGACGGTCAGCTTTGTCTGCCAGATTTCGTGGTACGTGGCGGCCCAAGGTGAGTTCGCCCAGATGAGCGCGATCAGCGCGGAGGCCATCAGAAGGATGCCGGATGAGGCTTCGGTCTGAATGAACTGGACGATGGGCTGAAGCAACCGGCGGCGAGAGGGTCGTCGGGGCATAAGGCATTCTACCGTCACCCCCGACCTCTCCGAAAATTGTCAGAAAGACCGCCAAGACTCCGACCGGTTAGGGTTAGAATAGAAGTGGTATGAAAGTGTTGTTGTGCGGTCTGCTGATGATTTTTGGATCAATAGTCCAGGGCCAGGAAGTCCCAGAACTCGTCTGGAGCGAGGGGCAGGGTTCATTTGGGATCAACCAAATTGAGCGATCTCCAGACGGTAACTACCTTGCGGTGTTCGAGTGGCCGCTCGACATCCGTCGGACGAGCACCCTGCAGCAGGTCAAGGAGGTTTGGGCTGCCACGACCACTGGCGCTTATGTCTACAGCGCACATTCACAGTGGCTGATGAAGGCATCCGGCGAGGGCATCCGTTTTTATCTTCCGCTCCTCGGGTTGCAGACCGGCATCCTCAAGGCGACCGCAAACAATGAAATGCGTGTCGCCGCGACCGTTGTCAACGGGAACCAAGCCCTGGTTGCAAATGGTGGTACCGAGCTAGCGCTGTGGGCGCGAGTGGGTGGCATTTGGATTCGCCAATATCAGTGGACGCCACCTTCGGGCTGGTTCAACAGCGAACTCGTCATTTCGCCGGACCGGCCACGTTTGGCTGTTGCCGCTACGGGAGACCGAATCCTCATCTACGACTTGGTGAACTATTCACAGACGCCAACAGCGGAACTGAGCTTCCCTGGTCCGGTCTATTACCACGGCCTCAAGTTCACACGCGATAATGCGCACCTTCTTGCTTTGAATGGGCCCTTGCGAGTCTGGCGGACCGACAACTGGAGCTTTGTCCGGGACATCCACCCCGCAAATCCCTACGAGACCTTTGAACCCTCGTTGAACACCACAGAGATCTGGGTTGGTCGGGGAACTAGCCCGGGTGAAATCACGCGGATCGATCTCGAGGGCAACACAGTCTGGTCAAGCGCAATCACCAAACATCGACCGATGGGCCTGACCCAACTCGCGGATGGCTCGCTCGTGTTCAGCGGCTTCTACGG
>CAZPHD010000071.1:7560-11808 GCA_964586225.1 uncultured Fimbriimonadaceae bacterium
CAGTACAAGGTTGAGCACGCTCCAGGCGCGAGAGGTGACATCGTAAGCATAGCCACCACTTCAAACAACCAATCCGTCGCGACGGTGGGCTGGGACGGTCACCTTCACAGTCACTGGCGAGCTACCGGCTTGCCCATTATGTCCGTTCAAACGGATGACAATCGCGCGAAGATCGTCCGCGCGGTGCCGGACGGTCTCCGATGGATCGTGCGGGATGATGACTATTCAAGCGTGCACGGCAACAACTCGATCAAGGTCTTCGACCTTGCGGGCAACCAGGTGAGCCCACCTGGGATCGGGACGTCCGGATCCGGTATGGACGTCAATCCGACAGCGCATCCAACTCATGGCCTGATCGCGGCCGCCGCTCACGGAGCCACCATCAAGATTCTCAAGTTGTCGAACTACAGCTACGTCGCAAACCTAGGATTTACGACCAACGTGGGGCAGATCGCATTTGCCCCCGACGGGAGCCGGATGGCCGCCGCTGACGCCAACGGAGTGTTTCGAGTCTATCGGGTGTCTGATTGGTCGCTTGAACACCAGGTGACCTTGGCTGACTTGCCCGACTCGATTGCCTTTGATCACACAGCTAGCCGGCTGTACCACAAGGCGGGTGGCGTTATCCGCGTGATGAAGCGAACCGGTTCAGTCTGGTCAACCGACGGGACGATCGGTTCGGGGGACTACCTGGCCTTTGGCATCTCGCGGGACAGCCGTGTCCTAGCGGCGAGTAGCTATGAGAAGATTGAGCTATTCTATCTGCCGACCAGAACGCTGATGAAGACGTGGGCGGGGTCCTGGTTGAGCGCAAGCGCCTTCTTGTTCAGCGTCTCGAATGACCTCCTCTTTTTCTCCCGAGGGCCAACACTCTACGCGGCGAAGAATCCGTACCCCGCCTTCATTTCTAGTATGAGTGTGACGCCGACTTCGATTCAGCCGGGTCAGAGCTCGGTCTTGAGGGTCAACATAACGAAGCCGGCACCTTCTGGCGGGCTGACAATTCAGTTGACTGACTACACACCGAACGTCTGGACACCGGCAACGATCAAGATTCCAGCTGGTCAGTACACGGCGACGACCAACTTGCTAACGCTACCTGCGAGCAAGCCTGGCGTCTATACCATTGTGGGGACGGTTTTCGGCGCAAGCGTTTCTACGAAGCTGACGGTAGCCCCATAGGAAGGATCCATGCGATGAGAATTCCAGGTCGGAGCTTAACGGCACTCATGCTTCTGGCAACGATCTGCCACTTGGGGTGCTCCGCACCGAAAGATCCCCTTCAGGCGGCGCAGGCATCGGCACTGGACTTGCTTGAGCGGCTGGGTGAGAGCCACTTCACGTACGTCAGTCAGTATCGCGATGACGAACTGGGCATCTGGACGCTTGAGTTCGCGAGTGGATCACGCAAGGCGTGGGTCGACATCAGCGAACTCACGGGCAGGGCCAGTGCGATGCACACTTCGGACAAAGCACGGGCCTACAAGGCTTCACTCAAGGAGGAGCCGGACTTCGATGTTAAGGCTGCTCAACTTCGAGCCCTTGAGATCGCAAAATCGTTCGACCCCAAAGGCAAACTCAGGCTCGATCCACCCGTGCTGAGGGCGGCCGCCTACTCCCAAGGTCAAGGCATAGCTCCAGTGTGTCGGATCTCGGTCTCGATGACGATCGACGGGTATGAGGTTGAGGGAACGGGTGCATCGTTTGAGTTTGCGCGGGACACCGGAGACATCATCGAGTTTGCCGCCGAGTTTGAAACTCCGCAACTGCGGCCGAGCCCGCTTAAGCCCATCAGCCTTGCTGAAGCGGTCGAGTTTGCAGACAAACATGATCGCCTCACACTGACACCGCGACACATTACCGAATCGAGACTGGCCATCATGCGAGTCGATCAGCAACCTCACGCGCTGACATGGTTCATCAAGTTCGGGAAGGTCTCTTATCACATTGATGCGACCGACGGGACCGTCCGCTACCGCGCGATTCACAAGGCGTCGAACGGCCGTACAGACCCTTGAGGAATCCTCGTAACTCCGCCGACGTTCTATAATTAGACACGCGCGCGATGTTTCCGCTTCTGCCTGCCCTGATCCTGCTGTTGCTCCAAGGCCACTTGCCGAACGAGCGCGGCTTGGTGTCGGCGAATCTGGATGCGCTTCCGTGGAGCGCGGTTGCTCGTAACCTAGATGGTGACCCGAGCTTCGGGCGGAAACTCAGCGCGGAAGCGCGGGCTTGGATCTGGCTCCTGAGTCAGCCCAAGACCACCGAGGTATTGCCGAGTCCCGAAGCTCGTAAGAGCACGCCGCTTCCGGTTGTGGCGCAGTTAGGGGTACCCGACGGCAAGCGCCGGTCGGATCGAACCCGCGACGGGCCGCTCGTTCTCGCTTAAGATCGCTGTCCGCGACCGCCCCAAAGCCCGGCGGCCGCTACGATTTGAACGAGAACCTCTATGCAATTTCTAAGAAAGCTGTTCGACACCAGCAAGAAAGATGTCGAGAACCTGATGCCGATCGTCGATCGCGTGAACGCGCTCGAAGCGACGATCTCCGCCCTGTCCGATGACGAACTCAAGGCGAAGACGCCCGAGTTCAAGGAGCGGCTCGCGAACGGCGAGTCGATGGATCAGATCGCCCCCGAGGCGTTCGCCGTGGTCCGAGAAGTGAGTAAGCGGTTGCTCAATATGCGCCACTTCGACGTGCAAATCGTCGGTGGCTTGGTGCTTCACCAAGGCCGGATTTCGGAAATGAAGACGGGTGAAGGAAAGACCCTCGTCGGCGTTGCTCCACTCTACTTGAACGCGCTGACCGGGCGCGGTGCTCACCTGGTTACGGTGAACGACTACCTCGCCCGACGTGACGCCGTCTGGATGGGTCCGATCTACCACTTCCTCGGCATGAGCGTTGGAATCATTCAGGGTCAATCGCAGGAGTCGGATGAACTTGGCGGTTCGTGGATGTACCAGCCCGGGATTCAGGCCGAAGACCCGCGCTACTCGAACCTGATCCCGATCAGCCGCCGTGATGCCTATCTGTGCGACATCACTTACGGCACCAACCACGAGTTCGGATTCGACTACCTGCGCGACAACATGGCGTTCAGCATCGAGCAGCTCTCCATGCGCGAACTTCACTTCGCCATCATCGACGAGGTGGACTCGATTCTCATCGACGAGGCACGAACCCCACACATTATCAGCGGTGCGAGCCAAGAAGATGTATCGGTCTATAAGCAAGTGGACCAGGTCGTCAAGCAGCTGACGCCGGAGCTGCACTACACGGTCGACAAGAAGAACCACAGTGCGAGCCTCACCGAAGAGGGCATGGACGAGATCGAGCGGCTGCTCGGCATTGCCAATATTGCCAGCGAGCCCAAGATGTTCCACCATGTGAACGCGTCGGTGAAGGCGTATGGACTGTTCGACCGCGACGTCGAATACGTTGTGCGCGGGGGCGAGGTCGTGATCGTTGATGAGAACACGGGCCGCATGATGTTCGGCCGCCGATTCTCGGATGGCTTGCACCAGGCACTCGAAGCGAAGGAAGGCGTCACCGTTCAGCGCGAGAGCCAGACGGTCGCCGTCATCACATTCCAAAACCTGTTCCGACTCTACGAGAAGCTCGCGGGCATGACGGGCACGGCCAAGACGGAAGAAGACGAGTTCCGCAAAATCTATGGTCTCGACGTGGTGAGCGTGCCGACCCACCGGCCGATGCTCAGAACGGACCAGCCGGACATTATCTTCAAGACTGAAGAGGCAAAGTTCCGCGCGATCGCCTGGGAGATTTTGCGGCTGTTCAGCAAACAGCAACCGGTGCTTGTGGGCACACGCAGCATCGAAATGTCGGAGAAGGTCTCCGAACGGCTGAAGGCCGACATGCTGCAGAAGCTGGTTCTCATCAATCGATTGCGAGATTCGCTAGAGGTCAAGAAGGATCTTGCCAAGGATCTGCGAAACGACGCTCAGGAGATGATCAACGCTGATCTCAAAGAGATGAGCCGGGAGACGATCGCGCCGTTTATGAGCAAGGCCAACCTGCCCAGCGACTCGCTGAGCGATGAGCTGGCCGATTGGCTCCTCGCCCAGTGGAAGCTTGGCCCGGAGAACAAGGAGCACTTGGCTGAGGCGCTCAAGCATGGCATCCCGCACAGCGTCTTGAATGCAAAGTTCCACGAGCGGGAAGCGCTCATCATTGCCGAGGCGGGCCGCAAGGGCCAGGTCACGATCGCCACGAACATGGCTGGTCGCGG
>CAZPHD010000072.1:0-11418 GCA_964586225.1 uncultured Fimbriimonadaceae bacterium
CTTCAAGCGTCTGACGCTCTATCGACATCGGGGGGTCCGAGTTGAACGGAGCATCAAAGTTGGGGAGCGGCTCTGGCCCAGAGAGTAACTGGGCTCCAGGATCCGCATGAAAGACGAGCACACCAGCTTCATGATTACTCACGACTCCCTGGAACGACGCATGGGGATTCGTATCAACCAGCGTCCCAAGCTCGTTCAGATCGCCATCAAGATACATGGGAACGTATCCGGCAATCCGATCGGACATCAAGATGAATGGAGGCAAGCAACCTCCCCAATCGGCATGCGTTCGAATGACCCGTCCACTCAGCCGCAAAGGGTTGGACACGATGGGGGTGAACGGTGGGCAGTTGCTTGTGGCACCTGCTGCAAGCCCCGGCAGGCCTAGCACACCCGCGGGAATAGCCGCACCTCCCGCAACTATCAACATCGCTTGTCGTCGGGTCAATTGCTCCCGAGCTTCGTCGGACTTGGACATCTCAATCCTCCCGCCCCGCAATAATGAGGGGCCCTATCCATTGTAAGTCAACATGTAGAGATCGACGACATCGATTTTCAAGTTTTTTTCCGACTAGCGCCGTGGCGAGCCGCTCGTTGCTATCCTGCGCTCACCGATGGTATCGTCTTAACGGTAACCCATACGACCATGCCTACCGATCCAGAAGTAATCAGTGCCTTGGAAGCTGCTCTCGCCGCCGACGAGAGCAACACCGCGGTGCGGTCACACCTGGCCAGTCTGCTCCTCGACGTTCGGCCCGCCGATGCCCTCTGGCATGCGCAACGCGTGTTGCAGTGTGAGCCGACCCATCGGGAGGCCCTCAAGACGGCTTCGCAGGCGGCCAACGCCGTTGGCGAAGCTGAACTGGCGAAGAGCTACGGCACGCTCCTCGATGCGCTCAAGTGGTCGAACGCGGCCGGAATGGTCGAGGACGCCGAAGACGATCCGTTCGAAGAGCCCAGCGAGCCCGCGTCTCGGGCTAGGCTTTACTCAGAGCCAGGTTGTGAGGACGAGAAGCCCGAGTTCATGGACGTTGAGATACCTAAGCTGACGCTGAGTGACGTCGCGGGCATGATCAACGTGAAGAAGCGGCTGGACCTTGCGTTCCTCGCTCCGCTTAAGAATCCCGATTTGCGTAAGATGTACGGCAAGTCGCTTCGCGGTGGACTGTTGCTGTACGGACCGCCAGGATGCGGCAAGACGTTCATCGCCCGTGCCTTGGCGGGCGAGATGGGGATGAAGTTCCTCAGCATCGGCCTCACCGACGTGATGGACCCCTACATGGGAGTGAGTGAGAACAAGCTTCACACGCTCTTTGAAGAAGCCCGCCGGATCCAGCCAGTCATCCTCTTCTTCGATGAACTCGACGCCATGGGTCGGAAGCGTAGCCTTATGCGGGAATCCGCCAGTCGCAACGTCGTGAACCAGTTGCTCGCGGAACTCGATGGCGTGGATGTGGTCAACGATGGTGTGTTCACGATCGCCGCAACGAACCACCCCTGGGATGTCGATTCGGCGCTCCGCCGCCCGGGGCGGTTTGACCGGGCCGTGTTCGTTCCTCCGCCCGATTCGCCGGCGCGTCGGGCCATCGTGCAAATGAACTTGGCAGATCGTCCGAACGAGAAAGTCGACTTCGACCGGATTGCCCGCGACACTGAGCACTTCTCAGGAGCCGACATGGCGCACCTTGTCGAATCGGCGGCGGAGTTCGCCTTGTCGGACGCGATCGAGCGGGGCACTGTCCGCCCGATCGGCATGAGTGACTTCCTCCGCGCGCTCAAAGAGGTGCGTCCCAGCACGCGGGCATGGTTCGAAACGGCCAAGAACTACGCGATCTATGCGAATGAGGGCGGCTCGTACGACGCGCTCGTCGAGTTTATGCGCGAGAAGAAGCTGCTGTGAGCTACCAGGTCTACCAACGAGCCAGCGTCTTGATGGCCCACGGTCAGTATCGTGAAGCGGCGGCTCAACTGACCGACGGGCTCGCCGTAGACCCCGAAGATGCGCTCTTGCTGGCCACGCTCGCCCGTTGCCAAAGCGAGATGGGCGACAAGAAGCAAGCCCTGGCAACCGCTCGTAAGGCCATGGGCTTGAGCGGCGAGGACAACTATGCTCGGCAGATCACATGCCAGATCCTGATTGACCTCGACAAGTACAAGGAAGCCGAGAAACTCGCCACCGAGGGGCTTGCCCTGGACCCCGAAGATGAAGGTCTGTTGGTCTGTCGAGGCGTGGCGCTGTTTGGCCTGAACCGCTACAAAGAGAGCCTGGCTTGTGCGCGACTCGCTCTTGAGATTGACCCCGAGAACGAATCTGCGCTCTGGTTGCAGACGCAGTGCCAGAGCCTGCTACGGCAACGCGGTGCCGAGCAGTCGAGTTTGGAACACCTGGCCCGAAATCCTGAAGGGGCGGCGATGCAGTCTCACGCATTTCTTCTGCTGCGCCAGGGACGGACGAAGGAAGCCTACGAGACCTTCCTGCAGGCGCTCCGCAACGATCCGAATGACGAGTCGGCTCGTGAGGGTCTCAAGGAGGCGATTCGAGGGCGGTTCTTCCTGTATCGCTGGCTTCAAGCGTATAGCTTCTGGTGCCAGAGTTTCGGGCGGTTTTGGTATGTCCCGTTCGTCATCCTTGTGATCGGTCGGGGCGTCATCCGGTCGGTGCTTCGAGACAACCCCGGCCTCGCCCCTTATCTCATCCCGGTGGGCGTCGTTCTGTTTTTCTTGCTGTGGGGCTACGTCATTCTGAGTCCGCTTCTTAATGGCATTCTCCATGTTCATCCGTACGGTCGCTATGCGTTGCGCCCTTCGGAGCGGTGGATCGGGCGTTATTGGCTGGTTAGCGTCGTGACGTTATTGGTCGCGGGGATCCTCGCGCTTGCCGGGTTGACGACGGTGGCGGTGCCGTTGGCGTTTGCCGGAGGCTTGCTTTGGGTTATGCAGGGACTTGCCTCCTACTTCTCCGATGAAAAGGTGGCGCTTGTATTCTCGCACGCGTTGGGCGTCATCGTCACGGGCCTAGGCACAATCGCGGTGATCGCGTTTGCCCAAGGGCCGTCGGAACTGCCCTAGATGTCTTCGGCATCGCCATGCAGATACGCGTCCAACACCTCGTCGGGCGAACCATCGCGCTCGACTCGGCCGTGATGGAGCCAGACGCAGCGGTCGGAGAGCATCCGCACGTGATCCAGGTTGTGTGACACAAAGAGAATCGACCCGCCGTTCGCGCGGAACTGCCGGATGCGGTCGTAGCACTTCTCCTCAAAGGCGTAATCGCCCACCGCCAACACTTCGTCGACAATCAACAAGTCGGCATCGACATGCACCGCGACCGAGAAGCCGAGCCGTGCGAGCATGCCGCTCGAATACGATCGGACCGGCACGTCAATGTGCTTGTGAAGCTCGGCGAACTCGATGATGTCGTCCGTTCGGGCGAGGATCTCCTTGCGGGTGAGGCCTAGAATGACGCCGTTGAAGAACACGTTCTCGCGGCCTGAGAGGTCGGGATGGAATCCGGCCCCGAGCTCCAGCAGCGGCGCAACGCGACCCCGTACCTCAATCGAGCCGGACGTTGGCTTGTACACCCGGGCCATCAGCGCAAGCAACGTGCTCTTGCCGGCGCCATTACGCCCGACCAGAGCGGTCGTTTTGCCGCGCTCGATCTCGAGATTGATGCCTTTGAGGACCTCCAACTGCTCCAGCCGCCGCCGTCGCCACCAGAGCATCGCGGTCTTGAGCGACCCTGCTCCCGAATGGCTGAGCAAGAACGTCTTGCGGAGTTCGTTGATCGAGACGATGCTGTCGCTCATGGTCGCTCGACGAACCTCCACTTCATGCGGTTGAACACGTGGTAGCCCAAGATGAGAATGCCGAACGACACTACGGCCGAGAGACCGAACAGCCCCCAATCCAGCGGCAGGGGCTCCAAGGTTTCGCCGCCCATGCGCACCGGCGTCGGCGCGAGCAGCACCTTCTTGTAGGTCGTGCAGAGCGTCGCCATCGGGTTCAGGTGGTAAAGCACGTAGAGCAGATCGCCTTTGGCCCCCATCTGGCTGGTGGCGTGCCGCACGTTCTCGCTGAAGTACATCACCGGCGTGAGGAAGAACATGATGTACAGCACCGCACCCATGATGTACTTCACGTCCTCGTAGAACGTGTTCAGTGCGCTGATGATGAGGCTCAAGCCCGTCGCGAGGGCAAGATTGACGATCAAGACCAGCGGCAAGATGACGACGGTGGGTCGGATTGGGAACTCGCCCGGCGTCCGCATCCACACCAGAACCGAGATCACCACAAACACACCCAGTGCGAGCACCAGATGGATGAAGTTTGCAAAGATCTGGGCCAGCGGCAGCACTTCGCGCGGGAAATACACCTTCCGCACCATGGGGAGCGATACGAGAATCGACTGCGCCGAGTCCATCAGCGCGAACTGGAAGAACGCGTACGGGATGTAAGCCGCGAGCACGTACAGCGTATAGCTGCCGACGCCTTGGCTGAGGAAGTACTTGAACACGATGCTCATCACGAGAGCCGTAACGAGCGGATTCACGAGCGACCAGAGGAACCCCAGCGCGCTGTTCTTGTAGCGAATGCGCAACTCGCGCTCGGTAAGGCTGATGAGTAACTCACGGAACCGCCACAGCTCCTTGAGTTCGTTCAACATGGCGCGGAGTCTACCTACCGGCGACGCCGACGACGTTGACCGTCACTTCGAGCGTCGCGTTCGGCGGCACGATCGGGATGAGGCCGGCAGCTCCAAAAGCGCGCTCGGGCGGTAGGGAAGCGAACCGGCTTCCGCCGATGCGCATCCCCACCACGACCCGGCTGAGCAGATCATTGGGCTCGGCAGTGACAACCAACGTGTAGGGTAGGCCGCGCTTGCGCGAGTTGGCGAGTTCCTCGCCCGTCGGCGTGGCGACGAGAAAGTGAACCGTTACGCGATCTCCAACCACTACCGGCGCGCCGGTGCCGACTTTGACTTCGCGCCAGCCAGCATCCATCGGCGGCGTGTTGCCGAAGACCGAGATTCCGACGCCAAACGCGGCGAGTGCATCCTTAAACATCTGCTCTATTCCAGACGAGCCGGTCAACATGATTGCGTCGGGACGAACCCACCGACGCCCTCATCAATCTGAACTCGTAGGCCTTAATCGGAACTAGTAGGCCTTCGCGAATACGACGCGCTGGGTGCTCGGACGGCCGGTGAGCACACACTTGCCGGGCTGGGCATCGTCGGGGTGAAGGGGCACGAGCGGGATCGCCCGGATCGTGGCCTTCGTCTTTTCGGCGATGAGCGCTTCGGTGGTGTCGGTGCCATCCCAGTGAGCAACCACAAAGCCGCCGCCGCCTTCGCCGGCAAAGCACGCTTCGAACTCGTCCCAGGTGTCCACCCGCTTGGTCATCGAGTCGCGCATGGCGAGGGCCTTCGCGAACAGATCGCTCTGCATGGCGTCCAGTTGAGCTCGCACGTAGTCGGTGAGTTGGTCGAGCGGCACGGTCACCTTCTCGCCAAGGTCGCGGCGGGCAACGACGCACGACCCACCCTCAAGATCGCGCGGGCCGATTTCGACGCGGATGCATGCGCCCTTAAGCTCCCAGTCGTTGAACTTGAAACCCGGCGAAAGCTGGTCGCGCTTGTCCACCTTCACCCGCACGCTGTGATCGCGCAACAGCGCGGCCATCTCGTCAGCCTTGGCGTAGGTCTGGGCGCGAATCTCCTCGTCCTTGCCCATCGGTAGGAACACGACTTGCGTGGGCGCGAGGCGCGGCGGCACGACCAGGCCCTTGTCGTCGCTGTGCACCATGATCAAGGTGCCGATGAGACGCGTCGACACGCCCCACGAGGTCGCGTAGACGTGTTCGAGCTTGCCTTCCTTGTTGGTGAAGGTGACGTCGAACGCCTTGGCGAAGTTCTGGCCGAGGTGGTGGCTGGTGCCGGCCTGGATGGCCTTGCCCTCCTGAGTGAGCGCCTCGATGCAGTAGGTGTGGTCGGCGCCGGCGAACTTCTCGGACTCGGTCTTGATCCCGGTGATCACCGGCACCGCCATCCATTCCTCGGCGATGCGACGGTAGATTTCGAGGATGGTCAGCGATTCCTGCTCGGCTTCCTCGTAGGTGGCGTGGGCGGTGTGGCCCTCCTGCCAAAGGAACTCAGCCGTGCGGAGGAAGAGGCGCGTTCGCAACTCCCACCGGACGACATTGGCCCACTGGTTGATCAGGATCGGCAGGTCGCGATACGACTGGATCCACTTGCCATACATGTGCCAGATCACGGTCTCGCTGGTCGGGCGAACGATGAGTTCTTCTTCCAGTTTGGCGTCCGGGTCGGGCATGAGTCCCTTTCCATCCGGCGTCGGCTTCAGCCGGTGGTGGGTGACAATCGCGCACTCCTTGGCGAAGCCCTCGACGTGTTGGGCTTCCTTCTCAAAGAACGACTTCGGGATGAAGAGCGGGAAGTAGGCGTTCTCGTGGCCGCTCGCTTTGAACATGTCGTCGAGCGCACGCTGGATGTTCTCCCAGAGGGCGTAGCCGTTTGGGCGGATGGCCATACAGCCCCGGACCGGGGTGTAGTCGGCGAGTTCCGCGCGCTGGACAAGCTCGTTGTACCAGTCGCTAAAGCTGACGTCTCGGGATGTGATGCCTTGCTTGCTCATGGGTGTGAGCTTCGATTATGAAGGCATTTTAGATTTTGGATTTACGATTTTGGATTTGGATTGACTTCAGGAACTCCCTGTCCGCGCGTCTCGGCAAGTCGGAACGCGGTACAAGACCCCCGCGTGCCTCGTTGGCATCCGTCAATCCAAAATCCAAGATCGTAAATCCAAAATCAGAACAGCCCCTGAAGCTTGCCCGTGCTGTCGCCAAGTTTCTCCATAGGAGTGCCTACGCGGTCCAGCATCGAGAGAAACAGGTTGTTCATCGGCGTGTGGTTCGGATAGCGGATGTGGCGGCCTGTCTTGAGCGTGCCTGCTGCTCCGCCAGCGATCAGGATCGGCAGGTCGTCGTGGTTGTGGCGGTCACCGTCCGAAATGCCCGCGCCGTACACGATCATCGAATGATCGAGCAAGCTACCGTCAAGCTCCTTCACGGAGTCCAGCTTCTTCAAAACGTAAGCGAGTTGCTCCAGGTGGAAGCGGTCGATCTTCTGCTTCTTCGCCAGCTTGTCCGGGTTCTTGCCGTGGTGCGACATGTCATGGTGGCCATCGGCGACGCCGACCATCGGATACGGCCGGTTGCTGCCGTCGTTCGCATACATGAACGTGCAAACGCGCGTCAGGTCGGCCTGGAATGCGAGCACCATCATGTCGCCCATCAGGCGGATGTGCTCGCCAAAGTCGCTCGGAATGCCGGTCGGGCGCGTTGCGCCCGCCAGAGCCTGCTTCATCTGCTCCGACTCGACTTTCTGAAGCCGCTTCTCGATCTCACGAACGCCCGTGAGATACTCGTCCAACTTCTGCTGATCGCGCTGACCGAGCTGATTGCGGAGCTTGGATGCGTCCTCGGTAACGAGGTCGAGGATGCTCATTCGATATTGCTCGCGCCGAAGTCGGCTGTCGGCATCTTCGGCGGTGCCGCTGCCGAACAATCGCTCGAACACCAGGCGAGGGTTGACTTCCTTGGCGTTTGGCGTTGATTCTCCGCGCCAGGAAATGTTGCTTGAATAGGCGCATGAGTAGCCCGAGTCGCAGTCACCCGCCTGAGCGCCGCGCTCACAGCCGATCTCCAGCGACGGGAACCGCGTTTGTTTGCCTAGATGCATTGCTGCGATCTGGTCGGCAGAGATGCCCGCGCGGATGTCCGACCCAGCGGTCTTCTTGATGTGGACGCCGGTCAGCCACGTGGCGGTGGAGCGGGCATGGTCACCGGGGCCATCGCCCAGCGCGAAGGCGTTGTGCTGGGTGAGTCCGGTCAGAACATTGATCTTGGCCTTCAGTTCTTCGAGGGGTTGGAGAATCTGCGGGAGCTCGCCGAGCATCCCGTCTGCCTCGGGCGTCCAGTTCTCCATGTCGATGCCATTCGGCACAAACATAAAGGCCATGCGTGTCGTGCGGGGGCGGATCGACTGGGCCATGGCGCTGAGAGGCAACATTGCCTCCAGCATCGGCAGCGAAATCGCGGCGCCCAAGCCACGCAGAACGGTTCTTCGGGGAATGATCAAACTCATCGTCCGTCGCCTCCATCGCCGCGTCGCATTCGAAACGGCTCGCTCAATACAACACCCTTTATGATAGCGGAGATTCGGTAGTTCTCCCGCTTGATTCGTGCCGTAATGTCATCAATCGAACAATCGTCGCGCAAGGTCACGCCTCGGCCGAGCGCGTAGATCATGAACTTCTCGCTGAGCGCGTGAGCAAACTGGTCCTTGCGGGCAAGCAGAACCTGTTTGAGTTCTTCAGGACCGGCGAACTTTGTGCCGTCGGGCAGGATGCCGCTGGGGTCGATGGGTTCGCTTTGCTCGTCGCTGGCGCGCCACTGACCGATCGCATTGTAGTTTTCGAGCCCAAAGCCAAGGGGATCCATCCGGCTGTGGCAGCTCATACAGTCGGGGTCTTTGCGGTGGGCTTCCATTTGCTGGCGGAGCGTCTTTAGGCCTTCACTAGGCTTGGCGGCGGCCAGAACATCGGCCCCCGGAGGAGGCGGGGGCGGAGGTGTGCCCAAGACCTGCTCCAGAACCCACTTGCCGCGTTTGGTCGGGCTGGTGCGGGTGGGATTTGAGGTGAGGGTGAGGATTGAGCCTTGACCGAGCAAACCGCCGCGGCGACCATTGGGCAGGGCGACTTTGCGGAACTGGTTCCCCTCGACCGCCGGGATATCGTAGTGGGCAGCGAGCGCATTGTTCAGGAATGTGTGCTTGCTGTCGAGAAACTCAAGGATGGGCAGATCGTTGGCGACGACGTCGTTGAAAAACAGGAGCGTTTCGCTCGCCATCATCGTGCGAATGGAGGCATTGAAGTTCGGGAACTGACGCGGGTCGGGCCGCATGTCGGCGAGCTTTCGAAGCTGGAGCCACTGGGCAGCGAAGTTATCCGCGAGGGCCCGCGCTTTCGGATCCTTGAGCATGCGATCGACCTGGGATTCCAAAACGGCGGGCTTGCGAAGTTCGCCTTTTTGGACAAGTTCGATAAGCATGTCATCAGGAAGCGACGACCACAGGAAGTAGCTGAGGCGCGATGCAAGTTCGTAGTCGTTCAGTTCGCGACTGCCTTTGGGATCGTCGGGCTTGGGGTCGAGTTCGGCTCGGAAAAGGAACTGCGGCGACACCAAGACCGCCGACATGGCCACCTGCATCGAGCGGTTGAAGGGCTCCTTGTTCTTATGGGCGACGTCGAACACCCGCAGGATGCCCTCGACTTCTTCGGACTTCACTGGACGCCGGAACGCTCTTGACGCGAAGGCGGAGATGTACCGCTGGGCAAAGGCGCGCTCCTGTCCTGGTGTGGGTTGTTCCGGAATCCACCGCGTTGTGGTGGCTGGCATGGCGATTTGGTCGCCAAAGGGGCCCACGATTTCAATATGCCGGACCAGGAGGTTGCGGTCGCGCTGCTTCGGATCGGGGTGGTTCGGATCGTAGAAGTCGTTGATAAAGGCGATGCCGATGCGATGACGTCCTGCGGCGACCTCAACTGGATACTCGTAGTCGGCGGGTTTCTCGGCGGTTACCCGCACATCAAAAGTCTGGCCGTCGCGGTCGAGGGTGACGCGCATGCGGCAAGGTTCGGGTCCCGCTTGTTGGCCATACGCGTGCACCTTGATTCGGTATTGCCCGGCAATCGCGAAGTCGTGCTCAACGATAATCTGGCTGTTGGTGTAGAAGGAGCGATCCCCCTCGTTCGTGTTCGTGGTGCCGTTGGCGGCGGGGAAGTAGTTGGCCTCAATACGCGTCGTTTTCGCCCCCGGTAGGGCAATGGCCTGCTCGACAATCTGCTCGGCGGCGTCGAGATACTTCTCCAAGTGGAGCGGCGAGAGGGTGAGGACGTCGCCGATGTTGTCGAATCCGTAGCCAACGTCGTCGGACGGGAAGCCTTCCGCGCCCCGGAAGTTGACGCCCATCAGATCGCGAATGGTGTTAACGTACTCCGCTTTGTTCAGGCGGCGAATGGTGACTCGACCTGGATCTTTGATCGTGCAGTTGCCGCTGATGATGCTCTCGATCGCGCTGACGAGGAAGGTGCGCTGTTCCTGCGTGGGTTGCACCGAGCCTTCGGGGGGCATATGACCCGACCGAATGGCGCGGGCGATGCGCTCCCAGGTGACGTCATCTTTCTGGACGTCGGCGTCGGTCTTCGCTTTGAGGGGGTTGACATTAGCGGCGGGGTTGGCGCCGCTATGGCAAGGTGCGCACCACCTTTCAACATGCGGCCGGACATCCTTGGCAAACGTCACCGTTCGATCTTGAGGCGCGGGCTGCTCATCGCGCGAGGCATAGGCGACTCCCCCCAGCAACACGCATCCTGCAGAAATCAACCCAAGCGATCGCATTGCTAGATTGTACGCGCGGGTTGGACGCTTTGGTTCGGCGCGTGCGCCGATTGCAGCTTGGGATCGGCGGGTAAGTACACTTTAGGGAGTGACGCACCTCGTCCTGCTGTTCTACCGGTTTGCCGACATCGAAGATCCTTCGGGATTCGTCGAGGATCATCGGTGCCTGTGCGAGCGACTTGAGCTCAGGGGACGGGTTCTGATCGCCAGCGAAGGCATCAACGGGACGGTCAGCGGAACCGTCGCGGCTTGCGAAGCCTACATGGCCGAGCTCTCAACTGATCCGAGGCTGACCGGCATCGAGTTCAAGGCGGAAACTCACGAGGGTCATGCGTTTCGAGCGTTGCATGTTAGAGAACGACCCGAGATCATCCGGCTCGGTCGTCCCATCGACTCTAAAATCCACGAGCGGACGGCCCCGCACCTCTCGCCACAAGAGTTCCTGGCCATGATGGACGAACACGACGTCGTCCTGTTAGACGGTCGAAACACCTACGAGAGCGAGGTCGGCCGATTTGAGGGTGCGCTTTGCCCCGATGTGCAGAACTTTCGCGATCTGCCGGATTGGATCGAGGCCCGCGCCGACGATCTCAGAGGCAAGAAGATCTTGACCTACTGCACCGGCGGCATTCGGTGCGAAAAGCTGACCACTTGGATGCTGGAAGCGGGATTCGACAAGGTCTATCAGCTTGACGGTGGGATCGTTAAGTATGGCCAAGATCCGTTTACCGACGGGCGCCGCTTCTTGGGTGTGAACGTCGTCTTCGACGATCGTGTAGCGACATCCGTTGGCACTGCATCAGAGCCGCTGACCCGATGCCGCGAATGTGGAGAACCGACACCGAACTACGTGAACTGCGCGAACGTGGAGTGCAACCGGCGCATGGTGCTTTGCGGTGATTGTGAAGTCGCGAACGGGCGGTGCTGCGCGGCCATGCC
>CAZPHD010000073.1:0-10342 GCA_964586225.1 uncultured Fimbriimonadaceae bacterium
CAGGTGCGCCATTGTTTGGGTTGGCGGCCGCCCACTCCGAGATGGTTTGGGCATTCTTTCCCGCCTCCAAGTCGGCGGGCGGTTGCGATTCAACCTTGCTCAAGTCGGGACCCGCCTTCTCGCCGCAGCCGGCGAGAAAGGCGGTCCCCAAGATCAATGCAAGTGCTAGCCTCATCTTAGTTGGGCGACCACTCGGTGGCGACCGTGAACGGATAGTTTACGAAGTCGTCACAACGAATGGACCCTAGGCCGAAGCGGCTCCCATCAAGCAGCTCGCTGGGGCTCGCGCAATACGCAAGTCGGTCCTTCTCCGCGGCGGGCACATAGACATATCCAACGCCCGGTGTCAGTCCGCCGCGATACTGAACGCTCTTCGAGTGCCCATCGGCGTAGGTCATGTTAAAGCGTCCGCCCCAGCGGAACTGACTCTGCCGGGTGGCCGCCGTCACGGGGAAGGTGTCGAGGATCCATGCCTTGCCTCCCGCGGTGTTGGGGTACATACCGATCGTCGGCCTCGGCGTGTCGTAGGTGTCGCCAAACACAAAGACGTTCGCTGGCTCATCGAATGAGGTCAGCGAGCGGCCCGGCTGAACGGTTCCGCCGTCCGGCAAATTGACCACTCCCAGCAGCACACCGCCACCGGCGTAGATTTGGGGGCCCCAGTTGTAACCGTAGCCCAGGCAACGACCCGTTGGGTTGAGGTCGCGAATATGGCGGCCCCACGGTGTGTTGTCTCGGTCGTTCTGATTGTGATAGTAACAGCCGGTTTCGGTTCGTTCACTGCTGAAGAACAACTGGACGTTCTTGACGTAGGGCTGCATGACCACCCAGAAGTCGGTTCGGTGAACGCCCTGCGGCCCTCCGCTGCTGACGTTGACGGCGGTGTCATCGTGGTCGGAAGCGTAGATGTGCCAAGCGGTTCCGATCTGCTTGACTTGCGACAGGGCGTTGGTCTTCTTTGCGGCGACTTTGGCCTGGGCGAAGACGGGGAACAGAATGGCGGCGAGGATCGCGATGATGGCGATCACAACAAGAAGCTCGATGAGTGTAAAGGCTCGTTTCATGTGTTGGATGGACTCCTCCGCTGATCACGTTACGGGAGCAATGTTATGAGAGCAAGGTGTTGAGGTTATGCCGCGATCAAGAACGTGTTATCGAAGATGCTGGGATTAAGGCAGCGTGAAGGACGGCCGCTAACGCGTGGGGGATTGTGTCCAAAATGAGGCATGGAACTGAAACCTGGTCTTTCGCGTCGTGACGTGCTTGCAGCTTCTGCTGCCGGTGTGTTGGTCCCATCGTTGGCAGCGGGTGTCCTCCGTGCGGATCGAAAGCGAGTTCTGCGGATGGCTCACCTAACGGACATTCATGTGCAACCCGAGAAGGGAGCCCCGGAGGGGATGGAGGCCGCACTTCAGCATGCTCTGAACCAGCCGGACAAGCCAGATCTGATCTTCACCGGCGGCGACCTCATCATGGATGCCTTCAACCAAACGCGCGAGCGGACCAAGGCGCAATGGGATCTCTACACGAAGATCATCGGCGCCGTGAAGCTTCCCGTTGAACATACGATTGGCAACCACGACGTGTGGGGATGGGGCAAACGCGAGACCTACGCGAAGGAGCCTGAATACGGCAAGAAATGGGCGTGCGATCTCCTTGGGCTGGCCAAACCCTATCGGAGCTTCGACCGGAATGGTTGGCACTTCATCGTTCTCGACAGCACGTATATGAAGGAGGGGACGGGCTACACGGCACGGCTCGACGCCGAGCAGTTCGAATGGCTGACGAGCGATCTTGCCGCAACTCCCAAAACGACGCCCATTCTCGTCATGAGCCACATCCCGATTATCGCCGCGTGTCCGATGTTCGATGGCGACAACGAGAAGACCGGCGACTGGGTGATTCCGGGTGCATGGATGCACCTCGACGCGCGCAAAATCAAGGACCTGTTCCGACACCACCCGAACGTGAAGCTCTGCCTAAGCGGCCACATTCATCTGATCGATCAGGTGATCTACAACGGGATCACGTACTGCTGCAACGGCGCGGTCAGCGGCGGCTGGTGGGGCGGCAACTACCAAGAGTGCACCTATGGTTACGGGTTGGTGGACCTGTATGACGACGGCACGTTTGAGAACAAGTACGTGGAGTTTGGGTGGAAGACGCGCGATGGAAGTTAGCAGTTGGCAGTAGATGAGGGTTCCAGTCAGATGTCAATTTCTCGGGGTTTCGGAGTCGTCCTGCTGGCGAGTTTCTTCCGCGCAACTATCATCTGCAAACTGCCAACTGCTAACTTGAATAGTCCTGACTTCTCCGCATCAGCCGGAACTGCACCAGCGAGATCACCACGATCACGGCAAGCAGGATGAACGACTTGGCTGAGGCGAGACCGGTGTTGAAGTTCAGCCACGCCTCGGAGTAGATGTGATAGCCGACGACGTCGGTCGTGCCTTCGGGGCCGCCCTTGGTCATCATGTACACCGGCGTGAACACCTGCATTGCTCCGATGGTGCTCGTCACTAAGACGAACAGCGTTGTCGGCGTGAGCATGGGCAAGGTGATGTTCCAGAACGAGCGCCATCGCGAAGCTCCATCAAGTTCGGCCGCTTCATAAAGCGACGCCGGAATGCCGATCAGGCCGGCCAAGAACAGCACCATGCGCGGACCCAGGCCAGTCCAGACCGACATAAAGGCGAGCGCCGGCATCGCCCACTCCGGCCGGTTCAAAAAGTCGATGCTCTCCATGCCGAACGTGGCAAGCGTCAGGTTGATCAGCCCGGTCTCCGGCAAGAAGATGTAGATCCAGAGCATCGAGATCGCTACGCCTGAGGCAATCGCTGGAATATAGAACAGGGTGCGAAACACCGTAATGCCCCGCAACTTCTGGTTCACCAGGATCGCCACCGCGAGCGCAATCGCCATGCCCAAGGGAACGGCCATCAGCGCAAATCGCAGCGAGTGCCAGAGCGACGCCCAAAACGGACCCTCGCCGAACGCCATCGCATAGTTGCCAAACCCGACGAAGGTGCGGTCGGCCTTGAAGAGTTGCCACTGAAACAGGCTCACGTAGAACGCATAACCCATCGGAATGAGCGCGAACACCAACAAGTGGATGGTCGCGGGAGCGAGGAACGCGTATCCGATCGGGCGGTGGCGTTGCATGAGTCTCTAACGAAGGCTGGCTGTGAAGCGAAGCCTCATATAGTCGGCGGTCCAGACGCCTTGATCGTCGCAGAGCGACGGGCGGAGCAGGGCCACCGCGTCTTCCGTAATCTTCGGGATGTCGGCGGCGTCGCAACGAGCAAAGAAAGGGCCCGCGAACGTTTGGAGCCAGCCCGCCATGTGGGTAGGCAGGAGCGTGGGACGCGGGATGAGGGCGATGTCGTCAACCCGAAATCCACCCGCTTCTAGGCGCTTTGTGTAGTTCTCGGGCGTAGGGAAGAACCAGGGTGAGTAGTCTCGGCACGCGGCGCCATTCATCTCCATAGCCGCGCGCAGAGCCACTGTGATTGCGGCGACATTACCATGCCCACCAAACTCACCCACGAACCGACCGCCGGGCCGAAGTGCCCTGGCAACACCTTTGATCACACTGTCAGCATCGAGAATCCAGTGGAGGGCGGCATTCGTGAACACCGCGTCGAACTCGCGATCAAAGGCGAGCGCATCGCCGGAGACCATTCGGGCATCAACTCCCCGCGCGATCGCCGCCCGGACCATCTCGGCAGATCGATCCACGCCAACCACCGTTGCCCCGCGCTTCATGATCTCGAGCGTAAGCGCGCCGTCCCCGCACCCCAAATCGAGGATGCGTTCGCCGGGTTTGGGGGCGAGCAAATCGACGACCGCGTGCCCGTAATCGGACACAAATCGGGCGTGCTCGTCGTAACGACTCGGGTTCCAGTCGTTCATGCCCTCTAGTTTGCCCGACTTGGGGTCGCTCGGGTACCCTCAGAAGGCTCTGCGGCCCGGTGGCGAGCCCCTACAACCATGATCATTCTCGTGCCTGTAAAGCGCGTGGTGGACCCGTACGCCCGCGTAAAGCCCCTTCCCGATGGGTCCGGAATCGACACCAGCGGCGTCAAGTTTGAGATCAATCCGTTCGATGAAATCGCCCTGGAAGAGGCGGTCCGCCACAAGGAGCGAGACCCCTCGATCACTGTCCTTGCCGTGTCGGTTGGGCCGTCGGAGTGTGAGGAGCAACTTCGCAAGGCGCTGGCAATGGGTGCCGACCGGGCGATTCTCGTCGAGACATCCGATACCTACGACTCGCTGGGCATCGCGGGTGAGCTCAAGGCGGTTGCACTGGCTGAGCAGGCGGATGTGATTCTCATGGGCAAACAGGCGACCGATGACGACAACAACCAGGCGGCGCAGATGCTTGCCGCCAAGCTTGACTGGCCCCAAGCAACCTTTGCCGCCAAGGTCGAGTTTGCTGGCCGGGTCGCCAAAGTGACGCGCGAAACCGACGCGGGTGAAGAGACGCTCGAACTGGATCTGCCCGCCGTGATCACTTCAGATTTGCGTCTGAATGAGCCGCGCTACATCGCGCTTCCGGGCATCATCAAGGCGCGCAGCAAGCCGCTGTACCGCCGAGGACCGAGCGCCGCCGGTGCGGCAAAGGTTCGCCGGGTCAAGGTGGAGGCCACACCGCCGCGGGCGGCGGGCCGCAAGGTGGGATCGGTGGATGAGTTGGTGGCCGAGTTGCGAGCCAAGGGGGTGCTGGCGTGAGCAAGTTGTTGATTGTTGCGTTCTCGGAGAGTGACGTTGCCGCGGGTGCTGGGTTGGCTGATGCGCTCGGAGTTCCGTTCGATGTCCTCGATGCGGTGGGCTCGGATGCGGTGGCCGATGCGCTTGCCCCCGCGATTGCGAGTGCGATGGGTGGCTACAGCCACGTTGCGGCGGTGAGTTCGATGCGTTCGAAGGACGTGATGGCGCGCGTCGCCGGGATCGCGGATGCGGCGATGGTCACGGATGTGGTTGCGTCGTCGTCGGCAACCGTCTTCCAGCGTCCGATCGTGGCGGGCACGATGATCGAGACCGTCGAAGTGGTGGGCAGTCCGGTGGTGTTGACGTTCCGCCCGGCAGGGTTTGCAGGCGGCAATGCGGCTCCGCGTTCGAAAACGACGGTGAGCCCTGGGGCGGCAAAGGCGCGACGCGTTGCCGCAAACGAGCGGCAGGGCGGACGTCCAGACCTGACGCAAGCCAAGGTGGTGGTGAGCGGTGGACGTCCGCTCAAGGATGCGGCGACGTTTGAGAGCGTGATCGGTGGACTCGCGGACGCGCTTGGCGGTGCCGCTGGGGCGACCCGCGCGGCGGTTGACAGCGGCATTGCGGCCAACGAACTGCAAGTCGGTCAGACGGGCAAGATCGTGGCGCCCGATCTCTATATCGCGGCGGGCATTTCCGGCTCGACCCAGCACATGGCGGGTATCAAGGACTCGAAGGTGATCGTGGCGATCAACAAGGACCCCGATGCGCCGATCTTTGAGTTCGCAGATTACGGCTTGGTGGCCGATCTCTACGAGGCGATTCCCGCGCTGCGTGCCGCTTTCGGCAAGTAGTTAGTCTGCGACGGCGTACTCCGCGACCAGCAAAGCGGTGTCGTGGAGTGCGTCCATGTGGGTGCGCTCATAGCCGTGGCTGGTGTCAACGCCGGGGCCAATGAGGGCGACTTGAGCGCGGCCCCCGGTCTGCCAATAGACGCTTCCGTCCGAACTGTAGTGCGGATAGATGTCGGCTTTGAGGTCGATTCCGACGCGGTCGGCAATCCCGATGAGCTTGTCGCTGAGGGCGCGGCTATACGGTCCTGATGAGTCTTTGAGACACACGGTGCAGTGATACTCGTCGCTCTGCTGGCCGTTGCCAATGGCCGCCATATCGAGCACAACGAGCTCACTCAGATCAAGCGGCATGCCGTCAAAGCCGCCGTGCCCGACCTCTTCGTAGTTCGAGAACTGGATCGTGATGCGCTGAGCGGGCGAAACCCCCATATCCTTCATGGCTTTGATCGCCGCGAGAATAGCGGCAACGCATGCCTTGTCATCTAGGAACCGGCTGCGAATGAAGCCTGACTCGCTCGTTTCGACACGAGGGTCAAAGTGCACAAAGTCGCCCACCTCAATACCGAGCAACCTGGTTTCCTCGGCACGCGAGGTTCGCTCGTCCAGCCGAACTTCGAGGTTGTCGGCCGTGCGGCTGGCAGACCGCGCGTCACGGTTGACGTGGGCCGCACCGTTTTCGAAGACGATTGAGCCGCGAACGCTACGCCCAGATCGGGTTTCTACCCAAACTCCTTCGCTTTCGACGGTGGGCCACATGACGCCATTCAGGGCGGTGAGCTTGAGGCGGCCGTTCGCCTTAATCTCCTTGACCATCGCCCCGAGCGTGTCTACGTGTGCCGAGAGGGCGCGTGGGGCGTCGTCTCTCAGGCCAGGCAGGGTCGCAATGAGGGCTCCCTTGGTGGTCGTGGTGGTGGCGACTCCAAGGGCCTCGAGTTCCTGCTGGACAAACCCGACCGCCCAGTCGGTGAACCCGGTGGGGCTTGGCGTATTGAGTAGGTCCACGAGGACCCGCGTGAGATAGGGCTTATCGATCTCAAAGCGCGACATGCGCAGAGTTTAGCGGAATCTGCCGCTAGGCTGCGCCCAAACGAAGAGCGGGGTCCTGCCGCTCGGCAGGACCCCGACTGGAGTTAGCGTGTCTTTCGGCGTTGTCTTTACCGAAGGAGTGAAAGGACCGACTGCGGCGAAGAGTTCGCCTGAGCGAGCACGGAGAGACCGGACTGCTGCAGGATCTGAAGCTTCGTGTAGTTGGTCATTTCGTCGGCGATGTCGACGTCGCGGATCTGGCTTTCCGATGCGGCAAGGTTCTCCTTGGCCACGCCCAGCGAGCGAATGTTCGACTCGAGAACGTTGCGCATGAAGTTACCGATGTTGCCTCGGGCCTTTGCGACATCCGTGATGGCTTGGTCGATGACCTTCAGAGCATCAGCCGCCCCCGTGGCGGTGGTGATGTCCAGGTTGCTGAAGACAAGGCCTGAAACCGCACCTTGACCCAACTGGCTCGCCGCGAAGTTACCGAGCGAGAGCGCGGTCGTTTGACCCGAGTTGGCACCGACTTGGAACTGCGAAGCTCCCGCATTGACCTGACCGGCCTGGAAGGCGCTCGACGCTGCATTACCAGCTTCGGTAAGCGTAATCGAGTTGCCGTCGTTATCGGTCAGCGTCAAGGCACCGTTGCCGTACCGACCACCCGTGAAAGTGACCGTCGAGAGTCCACCGGCCGTCGAGCCGTTGGTGTCCACGATCACGCTCGCTACCGCATCGGTTCCAGTCGCGCTGGCGCTACCCGCCGCGGCGAGCAGGACCGCATTAGCGTCCGAAAGGTCAATGCGCTTGGCTGCGCCGTAGTCGGCTTGGGTCAGCGTGATGGCGCCACCCGTCGTATAAGTCGCTCGGACGCCGGTCTGTGCCGACGCATCATTGATGCGCGTCACAAGATCGTTCACGGTGTCTGAAGCCGTCGTCGAAAAGGTCGTTCCGTTAAGAGTGAACGAACCTGCGGTCATGGTCGTGGTGCCGAAGGAAAACGTCTTCGAAGCCGTGGAAGCTTTCGCCGCCGCCGTGCTCACCGAAACCGTGACCGTGGAGTTGGTCGTGAGAGCTGCCGAACTGAACTGGCCGCTCAGACTAATCGAGTTGACGTTGGCACCGTTCGAAACCGAACCGACCACGCCAGCGCTACCGTCGAGGAGCTTCTTGGTGCCGTACTGGGTGTTGCTCGAGATGCGTGACACCGACGCAACGATCGAGCTAAGCTGGGCCTGGTTCGCCTGAATCTGAGCGGCGTCCAACGTTCCCGTATTGCCCGCCGCCACGGCCAGAGACCGGGCGTCACGCAAAAGCTTGTTGACCTCATCAAGCGCGCCTTCTGCCGTCTTGGCGTAGTTCAGAGCGGCTTGGTTGTTGCTAACCGCTTGACCAAGGCTCTGAATTTGAGCGCGAAAGTTCTCCGAAACGATCAAGCCGGCGGGATCATCGCTGGCATTGTTGATTCGAAGGCCGGTCGAAAGCCGGCTAATCGACTTACCGAACTCGTTGCCCGTCGAGTTGACGTTGCGCAACGCGTTCATCGCCGAAATATTGTTGTTTACGCGAAACGACATTCCTTGTTCCTCCGTG
The DNA here is from genome assembly GCA_964586225.1 of uncultured Fimbriimonadaceae bacterium. Classification (GTDB taxonomy): domain Bacteria; phylum Armatimonadota; class Fimbriimonadia; order Fimbriimonadales; family Fimbriimonadaceae; genus JANJUB01. The sequence goes on from CAZPHD010000073.1 coordinate 8,184, forward strand.
AAGTCCGCCTCTCTCCAAGCGGGCTGAACGACCCCTCCGCTCCATCCATGCAGTGCGTCGCCGAACCGTTCGAATCGTGCTTTCCCTAACCCGGTCAGGTTTACACCTAGCATTCCTGACAGGTGCCCGACGATCTCGTAATCTTGCTGGGCAGTAAACTTGCCAGGTGACGCTGAACGCCTACGCCGCCAAGCTTCGTTTGAGTCTGTTTGATGACCTCAAAGCGGGCCGAGATCCAAGCGCTGGCGAGTTTGACTCGGGCTTGTTGGCCGAAGCGCGTGCCAAAGGCGCACCCCAAGTCGGGACGACGCGCTACACGCCCGACGCCATCTGGCAGGAGTTCATCTTTTCTGATCCCTCAAGCTCGGCGGTCATTGTCACGGTGCGAGTGCCCGCGCCCGAGCGAATCGTGTTTCTTCCCGTGCCGTCGTGGGTTATCGAGACCATTTGGCAAGGGGATGTCGACGGTTCCTTTCATTTCGCGTCGCACGCACGCGAACTGCTCGCGGAACTAGACCGTGAGACCGAGCCTCAGGCCAATCTCAAGTGGTTCGGCCCCCGCCCTCCCAAGCGCCGAGAGTAGTCGGAATAGGCTCAAATCGGCTATGCTGACGCCGATGTTGCTTGTTGCCTTGCTTGCTTTTGCCGGTACGCAGACGCCGGAGCGCCCCCGAGACATTTGGGCGTTCCGGTCGGTTCTCGATAACCGCGCTCGGATGCTCACGATCGCTCTCCACACCGACCTTTGGGTCGCCTACGACGCCACCAACTGCGGTCTTTACCGGGCATGGAAGGGCGGGGTCAAGTTTGATGGCGCCGTTTACACTTCAGCCCACGGTCCCCAGCCGACCACCCAAGGACCGCCCCTGATTCCAGGGATCGTGGACAACCCGGTCTGGACGTTGTCTGGCAAGTCTGTTCAGCCTGAGTTCAAAGGCTATCGCTTTGAGAAGGGCGGGATCATCATCCAATATCGCATTCGGCGAGAGGGCCTGCGCGATCTCACGATTGAAGAGCAACCTGAGGTTGTGGTCGGCGGTGATGGCAGCCTGCGGCTGTCGCGGCAGTTCCGTGTGCGCGAACGGCGCGGCCAGGTGCTCAAGCTCAAGATGCTCGTCCCACGAGCCAGTATCGACGACCCATCGAAGTTTGAAGTGACCGGCTCCAAGACCGTCAATGGTGAAACCTACCAGGAAGGCAATCTGACGGTTGGTGACCTCACGACGATCACCTTGCCCATCCCGAAGGACGTGACCCAAACCGAAGAGGTGCTCCGAGGCCCGGCCGCCCCTGAACTCGCTCCGATCATCCAAGACAGCCCCCACCGAGAGGCGGGCGTGGCGATTCAGGTCTATTGGATTGGTATCGGCGTGAACGAGATACCGCGGCTGATGGCGGGCCAGACACCCAACACGTCGAAGGTCATTGCGAACGTCGATCTCAAAAGCAACGACGACTTTGGCTCGCCCGAGCCGGACCACTTTTACGCAAAGCTAAGGGGCTTCCTGAACATCACCGAGCCCGGCGACTACGCTTTTCGGCTCTTCTCCGATGATGGCTCGAAGTTCTCCATCCGCGACGAGATCATTATCAACCACGATGGACTGCACGGTGCCGACGAAGGGCGCGAAGGTCGGTTCCGCCTCGCCGCTGGCGAACATCCGTTCGAGATCGAGTTTTTCGAGAACGCTGGCGGCGAAGAGCTTCGATTAGAGTGGAAGAAACCCGGTTCAAGCGAGTTTGTGGTCGTTCCGGCTAGCGTGTTCACCACCGCGTCGGGCGTCGTGCGCGTGACCGCCCCCGGGCGGAAGCTCGTCTTCGATCCCAACAAACGTTATCGCCCTGGCGATGGGATCCCGCTCACCGATGTGCATCCCTCGTTTGACCTTGAAACCGTGCGCCCGGCAAACTTCAAGCCGCTCGTGGGTGGCATGGACTTCCTGCCCGACGGTCGCCTCGTGGTGTGCACCTGGGACCCCGACGGGGCGGTATATATCCTCGATGGCGTGCGCGATCCCAAGCCGCACAACATCCGCGTAAAGCGAATCGCAGCCGGCCTCGCCGAGCCGCTCGGTCTGAAGGTGGTCAACGGCCAGATCTATGTTCTGGGCTCTATGGGGTTTTGTGTGGGTTTGGGTTAATCTTGGTTTGTGGATGAT
>CAZPHD010000074.1:0-9425 GCA_964586225.1 uncultured Fimbriimonadaceae bacterium
CGGCAGCAACTCAGCCATCTGCCCTCCGATAGGGCACCTTGGGCGTCGAGATCGAAGGCTCCATCAGCGGCTCGGGGCGGAGGTCCTCCGGCCGCATTCGAGGGGCGCAATCCAGTAAGGCAAGCACTCGCTCGGCGTGCGGAAAGGTTGGCCTGATCCCTTCAAGACCGTAGCCCACCGCGCTCGCGGGAATCTCAGCCGTCCGGGTCGGAGCTTCGCCGAGCGTCCGCACAAACCACTCGCCCTTTCGGCTCGGGAAGGCAACCGTTTCGGAGGGCGAGATCAAGTCGAACGAGGTCACGCCACGGACCATCGCGCCTTGAGTCATCGCCAGCGTCTTCGCGAGCATCACGGCAACCCGAACGCCGATGAACGACCCCGGCCCCACATCCGCCACAAACTCTGTAACATGATCAAGCTCAGCGTTAGCCTCGCGAAGCAGTTGCTCCAGCATCTCCAAACACGCGCCCGAGGCGGCCCGCGGGACTTCCCGCGAGGCGCTCCAAACTTGAAGTCCGTGCATGACCGCAACCGAGACGACCGGGCTCGACGTCGAAAACGCAACGATCACGGCTTGGGCTCAATACTCAGCGATTGCACCAACTGCGAGATCAGATCGCGCTGCGATTCGGCTGCTTTCGGTTCGGTGGACTTCCAGCCGATCATCCAGTGGTAATCCCCCGTCGCCCCAACCGCATCGAACGTGAACAGGGGTCCACTCGTGGAAGTGCCCTCACGCCAGATCATCATGATCTGTCCGCCGCTTAGGCTCCGCACCGGGCCGTGCTCCTCGCGCTTATTGACCTTGCTGAACTCGCCGAGGCTCTGACCCGATTGCTTGAGCAACATCCGACCCGGAGGTTCGGTCTCCAGCGTGCTGTAGGCGCGAAGGGTGATCTTGCCCGTCACTTTGGGATGGGTCACCACCAGGCCGTTGCCCTCGGTTTCAAACTTCCACTCGCCCGAATAAGCAAGCACTACCGGGATGTTGCCCGCGACGGTTTCAACCTGTCGGTCGCCCTTCACGGGCTCCTTCTTGCCCGGGTCGGGAAGCTTCCAAGTCGTTCGTTTCTCGGCCCGATCAGGCCGGCGCAGGTCTTCCGAGACCGGCACGGTCGGGTCGAATGCTTTCGGCAGGCGGCCATCCTCAGTGCGAATGCTCTGCAGTACGGCTCTCGCTTGGGTTGAGGCCGCGTCAAAGTCCGCCGATTGTGCCGTGAGTCGCCACAGGAACTTCCGGCGCGTCGCGGCATAAATCAAACCCGAATCGGCCGTATGACCGATACCATTCTTCTCTTCCCACGAGGTCCGCGTCATGAGCATGGGCACGGTGAGAATCTCCTCTTGCCACTGCCGAACAACCCCTCGTTTCAACTGCTTGGCGGCGTTGGTCTGCACGGCCTGCCAAGTTGGGATGTCGTTCGAGAACGTCACGCCGTAGATTTCGAACGTTGCCGTTCGCTCGGTCCCCGTGATCGTAAAAGTGTAGCGCTGGCTGTCACGCGTTTTCGTACCCTTCCACGCCCTAGGAATCTGGAGCTGGAAGCCCGTGTCCAAGTGGTCAAATCGCACGAGGTCATCGGCCTGCGCCCCTGCTACAACCATCAACATTCCAAGCAACGTCGTCATCATGCCTCCTCTAGCGGACGATTGGCGACCGGCAACAGGATCACGAACTTCGCGCCCAAGCCATGCTCACCATCTTCGTAGACCGTTCCCCCGTGGGCGTCTGCGATCCCTTTCACGATCGAAAGTCCCAATCCCATTCCCTTTACGCGTCCGCTGTAAAACGGCTGGAAAATCGTGGACTTCTTGTCATTTTCAACACCGGGCCCGGTGTCGGCCACCGACACCATCACATAGGGGTTACCCGGCGAAACTCGTCCTTTCTTGACCTGTTCTACGCTCGCGAGCCCCGTCTCAACCCGCAACTCGCCCTCCTGGACGAAGTTCATCGAGTTCTCGATCAGCTCTGAGATCGCCCGGCGAAGCTTGGTGCTGTCCACTTCTACCGTCGGCAGGTCCTCACCCATCACCAGGTTCAGGCGCACCGGCGAGCGCCTCGGAAAGATCTCTTGGGCCGTGGTCGAGACCAACTCGTTGAGGTTGACGGGCTCGGTCGTGAGCTGCGTTGCCGTCAGGAAGTCGCGGAACTCGAACAGAATCTCCTCGATCCGCAACACGTTCACCTCGAGCGATTGGTGCAGTGACTCGATAGACGTTCGCGCGAGTTCGGGCTGGCCAAGCAAGTGCCCAAGCTCGTTGACATCGCCCTTGAGCGCAAACACTCGATTGCCGATCATATGTGAGCTCTTGGCACTGAGCTCACCCCACGCCGCCATACGCTCAGACCGAAGCAGTCGGCCCAACGATCGAACATTCTCAAGCGTGCTGGCAAGTTGCTCGGCGATTGCGGTGAGAACCCGCACATCCGCATCGGTGAAACGATTGTCAAGGTGCCGGTTCTCGGAGACGCGCCGCAAAGCGCGCATCACGCCCAGACAACGGCCGCGGAACACAACGGGTACCGCAAGAAAACTCGCGATCTCGTCCTCCGGAAACTCCACATTCTTGCCTCGCCAGCGCGGATCATGGCGAGGGTCGTGGGTCAACACCGCCTGTCCCGTTTCCGCTACCCAGCCCGTGATTCCTTCACTGCGACGATACGCAAGCTTTCCCACCTGGCTCTTGAGTTGTCCGACACTACCTCGCAGCACAAACTCGTCACGGGCGGGATCAAGCAGAAACGCCGAAAACGCCTGAAACTGCAAAACTTCGCCCGCAATGCGCAGCACGCCGCGAACGGCCTCATCCTCGGTCTGCGCCCGATCCAAGGCATGTCCGATCTCAACCAACGCCTCTTCACGGACCAGCGCATCGGTCCGGTTCACCACGATTGAGCTGCATTCGGCAAGCGTCATCAGGAGATCGAGCTGCCGATCGTCATAGGCATCCAACTGGTCGGACTCGACGTTGAACACACCGCGGATCCGCCCGTGAATATCGCGAATCGGCACCGCCATTTCGCTCCGCGTAGTCTCAAACATCTTCACATAGCGCGGGTCGTTTCGGACATCGCCCGAGAGGAATGGCTGCCCCGTCGCCCCTACCCACGCGACGATGCCCTCTTTGGTGGTCAGTGCGATCTTGGCAATATTGTGCTGAACACTCCACTCCGGCCCGAGGCCATGGCTGATTTCGAGCAATCCGCGCTCTTCATTCAGCAAAGCAATCAGCGCGTTGCGGCTGGTCGTACACTCCAAAGCCGCTCTTGTAAGCGCTTCCTGCGCCCGCGACGGGTTCGTTTCCGCATTGACCATCGCCAACAAGGGGCGAAAGGAGTTCACCCCCCGATTATGGCCGCCGACGGCAGATCAACACGCATCAGCACGTTCAGAAGACCCTCGGCATCAGCCTGGTCCAACTCGGGAACCTCGTGGGCGCGCACCGCGGTCGCGGCCGAGACGTTCGCCAAGCTCATTCGCCGCATCATCCAGCTAGACGTCTCGGAACTCCACTGGATGGTGCCTCGTGGCACAAACTCCACGACCTGCTTGAACACGCCGTATCGGATCATCAAGAACTCGTCGTCCACCCGCCAGCCGGTCCGCCGGTAGCGCGCAACCGCATACGCCCAGGAAAGCAATAAGATCAGCGCGGCCCCCGCGCCATAAAGCCACGCGGGCGGATCGGGCAATCGGGCCAGTTCACGTGCCGGCATCGACACCAAGGCGGCAAGCGCAAAGAAGATCAGCCAGCCGAGCGACGAGCGAAGGAACGAGCGGCGGATGGCTTTGCGGCTGATCGGCCGCCACTGGACGTTCGTTGCGGACTGACCCTGATACACAAAGTTGACCAGCCGATTCACACGTGCGTTGTTCACGATCGGCGATAACGTCACACCGCCGGTAGGCATCTTTTCATCAAAAGAGCCAAGGGCATCGGCGCGAACCTCAGCGTATCCAAACCAACGAAAGAGCAAAGGACGAATCACGGAGAGCGCCTGAACTCGCTTTAAGGGCAGCAAGACCTCGGTCTGCGCGAGGAGGCCGTAGTGCATGCGCAGGCCCTTCTCATACCGGTCGATGCGAAATCCGCCGTACTTGATGCTGGTGCCGACGATTGAGACGGCCCAGCCCACCAGGAACAGCCCGAAGGCGAGCCCCACCCAAACCGGCACGCTGAACGACAAGTCTCGCCCGGTCTTGATCAGGTCTTCGATCCGATCCGATCCCACGCCAAACTGCAAGAATCCAACCGCAGTGAAGAGCATCCATAAGGCCCGATTCTGCAGCGCGCCGGCGACGATCAACTCTTTGGTCGTCAACATGTACAGAGCGGGCGGCAGCTCGAACCATGGCCCCTTCTCAGTGCTGACAACCGACAGCAACCGGGATCGCAACTGCTCGGCGTCGTCCTGACTCAGCGAGGAAAGCTGCGCTTCCGTTTGAAGCCCCGCCGCCGTTTCCACAACCACCGAGCAAACCCCCACCAAACGCTCGACCAAAGACCGCTTGATCGTCACGTTCTGAATTCGATCGAGAGGGATCGTGCGATCCTGCTTCCAGAGACCGCCCTTCTTCACGACCAGCGCGCCGCCCTGAATCCCATAGGTCGTGACCAAGTAGCGGTACACCGAGCTGAGCACGCCCAGTCCGCCCACGGCCGCCATCATGATCTCAAACGTTGCATCATCGCGGCCCTGCGAACTGATCGCGACGATGATGATCGCAAAAATGAACTGCCGAACAAAGTCAAACAGGTTGATAACGATCGTGGCTGGGTGAAGCCTCTGCATGGTCACGCATCCGGGTCCCGGGTGTCCAGCAGTTGCTGGCGAAGGAACTCGGCTTCCCTTGGCGTGAGCCCCGGAATTGCCGCCACGCTTCCGATCATCCCTGCCGTGTGAATCACCACCTGCACGAGTCCAAAGCGTCGATCCATCGGGCCGGAGTTGATGTCGATGTGCTGGATCCGATCCCGGGCAACGCACCGCCGCGTACGCCAAAACACGCCCCACGTCATCACGAGATCATGCTCGCGAAGCTCGTAGGTCCAGTTGTGCCACTGCTTGTTAACGATGATGAACGACGGCACGGTCATTAAGGCCGCAATCCCGCATCCGATGAGCAATCCCCAGTCGCTCCCCAGCTCCGACGCCCGTCCAATGAAGTACCCCGACACCCCAAACAACGGCCACAAGATCAGCGCGGAGATCGCCGCGGAAACCCGCCACACCGTCTTGATGGCCGGGTGGATGCTGCGCACCCCCGTGACCTGAACGGCCGGCCGCTCACCGATCATTTCGCCTCGATCTGTCGAATCTTAATGTTTCGGAAGGAAACCTGCCCGTGATCGCCTTGGATGCCGATGTGCCCCTTCGCGGCCTTGGCGAAGTCCGGATAACGGCTGAACTTGCTCTTCTTGACCCGATCCCAGAATTCCTCGCTGCCATAGACGTACTCGTAATACTTGACCCCGTTCACGTAGGTTTCGCATTTGTCAGGGGCAACGATGATGCGCAGGTGGTTCCACTCACCGGCCGGCTTCGCGGCGTCCACATCGTTGCTCGGGCGATACAGCTCATAGAGGTCGCCGGTAACCTGCTGTCCCTCTTGACGTGGGTGATCGTAAAGCTGGATCTCAGGACCGCTCTGCCAGGGCGTTTGGCCCTTGTCCATCACCCGGATCATGATGCCGCTGTTTTGTCCCTTACCGAGGTTGGCTTCGATGCTGAGTTCGAACCAGTCATACTGCCCCTCGGTGATGATGTCACCCGCCTTGCTGGAATCAGCGATGGTGAGGGTGCCGTCTTTGACCTGCCAACCATCGGAAATCTTGTCGGACTTGAAGTTTCGCCAGCCTTTCGTGGTCTGGCCATCGAAGAGCAACTGCCATCCGCGCGCCTTCTCTTCGGCCGTCAGGGTGTTGTGCGCGGGGGTTTGGAGGACGAGCGACAAAGCAAGCGCGGTAAGCATGTGGCTATTTTGACGGAAAACTCTGATTTCAGATTTCAGATTTCAGATTTCTGATTTCAGATTGAACGAGGCGCGCGGGGGTCTTGTACCGCGCCTAGGCTGTAAACCACCGCGGCCAACGAGGCGCGCGGGGGTCTTGTACCGCGCCTTCTCAACCTATCGAAGGCGCAACACAAGCGACTCTGGCCGACCACGAGGGCCAAGCCGGACGGGAGTCTCATGTTTGCTCGCATCTCTCCTTCATGTTAGCCGCGAGCAACCCACCATCTTACGCCGTGACCGGATGCCTCCGAGAGACTTCGCGCCCTTTCTGGACGGCTCAGAAACCTCCCGGAATCATTTCGTGCCCTTTCTGGACGGCTCAGAAACCTCCCGGAATCATTTCGCGCCCTTTCTGGACGGCTCAGAAACCTCACGGAATGGCTCAGTGGGTCCACGGATTCGCTTGGCGGGTCCACGGAATCATTTCGTGCCCTTTCTGGACGGCTCAGAAACCTCCCGGAATGGCTCAGTGGGTCCACGGATTCGCTTGGCGGGTCCACGGAATGGTTCAGGGCCCTCCCTGGATGGGTCCGTGAGGGCAGCCCCTCACCCCCAACCCCTTCTCCCCAATGGGCGAGGGGAGTTCTACAGCGTCAAACCGCCGTCCACCACGAGCGTCTGCCCGGTGATGTACGCCGCTTCTCGGCTCGCCAAGAACAGCACGGCGGGCGCGATATCCTCCGCCGTGCCCAGCCGCCCGGCCGGGGCTGTCTTCTCCACCTGCGCGCGAAACTCCGCCGGCAAGTCATGCGTCATGTCCGACTCGATGAATCCCGGCGCAATCGCGTTACACGTGATCCCCCGCGAGCCCAACTCCTTCGCGACCGACATCGTAAGCCCGAGAATCCCCGCCTTCGCCGCCGCGTAATTCACCTGACCCGCACCGCCGCCGAGACCAATCACGCTCGACAGGTTCACAATCCGCCCGTACCGCGCCTTCATCATCGGCCTCGCCACCGCGCGGCACGTTAAGAACGCGCCCTTCAGGTTCACATCGAGCACGCGGTCCCAATCTTCATCCTTCATGCGCAGCATCAGCGTGTCGCGCGTGATGCCCGCGTTGTTCACGAGCACGCTCGGCGTCCCTAAATCCGCGACCACCGCGTCGATCAGCGCATCCACCGCCGCCGCGTCGCTCACGTCACACGCATAGCCACGCCCGCCGATCGCGCTCGCCGTGCCGTCAGCCCCGGCCTGGGTCGTCGCCACGCACGCCACTTTAGCCCCGGCCGCCGCAAACGCCTCCGCGATTCCTCGGCCAATCCCCCGGCTCGCGCCCGTCACAATCACCACCTGATCCGCAAAATCCATCATGCCAATGCCTCCACTGCCGCCCGCAGCGAGTCCATATCCTCCACCACGAGGCTCCGCGCCTCGCGATCGATACGCTTGAGCAACCCGCTCAGCACCGACCCCGATCCGCACTCCACAAACGTCGTCACGCCCATCGCCTGCATCGTGCCGACCGACTCCGTCCACCGCACGGGCGAGCGCAACTGAGCTTCCAAGAGCCCGGCCCAACCGCTTGATTCGACCTGCGCCGACACGTTGGCCACCACCGGCATGGAGCCCGCAGCGAAACTCACATCGGCCAGGGCCACGCCCATCGCCTCCGCGCTCTCCTGCATCAGCGGACTGTGAAACGCTCCTGACACATTGATCGGCAGCACGCGCTTCGCGCCCGACTCACTTGCCATCGCCGACGCCCGCTCGACCGCCGCCACATCCCCGCTGATCACCAGCTGACCGGGGCAGTTGTCGTTCGCGATCACGACCACCGAATCGGTACTTGAGGCAGCCAGGCACACCTGCTTCAGCGCATCTGCCTCCAAGCCCAACACCGCCGCCATGGTGCCCGCCCGCAAGCCGCCGCTCCGCGCCATGAGGTCACCGCGACGCTGAACGAGCCGGGCTCCATCTTCAACCGAAAGAACTCCCGCCGCCACGAGCGCCGCGTACTCGCCGACCGAATGCCCCGCCGCAACCTGAGCCGCAATCCCCTCCGCCGCCAAGGCCGCATGCGCGGCAACGCCACACGCAAACAGTGCAACCTGCGCATTCTGCGTCTGGCGGAGCTGCTCTTCACTGAGTTGTTCGCAAATCCTCTGCGTACTCAGCCCAGTTGCGCCATCAATCCGAGCGAACACTTCAACCGCCGCCGCGTGTTCGCGGAGCGACGCCCCCATGCCAGGACGCTGCGACCCCTGCCCCGGAAAAACTACCGCTATCATCGGAGCAGAGATTACCGCTTGCGCTGGATCGTCACTGGCGACGTGAAGCTCGCCCGCCGCCCATCCACCTCAAACCGATACTCGGTGAACGAAGCGACATTGCCGCCAGTCAGCTTGCGCGGTTGCCAGGTGGCCTCGCGGAAATCCAGATCGGAGGGCCGCTGCGCCGACCATACGCTCGTCTGCGAAGATCGCAAGGTGCCATTGCGGAAGGCGCGCTGCATCGTGGCGGGCAACGTCCCCCCCACGCCGCGCGCGAAAAAGCCGATGCTGTCCGCCGCTGCGTGGCCGTTGCCCAGGTTGTGGCCCACGTTTGGCACAATCCGCAGATACTTCGGCCCCGCGAGTCGGCTCCAATAGAGCGTGTGTGCGTCGACCGTCCAGTAGCGGTCGTTTGAGCCTAGCACAACCAGGATCGGCACCTTGTAAGCGTAGGAGATCGGGTCGACAAGCTGGATCAACTGCCGCGCGATCGGCTGCTCGATCAGCTTGTCCAATCCCCGCTCGGTGTAATCGGCGAGCATCTCGCTCGGCTTGCCCCAACTCGCGACCTGGTGCTTCAGTTGCGCGCGGAAGTCGAGAAAGTCGAACACCATCGGCGCGATCCCCGCCACCCGCGGGTCTTGCATCGCCGCCGCCAGCCACGTTGTCCAGCCTCGCTTGCTGCTCCCGGTGACGACGAACCGCTTGAGTCTTGGGTTATCGGCCTGAAGCGCATCCATCGCCGCCCGGACCGACTTGGTCATCGGCATGAGCAACGGCCAATCGGTCTGCCCGGTTTCCATGAACTTGCCGAAGGTGTGGGCGATCAGGTCGTCTTCGCGCATGTTGAAGATCGGCTGGTTGGGCACGTCGAAGAGCGTCGCCACGCGCATCCCGCTCGCGTCGGCAAGCCTCTGCGCAAACGGCCCATCCGCCCGGTCGACCCGATCGCCAGTGACGACCAAGATCGCGACGTCCTCATTCCGCACCCGGCTGGGGGAGTGGATCGTCATCGTGTGTCGCCACACCCCACCCTGCCAGGTCTGGCTTGTCAACCGAAGTTCATTGCCCTCGCGTCGCCACGCAAACGCCTTGTCCGGTCGGCGGACATAGTCGCGCAGCGTCTGGGCGTCGAGATTCGCAAAGGTCAACATGGCGAGCGCGGTCAACATGGGCTCACTTTACTCAGGAG
>CAZPHD010000075.1:0-9335 GCA_964586225.1 uncultured Fimbriimonadaceae bacterium
CAGCGATACACGAGTTTGCGCGAGGTATCGACGACAAACGCCTCAGTCGTGGTTTTCGCTCCTAGCGTTCGGGCAATCTCCGGGTCGTTTGCGTAGATCCCTTTGAATCCGAGCCGGGTTCGGTCCGCCTTCTGATCAGCGACTGGTTCCGACGTGGTCGGATTCACAAACACAAACTCGACGCCCTTGGCTCGGTAGCGCGCCTCCAGCGACGCCAACGTCGGCCCATACTTCTTGGTGAGCGGGCAGGTCGTGCTCGTGAGGACATAGACCGTCGCCTGCTTGCCGTTGACCTCACGAATCGAGCCGTTCAGGTCCTTCACAGGGAAGCTCGGTACGAGCTTCCCAATTCCGGCGATCGAAGGATCGACTGGGTGGGCGCGCGAGTCATCCATGTCGGTAAATGCAATGAGGAGTAACAGGGCAGTCATGATCTTCTTCCGTTGACGTCGCAGTGGAAACTAGTTTCGCTTCGTAAGATGTGTGGCCAACCACTCGATGCCTTGCTCAACGGCTTCGCGCACCTTCGGATTCTCGACCGGCACGTTGTGTTGCACGTCTTTGAGATACACCGCCTGAACGGGAATCCCAAGCGACTTGAGCTTGTCTTCAAGGTACCGGCTCTGGTTCGGATGCACCAGCGGGTCGGCGAGTCCCTGGTAGATGAAGGTCGGGGCGGTGTCCTTGTTGATGAAGTTGATCGGGCTCGCGTCGCGGATCGCCTCGCTGGCCTCGGCTTTGGGCTTGCCCAGCACCAACTGGAACATCACATCAAGGTTGGCGGGAAAGTCCTTGGTCATGTCGGTCGGCCCAAAGATGTCGAAGACCGCATGAGCTCGACTTGAGACGCCGGGAAAATGCTCGGGTTTCAGATCGCGAGTCTCTCGGCTACCCAGGAAAACCGCTAAGTGCCCCCCGGCACTCGCCCCCGTGGCACCGATGCGATTCGGATTGAATCCTAGCTTTGACGCGTTCGTTCGCAAGTAGCGCGTCGCGGTCTGTACGTCGTCGAGCATCGCTGGCCAAATGGACTTCGGGGCGAGCCGATACTGAACAGATGCCGCGAGCATGCCGCGCTTAGCGATCTGCATTGAGAGGTCGCGCATGTCCTTGCGCGTACCGCCCATCCAAGCCCCGCCATGGATTACCACCACAGCCGCCTCCGTCTTAGGCGCTCCCTCGGGTGGATAGTACAGGTCAAGTTTAAGCTCGGTCCCTGCGACCGTGGCGTACGTAACGTCCGCCTCGACTCGAGGTTCCGCGGTGATCAAGAGCAACAGCGCCGAAATCATGACCACATTCTACGCGAACTGAAACTCGGGAGCACCAAAAATGAGTCGACAGACCCGGCTCGCGACTCGATTGGCCGTTCGTGGGGTGATGGAGCCCTCGGCCGCTTCCTCGGCGGCCTTCACCAGAGCTGGACGTTTGGCCATCGGTATCGGTGCGTCAAGCACGGAGAGCAGTTGATCGACAAAGGCCGCGGGCGAACTGTCGATCGTCATCAGCTGGCTCAGTGGCATATTCAGCTGCGCCCGACGTGAGCCCGCTTGTACTTGCCCAAACAGCCGATCCGCCCAGGCAATTCGCTCGACCATGGTTGCCGAAGTGATCCAAGCATGACCCCACTCCCAGCCCGCCACGTCGGGCGGATACATCAGGTCCATGCCCATCGCCTTATTCGCTTGCTGCGCAGCCCCCACCGAGCCACGGGCAACTTGGACGGAACGGGCATCATCTCGCTCCAGCGCCGTCTTGACCGCCCCACCCATGCCCAACTGGCGCATGGTGGGAATGGTGAAATCAACCGGAGTCTTGATCACCTTTCGCAGTGCCTTCGGCGAGAAGAACTCTGGCGACTCGATAATTGCGCGGAGCGTGGGCACGATCATCAGGCCGCTTCTTACAAATGCGGAAGCGATTCGCTCGACGACCGCTGGCTCCGGATTCGGATACACGAAGAACGTCCAAAGCTTGGTCGCAAGATATCGGGCCGTCTGCGGGTGATTCGCCAGCGCTTCCAGCACGTCCTCCCCCGTAAATGGACCGGTCTTGCCGAGCACCGTCTTCTCGCCGTCGTCGTAAGCGCGGCGATTGAACACATACTCCGCGCCGCGGAAGTTGACCATCTCGTCGGTCATGCCAGGCGGGCGTGGCTGCCTACGAAACGCCCATCCGGTAAAGGCCCGCGCTGCCTCTTGCACATCCTTCTCCGAATAGTGGCCGATGCCTAGAGTGAAGAGCTCCATGACCTCGCGTGCGAAGTTTTCGTTCGCGCGGCCCCGCACGTTGAGCTGGTTATCGAGCCAGAAGATCATTGCGGGATCTTTGCTGACGTTGACGAGAAGTTCGTGGAAGCTGCCCAAAGCTCCGGCGCGCAGGGTCTGAACATGGAGGTGCATATTCGGAGGCTGGTTGACCTTGGCCGCGCTCGTGGCAAAGTGATCGTGCCAGAACAGCGTCATCTTTTCCAAGAGAGGGCGTTGCGTGGTCAGCAAGCGCAGGTACCAGAAGGCTTGCACGGTCGGCATGTTGACGGTGTTGTTGTTGTTCTTGAACGCCGTGATCTCGGGGATGGTCGTTTCTTCGACCGACATCGGATCGAGAAGCCGGTCAACGGCTCCGCGCAAGCCATCCTGTGCGTAATAATCGAGTTCCGCCTCGCTGGCTCCAAATCCAAACCGCCTCAAAAGGTGAGCTACTTTGTCGCGATCACTCTGCAACTCCATCGTGTGAGTGTAGACGTGTGAGCGAGCACGATGTTCACGGTTCGAGCCGCTTGAGCATGTGCCGATGCGGGATCGTCACTTCCTCGAACGGTTCGCCTTCAATCGCATAGCCAAGGCGAAGGTAGAAAGGCACGGCGGTTTCGCGAGCGTTCAGCACCATTCGCCGGAACCCGCGATCTCTCGCCACCGACTCGCTGAACTCAACCAGAACCCGTCCGAGCCCGGTTCCTTGGAGACCCTCGCGAACGGCCACCTGACGCATCTTGACGTCACCGTCAGGAAGTGGCGTGAGGACGAGGCACGCGACGACCTCCTCTCCATCGAAGAGGGCAAGATGAAGCTCGTCACATTCGGCAGCCAACTGTTTGGCGTCGAACGTCAGCCCAAGCGGTCGTCGCAGGATCTCGTACCGCAGAGCAACCGTCTGCTCGTATTCCGGCGTTCCGTGCTCAACCCGTCGACGCTCCATGACCTAGCCTCGGATGTCGACAAACACCGGCAGATGGTCGGAAGCGCCGGTGCCCTTTTCCTGATACACCGCATTGCCCTTGTCATCCTTGGTGGTCCGCCCCCAGGTGCCCTCGAGCGCGGCCAAGCCCGAGTAGATCATTGGAGTGCCCGCCCGTTGGGCAAGGCCGGGACTGACGAGGATTTGGTCAAACAGACTGCCCTCCGTCAGCACGTCGTCGGGGAATCGATACTCCTTGCCTCGGAAACGCTCGTTCTCCGATTTGGCCCTGCCCATGATCGGATCTAGGGGCTGACCCTTGAAGATCTTGCTTAGGCCCAACGTGACGTAGTCCTTGTCGTAGAGCGGCTCCATCAGATTCACCATCAGCGGCTTGCTCGTGGCAACCCGGCCACCCTCAACGGCCAGATTCCCGGTCTCAAGGATGTTGAGACTGATATCGTCGGGTGCATCGTTGAAGTCCCCCAGCACGATATGTTGCTCCTTCGGTCGCTGGGCGATCCACGCGGCAAGCATGCCCATCGCCATTTGGCGTTGCGGATCGGTGTTCATGCGTCCACCACCGCGACTCTTGTTGTGGACGACGTAGACCGAGAACTTCTCGCCCTTGGGGCTGACGACTACTGCCCAGAGCACGTCGCGCTTCCCGGGAAACGGGAAGTCAAGCTCTTTGCCGCGGAAAAGAGTCGTGTAGGACTCGACCGTATAGGGCTTGCGAACCGCGAGCGCAACCTCTTGGTCTTCGTCCGGCTCATCCATGATCGCAATGGTGTAGCTAGAATCGAAAATCTGGGTCAGGGCTTTACGGCTTTGGACTTCTTGAACGCCCACAACGTCCGCGTTGACGCTACGGAGAACGCTGTTCAGCCGGGTGACGCGCTCGGGGTGGGCGTCCTCGCTGAACCACTGAATATTGTAGGTGGCGACTCGGAGCGAGTCGGTGCGGGTTTGGGGAATGCACGAAACGCCCAGGCAGAGGGCGGTGGCAACAAAGAGAGAACGCAACGCGCGCATGCGTGCAGGGTACCCGCGAGGGTGGTTAAAGTTCGGGTTGGTTCGGGGTTGCTCGGGTTGGATTCACGAGGCCGTCGGCTGGCTTTTGCCGACGCCTGCACCGGGAAAAACCACCCGGTGACCTCGTTGGCCCAAACAAAGCCGTACTAATCCGAACCAATCCGAACAACCCCGAACCAACCCGAGCCAACCCGAACCAATCCCGGACTATCCCTTCGTCAGTTCCGCCTTTAGTTCTTGAATCATCTTCGTCAGTTGCTCGCGGCTGCTGGCCGGTTCAAACTCGCCGACCGCGGCTTCCGCCTTTGCGACCCACTCCAGAGCCGTCTTGTTGTCGCCGATCGCGCTGTAGGCGCGGCCCATCATAAAGGCACCATAAGCCTTGGACTTTGCGTCAACCTTCGCGAACGACGATTCGCAGACCTTGATCGCTCGTGCCTTAACGTCGTCGCTCTTGGTCGCGCCCGCAATGTACGAAGCCATCGACAGCCACGTCATCGCCGGGACCTTCTCGTTGCCCAGTTCCTTTTCGATGCGGCCCATCGCGAAGTCCGGGCTTGCATTGATGGCGGCGCTGATGGCCATCATGGGGTCCATGCCCTTGGATAGCTCATCGAACTTTGCGTTGTCTCCCGCTTTTGCCGCGGCGGCAAGTTCGGCCTGCTTGGCTTGCGCAGCCTTGGCCGCGGTCATCTTCTCGTCGAAAGTCTTCTTGAAGGCCGGCAGGTCCCACGTCTTGTTGACGATCTTCTCAAGCGGCTCGTCCATTTGGGCCGGGTGGCCGATCCAGGCGATCGTGCCAGTGCCATCTACGATGAACGCCGACGGAATGCCGTTCTGGCCCGCCGGGCGCATCCAGGTGTTAGCCATGAAGTCGCTGTCATCGTCAAACGCGACTGTATAACGCATCTTGTCAGCGTTCTCTTCGACGAACTTCTTGACGCGAGCCTCGTGGGTGGCCTTGTCTTCCTTGGTTCCCGGCGTCTTGCCGTTGTAATCCCAAGTGTTGACGCCGATGAACGTGGCCTTGCCCGCGTACTTCTCTGAGAGATCGCTCAAGTGCGGGAAGACGGCAATGCAGGGGCCACACCAAGTCGCCCAGAACTCGACCACGTAAACGTGACCAGACTTGAATTCCTTGGTCGGGGTGCCTTTGACCCAGCCATCGACCTTAAACTTGGGGGCGGCGTCGCCAATCGTGACGTTCGCAGGAGTGGAAGCGGGCAACAACGTGAGCCCGAGAAGCGCGGCGGTGAGAATAGCCATGTTGACATGGTAACGCACCGCGCGCCCGAAACGGTTCCAAATCCCCAGAAATCTCGGCTAGTTTTTTTGCAGGCCGCATCCGCAGGCACGATACATCCCGCGGCTACAACGATCCGAGCCAATCCGGGCAATCCGAACCAACCCGAGCCAATCACCCAACCTATCCCATGCGATCAGCGATGGCCCGGCGCACCATGGCGTCGGCAATGTCATCGCCACTGGGATTGTAGGTGCCCGACTCGATCCGTGCCTTCAGATCGGCGATCCGATCTTCGCGGTCGGTCATGTTCAGCACTTCCTGAACGACTTGCCGAATGAGTTCGGCGTCTGCGGGATTGGGATAGCTATCCAGGTTCATGTCTTGGATCTCTTGAGCGAGTCCGCGCTGAACCAGCAGCTCCTTCACCATCTTCACTTGTTCGTCTGATATCTGCATCTTGAGACTCCTGCCGCTTCGACCTTTCCCTGGCTTGCCAGCCAGATGTTAGCGTATTGCGGCTCTCGTGATTCGATTCAGACAGGCATCCCGGCTATCTCTCCTCCGCTCCAGCGCTTTTGAGATCCTAGGCTTTGCGTGATCGGGGTCGCCCCCGTCGTGCCCTTTTCTGTCGCGGCAGTTGCCTGCCGTTGGTTAACTATCGGAAGCTTCTCCAGAGTTCTTTAGGGGCACCACGCACTTTTTTCAGTTTTTTCTCAAATCCCTACCAAGACGCCCTGTTCTCGGCGCATGGCACGCTCGCCGATCACCTCATCATAGAGTTCGGCCACCCTACGTCCCATCTCCACGGTCGAGAACTCTCGCACTGACTCGCGGGCGCCCTCCGAAAGCTGCGAATACAGTCGCTCGTCATCCAGCACCCGGCGAATGTGGGCAGCGACGTCATCGGCTTCATTCCGCACGACAAACCCGCTGATACCCTGCTCAACGCTTGCGCTTGCGCCGCCGCCACTGGCGACAATCGCGGGGAGTCCAAAGCTCATGGCTTCTTGGACGACCAGACCTTGGGTTTCCGAAATCGAGGTGAACACGAACAGGTCAGCAGCGGCGTAGTAGGGGTCGACTTCCTCGCGAGGAACGAATCCAACGAACTTCACCCGATCGCCAATGCCAAGCGCCCGAACCATCGAGCGGGCTTCTTCTTGAAACGGACCATCACCCACCAGCCATAGGCGCAGTCGACGATCCTCACTGAACACTCGGGCAGCCGCCTCGAAGAGCGTGCCGAGGTTCTTTTCTTGGGCGATGCGGCCAACGTAGAGGAGGATACGTTCGTCGGGGCCGGCCCCGAGCGCCATCCTCGCTTCGGCGCGATCAATCATGCTCCCGATGCTGATGCCCGTTGGGATAACGGTGATTGGCGTGATCACCGAGTGTCGCCGTAACCACTTCATGGAGGCCTCACTTGGCGTGATCACGTGGTCGACATGGTTGTAATAGAAGTTCGTGTGTTTGGCGATTTTGAACCGGATATAGCGCCTCGGCAGCGGAATATAGTGGGCGTAGCGGTCGTAGAGCGTGTGATACGTCGAGACGATGGGCAGATCGTGCGATTCCGCCCACCGCAAACCCACGTAGCCAATCGTGAACGGGGTGTGGGTGTGGACGATGTCGAACGTGTGCTTTCGAAACTCGCGTAGCATCGGATAGAAAGGCGGAAACGCGAGTGGGTAGTTCTTGGTCCAGGGCGTCTCGATCGCGGGGAAGCGGATCGTGTTGGGATCGGGGTCGCGATACTTGAAGTGGGCGGCGGTGAAGATCGTTACGGAGTGCCCCTGTGCACGAAGTTCCGTCACCAGCGACCGGATGCTGATGCTGACGCCGTTCAAAATCGGCAGGGCCGAGTCAGAGAAGAGCGCGATTCGCAGCGGTCGACGCGTGGACACGATGCATGGAGTTTAGCTTGCGTTAGTTCGGGTTGGTTCGGGTTGGCTCGGTTTAGTTCGGCTTTGTTTGGGCCAACGAGGTCATCGGGTGGTTTTCCCGGTGCCGGCGTCGGCAACAACCAGCCGACGGCCCCGTGAACCCATACCGAGCAAACCCGAACCAACCCGAGCTAATCCGAGCCAACCCGAACCAACCCGAACCAACCCGAGCTAACCCGAACCTTCCGGAAACCGTCCGTGCGCCTCGACAAAGTGGACCACGCCGCTCAGTTTGAAACGCCGTTGCCCGCCTTTGGTTCGGTGGTGCACGAGCCAACCGCGGTTGGTATAGCGCCGAACCGTCGCGGGACACACGCCAAGCAAACGCGCCGTTTCCTCGAGCGTCAGTTCGGGATCAAGAATCCTTCGAATCAGCTCGTGGCGCGTCTCCTTAAACTCGCCTCCGTAAGAGTTCGCCGTCACCGAGTCGTCGAAAAACTCGATGAGGAAAGCGACGCTCTTCGGCAAATGCTGCCAGGCGTTCTGAAGCTCAGGATCGACCGCAGCCGCGGTCTCCGCGACCCGACGTCGGGGACGCGGGGCGCTCATCTGCGTCTTCTTGAAACGCTTGCGTTGATCTCCATTCTCCGAAGGCGTGGGAGTTTCCTCGTTACCGAGATATGCTCCCAAGGTGGGAATGGGGATCGAAGGGTCAGTGACATCGAGCCGGGGCTCGGGCCTACGTTTATCGAGAAACGCGTTCTCGATATATTCCAGCGGGTCAAACTCGGGTTTTTTCACGGTACCCCCTCATTGTCGGCATGTCGGTGCCAATCTCCCAAGGGCATTGTACATGAAGGTTCTGGGCAAAACGTTGTACGGATCGTCAAATGTTGGTCTTGGGGGGCAACTCCGCGAATGATTCACGCGGTACGATGCGTCCAATAACGGGGCCGGACATTTCGTCCGCCCGTTCGGAATAGAGCCATGTTGACTGCACTGATTGCTTCAGCGCTCCTGAATTGGACGCCCGTTAAGATCGATATCAACGTTCGCGACGTCAAAGACGGCGATGTGATCTCGGCAGAAAAGACGTTCCGTGTCACGGTTGCGTCGGACAATCCCGTCACGCAAGTCGAGTTCTATGTTGGGGACTCGCTTCGAGATAGCGATTCGAGCACCCCGTATGAGTTCAAGATTGACCCGTTGAACGAAAAGGAAGGTGCCTTCGCCGTAGGCTTCGTTGCCTACACCAATGAAGGCGAGAAGGCCCGAAAGGATCTCAAGTTGACGATCGACACCGGCGTCAGCAAGGGTGCCGATTTCCATGTTCAGGCCGGCAATGATGCCTTTATCGATGGCAAGCTTGATGCGGCAATCCTGTCGGGTCGTGTCGCTCTCAAGGCGAAATCCGATCACAATCCGGCGCGAATTCTGCTGGCGCGGGCCTACTTGGCCAAGGGCGTTATGGACAAGGCGGAGCAGTTTGCTCAGGACGCCCTTGCCGCCGATCCTAACTTCAACGAAGGTCGCGAGTTGCTCGCAGCGATCAACCTACGAAAGGCCCTCAGCACCCGCAACGCCAACCGGGATGAGGCAATGAAGCAGATCGCCACGGCGATGAAGCAAGCCGCCGACTATCGCAGGCAGAACCTTGACCGTATGTACGACGCCGTGGGTGATGTCAACGATGGCAACCGGATGACTGCCGCCGACACGTTCCTACGAACGCACCGCTATGACGCTACCGTCAAGGCACTTTCCCCCGCATTCTACAAGGACCCGACCCAGTCCGCAATGGGCAACCGCGTCGCCTACGCGCAGCTGAGGATGTCTCGCCTAAACGACGCTATGGAGTCCCTTCGGCTCATGGAAAAGGCCAACTCGCTCGACGCCTATGGCTATGCTCTCTTGAGCGTCGTTCATGCGATGACCGGAAACGACACCGAGTCGGACAAGGCGAAGAAGGAACTGCGCGCCACGCTGCTGGAGCA
>CAZPHD010000076.1:0-7337 GCA_964586225.1 uncultured Fimbriimonadaceae bacterium
GCATTCGGCAGTCCGGTCGGCAAGTCCACCGGACTCCCGGCCACGCGCTGCGCTTGCTTCTTGGCTTCGTTGATCGTGATCTTGAGGGCCTCAAGATCGCCTTCGAGTTGCTTACGTTGCTTCATCAACTCGGCGAGGCTTGCGGGCGACGTCGGATCAACCGGCGCTTTCATGATCTTCTGGAATTCCTTGACGGACTTCTCGGCCGCTTCCAGATCGGCCTGTATCTCGCGGATCTGAGTCTCAAGCAGTTGGCTCTGGCGATTGGCGACGGAGAATCCGATCTCCTTCTTCATCTGGTCCAGCGTGTCGATCGTGGCCTGGGCGATCCGCTTGGCCATATCCTTGTCTTTCTTCCACTGAACCGTGATGTTCAACTGGTTCTCGTCGCCACTGACATTGGCGGCAATCGCCTTCTCGATGTCCTTAACATCCGTATTCGTGGCCTTCGCAATCCGCTCAATGGCCGAGCGAGAACGGATGATGCCCCGCAACACGTTGAGCGGATTCGCATCTGCCTTGCCAAGAACCGACGCCAGAGGATTTGCGCTCTGCGATTGCGTCGCCATCAGCAGCGACGCTTCGGCCTGATACATCGGCTTCATGTACGAGGTGAGCCCAACCGCGATGACGGCGCAGATCACTCCAAAGACGATGATCCCAGGTCGAGCACGACGTAAGGCGACGCTATATTCCGACAGGTCGAGCTCGTGGGTTTGCATAAGCTGCGGGTAGAGCGTCGGCGGTGGTCCAAACCGGTCGAGACTCCAAGATCAGAGATATTACCTGCCTGACCAGTATAATGCCGCCCATGGCGGAAACCGAGAAGCCGAAGGTGCGAACCTCTGACAACTGCTTCGACTTCATCCGGTTGATCGCGGCGGTAAGCGTCGTGATCGCGCATGGTGTTCGCCACTTCGAGGCGCCCTGGCTCTTCATCCCCGCGGGCACAAACGTGCTTCACGAAGGGGTCGAAGGCGTCCGCGTGTTTTTCATTCTCAGCGGAATGCTCGTCTTCCAGTCAGGCCTACGATGCCTCCAAACGGGTCGTCCGCTGAAGAGTTTCTTCGCGAACCGGTTCCTACGCGTCGCGCCGGCAATCTACGTGTACGCGATTGTCGCCACGTTGGTGCTGCTTCTGATCGGGGCCATCGGGCTCAAAGACATCGCCAGCAAGAGCTACCTGCTTTGGTTTGCGGGCAACTTTGCGCTGTATCCACTTCTATTCGGCGAGGCCCACCGCGAAATCGGGGTTGGTGTCCTCAACGGAAGCCTTTGGACGATTCCCGTCGAAGTCACCTTCTATGCGTTCGTGCCTGTACTCGCTTGGCTCTGGGTCAAGGGCAAAGAACGGCTGATGTGGGTCCTCACTGGACTGGCCGTGATCGCGGCAACCGCCCTTCACTGGTGGACGTTCAACACGCACCCCGAGTGGTTTGAGAAGGGCGCCAATGAGCCGCTGTGGTTCAAGGTCTTCATCGCTTCCCTTCCGCCGTGGCTGTTCTGGTTTGCGCTCGGAATCGCTTTCTACAAGTATTGGGAGCGAATGCCCAAGAGTCTCGGCCTATTCCTTGCCAGCCTCGCCGCCTACGTTTTGCTCAGCTTCGTGTTCTACGACGCGCTTCACGCGCTCGGCCCGGTGCGAAATCTGCTTTACGGCCTCCCGCTCGCCTATGCGACCGTGTGGTTTGGCTATCACGGCCCCGCCAAGCTGCGCGACCTCTCCAAGCTGGGCGACCTCAGTTACGGCGTGTATGTGTGGCACATGGTGATCATCAACGTGATGCTCTACCTAGGCCTCAAGGACACCATTCCTAAGGCCCTCATCGTCACCGTCACGCTCGTGATCACCGTCTTCGTTGCTTGGCTCTCGTGGTGGATGATCGAAAAACCATCGCTGGCCCGAAAGCCATATACGTCGCGAACCTGACGCAACCTGTTAGATCTACCGAGCGGCGTGGCCCGAGAATTGCCGATCTTCTAACTAGGATGCGGTACACGAGATATGTTCTGGGCGTCGTCCTCCTTGCGGCGGCCATCACGGGAGAAGCGGCAAACAAGAGCGTCGTTGGCACGTGGAAGCCGGGGATTCAACATGGCAAGCTGAGCAAGCAAGAGGCCGCAACTGTGCGCAAAGCCAAAGCGAGCATTGTCAACGGATCGCTCAAGCTCCACAAGGACAAGACCTTCGGATGTGTCCTCCTGGGCAAGGTGATGTTTGGCACCTATAGCTGGGATGGTAAGACGCTTGTGCTGAACGTCAAAGAGATGGTCGGCCACACCGAAAAGCAGGTCAAAGCCATGCCCGAATCCATCCGCGTCGCCAAGCTCGTGATGAAGAACGGAAAGCTATACTCCTTGCCGCTCGCCCAAGGTGGGAAACCGCAAGTCGTCTGGGCCAAGACATCCTAGGCTAGAATCGGGGCATGCTTGCCGTGCTCCTACTGCTCGCGGGGCCTTCCGAGCCGGTCGTTGTCGGCTTGCTGAATGCGCTCAACACGGCGGATGTTGCCAAGATTGAGGCGTTTCTCAGGCAACAAGGTTCACCCGCCATGGCCGATCCGAGGTTTGTCGCTCAGGTACGCGCCACCGTCGCCTCGAGCGTGCCCTACAAGATCATCGCCCACCTCGACAAGGACGCCACCCACTGGCGGACCCGCGTCGAAGATCGTAACGCGATGCGGTTTGACCTCACGGTCGGGTTCGAGTCGAACAAGATCATCGGGTTTCGAATCACCCCCGTCACACTTCCCGAGCCCGCCTGGACGACGCTCAGCGAACTCGCCCACCGCATCCAGCGGGAGAGCAGAGTGCCCATGATCGCAATGGCCAGCGAAGCGCCGAGCGAACTGAGGATTACAGGCGCCCCGAATCCACCGATCGACACGCTCTGGCACATCGGGAGCATCGGCAAATCGATCACCGCCAGCGTCATCGCTCGGCTGATCGAGCAGGGCAAACTCGACTGGAACACCACCGTCGGTGCCGCGCTCCCCGCGCAGAAAATGTCGCCGGAGCACGCGAAGATCACCCTGCACGAGCTGATGCGTCACCAAAGCGGCCTGCCCGCGCATACGACCTTCACAGGTCCGGAGTTCGCCAAGATCATCGGCGACGCCACCGACGCCCAGGCCCTCCGCAAGCGCTTCGTTGACCTCTTGCTTTCCGAACCGCTCGGTGAGAAACGATTCCGATACTCCAACGCCGGCTATATGCTGCTGGGCTACATCGCGGAAACGATCACGGGTGTACCGTTCGAGAAACTCGCCGAGCGCGAAGTGTTCATCCCACTCGGGCTCAAATCCGCCCAAGCCGGCTCCGATGGGGAGGCTGAAGCGCATGTGCAGGGGCATCTGCCCGGACAACCGCCTCGCCCGCATACGCTTGATGCACGACTGGGTCGCATGATCGGTCCCGCTGGCGACTACTGGATGTCCATTGAGGACCTCGTCCGATACGGGCGCGCCCACCTCGACGGCCTGAACGGTAAGGGCAACTGGCTCAAACCGGCCACGATCGCCAAGCTCCACGACCCCGAGGGAACCTACGCATGCGGCTGGGTCATCGCCCCCAAGCTCCATCACCACAACGGCTCGAACGGAACCTTCGTCGCCGAAATCGCGCTCGACCTTGAGCATGACCGCGTCCTCGTCGCCATCATCAATCAAGGTCACCCCGAACCAAGTCCCGCCCTGCGCGCTATCCAGGCGATGCTTGCCAAGAAGCCATGAACCAAGACCACCTCATCAATCGCGATGCGTGGACGGTCTACGCCAAGGACTTCCGCGACAGTGCCGAGCGGTGCTGGGTCCAGGCCGAGCCCGATTGGGGCATCTGGGGCATCCCCGAATCCGAGCTGAACGCCTTTGGGCGACCGCTCAGCGACTGGGCGGGTTGCCGCGCCATCGAAATCGGATGCGGCACCGCCTATTACTCAGCGTGGCTTGCGAAGGCCGGCCTTCACCCGGTGGGCCTCGACCTGACACCCGCCCAACTGGCCACCGCTCGCGAGATGCAAGACCGCCACAACCTGCACTTCCCGCTCATCGAGGGCAATGCGATTCATTTGCCCTTCGCGGACCAGGCCTTCGATTTCGCGCTCAGCGAGTATGGCGCGAGCATCTGGTGCGATCCCTACCTGTGGCTTCCCGAAGCGGCGCGCGTGCTGAAGCCAGGCGGAACGCTGGTGTTTCTCGGCAACTCGCCCATTGCCCAAATCTGCATGCCCGCAACTGGTGCCGTAATGGACAGTCTGCAGAAGCCCTATTTCGGACTGCATCGCCTCGAGTGGGAAGACACGCCGCCGAGCGTGGAATACTGCCTCCCGCACGGCAAGATGATCGGCCTGCTGCACGACTGTGGGTTCGAAATCGAAGCCCTCATCGAGGTGCAGGCACCCGCGAATGCAGAGACGAACCAGTTCGATTACATGCGCCCGGAGTGGGCAAAACAGTGGCCCAGCGAGGACATCTGGCGCGTGCGTAAGCGGTAGCGCTACAAGAACTGGACCTGAGCGATCAGCCCATCGCGCACCAGGTAAATCGCCACCGCAAACTTCTCCGAGCCATCTCGATATCCCGTCAGGTGCTCGTGATCGACGACGAAGTCGCCGTGCTCAATGCGATGCAGGATGCGACAACGCACGTTGGGCTCCCGCTGAAATGCGGCCGCATAACGTTCGCGCTTCGCCTCCCGGCCCTCCAGAACAACCTCGCCGAGTCCATTCAGGATGCGAACGTCAGGCGCAAAGCACCGCATGAATGCCTCCACATCGCGGGCGTTGTAGGCGATGAGTTGGGCCTCAACGGGGTTCATGCCGGGAGTCTACACGCGGCAGGGGTTCATCCACAATGGGCAGGGAGTCATTTCCTGAGCGCAGGGATTCGTCCGCGGAGTGCAGGGAATGATTTCCTGAGGTCAGGATTCATTTCCTGCCGATCGCCCGAGCAAAGCTGAACCTAGCAGTCTGCGGGAGACTTCCCATAGGGAACGGTTCGCGACCCCCAAGTCAACAGGTATCCTATACCCCTGCTCACAGCGTCGTGCGCTCACTTCCGGTGAACCCATGAAAGTGCTCATTGCCGACGACGATCCCATCATTCGACTCGACCTCAAGCAAATGCTCGAGAACCTTGGCTATGAAGTCGTGGCTGAAGCGGGCGACGGTCAGGCCGCCGTGGAGCTTGCCCGCGAGCACAAGCCCGACATCTGCATCGTGGACGTCAAAATGCCCGTCATGGATGGCATCGAAGCCGCCACCATCCTCAGCGACGAGGGCATCGCGCCCGCCATGCTCCTCACCGCCTATAGCGACGCCGAGCTCGTCAATCGCGCCACCGCCGCCGGCGTGTTTGCGTACCTCGTCAAGCCGTTCAAGCCCAGCGACCTGCCGCCCGCCATCGAAGTGGCCCGCAGCCGCTACGAGCAGAACCAGGCGCTTGCCAAGGAAGTCAGCAACCTTCAAGAGCGACTCGAAACCCGGAAGCTGGTTGACCGCGCCAAGGGCATCCTCATGCAGGCGAACGACATCAACGAAACCGAGGCCTATCGGCGCATCCAAGTGCAGAGCATGAACCTGCGAAAGTCGATGCGCGAAGTCGCCGAGGCGATCATTCTCGCCCAGAACGTGTAAACATCGCCTACAATAGAAGGGTGCTTACCCGCGTTCTCGCCGTCATCGCGGTCGGAATGGGCGTTGCTTTGGCTTCTGCCCAGACCCCTGATCCCGCCACCATCGCCCTAGGCGAGCAGGCAACACCCGGCCGGACGATCAACACGTTCGACTTTCTGCCGCAGATCAACAAGCGCCAGTCGGTGGTGCTTCGCGCGATCACGCACAAGATGCGTGACCCCCTGCCGCACACGGAACCCAACACCCTCCCTGTCGGCGGCATGCTCAACGAAGAGCGAGGCAATCTGCTGTCGCGCTTCCCCGCGATCGGCTTCACCGGATTCCGACCGCCCGATCCTGACCTAGGCGTCGGCCCGAATCACATCGTCGCCGTCGTGAACTCGAGCCTCGCGTTCTATACCAAGGCCGGCAATCAAGACTTCCAGCAAGACTTTGAAACGTTCTTCCAGACGTTCTTCCCGCAGGGCGGCTCGTTCCTCTTCGACCCGAAGGTTCACTACGACCGTCACGCGGGCCGATTCGTCGTGATCGTCCTCGACTTCGACGCGAGCACCCAACGCAGCCGCGTGCTCTTGGCCGTGTCCGACGATAACAACCCGAACGGCAACTGGCACCAATACGCGATCGACGTGAAGACGACGGTCAGTGGCTCCGTGTGCTGGGGCGACTATCCGGGATTTGGCTACAACAAGGACGGCTACGTGGTCGCCTTGAACCTGTTCACGTTTGCCGGCGATGCCTTCCGGGGGGTGCGCTTGACGACGATTCGCAAGAGCAGCGTCCTGAACGGAGGCACCGCCGCGACGACCGCCTTTGTGAACACGGTCGGGGACAGCTTCTCGCTCCAGGCCGCCGAAGTCTTCGATGCCGCCGTCAGCAAGATGTATCTGATGAACACCGCCAGCACGAGCCAGATCAAGATCTGGACGCTTGATGGCCTCGACGGCACGCCCGCCGCGCCAACCACGCAGAACGTGACCGTCCCCAGCTTCGTTTTCCCGCCTGCGACGGGCGCACCCAGTTCGGGAGGCCGCCTTCTTGACGAGCTGGATGGCCGCCTCATCAACGTAGCGTATCGAGGGGCAAAGCTCCTCACCGTCCACGCCGTTCAGGCGACGACCGACAGCCGCAACCGCATCCGCTGGTACGAGTTCACCCAACCGCTTGCCGCCGCGGCCACGCTCGCGCAATCGGGCGAAGTCATCGAACCCACCACCGCCAATAACCACTTCCACATGGGCGCCATCTCGAAGAATGCGGCGGGCGACATCGGCCTCATCTTCACCCGAAGCGGCACCAACATCGTCGCCGACATCATGCGCACGGCCCGCAAAGCCAGCGACCCCGTCGGAACGATGGGCAACCCTGTCCTCGTCCAAAGCAGCGTTGGCCCAACCTATGGATTCTCCGCGCAGGTGAATCGCTGGGGTGACTACGCCGGGCTGCGTGTTGATCCGAACGACGACGCCACCTTCTGGGGCATGCACATGAACGGCGACACCGGCACGCTTTGGAAGACCGAAGTGTTCTCATTTGCCGTCACGCCGACGCTGGCGAGCCTCACCTTCAGCTCCGCCCAGGCGTTTGGGGGAGGCGCATCGCCGGTCGGAACCGTGAAGCTGGGCGCCCCCGCCACGGCGGTAACGGCCGTAGCTCTGAGCTCAAACAACACAAGCCTGCTCACGGTGCCCGCCTCAACGACATT
>CAZPHD010000077.1:0-6879 GCA_964586225.1 uncultured Fimbriimonadaceae bacterium
GGACAAGGACCCATCCGTCAGCCCCTGCGTGAACAAGATGTGGTCGAGCAAGATCGGCTGCGGCACCGTCTCATTGGTCACGAAGTCCGCGAACTTCGCCGTCCAGCGCAAGTCCTGGGGAAAATCAAAGAGGGCGTGGAAGAGATAGCGCTTGGCAAAGAAGACATCGCCCTGAACGTTGCTGATCAGGTCGAAGAACAAGAATCGATCCTCGAACCACTCTTTGCCCGGCCCGTCGTTCAGATCACCCATGAGGAAGATGGCTGGGTTGGGCGTCTGCTCAAACTTCGCGTCGATGTAATCGCGAACATTCGTTGCTTCGCGGGCCAACTTCATCCGTGCTTCGACCGCTTCGCGCATAAACGCTGCGGGGTCATCGCGCCAAAGGGTCTTGCCTTGATTGATGAACTTGCTCTTCAGGTGCACACCGATCAACTCGACCCGGAGCCCCTCCCAGTTGAGGACGAGCGTCTGCGGATGGCGGTAGTGGCTGTGTCGGCTGGCAACTGTTTGGCCCCAACGGTAAACCTCAAAGCTCGGCTCTGTAAAGCTGTCCCAGGTCGACACGGGCAATAGTGAGGCCTTGTTCGCGATCGACTGCTTCACGAACCACCAAATCCACTGAGTCCCCTTTTGGGCGTACTTGCCATCGGGTGCCTTGATCGCAACGTAGTCGCCGCCGAAAAGACCGTTGGCCACCGCGTCGGCATCGGCGGGGCTCTTCGGCCCCTCGATAAGACACCAGATGTCCGGATCGATCTCGCGGACTTCGCGGACGACGGCATCTCTACGGCGAGCCTGAACGCTGTTCAGGTTCGGCGCGAGGAGCCGCTCCATGTGCTTCACGTTCCAGTTAAGGATCTTTAGGCTTGGCATGCACCAACTATACAGCGATGGGGTGGCTGGTGAGCGTTAAGATTTGGAAGTTCCGAAAGCGAACGGGGCGCGAGGAGGCTTTGTACGGCGCCTGCTGCGTGGGGACGAACCCACCCACGCCCTCAGGGGCCGGGTGAAAGCGGTTAATCTAAAATCCAAAATCCCAAATCGAATATGTGATCAGCCCTTAAACATCGACTTCGCGATGAATAGCGCATTCGCCGGGCGCTCGGCAAGGCGGCGGGTGAAATAGGGGTACCACATGTCACCAAACGGGATGTAAACCCGCACGTTGTAGCCTTGGTCCTTCAGACGGTCCTGCAGGTCCCGCCGGATGCCGTACAGCATCTGAAACTCGAATCGCTCGGGCCCAATCCCCTTCTCCGAAGCGTGCACGGTCAGCGCGGAAATCAACTGCTCGTCATGGGTGGCAAATGCTGGGTACACCGCCGCCTCCAGCATCCGCTTTCCGAGCGTTAGATACGCCTCATCGACCTTCGACTTCTCGGGGTGCGCAACCGCTACCGGCTCCAAATACGCGCCCTTCACGAGGCGGCATCGCATGCCCAACTTGATCATCAGCTCGACGTCATCTGGCGTCCGATAAAGATAAGTTTGGAGCACTGTTCCTGTATTCTTGTGGTCTTCCCACACCCGTGCGAGGATCTGCACCGTGCGTTCCGTGTACTCCGAAGCTTCCATGTCCACGCGCACGAAGTTGCCCACCGCATCGGCCTCGCGGAGCACCTCGCGGAAGTTGCGCTCGGCGAAATCGTCGCCCAAATCAAGGCCGCATTGCGTGAGCTTGATACTGATGTTGGTCTTCGGCGCACACGGGCTTTGTGCGATCCGGTGGAGCATCTCGATATACGTCGTTTTTGCGGCGTTGGCTTCCGCTTCGGTGCTAGTGTTCTCGCCGAGATAATCCAGGGTGGTGTGGAATCCGCGAGCCACAAGATCTTCGGCGATCGGCAGCGCCTCGTCGAGCGTGTCGCCGGCGATGAACCGCTTCACCAAAGGGCGGAAAAGGAACGACTTCCGAACCAACCGTTCGACCGGCTTCATCGCCGAGGTGCGAAGGATGAACGAGCGCGCCAGCATCGGCAGGGAGTGTACCGGACGGTATGCTAAGCTCATGATTCACCCCCCTTTGGAGAACCCCGGCGGCCAACTGCGGCAGATGATGCGCGAGGGGATCGTCGTCATGCCCGGTGCGTTCAGCGCGCTCTCCGCTCGGGCGGCCGTGGGTCAGGGGGCCAAAGCCGTCTACCTCAGCGGAGGGGCAATCACCAACAACCTACTTGGGGTGCCCGACATCGCGTTGACGACCCTAAATGAGATGTCTGGCGTTGCCGCGCAAGCCTGCCAAGTTGCCCCCGTGCCCATCATCTGCGATGCCGACACCGGCTTCGGCGAGGCGTGGAACACCGTCCGGACGGTCATCGAGATGGAGCGAGCTGGCCTCGCGGGAATCCACCTGGAAGACCAAGTCAGCCCAAAGCGATGCGGGCACCTCGAAGGGAAGGATGTCATCTCCACCGAGCAGATGGAGGGCAAACTCCGCGCCGCTCACGACGCCAAGCGCAACCCCGACTTCCTCATCATCGCCCGAACTGATGCGCGCAACGTGGAAGGGCTGGAATCGGCTATGGAACGCGCCAAGCGCTACGTCGATGCGGGCGCCGATGCCATCTTCCCGGAAGGGCTCCTCTCCGAAGCCGAGTTTGCGCAGTTCCGTACCGCCGTCGACGTTCCGCTTCTGGCGAACATGACCGAGTTCGGCAAGACGCCCCTCATCACCGCAAGCCAGTTTCAAGACCTCGGCTACCAGATGGTCATCTTCCCAGTTACAGCGCTGCGTGTGATGCTGCGGGCGATTGAGGAGTTCTATGCTGAGCTCCTCGCGACCGGCACCCAGGCGGGCTGGATGGACAAGATGCGCACTCGCCAGCAGCTCTATGACACCATCGCCTACGCCGAGTACACCGCACAAGACCAGCGCTGGAACACGAGCGGCGAATAATCCGGTAGAAACGCGGTTAGGCGCATCTCGCGCTGGGGGTTTCACAACGAATGAAGGGACAACGCACACGGTGGGTGCGCGGCGCAGGCTTGATGATGGCCTTGGCGTTCGCGACGATAGCACGCGCCGACTTCGTCATCACCAATGTCAAGATTGAGTTTGGCGACGGCAAGGTCGTCGAGAAGGGGTCGGTGTTCGTCAAGGGCAACCGGATCGAAGCGATTGGCGAGGGCGTAACCGCGCCCTCAGGAACGGAAACGGTGGACGGCACGGGCATGACCGTGTATCCCGGATTCATCGACGCCTACACGACTCGTGGTCTCAAGCTTCCCGATCCGCCTGCGGCCGCCACTCCGCCGCCCGCCACCAACAGCGCTCCCGCGACGATGTGGGCCGAGAACCGAAAGGGCATCCGGGCCCAGGTGAAGGCTGTGGATAGTCTCAACTTCTCCGCCTATGTCAGCGATGCGCGCAACAATGGCATCACGATGGCCGCGTTCTTCCCGGGTGGCCAGACGCTGCGGGGAAGTGGCGCGATCGCCCCGATCGTCGAAGGCGACAAGCTGACCGGGAAGGAATTTGGCATGGAGATGTCGTTCCGAGCGGGCAGTGGCCAGGGCTATCCCGGCAGCCTCATGGGCGTGATCTCGCTCCTACGTCAAACCCTGCACGACGGCCAACGGCAAGCGCAACTCGCAAGCCCGAAGAAGGACGCCGACCTTGACGCGCTAATTCCTCTCATGAAGGGCGAGCAACCCGCCGTGGTGTTTGCCGACAGCGATCCTGAGATTCTCCGCGCCTTGCGATTGGGCGAGGAGTTTGGATTCAAGGTCATCATTGCGAGCGGCCGTGATGCCCAAAAGCGGGCCGCGCAGTTGGCCGCCCAGAAGGTGCCCGTGCTCGCTGGAATATCGACGGGCATCGAGCCCGGTGTGAACCCTGCCGCCGATGGGCCCCCCAAGGAGATTCTCGAGGAGCGGCGCGAAGCCTGGCGAGAGCGTTCGAAGAACGTGGCGAACCTGATCGCCGCCGGCGTGCCGGTCGCGTTTAGCTCCGAGAGCGATGGCATGTCGAAGTATCTCGAGAACGTGCGACGGCTCATTGAGCTTGGCGTCAAGCGCGATGACGCGCTGAAGGCGATGACGGTAACTCCGGCGCAAATCTTCGGATTGAGCGACATGGGAGCCTTGGCCGCGGGCAAGGCGGCCAGCTTCGTCGTGATGACGGGCGACTTTGCAAAGACAGATTCAAAGGTGAAGTGGATCGTGGTGAACGGAACGAAGACCGAGGTGACGAAGTGAAGCGACGAGTTGGAATCATCGCGTTGATGGTGGTCTGCGCTAATAGCGCCCTAGCCCAGACCCGCCCGTTTGAGACGGAGGCGATGCGCAAGCCCGACTTCCAGACGAAGGGTGATGTGTTCATCAAGGGTGGACGAATCCTCACCGTCACCAAGGGCACCATCGAGCGGGGCGACATCCTGATCCAGAAGGGCAAGATCACTGCTATTGGCTCGAATATCGGTATTCCTGCCGGCGTCCGCGTCATCGACGCGACCGGCAAGGTCATCTCCCCTGGCATCGTGGATGGACACGTCCACCGCGGCACCCAGGCCACGAACGAAGGTAGCGACAGCATCACCGCCGATGTGCGGATCTACGATGTCCTCGACTCGAGCGCCAAGAACGTGTGGCAGGCCCTCGCTGGTGGCGAAACCACCGGCATGGCGCTCCACGGTAGCGCTAACGCAGTCGGCGGCCAGAGCACGGTCATCAAGTTCAAATATCAGGCTCCAGTCGATCAAATGCCTGTCGCCGATGCCCCCCGCATGATCAAGTTCGCGCTCGGCGAAAACGTCACGCGGTCAGGTTCGGCGACCAGCACGCGCTTCCCGCGAACCCGCATGGGCGTCCAGGCGCTGTATCGTCGAGCGTTCACCGAGGCCCGAGCATACATCGCCGAATGGGATGCCTATGAGAAGGGCGGCAAGAAGGGCGATCCGCCCCGCAAGGACCTGCGCCTTGAAGCCCTCGCCGACATCCTTCGTGGCAAGATCTGGGTCCAGTGCCACAGCTACCGCGCGGACGAGATGCTCATGATGGTGCGCCTCAGCCAGGAGTTCGGCTTCAAGATCGGCGCGATGCAGCACGCGCTCGAAGGCTACAAGATCGCCCCCGAACTTGCTAAGGCGGGCGTTGGCGTGTCGATGTTCGTCGACAACTGGTCGTTCAAAATCGAAGGCTACGACGCCATCCCCTTTAATGCCGCGATCTGCACCGCCGCCGGGGTTAACGTCTCTATCAACACCGACGGCGTCAGCGGCATGCCCAGCATCGCCATTGATGGCGCGAAAACGATGCGCTATGGCGGCCTCAGCGAAGACCAGGCCCTGGCCACGCTCACCATCAACCCCGCCAAGCAACTTGGTATCGACCACCGCGTGGGTAGCCTCGAAGTTGGCAAAGATGGCGACATCGTCATCTGGGACGGTCATCCGCTGAGCGTGTACTCCCGCGCCGCGATGACCCTCATCGAAGGCGAGGTCTACTTCCAGCGGCGCGATGCATTTGGTGTCGATAACATCAGCACGCTCAAGACCAATCTCGACGTCAACAAGAAGACCAAGCCCCTCGTGATTCCCGATGCGCGATCCTACGCGATCGTGGGCGCGACCATCCATCCAATGTCGGGTCCAACCATCGAGGGCGGCACCGTGGTCGTTCAAAACGGCAAGATCACCGCCGTCGGCAAGACGGTCAACTTGCCCGGAGGCACAACCATCGTCGACGCCAAGGGGCTGCACGTCTATCCGGGATTTATCGATGCCGGAACGTCGATGGGCCTCTCAGAAGTGTCGCCCATCGGTCAGATGAACGACAACTCCGAGCTTGGCGCCTATCAACCCGACCTGCTCGCCCAGACCGCGATCCAGGTGCAAAGCGAGCACTTTCCGGTCGCGCGTATGGGCGGCATCCTCGCGACGCTCACCCGCCCAACGGGTGGCACGGTCTCCGGTCAGGCCTCGCTCGTGAACACCTTTGGGTGGACCCCCGAGCTGAAATCGCTGAACCAGAACTTCCTGATGGTCAACTTCCCCGGCGCGGGCACCGGCTTCTCATTCGATGCCAGCCTCGCGTGCTGCGACATCGAGCAGTTGATGGGGGGCGAATACAATCCGCCAATCACCGGTCATGTGCACAAGCATGTGGACGGCGACGATCATGACCACGACGAGGATATGCAGGGCGGCCAGGGCGGCGGTGGCGGTCAAGGCGGTGGCGGTGGTGCTCAAGAGCTGGACGCGTTCTTCAAGCGGGCTGTCGACTACACGGCCAGGAAGGACAAGGTCGACCTTGGCATGGAGGCGATGGTTCCCTATGTGACGGGCAAGGCTCCCGTCATGCTTCGTGTGCGCAGTGCGGCTTCGATTCGCGCGGCGGTCGCGTTTGCAAAGAAGTACAACTTGAAGGTGGTGCTGGCGGGCGCGGCGGATGCTTGGAAAGAAGCTGAACTGCTCAAGAAGGAGAACATCCCCGTGATCATCCAACCCGCGGGTCGAAGCACGCTTTCGTCAAATGCGCCGGCGAATGACTGGGACCCGTACGACACGACGTTTGTGTTGCCGCACCTCTTGGCTAAGGCGGGTGTGAAGTTCGCGTTCATGTCGGAGGACAACTCGGGCTCGTTTAACCTGCCCGTTCGGGTGGGTCAGTCGTGTGCTTATGGCCTCAGCCCGTCGGATGCTTTGAAGGCGCTGACGCTCTGGTCGGCGGAGATCATGGGCGTGGCCGATCGGTTGGGTTCGATCGAAACCGGCAAGCTTGGCAACCTGGTGATCACCGACGGCGACCCGTTTGAGTTGACGTCGAACGTGGTGGGCGTGTTCGTCGGCGGCCGTCCGGTGGCGTTGGAATCGAAGTTTACGCGCCTCCGCGATCAATACTCGCGGCGACTGACGGACTTCGAGCGGAGCTTCCTAC
>CAZPHD010000078.1:0-6671 GCA_964586225.1 uncultured Fimbriimonadaceae bacterium
CATCCCGACCAGGAAGCACATCGACAGCGACTTCCCCGAGCCGGTGGTGTGCCAGATGACGCCGAGTCGTTTGTCCGCGCTGCCGGCGCGAACCGACTCCAAGATCTTCCTCGCCCCGATCCGCACCGCGAAGAACTGGTGATACTTCCCGCCCTTCTTGATGATCTTCCCGCCCGCCGCGCCCACCGCCTCGAACACGATGAAGTCGCGCATGTACGCCAAGAGCCGGTCCTTGGGCAGCAGCCCCTCGACCAGCGTCTTCATGCTCCCCGTCGTTCCCCGCTCGACACTCACCCCATCAATGCTCTTCCACGGCGCGTACCACTCTTCGTTCGCCGTCCACATGCCATGCAGCGTGGTCACGCCGTCGGAGGCGATGCACAGCGCGTTGTGGTCAAAGAGTTGCGGGATCTCGTGGCGGTAGTGGCCGATCTGGTTGATCGCATCCGCCACCGTGGGCTGGTCGTCGTAGGGGTTTTTCAACTCGAACAGGACCAGCGGCAGCCCGTTCACGTACACGATGACATCCGGGCGGCGGTCGTTTCCGCCCCCCTCCCTTGTCCCGTGCACGGGCAACTGGTTCACGACCAGGAACTCGTTGTTCTCCGGCGTCTCCCAGTCCACCGCGTAGATGTGCGCGATGCGCTTACTCGCGGGGATGCCCTTCCCGCTGCCGTGGGGGGGCGGTTCTTCGACCGCAATCTCCACGCCACCGCGAAGCATGGCGTGCAGCGCGGCGTTGCGGCGGAGCGTGTCCACTCCCTCGGGCCGTGCGAACTTGGCGACGGCTGTTTCGATCGCCGCATCCGGCAGCCCATCGGGCCGAGTGACTGTCCGCCCGTAGCGGGCGACGAGGAATGCCCGCAGCCGGTCCTTGAGCACGACCTCTGAGTCATCGGGCCTCGCAGCAGCGCCCAACTCCGACCCGTGGACATAGACATACCCGAGCGACTTGAGCCGCTCAATGGTCGTCCACTCAAACTGGGATTCAGAGCCGTGCCACGTCATGCCGAAACGTCCTTTCGCTGATGCTCAGGCGGGAGGTGCCCACTTGCCTTGTTCGTTGTAGTCGAAGCAACGCACCCAGCCGCAGGCGTTCCACACACCATCGAAGAGCGGCCGCAGATCTTCCAGCAGATCGCTGTCCTTGGATTCAATCAATGCTTCGGGCAAGGACACGAAGTCGCGATCAACGGGATAGTGATCCCAAACGACAAACCGCTGGTTTACGGCCAGGATCGCTCCCTTAGCGCCTGACAGCGTTCCCAGCACGGTGAAGGGTGGTGCTACGTCGGAGGCCAATAGCCCGTCGCGGTACTGTTTCACACTCTCGACGACCTTCTGCACAAGCCACGTGCTGGGTATGCGAGGTCGATCTTCGTACGTGTTCACTACCCGCGCCGAGACACCCTCGACGATGCCCGATCGGAACACCTGACAGTACGACGAGGCTCCCGGAGCGCCTGCACGTCCGCCTGTGAACTTGAGCAGGCCGTCAATGTTGACGCGGGTGTCGCCGCCGCCCTCGCACAGCGGCGGAAACTGCTGCGAGGACTTTTGAATGGCCTCGACCGACACCTGTTGGCCGGCGGCAAACGATGACAACGGCACGACGTGGATCACCAGCAGCGCGCCCGGGCCGAGTGCAACCGGGCCAGCGCCCCCGATGATGCGCGCCAACCGATCATCCCGCCAGCGCCGGATGCGCTCCGGCAACTGCTCCGACAGCGCGAACGCCGAACGGATCTCCGTGGCATCGAAGATGTACTTGCCCTTGCTGTTGCGCCCGAACATCCGAAACGTGTCGTTGATCTTGACCAGATGCGGGCCGCGCCAGCTCTTTGGCACGCGGACCACGATCACCGGCCCTTTGCCCGGGATCGCGATAGCCCGTGACTCAAACCCGGGCACGCGCGGGTCGATGCTGGTCTGAATGACGGCCTCGATGCGGCGGATCTCCGCGTCGGCATCGACTCCGGGCAAACCCGGCACGGCCGTAGCCACGCCGCCCGCCTCATCCACGCCGAAGATGAGGTCGCCGCCGCCGGCGTTGGCGAAGGAGGTGACATCTGCGCGGAGTTCGTTCTTGTCCTTGTCGGTGTTGCCCGGCAGGTCGCGCTTGAAGTCCAACGTCCGGCGTTCCTCGTCACCATTGGTGACGAGGGACTGGATGTCGGCGGCCTCGATCTTGTCCAACGTCTTGGGAATCACATAAACCTCTTGAATCGCGGAACTTCTTCGATTACCCATTCTGGCCGAACAGCCACAGCAGACCGACGATCCCACCGACCACTAGCAACTGGCGCTGCGCCTCGGCCTTCTGCATCTTCATCCCGTCGAGAACCCGCTGAACAGCGGCGAGCGCATCACTTGTGTTCTCTCGACTGATGGGTTGATAGATCACCCCGTTCAGACACCCGAGGTCCTCTGGCCTGACCCCAGCGGCGACAAGCGGCACGATCGGCTTTCCCTTGGCTCGTGCATGCCCAACTTCCTGCCCGACGGACATTGCCCGCGCCACGGTTTGATCTGTGATGATGACGATGACCAGGTCGCTCGCGTCGATCCATCCGAAGATGCTGGGCCAGACTTCGTGGCCAGGCGTCTTGCTGGTGTCCCAGCACAGAGGCTTATCCCCACCCGCCGCGATCACCTGAGCCACCCTGCGCAATAGGTCAACGTCTGCCACGCTGTACGAGATGAACACGTTCACTTGGGCACCTCCGCCGACCGGGCCGCCGGCGTGAAGTACCGCCACAACCCATCTCCCAGCGACCGAACGGCAGCCACGAGCATCCGCACCTCATCTGCTGAGACACGCACCTTTCGCCTTTCGATTGCGGTGTCGTCGCCTGATTGCTCGATGTACTTCTCGTCGATTACCCCGCCTTTGTGGGCGATCACATGACGCTTGTGGAAGCAGCGGACCATGAGCTTCCACTCTTCTGGCGTCGTCAGCGTCTGAAGGGACGTCCCAAACAAGGCCTGCAACGACTTGTCCGCACCAGTCAAGCTTTGAAACGACACGCTGGACGCCTTCTTCGGATCATTTGCTCGCGCGGCGTGGGCACCCAGCAGTTCGCGACCAAATCCGTCAAACGACGAAACCACGTCTTCAAGCGCGTTCTGAACCAGATTCTCAGTGATCTCGGGCGTAGGCGCGGCTTGAGAGAACTCAATCACCTTCATCGCAAGGTCCAGGTTCTTCTCCAAGATCTGACGGGAGTTGTGACATCCGCAATCTGGGCAGAACCCAAAGACACCGAACACGCTGTACCGAAGGGTGCACTGGTCGCACACGACCTCGGTTTCGAGTGCCTTCTCTCGGTAGTGCCGAAGGGGGGCGCGTGGCCCTTCCTTCAGTGTCATGCTGATGCCAATACCGAACGCACCGCGCGGCGGGTGATTGAACTCGAGCTTCTTCAACTCGCGGGTCACGATGTCCCCGATGGCACGGAACGCGTATGACTTCGCGTACTCGATCTGCTCCTTCGTCCAGAACTGGTCCGGCTTGTCCCGATGGCCGCAATACGGACATACACAGTCGAGATCATCGCCCGTCAGGCCCGTTCCAGGCTGGAGTTTGAAGTACCCCTCGCATTCAGCATTGGGGCACTCACGCCCGACCATGCCGGTGTCATCCGTGGGGATCGGTACGTTGATCTGCTTCGGAAAATCGTCGAATCTGCTCATGCGACGACCTCCTTAACGGCCGCCGACACGTGATGCAGGCGGAGTTCGCCTGATAAGAGAACGGGCAGTAGCGAATCGCGGAGCGCCGCAAGCGTGCCGATCTGCGTGGTGTTCTGATCCATCATGCCGTAGAGACGCTCCAGGTGCCGCCCTACCTCGGCCTGTCGCTTCGGTGAGGGCAGTGTGATCCGCATGCGACGCTGATCAGTCAGACTGACATAGTCCGCCATATCGGTCTGGCCCTTGGTCATGTCCACCTGCTCGCCGAACTCGTCGCCGTGCATCCATTGGTGCAGGACGAACGGGTTGAGGCGTGAAGGATCGGCCGCGCGCCAGAAGCAGAGCTGTGGCGCATATACGAATGTCGGTGTGTTCTTCGACACCAGCGCAAGGCGTCCAACTGTGCCCTTGGACGTGAACACCGAGTCGAGTGGCCGGGACAACTTGTCGCCCGCGGCCTGAACTCCATCAACGCCCATGTACTCGCAGTCTGTGAACTGAAATCCGCCGTCAATGTTGCCCGCCCGCGCGAACGGGAGGCCCGTCGGTCGCAGTTCGCTGCGCTTGGCGCGGTACCCGTCACCAATGACGAGCACGCCCGAGTCGGTCAGCGATTGTGTCGTCACCGTCTCAAGCTCGCTCTCCATGCGTTCAAGCCAGTCGCTAAACAGAGCGCGAGCCATGTCCTTTAGCGTCCGATTCATCCGCCGATTCAGTTCGATTTTGTTGTCCAATGCCCCCAGCACCCGCGCAATCGCCCGCTGCTCGGGGAGAGGCGGGAGTCTGATGGGGAACTTCGGGAACTCCAGCAGCGGGATTCTGTCCACCGTGCTTCCGGAGATCGTGTAGTTGCGGATGCACTCTTGGAAGTCCGGCGCGAGAAACGTGTACAGCAAGAAGCGAGAATCAACTTTGCGACGGTTCGGGCGGGCGAGCGCCATGCGACGGCCAAGGCAACACCGGAGGCCCGCCGGAATCAACGCGCCGCAGCCGAGTTTGGTTTCGTAGGAGAAGACCAAATCGCCCTCCGTCGGCTCCACGCGCCGAGTCCATCGCGGCCAGTCCGCCTCGGAGATGTGCTCAGTCGTCGAGAGGTCAATTCGCCCGTTCTCGATGTTCCAAATGCCAAGAAAGACCGCACCACTGTCGATCTTCGCGGGCGTTGCGTGCGGCCCGTCGAAGATGCCGTCGCAGACTTCGCCGATCGAAACGGTCGGCCAAGGGTCAAGCGCCATGGAGCACCCCCGCAACTACGCCGGGTATGTGCCGGTGCTCTGATCGGAGAGGGGCGTGCCAGCCCTTCGGTTCGTCTCCGATGATTGTCAACATGGGCGAAAGGAAGTTCATTTGAGGATCGCCCCCGTAGCCGTGAAGATGTAGAGCGGATAGTCACCGCCGTCCGGCAGTGTGTACGTCCAGCCCGCCGGCGTCGGGGCACGATCGCATCCCCGCTTCCACATCGTGTGCATGTTCTGATAGGCGACCTGCCCGATCCGGATTTCGCCCGGCGCGCCCGATGCCTGAATCTTGCAGGCGATATTCAAGGTCTGGCCGATCAGATCGCGTTGCCGTTTTGAGGAAACGTGCCCGACGGTCATGGCGACCGCCCCCCCCGATTCGATGCCTATGCGCACGTCAAGCGCCGGATAGCCCAGCTCCGCAAACGTTGGGTTGACCGCATCGCGGATGAGCCCTCTCACCGTGAGGGCTCCGTCGATTGCGTTGTCGTTGGCCGTCAGGAACGACGGCGGCGGGATGTAGGCCAGCACGCCATCCCCCGTGAACTTGAGGATGTGGGCGTGGAAACACGGGGCGACAGCAGCGATCTCCTCTAGGACCACGCTGACGACGCGGGCGTTCGTCACGGCGTCGAGCGAGTTGGAGAGCTTGGTGGATCCGACCAAGTCCACTGACAAGACCGCAAAGCCGTGGACGCCGTCGGGGAGCTGGGCCAGGAACTCCTCAGAACGGTCCACGAACGAGTGCGGCGGCGTGGTCTGGTCGGTGAGTCGCTTCTTGATCTCCTCCCGCCGGCGCTGAATGTACTCTCGCGCGCTTCCGAGACGCTGTCCCTGTCCGGTCGGTGTCCGAGAAAACGCCTCATCGATCATTCGCTGAACTTCCCGCATCGGGATTGCAAAGTGGTCCAACTTGTCGATGACCATCGGCTCATCAGCATCTTCGACAACTCTGTACCGCGCGGGATCGAGCACAACGGCCACGCCCTTCTCGCCGGTCTTGGCATCGACGATCGGTTCGAACTTGAAATCAAGGCGATGCCGCCTGGGGAATCCATCGGCGTCGCCGCCGACTGGTGTGTCTGGTGCAGAACCACTCATCGCCGCGCCCCCTTCGAAGCGAGCACCGCCACCCCATTGGGCCGGGCATAGGCTGCGCGAGGTGAGACGCCATCGAGCCCCGCGGCCTTGGCGACTTCAGCGAGCGAAGCACGGATCTGCTTCTCCAACGCTGCGGACTGCGTGAACTGTTCATCAAGCGTCGCCGCCAGGTGCGGGAAGCGGTCCTCGAACGGCTCGTCGGCGTCGTCGCTCTCGGCCGCGCCGACGTAGCGGCCTGGCGTCAGCGCGTAGTTGTGCTCCCGGATCTCGTCGAGCGTCGCGGCCTTGCAGAAGCCCGCGACCTCGGCGGGCGTGCCCTTCCGCTTGAACTCGCGGTAGACGGATGCGATCTTCTCGACCTCTTCCGACGACAGTTGCTTCTGCTTGCGCGAGCCAGGAATGAGCGTGCCAAGCTTTCGGCCGTCGATGAAGAGGATCTCGTTCTTCCGCGCGCGGAAGCCGCCTCCGCCGCCTCTGTTCTTTGACAGGAACCAGAGGCAGCACGGGATCTGCGTGTTAGCAAAGAGCTGGCCCGTGAGTTGCACGATGCAGTCCACGTACCCGTGCTCGACCATCGCCTTACGGACTTCGAGGCGCGCGACTTCGCCATTGGAGAGTTCGCCGGTGGCCATCACGAAT
>CAZPHD010000079.1:0-6259 GCA_964586225.1 uncultured Fimbriimonadaceae bacterium
GTTCAGATATTGGTTGAACAGGATCGCGAGAAGTGGACCAAGCACAAACGCGGGCACCGTGACGCCAAACGTGCTCAGCGTGAGAACGGCCCGATCGGCTCCGCGATTCTCATTGATCGCGGCTAAGGTGCCGAGGGTCAATCCGATCATGATGGCGACCAAGATCGCGATGGTCGCGAGTCGAAGCGTCATCGGAAGGTTGCGCTTGATGATGTCGACGACCGGTTCGCGGATACCGAGGTAGCTCTCGCCGAAGTCGCCCTTCGCCATCTTGCCAAGACTCTCGAAGTAGCGCACGTGCCACGGCCGGTCGAGGCCCATGTCGCGGCGGAGACGGGTGATTTGGGCAAGCGTCGCTTTTTCACCGGCACGAACCGTTGCTGCGTCGCCGGGGGCCAACTCATCCGCCACGAACGCGACGAACGTGATGAAGATCAGACTCACCACGCCGAAAAACAACCTTAACAG
This sequence comes from uncultured Fimbriimonadaceae bacterium, assembly GCA_964586225.1. Taxonomy (GTDB): domain Bacteria; phylum Armatimonadota; class Fimbriimonadia; order Fimbriimonadales; family Fimbriimonadaceae; genus JANJUB01. The sequence goes on from CAZPHD010000079.1 coordinate 469, forward strand.
GATCGCCTTCGCCAGCCGCACGAGGTGCGATTATACGCCCATAATCCCCTATGCCCCTTGATGTCGCCGATCTCACTAAGCTTCTCGATGCGCGACGACGCGAGCGAGCCCGCGCCAAACTGGTGGCCGCTGACCCGGTCGAGGTTCGCAAGTGCCTCGGCTTGGAGCCCTTGCTGCCACGCACCGAACTGCACTTGCGCAAGCTGGGGCAGACGTCGTTTGATGGCTACCTGACCGAGCAATGGGTGTTCGAATCGCAACCAGGGGTGACGGTGCCGCTGACGGTGTATCGGCCGGATATCGACGGGCCGCACTCCGCGCTGGTGTATGCGTCTGATGCGTGGGGCGATGGCCGCCACTCAGAATGGGCGCAGAGCTTCGGCATCGCGATGGCGTTGCGCGGGTTTGTGACGCTGGCACTCGACCCGCCGGGCGTCGGCGATCGTGCGGGGATGGGCGACCGAACCGATATCGCACTCGCGGACGCCTTCCCTGCCCTGGGCGTGTACGTGTGGGACCTTCTGCGGGCGCTCGACGTGGTCAGCTCAATGGGTGGATTGCTGATCGAGCGGGTCGGCTTGACGGGCGCTGGTTGGGGCGGAGATGCGGCACTGCTTGCCGCGATCTTGGATGATCGATTCTCGGCGGTCGCGGTCACCGGCACCGCCCACAGTCAGGAGAATCACATGTCCGGCGCATTCCACGAGGTGCCGGGTCTAAGCGAGCTTGGCGACTGGGCGCATCTCCTGGCCGCTCGTGCCCCACGCCCGCTCTTGCTGATGGTCGCCGAAGATGACGAGCCCGGTGCCGTCGAGATGACGCATCGCAAGCTCGGTGGCGCCTATCGCAAGCATGAGGCGTTTTTGGGCTGGACACGCTTCCTGGGTCCCCGCGACTATTCGAGGCGAATGCGAGAGACGGCTGGCGCCTTCTTCCGCCATCATCTTCACGGCGAACCCGCTACCGGCTATGCGGTCGAGCTTCGACCCCTGACGGACGGCGCGGCGAATCCCTATCCGTCGGGGACAACGTCGCCGGAGGTTCTAGCGAACCCGGTGGATTCGATCGGCTTTCGCGAGTTGCGGCAGTTGGCGCTGGCCACACCCTACCCGGGAGAGATGCCGGAGCTACGAGGCTGGGGCAAGCATGGCCGTGTGGAGGCGCCCGAGCCGTCCGAGTCGCTACGGCTGGTTGATCGCGGTGAGGGCCCCAACGTCACCGTGTTGCCCGAACGGTCGGAGACGTCGCTGGTGTAGACTTCCCTGTGTGCGCCTGAGTTCTACGCCCAAGTGCTGCACCTGGTGCTTCCTGGCGGACCTGAAGGCTGGGAGCCTCTCGCGTTGACGGGAGATTCGATCAGCGCCGTGATCGCCTCGATGCGGACGCTCATCAAAGCCAACGACCCCGTGCCCGAGCTGAAGCAGATCACGGCCGAGGGACCGGTTGCGAGCCTCACGGCCAAGTTCCTAAAGCTCCACCGCCCCGACCTTGAAGTTTCGGTGACCGACAACCCACAAAGCTGGGACGAGGTCGCCCGGCTTGGCGTACGGATTCCGGGAGCCCGCTACCGCCCATGGCCCTGGCCCTCGGTTGAGGGGAACGTGCCGGAACAGCTAGGACCTCGTGATCAATCCGTAGAGTATGGCCCCGAAGACGAACAGGCACAGGGGCAGATAGATGAAGAGCCAGCCTGACGGGCCCGGCAGCAGCACTGCTTCCTTGCCCCACACGTGGACGTTGACCTCCGTGCCCTCGGGATGGGCCTCGATCAGGTCCTTAGCAAGCAATGTGTTTGCCTCGATGCCGTGACCATATCGAAGATTGGTGGTCCGGTAGAGCCGACCTTCGATCTCGTATTCGACGGTGATTCGAGCGAAGCCATGAAGGACCCGCTGGGAAGGTCGGCGCTCGATGTGCCGGGCTTCGATCACCTTTCCCGGAACGGTTGGCCAGTTCCGGCTTGCGAAGCCTAGGAAAATGAGCCTCAGCAGAAAGCAGATCGGGGCACCGGTGAGGATTAACCCCACCGACCCCGGAATCCAAACTTCGGCCCAGTGCTGCGCAAGGAGGTTCACTGTCCGTTCCAGTTCGGAGGCTCGACGCCATGAAGCCAGCGAACAAAGAAATCGCGTCGCTTTCGTTCGCCATAGACCCCACCGTCCGTGTGATCCATACCGGGCAATACCAGCAGATCGAACTCTTTGCGAGCCCGCATGAGCGCGTCGGCAAAGCGGAGCGTCGACTCCGGCGGGACATTGCGGTCCATCTCCCCGACGAGTAACAACAACCGACCCTGGAGGCGGCCCGCCTGGGTGATGTTGCTCTGCTCATCGTAATGCTTCCCAACCGGGTAGCCCATCCAATGCTCGTTCCACCAATACTTGTCGATGCGGTTGTCGTGGCATCCGCAGCTGGCGACGGCGACCTTGTAAAAGTCACCGTGGAACAGCAACGCGCCCGCTGCGTTCTGCCCACCAGCGGACGTGCCGTAGATGCCTACACGAGTAGCGTCCATATACGTATACTTCTTCGCGAGGGCCTGAATCCACAGCTTCCGGTCCGGGAAGCCCGCATCGGCGATGTTCTGCCAACAGACGTCGTGGAACTTCTTGCCACGGTTGCGCGTGCCCATACCGTCGACCTGGACGACGATGAAGCCAAGCTCCGCCAGCCGTTGCATGCGCATGATCGGGAAGTAGGTCTTCGGCACGTGGCTATCGTGAGGGCCCGCGTAGATGTTCTCGATGATCGGATACTTCTTGGTTGGATCGAAGTTGATCGGGCGCACAACGACACCCCAGATGTCCGTCTGACCGTCACGCCCTTTCGAGGAGAACACCTCAACGGTCGGGATCTTCAATTCGGCGAGCCCACTCACATCGGCCTTTTCCAACTCAAGGATGAGCTTGCCGTCCATGTCGCGGACTTCATGGATCGGCGCGGCATCGACGCGCGAATACGTCACCACGAAACGCTTGTTACCCGGTGAGAATTGGGCACGATGGCTACCGTGGCCCTGAGTCAGCGGAATGGGGTCGCCGCCCGCAAGCGGCACGCGATAGTAGTGAATGTGATACGGATCCTCGTCCGGTCGCATGCCGTTGGCGGAGATCACAACGTAGCCTGCATCTTCGTCGACATGCTCCACCGAACGTACAACCCAACTTCCTTTCGTGAGTTGGCGCTTGACTTGGCCGTTGGTGCCGTCGATCAGATACAAGTGGCCATAGCCATCCCGCTCCGAGCGCCAGATGACGTCGCTTGACTTGGTGAGGGGGCGATAGATCGTGCTGGTTGTATCCACAAAGGTGGTCGACTTCTCGTCAATCTGCGTGAACACCGAGCCGTCGGGGTTGACGATGACGACACGGTAGCGCTGGTAGCCCCGATCCGGGAACTGCAAGGCGATGCGATCACCTTCGAGCCAGCGTCCACGCGGCGGCGAGGCCCAAGGCTGACCACCGGCCAGAATCGGCTCCAAGTCCACCTTCTTCGTCGCACCCGTTTCGGGATTACAGATGAATAGCTCATAGCGGTCGAGTTGATCACCGGGCTGATCGTAGAGTCGGCGTTCGAGTCGTGCCCGGTGGGCGTTACGCGGCGAAGACTCGACGAGGAACACTTCCTTGCGATCGCCATCCAACCGCTTCTTAGCGAGCAAGAACTTGGAGGAACGCGCCCACTCGACTTCGGTGACGTTGGTGAGATCGACCTTGTTCGAAGGACCGTCGGGCGCGTTCGCGCGGATCGTGACCACACCCTCTCGCACCTCAGCGACCCACTTGTCGTCGGGGGAACGACCTCCGCGGGGTCCCTGCTGGTACGCCTCCGTAGGCGACATCTCCCACGGATAGACGGGCTTCTCTTCCAGCGGTGCTTCGGGCGCAGGTTCGGCCGGCGGAGGCGCGGCACCGAGGGCTTCGAGCTTCGCCGTCGCCCGGACCCATCGCCAGCGCTTGCTGAAGGCCGTGAACTCAACCGCACCGAGATCGTCGGTGACGAGCACACCCGACATCGGGATCGCTTGCCCGTCGACGTTGCGTTCCGCGGCGGCGGCAAGCGCTTTGGCAAGAGCGTCGTGGTCAAAGAGCGGGGCCTTGGTGCCGGCCTTCAAGAACGCGACAACGTAGGAGTGGCGATTCTGAGGCTCGGCCTTTCGATACCAGAGCGCGTCATCACCAACCCACGTGACAGTCAGGGTCAGGTTAAAGACCCGACCATCTGGACTCAACGCGTCGGCACGTTTGTAAGCCTCGGCCAGTTCGGATGGCGACGGACGGTAGATGGCCTGGGCCGGGGTCACAACCCACCAAGACAAAGCAAGAAACGCCGCAACTGCTCGCATGGCGCATTTTATCCCCAGCGGTAAGCTATAGCACATGATGCTGCTGGTTGCCGCGCTCGCTTTGACTCAAGATGCGGTCGAAATCAAGGTTCGGCCGACCCCTCGGCTGGTGCTCTCCTACGAAATGAAGGTGGACATGCGCGCGGAGGGCGGTACGGTGGACGCCCGAATGTTCGTTGACGAGCAGTTCGTCAAGCAGGAAGGCAAGACCCTCTTCTGGGACGTGAAGACGCGAAACGTGATCCTCAACACGACCGGTGGCTTCAAGCAAACAGAGGAGATGCTGAAGAGCGGCTTCGACATTTCAGGATTGTGGGAGCGAGATGAGCGCAATCGTGTTCAGGCGATCACGATCGTTGACTTCCGCGTGCCCATGTCCGCCGATGAAGGCACTTCGGACGTCGTTCTCCCGCAGGGCCGGGTCAAGCCAGGCGCGAAGTGGCCCGGCAAGTTCAACGCGGGCTCAACCCCGGTCAAGGGTGAGTATGTGTACCTCGGGCCGCACTCGTTGAACGGCCAGCCGACTTACCTGATCGAGTTCCGATTCAGCGAGAAGAACGTGACCCAGATCAAGCCCTACCAGTTCCATGTCGCCCAAGATGACGGTCGAACGGTGCTCGGATCGGGCAGCTGCAAGATGGTGACGAATGGGATGTCGGTCGAGGTGTCATTCACGATGAAGCGCACCGCCAAGTACACCGCTCCGTCCAAGTAGTTGTTCTTGTTCTTGCGGCAGCTCGTGCAAGTGGCTCATCTCATGCGATCTCCGTGGTCAATCGCCTCGGAGATACTTTCATGAAGAAGACAGCACTTATCAGCCTCATCGGTGTCGCTATGGTTGGCACCGCCAGCGCGCAGTCACGAAGCCAGTTTGTGACTCCAGCCTCGTGGACAGGCATCGAAATCACCAACAACGGTCCCAAGAACTGGACGGTGAAGCTGACCGGCTCGCCCACCGTGACCATGAACAACAAGACCTACTCGGTCTCGAACGTTTACGGCTTCTGGTTGCTGGACAACAACGACGACATGACCGCCAAAGGTCAGACGATCAGCGGCTGGAACTACAACCAGAACTACAACGGAACGGGCGGCATTGCCGGATATCGCGCTGGATCGACCAGCTCGGCAATCAAGCCGGGCGGCTCCAAGTCGTTTGAGTTCAAGGAAGTCAACGGTTCCGTAGAGAACGTCGGCATCAAGGCGCTGCTGACCGGCAAGGGCTTCTGCGACTACGTCTATTTGGAGCTTCCGCCGCCCGCCGTTCCGGAGCCGGCTTCGCTCGCGGCTCTTGGCATCGGCGCCGCGACCGTCATTCGCCGACGGAAGAAGAAGTAGGGGGATTGGCTCGGGTTTGTTCGGATTGGTTCGGATTGGTTCGGATTGGCGCCAACCCGCGCTAATCCGAACCAATCCGAACTAATCCGCACTAACCCGCGCTAAAAC
>CAZPHD010000080.1:0-6109 GCA_964586225.1 uncultured Fimbriimonadaceae bacterium
CATCTTGCTCGGTGGTCGCGTTCAAGACGAGCTTGTCGAGCGCGCGCGCGAGATGGGCGAAGGTGAGTATGACGAGTACACGGGCACGTTCGTGAGCTACCGTCGCGGTGGCAAGGAGCGAGCCGCACCGCCGTTGCCGCTGGATGACACCGAGCGCCGGACGCTTTCCGAGGAAGTTCGGGCCCTGGGTGGACTTTACATCTTGGGTACAGAGCGACACGAGAGCCGCCGAATCGACAACCAGCTACGTGGTCGTGCGGGCCGCCAGGGCGATCCGGGTGAGAGCCGGTTCTTTGTGGCTCTCGAAGACCAGCTGTGGAAGATCTTCAACGCCAAGATGTTGGAAAACCCGCTTCTGAAGGCGTGGCCTCCGATGGAGCAGGTGGACACCAAGTTCCTGTCGGGCATGATCGCCAAGACGCAGGAACGGATCGAGAATCACTTCTTCGAAGCGCGAAAGCACGTTCTCGAGTACGACGACGTTCTCAATGCCCAACGCGAGCACATTTACGGATGGCGACGCGAGATTCTCATCGGCGAGCGCGACGTGCGCAGCGACCTCATCGGCCAGATTGACGAGCTCATGGCCGAGGTCTGCGAAAACGCCTGGATGATTGATGAGCAGGTGGGTCGGGTCTACGACTATGAGGTTCTATATGAGGACCTTGCCGAGTTGTTCCCGATTATCGACTATGCGACGCTGAGCGACCTGGAACAGCACGCTCCAGGCGAGCCCATCACTGCGTTCGTCCAGCAAGTGGCGCACCGAGCGTATGAGGCCAAGGTTGCGAGCTATGACCCGGAGATCATGAAGTATCTCGAGCAGCAGGTCATGCTACGTGCCGTCAACGACAAGTGGATGGATCACCTTCAGGTGGTCGAGTACATCCGCGAAGGTATCGGCTTGCGCGGTTATGGCCAGACCGACCCGCTGGTTGCATACAAGCGCGAGACGTATGATCTGTTCCAGAACACGTTGCGGCAGATTCGCGATGAGGCGGTGAAGATGATCTTCCGAGCGGAGATTCAGGTGAATCAGCCCCAAGTTGCTGAGCCGTCGATGACGCGGATCGAGGATGAACCCGCGGAGTCGGCAGCGCTGGGGATGACCGCCGATGCGACGTCGGCGGTGTCGCCCATCATCATGCCGGGTCAGGCCGATGGCTACTTGGCGGATGTGGACTGGAGCCGGGTCGGTCGCAACGATCCGTGCCCGTGCGGTAGCGGTAAGAAGTTCAAGGCCTGCCACTACCCAACGCTTCGCGCCTCGGGCGTGATCTAGAGCAACTCGCGTCCGATGCGGGCGTAAAGATCGACCGCATCGGACAGCTCTCGCTTAGAGAGTCGCTCGTGCTCGGTATGGGCGACGTGAATCGTTCCGGGTCCGAGGAGATAAGGCTCGCCCCAGGCCGGGCCGAGCGCCGGGATGTCGGTGGTGTACTTCACCACGCACGTTTCGATGCCCGGGACGGTGCCGAGTTCGACTGCGGGAATGCAGAGCACCTCGCGAACCTCAACGCGGTCGGCGACAATGTCGCGGATTTGATTGCGGACGGCGTCAGGGTCGTCGACGAGGCGAATGAGAAGTTCAGCCTTGGCGGCGTCGGGGATAACATTCGGTGCGCGCCCGCCCTGCAGCGTTCCGATGTTCATTGTTGTCGGCCCGAGTCGCGGATGGACCGGCCAATCGGCTTCTTTCAGATCGGCGAGGACATCAATGAGCGGCTCGATGGCGGACTGTCCGAGCTCCGGATAGGCGGAGTGGGCCATGCGGCCGTGAGCATGGAGCTCGATGCGGAGCGCGCCCTTGGTGCCGACCGCGAGCTTGTTCTCGGTGGGTTCGCCGTTGATGAGGAACTTGCTCCCGATGCCATATTTTGCGGCGGTATAGGCGCCGGCGCTGCCTTGCTCCTCGCCCACAACGAAGAGCAGCGCCAGCCCGGTCCTGCACTCGCTGAGCAGCCGTTCGGCGGCCCCGATCATGGCGGCGAGGATTCCCTTGGCATCGCAACTTCCACGCCCATGGATCCAGGTGTCGTCTTCTCTTGATGGGATGAAGGGCGGCACGGTGTCGAAGTGGGTGCTGAAGGTGAGTGTGGGCTCGCCGAAGGTGGCGAGGACATTGAACCGGTCGTCCTCGACCGGCATGCGCGTGACGGTGCCGCCGTAACCTTGAGCCAGCCCGCTCAGGAAGCCGTCGAGAAACTCGCCGCACTCCCGTTCGTTGCCGGAGATTGATGGGATATCCACCAGGCGGCGGGTGAGGGCGACGACGTCAAGGGCCATAGGGAGAGGGTACCGGGTGGGGAGAGTTAGCAGTTTGCTGTTAGCAGTTAGCAGTTCGAACGCTTACCGGCCGCAAGCGCGCCGTTCGTCCCTCCGTTACTGCGAACTGCCCGCTGCAAACTGCCAACTGCCAACTTTCCCCGCCAAAGGCCCCAAAACTTCTCATTTCCTGAAACGCGCCTTAGGAATCTTGAGTAATCTGAACATCATGGGTGAAAAAACGCTCCATACCATGCCTGCTCGCGATCCGGTTGGGGGAGGGCCGCTCTACGTGAGCGAGCTCACCGCCGAAGACACTGGCGTCGTGATTCGAGGCAAGTTCCGAATTCCCCGACTCGCCCAACTCGACACCGAGCAGGCGCATTTTCTTGAGGTGTTTCTGCGCACGCGGGGCAATCTAACCGCGATGGAAAAGGAAGTCGGGCTGAGCTATCCGACCCTTCGCTCACGGCTCGATGCGCTGCTCGACACGCTGGACTTAAAGCCGATCAACGCGGAGCCCAGCAAGAAGGAGCTCAAGAAGGCGTCGGAACAGCGCCGCTCGATTCTCGAAATGCTTGAACGAGGGGAGATCACGGCTGATGAAGCCAAGTCTCGAATGAAGGAGGTGACCGCGTGAAGGAAGAAGTAACAAGGATATTGAAGATGGTGCAGGAGGGCAAGATTTCGCCCGAAGACGCCGCCGAACTGATTGACGCCTTTCAGGGCGACAACCCGAGCGAGGAGCCTCCGGTAGCCGAGACGACTCCCCCGCCCCCGGGTGATGGTCCTGGCGATGCGCCGCCACCACCTCCAGCCGGCGAACCAGGCCAGAAGGGCGACTTCTTTAAGGGGTTTGTCGACTTCATGAACAACCTGGATAAGGAAGTTCGCGAGTCGGTGGACTGGAAGCAGGTCGCCGATCAGGCGCGTCAGGGTGCTCAGAAGGGGCTGGATGCCGTGAAGCGGGCGGCTGAGGAAGTCAAGGCAGGCAACATCAACTTCCCGCTGTTTGGCGTGGTTGAGTCGCGGGACCTGACTTTGCCGCTCAATGCTGACGGCAGCAAGATCATCAAGATTGAGAACCCGTGCGGTTCGGTCAAGGTGACCTCGGGCCACGAGGAGGGCACGGTGACTGCGCGGGCGAAGGTCCGGGGGAGCAATGCCGAGGATGCTAAGGCCAAGGCCGAGGAATACACGCTGATCGTTGAAGAGAGCGAGCATGCGATCATCATCCGGCAGCCTAAGATTGCCGCCCTGACCGTGGACCTTGTTTTGCAGCTTGTTCATGGGGCGGAAGTCGAAGTACGCACCGACGCGGGCGAAGTCACGATTGCCGACACGGGCAAGGGGGCTCGCGTGTTCTCGTCGGCGGGCGATGTGAGCCTTCGTGGCTTGAACGGACCGATCGAAGTGACACTGCAGAGTGGCTACCTTTCGCTCGAAGACATCATCACACCGATGGCGTCCCTCGAGAACAAGGCGGGCGACATTTCGATTGCTCGAATCGACGGCAACGTGAACGCGCGCGCGGCTTCCGGTGACGTTACCGCGAAGGGTCTGAACGGAAAGACGCTGTCGGTTGAGTCGGTGTCAGGCGATGTGAAGGTTGAGTTCAACACGCCCGTTACCGGTTCGGTCAATGTGCGGACGGTCAATGGCGATACTCATGTCGCATTGCCGGACGGATGCGACTGCCGCGTGTCGATTTCGACGCTTCGTGGCGATGTGTCGTGTACGGTGCCCCTGACGGACGAGGCCCGAAGCGCTCAGCGGATCACGGGCCGACTTGGCGAAGGTTTGGGCACGCTGGACATCTCAGGCATCAACGGGGATATCTCGTTGACACCTCGGGTGCTGGCGGCGGCAGCGGAAGAGGCGGAGTAGGGTGCGCCGGGGGAAACCACCCGGCGACCTCGTGGGTTCAGATTTGGATTCCACGAGGCCGTCGGGTGGTTGTTGCCGACGCTACCCCTCCTCAAACGCATCCAGCAACGGCTCGGCCTGAAACAGGTTGATGCCGCTAGACACCAGGTCCATCAGCTTGGCCATCTTGCTCTCTTCCTCAAGTTGCTCTTCGAGGAACCACTGGAGGAACTGGTGCGCGACCGCATCGTTCTCTTCGATTGCGGCTTGGGCCATGGCTTTGAACTCTCGCGTCACCTTGGCTTCGCTGTTGGCGGCGGCGCGGATGCAGGCGGCGGCGTCGGCAAACTTGGTGGTCGCCGGCCCGACGGCGGGCAAGTCATACTCCACGTCGTTGTCATCCAGGAACCGCATGATCTTGGCCGCGTGCTCGGCCTCTTCAAGAGCCTGATTCCAGAAGAGCTTTGACCAGCGATCGAGGCTGTGCCTGCGGAACCAGATCGCAATGCCGTGATAGTTCATGTGGGCAGAAAGCTCGCTGGCGATCTGCGCGGTAAGCATGTCGGCAAGTCGGTCGGAGATGATGCGTGGCATGATGGGAGTATATCGCCCTGCGCATCCGTCTGAATCAGTAAGTCCATGATCGTCGAGCTTTCGGTTGAGAATGTCGCCATCATTGAGCGGGCCCAACTGCGCCTCGGGCCGGGATTTACGGTGCTCACGGGCGAGACCGGCGCGGGCAAGTCGTTGCTCATCGACGCGATCGAGCTCGTGCTGGGCGAACGGGCCGACTCAGACCTCGTGAGGGCAGGGGCGGCCCGGGCCGTCGTGTCGGCGGTGTTCGATTTCAGCTCCGCCCCGAGCCTTCTCAAGCTGGCGGCTGACGAGGGCCTCGCCCTTGAGGATGGCCTCCTGTACGTCCAGCGCGAGGTGTCGGCGGAGGGCCGTTCGAGTTGCCGCGTCGGGGGAAAGCTGACGCCCGTGGCGGCTTTGAAGCGGCTTGGACAGCGGATCGTCGATCTCCACGGACAGCACGACCACCAGAGTTTGCTCCACCCCGACCGGCACGGCGAGTTTCTCGACGGCTGGATCGGCGACCCGATTCCGGAGCAGCGCGCCGCAGTGGCGGCAGCTTTTCACGCCTGGTCCGAGGCGAAGCAGAACTATAACGCGCTTCAACGCGGCATGCGCGAACGGGAGCAGCGGATCGACATGCTTCGCTTCCAAGTGGACGAGATTCAGCAGGCGGACCTGCGCGTTGGCGAGTTCGAGGAGATGTCAGCGCTCCTCCAGCGACTCCAGCACTCGGAGAAGCTCGCCGAGTCGGTGTTTGGCGCGCTGAACGGGCTTGCGGACGATGAGCGGTGCGCGATGGATCTGTCGGGTGACGCCGTGCGGAGTTTGGAGGCGGTCCAACGGTTTGATCCGGAGATGGGTGATCTCGTCGAACAGGTTCGATCAGCGTGGGTCGGGCTCGATGAGGCGGTGCGGTCGCTCCGGGCTTATGCGGACCGACTGGAAGTTGAGCCGGGGAAGTTGGAAGAGGTCGCCGAACGGCTCGACTTGCTCAAGCGCTTGCGGCGGAAGTATGGCGAGGATGAAGCGGCGATTCTGGAGTTCTTTGCCGAGGCTGAGCGCGAACTGGGCTTGTTGACCGACCACGAGCAGAGCCTTGAGCGGTTGGAGGCCGAGGTCGCCGCAACCGAAGCCAAAGCTCGGGCGGAGGCGGTTGCGCTGACGGAGACCCGGCGCAGTCGTGCGGGTGAGTTTGCCGAGCGCGTGGCCGCGCAACTTCACGAGCTCGCAATGGAGAAGGCTGGCTTCGAGGTCCGGATAACCGAGCGACCGATGGACGCTGAAGGTGCCGATGCGATCGAGTATTACTTCTCGGCCAACGCGGGCGAACCCTTGCGACCGCTGGCGAAGATCGCGAGCGGAGGCGAGGTTTCGCGGGTGATGCTCGCGATCAAGACGGCGC
>CAZPHD010000081.1:0-6079 GCA_964586225.1 uncultured Fimbriimonadaceae bacterium
GCACTATAACAACCCAAATGCAGGGTAATCCGATCAAGAAGGTGACGCGCAACGTCCTTGGCGCGCGGGGCATCGACCGAATCTCGATCACCGAGAACAGCGCCACCACGCACGGCAAAAGGCATTCCCAAGTTACGCAGGGATAATCGACTTACGCCGACTTCACCAAGGGCTCAACCAGTTCGAAGCAGACTTCCCGCTGAAGGCGGCCCTCGCGAACTTCGGTCAGGTGGACCGCGGACAGGTGCGGGCGGGCGAGCATCGCCTCAAGATACGTCGCCAGATCCTCGGCTTCCTCGCGGGTGAGCACGATCTTCAAGTCGTTGAGTTTGGCTGAGCTTTCGTAGTCGAAGATCTGCATGGCGGGCTCCTGGGTGAGATGTTGGTCTCTTGGCTCTATCCAACGCACCAACATCCCTTCAGATGCGCGAAATGACGACCGCATTTCGGAAATGTTCAGTGGTCCTAGGACACTTCGACCGGGATGCCGCCCTCGGCGCCGACCGCGAAGATGTGGTCGTCCTTGTTCACGCCCTTGATCGTCGCTTTCTCGGCCTCGCCCACGGGACTCACATCTTGCCAGGTCGGGCTGGTCGTTTCCCGCCAATACACCGTGTAACACACGCCCGGCGTGGCCTTCCAAACGAGATTCGTGTCGTGGCCCTGATCGCGAACGAGACGCACGTCGGTAGGCGGAGCCCCGGCCTGCATGAGGGACGCCATCGCGAGCACATTCAGCCGGGTGACGTTGGCCAGGTAGGCAAAGTCCATGTGCTCAATCAGGTCGTCGGGCGTGTGTTGCCGCGAGAACTCCTCGTGCACCTCAATGAAACGCACCGCCGAGAAGCCCTCTTCGTGGAACGGCGTATGATCGCCACCTCGCCCAAACCGGTCGCGCCGAAACACGAGCTTCACGCCGAAGTCCTTCACCCGGTCGCGGGTGATCCACTCGATGAACCGGGCTAACTCGCGGCTACCGGCGTTGGGATTCGCCTCGGCAGCTTCGTCGCTGAAGACGCGGACGCGCTTCTCGTCCCTCTGGCCCGCCTTGTTTGAGCTCGAGCCAACCGTGTCGTTGTTCAGGAACGCATCAAGCAATACGCCGTCGGCTTTGCATTTCTTGGCGAGGGCACGCGCACCGTGCAGTCCTTGCTCTTCACCCGTGAAGCCGACGAACATGCCACCGTGCGCGAGTCCCAACGGCGCGAGCAACCGAGCACACTCCAGCGCCAACGCCACGCCGCTGGCATCATCGTTTGCACCCGGGGCAAAGCCCGTAACAGGGTCGACCTGCAAGTTCAGCGAATCGAGGTGACCGCCGACGCCAATCCACCGGCTGTCCTTGCCTTTGATGCGCCCGACGACCTGAACGACTTGCTTATCTTCCGGCACACGTCGGCCCCGGGGAAGCGTGTACTCCATGAGTTCGCCTTCCACGCCAGGGATCGCCCGATACTCGCCCGCCAGCCATTCGGCGGCATCGCGGACGGTTGCGCTGAGGGTGTTGCGCGTGGGATAGGAGGCGAGTTTCTCGACGGTCTTTCGAAGGCGGTCGGCATCGACTTGAAGTGCAAGATCAGGAATCACAGGCCCAGTTCCTTGGCTGCGCGCTCAATTTCAACGGCAACAGTGCTGTCAGCGCGGCCCTCCCGAACCATACCCCGTGCGAAGTCGGCGACTTTGCGAGCGTCTTCGAGATTTCCAAGCGTCGAATACAACTCCATCAAGACCAGGTACATCCTTGCCGACGAGAGCCGGCCCCCGTCGAACTCGGCCCGAACCTGGAGGCTTTGGCGGGCTTCCCGTATCGCTTGTTGAAGATACTCAGGCTCCTTTCGCAAGTTGTCCGACTGCTCAAGAGAAGCCGCCCCTCCCGAAAGCGTGTCCACGAACTTACCCTCGGGTGTCGCCATGGCGTTCTGTAGAACCAGGGCCTTGCGATAGTGTCGAGTGCGCTGATAGCTATAGAGCGGGGCGTCGCTGAGGTAGATCTGGAACCAGTGCGTGGGCGTCATAAAGCACGAGGGCCGGTCAAACTTCAGTTGGTAGGCCTTTCCCGGCGCACCCTTTGATCCTCGCCGTGGGTCGAGATCGCGCGATCGCAGGGTGATGGTGATGGGCCATTCGGCATGGACCTGGTTCATGCGCAAGGCTAGCTGCTCGCCCACGTAGAGGTCGCCGACGCGGCTGGTTTGATAGATGTCCATCGGACTGTAGGTATGCCCTTTGTTGTCGGTCACCTCAATGTAGGGCCGATCAACAGGTGACCGATAGGTGTAGAAGACATCACCGAGGCTATTCACGTCGACCGTGACCACGTCAATCCCGGTATCAAGATTGGCAATCGCTGGTGTTTGGAGGCGGAAAGGGTCAGGGTGCGTGGTCATGTCGACCTTTGTCGCCGACGAGATGTTGCGGTCGTAATCCAACTTGGACGGATCCACTGAATACTCGGCTTCGGTTCGCGTGAGTAACTCATATCCGCGATCGGTCGGCACGAGGGTCAGCCAATGCGTGGGGCGTCCCGAGCTTGGGTCCATCGTGATGATGAGTCGCTTGCGTCGGGTCGTAACTTCGAGATTGCCATCAGGCAGGGTATTCGTGCTCACGACTTCGCGCCCTCGTAGGTCAGCCAAGAGACGCTCGACGGCAGGGGTGATCAGGTTCGCGCCGTTGTGCTTCCGGAGAATGTTGGGGCCGATCTCGTGGATGTAGTCCTCGGCACCCGTATCTTGCGAGAAGTGGTACACGATGAACTGGCCGCCGAAGTATTCTAGGCGGCGCCGGGGACCGTTGATCCAGTCTTCTCGAAGTAGGATTTCTCGATCGTTGGTGGGGCGATACTCTACGGTGTGGGTTGCCGACGAGCCCCTAATGGCACGCACAAGGCGGGTGTACTGATCCTCAGACCGACGCCCAGGAAGGATTACGGACGTAAACAGGATGGCGAGCCCAATCCCGGCCATTGGCAACAGGGCAAAGGCGAAGTTCCGCTTTGCCCTTTCCTGCTTCCGCTGAACCACGTGCGCATGCACGTACTCTGGACCCCGCCGTTCTTCCGCCATCATCCCCTATTCTACGGAGAATGCGGGACAGCCTCGCAAGTTCCCCCGAGAGGCCGGCGGTATGATGGCGCACATGGATTCGGGAGTGCTCGTCGACGCGCTCAACGTCGTCTTGACTTGGGGTCCCGAGCGGGCGGTACCGGAACTCGAGCGACTCCGCGAGCGGCAGCCGCTGCTCTCGACCGAGGAGGCCGAAACAGCTCTCAAGCAGGCGTGGCAGGTGATGCGGCAGGCGGAGGCCCTCGCCCCGGGCGTGAAAACCGGTGGACCAGGCGTGCAAAAGCTGCTGGCGGAGTTTCCTTGGGTGACCGATGACCAGGCCGGACGCGCCATCCAACAAGGGCTCTACTATCATTGGCGCGAGACCGGTGAATAGCAGAACCTCACTCATTCCTCATAACTCGTGCGCATAATCCAACCGTGAGGATTCTCGTCGTCGAAGACGACACCGTCATCGCGACCCAACTCGCCAAGGCGCTTGAGCGAGAACGCTACCAGGTTGATGTGGTTCGAGATGGCGCTAGCGGAGAGCTGCGCGCTCGCAGTGGCGAGTACGGCCTGATCGTGCTCGACGTCATGTTGCCGCAGCGAGACGGCTGGACAGTTTGCGAGAACCTGCGCCGGGCGAAGCTCAAGACACCCATTCTCATGCTAACCGCGCGGGACGACGTGGACGATCGGGTGCGCGGCCTTGATGCAGGGGCGGATGACTACCTGCCGAAGCCGTTCGATCTGCGCGAGCTGATGGCGCGTATTCGTGCTCTCCAGCGTCGCGACAAGGTCAACCGCTCCGGCACGATTGTGATCTCCGACCTCGAGATCGACACCGTCGGTAAGGTTGTGCGGCGCGGTGGGCAGGAACTGCATCTGACACGACGCGAGTACACGTTGCTTGAGGCGCTCGCCCGAAATGAGGGCCGAACGCTCACTCGCGAGGCGATCCTAGAGCGGGTCTGGGAAAACGAAGAGTCGCAGCCGAACACCGTCAACTTCCATGTGGTCTCGCTGCGGCGAAAGGTGGACAACGACCACGAGCAGAAGTTGATTCACACCGTGCACGGCATCGGCTACGTGCTGAAGGTGACGGAGTGAGATCGTTCCGCACGCGGCTAATTGTTGCGAACACGGTCGTCATCGCGGTGGTTTCACTGCTACTGGGCGGTGCCTTGGCGTGGCTCAATCTCTCCCGCTTAGATGATGCGATCAATCGGGAGCTTGCCGACCGAGCGCGCAACGCGACCCGCGTTCGTGGCCCGGGAGGCGGCCCCGGCCCGGGCTTTGGCGGGGGCGGATTTGGCCAGCGACCGGGCAGTGGCGGTGGGCCGAGGAACTTCTTCAACGACCCGATGGGGCAGATTCGTCGCCCCCGAATCCTGACGCCCGAAGGTGAATCCGCGGGGCCCGAGGGCGACGTTCCCTTCGATGCCAAGTCCATCCGCGCAGCCCGCAGTTCACCCGTCTACTCCGATGTGACCTTCCAGAATGAGCGCGTACGGGTGTACACACTCTTCTTTGTCGGTCCGAACGGTGAGGAACGGGTCGTGCAAACCGCCCGCGAACTGCGGGATTTCGATGAGCTTCGACGCATCCAGGGCATGGTGCTCCTGGTCATGCTTCCCGTCGCGTTACTAGCGGCGGTCGGCGCAGGCATGTTGCTCTCAAGGTCGGCGCTTGGCCCGATTACGTCTTTGCGCAACGCGATTTCGGGATACCGCGCTGGCGCACAAACCGGACGGGTCAAGGTGGCTGGAAACGATGAGTTCGCTGATCTTGCTCGCCAGTACAACACCATGGCCGATCGGGTCGACGAAGCCTTTGCCGCGCTCACCGAGAGCTACGATCGCCAAAGGCGATTTGTTGCTGATGCATCCCACGAGATGCGCACTCCACTCACGCGAATTCAGCTCATCGCGCAGAATGCCGAGGCCGACCCTGAAGGGCGGGTCGAAGCCCTTCGCCAGATTTCCGAGTCATCGGCGGGGTTGGCTGAGCTGGTTCGGCAGTTGCTGGATCTCGCTCGGGTTGACGCAGGCGAAATGCAGCCGCGTCTGGAGCGCCTAGACCTTCGCGCTTGGGTCGCCGACTATGCGGCATCGGACTCGGGCGAGCCGCCCCTAACGCTCAACCTGGACGATCAGCCCGTCGAAGTGGAAACTGACCGCGCGATGCTGACTCGCGTCCTCCACAACCTTGTGGATAACGCGCGGCGGCACACCCCGGCAGAAGGCTTGATTGCCATCGAAGTCCGCTCAGGGGGGATTTTGGAGATTCGTGACACCGGCGAGGGCATTCCCGCCGATGCGCTCCCGCACGTCTTTGAGCGGTTCTATCGAGCGGATGCGTCGCGAACTGCCGAAACTGGCGGGACGGGTCTCGGACTCGCGATCGTAAAGGAACTCGTGACGATCTTCGGCGGGGAAGTGGATATTGCGAGTTCTGCCGGGAAAGGAACGTCGGTCACACTGCACTTTCCGCATTTGTGAGATTCCCTCACAGAATCCTCATGCCCCGAACGCTATAACACTACAGATGCGAGCCCGGCTCGACAGTCTAAGGAGATTGTTACAGATGAAACGACGCGTAACTATGACGATGTTGGCGGCCCTGATGGCGGTCACGGTGTTCGCACAGGGTGGACCTGGCCAAGGTGGCCCCGGTGAGGGCCCTCGACCGGGACAGGGTGGACCGGGAATGATGATGGGTCGAGCCCCGATGCCCTTCGGGCTGTTGCTTCAGCGTGACGTCCAGGCTGAGCTCAAGATGACCGAGACGCCGATCGGTCAGATTCAGAAGCTGATCTCGCCGGGCGCACCGGGTGGTCCGCAAGGCGGGGGCCCGCGCGGCGGTTCCGGCTTCGGCGGTGGCCAGGGTCAAGGTCAAGGTCAAGGTCAAGGTGGACAGCGCGGTGGCTTTGGCGGCGGTCAGGGCCAGGGAGGTCAACGTGGCGGCCAGGGTCAGGACGGCGGCCAGCGTGGCGGCTTTCTGGCTTCGTAGGATAGCTGCGTAGAGCGCGT
>CAZPHD010000082.1:0-3389 GCA_964586225.1 uncultured Fimbriimonadaceae bacterium
AAGGTGTAACCTATGTGTCCGGAACGGTCTGTCACCCATGTGTCCGGTATGGACAGTGGAAGGATGGTAGCGGCGAGTGGATTTGAACCACCGACCTAACGGGTATGAACCGTGTGCTCTACCACTGAGCTACGCCGCCGCCCTACGCTTCCGATTCTACCCGACGCCCTTAGTCACCCACAAGTCCGATGTTCGGCAACGAGATGAGGTAGTCGTTCAGCGTGATCGCGCCGTCGCCATCAATGTCCAAGTCTTCGACCCACAGCGATGTCCCGGGAATCTGAGCCAGAAATGCCGCCTGTGGATACTGCACGCCGATATGATTTAGAATCAGGGCGACCTCGGTTGCCGTGATCTCGTTGTCGCCGTCCACGTCGCCAAACTTGAGATCCACCTGGACTCCCGACAGGCCGACGCTAGGATCAATCGTCAAGAGCATCTGCTTGTTGAGAGCGGCCCGCTTCTTGAACATGACTTTGTAGGTGGTTGGCTGGGAGTTCATCGAGATAATCATCATCTGCGCGAAGTCGAAGCCAAAGTCGTTGCCCACATCGCTGAAGCTTGAGGCCGTGTCAAGGAGAACATTGTTCATGTTTCGAACCTCGATTGAGATGCCCGAATCGCTACCCTGAGCGTTGAAGGTCCCGGTCAGCCAGCGGCCCGAAGACGGCGTACCGAACGTCAGTGTCGACGGCTTGATGCGGTATCGGCCACCGCTCGTAGCAACGGCCGCCACCATATTGCTGTTTGATCCGCCTGGAACGAATGCGCTCGACTCGCCGCGAATGGTGCCCATGGGCACCCACACCTGGGCCTCGTGGCCAGCCTGGGTTTCGGTCCAAGCTTGGGTAAAGCGGTGGAAGATCTTGTCTTGCGGGGCAACCTTGCTACGGTCCTCGGTGCCCGGCCCAACCTGGTACGCGGGAGGCTTGGTCTCGAGCGCGCTCTCTTTGTCCTGCGTCCGTCCGACTGCCTTCGCGTTGGCCCCTTCCCACTCAACGGAAGCGACCGCTGTCGCCGAGCGCTGGCGGAGGAACGAAACGCGGAAGGGCGAGCTCGGAGTTCGAGTCGTCACGAGGTCGAGGCGCGCCTGACCATGGCCCCAGCGAGTCTCGCTCACCTGTCCCGACTGGTATTTCAAGCGAGCGACGTGATGCGCCAACACCACATCGGCCCAGTTTTGATCCAGCACTTTCCACCAACCGTTGCCCGCCTGCTGGTGCACGTCGTAGACGGTAACGTTGCTCTCGGCCCCAATGTAGGTCGTCAGCTTGACGCCGGTTAGCGTGAGGGTATCGCCGGCAAAAGCAACGGTCGCCAAGGCGGTCAGCAGAAAAGTGAGTCGGTGTTTCATGATGCGCTACCCAGCACGAATACACAATTCGTGCCAGGAAGCGCCTCAGTCGTCCCTAACTACATATGCGAGATGATGTTGTCACCAAACTCAGAGCACTTGATTTCGGTCGCGCCATCCATCAACCGGGCGAAGTCGTAGGTCACGCGCTTGGAAGCGATCGCGCCCTCAACGCCCTTTATGATCAGGTCGGCCGCTTCGTTCCATCCTAGATGGCGGAACATCATTTCACCGCTGAGGATCACTGAGCAGGGATTAACCCGATCCAAGCCCGCATACTTCGGCGCGGTGCCGTGCGTGGCCTCGAAGATCGCGTGGCCGGTGACGGTGTTCACGTTGCCCCCCGGAGCGATGCCGATGCCGCCGACCTGGGCGGCTAGCGCATCGCTCAGATAGTCGCCATTCAGGTTTAACGTCGCGATGACGTCGAAGTCCTTCGGGCGCGTGAGCACTTGCTGCAGCGTGATGTCTGCGATCGCGTCCTTGATGATCAGGCCCGCGCCGCGCCTCCCTTCCGGAATCTGGCACCACGGCCCACCGTCAATCTCCTCAGCACCAAACACTTCCTTGGCAAGTTCGTAGCCCCAATCGCGGAAGGAGCCCTCCGTGAACTTCATGATGTTGCCCTTGTGCACCAGGGTAACGCTCTTCCGGCCTTGCGAAATGGCGTATTCAATCGCTCCGTAAATGAGGCGCTGCGAGCCCATCTTGGACACGGGCTTGATGCCGATTCCGACTTCAACTGGCGTTTCGCCCTGCATACCCACGGCACTTGCAAACGCCTCCGTCTTTTCCGCAGTGCCGAAGCGCACCTTGTCGAACATCTTGGGGAACGTCGACCGCAAGAACTCAAGCATCTGCTTGGCTTCGTCCGTACCGGCGGCGAACTCGATACCCGCGTAGATGTCTTCCGTGTTCTCGCGGTAGATCACCATATCCACGTCTTGCGGGCGGAGCACCGGCGAGGGCACACCCGTGAACCACCGAACCGGGCGCAAGCAGATGTAGAGATCAAGAATCTGGCGCAGCGCGACGTTGAGCGAGCGGATGCCCCCGCCGACCGGCGTTGTGAGGGGGCCCTTGATGCCCACTAGGTAGGTCTTGAATGCATCGAGCGTCGCATCGGGTAGCCAGTTGCCGGTCTCGTTGAATGCCTTCTCGCCGGCGAGCACCTCGGTCCAAGCCACCTTCTTCGTGCCCCCGTAGGCCTTCTCGACCGCGGCATCCAGCACGCGAACTGAAGCGGCCCAAATGTCGGGGCCAGTGCCATCGCCTTCGATGAACGGAATGATTGGATCGTTCGGGACATTGAGACCCTGCGGGGTCATCGTAATCGGAGTTCCCATATAGATAGAGAATACCGGGTCTAGCCGCGCCCAAGAGCCGTCGCCGCCGGGAGCAACCGATGCGCAAAGTCGAAGAGGCATAGATTCTCCCACGGCGTCTCCATTCCGGGATGCGCGACATACTCCGGAGCCCAATAAACCACGCCCAGACCGAGGTTATCTGGGACGGCCCGAACACGCTTGTTCAACTCACGAATGAATAGCTCCTGCCCTGCGGGAGTTGCCGGAAATCCAGGAGCAAGTTGCTCGGCTGAGCCAACGAAGTTGTGAGACAGATCCTTCCATTTGAGCGAGAACGGATAGCCCGTCTCAACGATCATCACCGGTAGTTTGAACTCACGTGCCAGCCCATCCATATTCTCTTGAAGCTGCTCGAGCGTCCCATGCCACCACGGATAGTAGGATAGACCGATCCAATCAAACTTGACGCCCTTTGCTCTTAAGATTCCGAAGAAGAGCGAGCAGTCCTTGAAATTGCCTCCCTGGTCGTGGTGGACCATCACCTCGAGCTTCGGTCCACCTCGCGACTGCCGAGCGCCTTGCACACCAGCATTCAGAAGTTTGCTTAGGTTATCGAACCCGGCAGCAGTTCTCCGTCCGAGTGGCCAGAGCATGCCGTTGCGAATCTCATTGCCGATCTGGACTGCGTCGGCCGGCGTGCCTTGCGCGGCTAACCGGTCGAGGGTGTC
>CAZPHD010000082.1:3399-5682 GCA_964586225.1 uncultured Fimbriimonadaceae bacterium
GTGTGTACCCTCACCGCTTCGCAGAGTTGCTCGAGGTTGTAGTCTTTCCATGCGGCCGGGGTTGGCTGTTGCTGCGGATCGGCCCACGAGTCGGCGTAGTGGAAATCAATCAGTGTCCTCATGCCGAGGCGCTTCGCTTCCTTCGCCATCTCGAGCGTGCGTTCGACACTACAGTAGCCGTCCTTCGGATTCACCCAGACCCGCAAGCGCAGGAGCTTGCTTCCGGCCTGAGACAAGGCGTCCAGCGCATCGACCGTCTTACCGTCGACCGTGTACTTCGCACCCAGCGCGCGATACTGCGGCACGAACGACGCGTCGAACCCGTTTAGCAACGGACGCGCTGCGGCCAGAATCAATAGCCCTACCATGCGCGTATTTTGACGATCCGGCCTATTCTCCGCTCGGGACATGTGCCAAGATCAGTCATGAGCAAGACCACCTTCGTGCGAGCGGATTCGGCACCGATCATCGACGTCTTTGCGCAGCGCGAAACCATCTTGTGGGACGACGCAACGAACACCATCTTCTTCAACGATCTCCCAACGGGGGTGGGAGTCCCGATGCACATCCACCCCGCCATGGATGAGTCTTGCCTTGTGGTATCGGGCCACATCAAGTTCGTCTCCGGCGACGAGGTCATCGAAGCGAGGGCGGGGGACTACATCCACATCGGACGAGGCGTGGTTCACGGGTTTGTCGCTCTCAGCGAAACCCGACTCCTCTGGGTGTGCGCACCGGGCGGCTACCAGCAGTTCTTTGTCGATCTTGCCCAGGTTCCGATGGGGAGCGAAGGGCCAGACTTTGGCGCGATGAATGCGGTCGCCGCTCGATATGGAATCGAGCTCGTCGGCCCGCCACCTCAACCCTGATCGTGGTGCTACGCCGCGATCTGGGATTCTGGGATGCCGTCGGCGTGGGTCTCGGGGCCATCATCGGCGCGGGCATCTTTGTGGTCATTGGAGTTGCCGCTGGACTGGCGGGGCCGGCGCTGATCCTTGGACTCGCCGTCGCCGCGGGCGTGGCTATGTGCAACGCGCTTTCTTCCGCCGAGTTGGCCGCGCGTTATCCTTCCTCAGGCGGCACCTATGAGTATGGCTACGAACTGCTGAATCCTTGGGCCGGGTTCGCTGCAGGGTGGATGTTTCTTGTCAGTAAGTTGGCCGCAGGCGGCACCGTCGCGTTAGGCTTTGGCGCCTATCTGGCGGTGCTCTTCCCCGCGGTTGATGCTCGGATCGCGGGCGTGCTTGCGGTCGCGGGACTGACGATCGCCAATCTGTTCGGCATTCGCAAGGTGGGTCTTCTGAACCTGCTCATTGTGGCCGTCACAGTCGGCGTGCTCCTGTCGTTCGTGGTCCTTGGCTTGCCCCACGTGAAGACTGCGAATCTACACCCCATCAAACCTGGTGCGATTCTTCCTTCGGCAGCTTTGCTCTTCTTCAGCTACACGGGATATGCGCGCATCGCCACGCTGGCCGAGGAGGTTCGCGAACCTGAACGCACCATTCCCCGCGCGATCGTGGCTTCCCTCCTGATCGCGGTCGTGCTGTATGGACTGGTGGCGCTGGTGGCGGTCGGGACCTTAGGTGCGAGCGAGTTGGCCTCCAGTTCGGCTCCCCTCCAGACGGCGGCCCTCGCATTCAGTGGTTCTAACTTGGGAACGGTGCTCGTGGTTGGCGCCACGACCGCGATGCTCGGCGTGCTCCTGAGCCAAGTCCTCGGCATCAGCCGCATGATGCTCGCGATGGCCCGGCGTCGTGATCTGCCCTCGGTGCTCGAACGCGTGTCGGAGCGTCATGCCGTACCTGGACTTGCCATCGTTGCGACGGGAACGATCATCGCGCTGCTCGCAGCTTTCGGTTCCCTACCCTTCGTTGCTACGGCGGCGAGCCTTACGATCCTGCTTTACTACACGGTGACCAATCTGGCCGCTATTCGGCTGCCGAATGCTCATAAACGCTTCTCCCCGTTAATCGCGTGGGTGGGGCTCACTTCGTGTCTCGGCTTGGCGGCGTCTTTACCACCCACAACCATGGCGGCGGGCGGTGCTCTGCTCGCCATAGGTTCGGCCGGTCGCTGGCTCCATCTTCGACTGACAGGACCTCGTGGGTAACATGGCGCAACCATGGGCAAATCCGTGAGTCGTCGTGAGGTTCTCAAATCCGGAACCACCGCCATTGCCGCTGGAGGACTTGCCGTCCTCGGCACCCCAACCCCCATGCCCGACGTCAAGCGCATCCGTGGCCGCGACCTCCTTCTGCGTGGCGAGCCCGAATGGTATTCGGG
>CAZPHD010000083.1:0-5552 GCA_964586225.1 uncultured Fimbriimonadaceae bacterium
TGCGGCCTTCTTCTGGGTCAAGGACCGCGCAGGCACGTTAATCGAATTCGATTTCTGTCGGCAACTCTTTGAAGCCCCCAAGCACGACCTCACAGCCGCTTATGTGAGTGGTCAGCGGGGTTGACGATGTCGACTCCTGGCCCTAACAGCCCCGGCGCATTCGGCTGCATACGATGATGAAGTGAACGCGGGGGGCAGCATAACTCGCCGGAATCGGAGGCCCTCCCGTGCCGAGCCCGCCATCAAAGCGATCATCCATGTAGCAGGCAGCAAAAGTCATGCGGTTTGCTAGGCGCGCCTATTTAGCGTCGACGCCAAGCTGATACTAAGAAACAAAGATAGAACTGTAGTCCCGATAATGACCGTTTACGGGACTTGCTCAAACGTGATCTTATCTTGACGAACGTTCCGTATCGGTGCGGATACTACTCCCGAGGTGGATATATTGATCCTACTGCGCCCCATCTTGCTGGCTTTGATTGCGTTGTCGCTTGCGACGGCGCCGATCGGGGCTGCCATAGCACAGAGCCACGCGCGCCAGGCATCACCAGCGGCGGCTGTCGAGATGGTCGACTGCGCCAAGATGATGGCTCATAAGAGCGAGCCGACGAGTAGCAGCAACGATTGTCCTTGCTGCGATACCAAGGCGGCCTGTCCGCCTGAGCTATGTCTCACCAAATGCTTCAAGGTATTTTCCGTCACGGTGGCGCCTGAGGCGCTCCGATCGATGGTCGCGATGGTGTTGGGCCGTGCAGAACCATTGCGGCCACCTGACTGGTCCTCCGGGCCGCTACCGCCTCCTCCCCGAGCCTGATCCATTGATGAATGTCCGCGTCAGCGGGCGATGATGCTCGGCATTTTGCCGAGCACCGGTTGCGCGGCGGCTTGATGCCGCTTGCGTAAGGCCAAAGTCAATCAAGGATCAAAGTAATGAGACTGCGCAATTCCGTAATCGCCGCCCTCACCGGGCTGGCGATGATCGCCGCATTCAACAATGCCATCGCGGGTGCAGAGGACTACACCTTTGAACCTATCAAAGTTGAGGTCAAAAACGGCGCCGCGAGTGAGCTTGCCGTGCGGCTTGTTCACAAGCCTTCCGGCAAGCCTGTCGAGGGAGCGGTGCTCTTCCGCACACGGCTCGACATGGCGCCGGACGGCATGGCTGGGATGCTCGCCCAGCATACCGCTATGCCCTCGGATGAGCCTGGCGTCTATCGGTTCAAAGCCGACCTGACGATGGCCGGCGGCTGGGCCTTTCGGATCATGGCCAAGGTTCCAGGTGAGAAGGACACGATCGAGGGCGTTGTCGTGTTCCAGGCTCAGGACTGAGGAGGCGCCCGTGAACAAGTTCCTCACCGCGGGGATCGCGATCGGAGCGATTCTCGCCGCCACTGTCGCTGGCTTTCGCTTTGGGGCCGGGTCCTGGCCTCACCCGAACCAGTGGTCATCGCCCGCACAAGCTGAACGCAAGGTCCTGTACTGGAAGCATCCAGACAACGAAACCGACTACTCGGGTGAGCCGAAGAAGACGAACGATGGTCGTGAGTTTGTTCCTGTCTTCGACGATGAGGAGGCTGATTTCGCGCAAGCGAAGCCGCAGGAGCCGCCACAAGATATAAGTGGAGCAACGAAAAAGCCAATCTACTACCGCAATCCTATGGGCCTGCCCGACACGTCTCCGGTCCCGAAGAAGGATTGGATGGGGATGGACTACATCCCCGTTTTCGAGGGAGAGGAGGAGGACGACGGTACGGTTAAGGTCAGCGTCGCCAAGATTCAGAGGTCTGGTGTACGCAGCGAGCCTGCCGCCATGCGCCGCCTCGTGCGGCCGATCAGGGCCCCCGGCGTCGCCAAGCCCGATGAGCGCACAATGTTGACGGTCGCTTTGCGCGCCGACAGCTTCATCGAGACGCTCTACGTCAACGAAACCGGGCGTCATGTAAAAAAAGGCGAGCCGCTGTTCCGTATCTACAGCCCCGATATGGTCAAAGTACAAGTCGACTACCGGATCGCGACGACGGCATCAGGCGATCGCGACGCGAAGGGCTCGCTCCAGCGCCTCACCAATTTGCAAATTCCGCAAGCCGTGATCGACGAACTCGAGCGCACGCGCGAGCCCGTCATCTCGTTCGACTGGCCCTCACCGGTCTCCGGTGTTGTCATGCAAAAGCCGGCCATCGAGGGCATGATGATGAAAGCCGGAGACGAGATGATGCGCCTTGCGGATCTCTCCTCGATCTGGGTCATCGCCGACGTCGCCGAGCAGGATATTGGCCAAGTTCGGGTGGGTTCGACCGCCAAGGTAAGCTTCCGTGCCTTTCCGGGCGAGGTGTTCACGGGCACGGTCACCTTTGTCCTGCACGAACTGGAAATGGCAACGCGCACCGCGAAGGTGCGCATCGAAGTCGCCAATCCCGATCACCGCATCAAACATGAGATGTTCGCTGATGTGGAGATCAATGCCGGAGCGGGCGATGCTGAGCGTCTCGTAGTTCCCGTTTCCGCGCTCATCGACAGCGGTAATCGGCAAGTCGTCCTGGTCGACCGCGGTGAGGGCCGCTTTGAGCCGCGTCAGGTGAAAGTTGGCCTTCGCGGTGATGGGTACGTTGAAATCCTGGACGGCCTCGAGTCCGGCGAACAGGTCGTTGTCGCTGCAAACTTCCTGATCGATGCGGAAAGCAATCTCAAGGCCGCGCTCTCCGGCTTCACGGCACAGGCGCCTGAGGCTGAACCGCCCGCAACCGCCGCGAAGGAGATGCAGCCATGATCGCCCGCATTATCCGCTGGTCTGCCACCAACCTGACATTGATCCTCATCGCGATGGTCTTTGTGACGGGCGCGGGCCTCTACGCGCTCACCAAGGTGCCGCTCGACGCAATCCCGGACCTGTCCGACACGCAGGTTATCGTTTTCACAGATTTCCCCGGCCAAGCACCGCAGGTGATCGAGGATCAGGTCACTTTCCCTGTGTCCACCGCAATGCTGTCGGTGCCGCGCTCGAAGGTGGTGCGTGGCTTCTCCTTCTTCGGTGTTTCGTTCGTCTACGTCATCTTTGAAGAAGGCACCGACATCTATTGGGCGCGCAGCCGGGTCCTCGAATTTCTGTCGAGCGTCACGCGAACATTGCCACAAGGGGTGGTGCCAACGCTCGGTCCAGACGCGACCGGCGTCGGCTGGGTTTACCAATATGCCGTCATGGCCGCTAAGCGGAACCTTGCCGAGCTGCGCACCACGCAGGACTGGCAAGTGAGATTTGCCGTGGCCAAGGCCGAGGGCGTTGCTGAAGTTGCCAGTGTTGGCGGCTTTGTGCGGCAGTATTCCGTCGTAGTCGATCCCCGCCGGCTGCGAGCCTTCGACATTCCCTTGTCACAGGTCAGCAGTGCCATTCGCGAATCCAACATGGATGTTGGAGGCCGGGTGGTCGAGTTGACCGAAACCGAATTCATGGTGCGCGGGCGCGGCTATCTCAGAAGTATCGCAGACATAGAGAACGTCGTGCTCAAGGCACAGGGCGGCACGCCGGTGCTGATCAAAGACGTGGCCACCGTGGAACTCGCGCCCGACGAGCGCCGCGGTGTCACCGAACTCAACGGCGACGGCGAGGTCGTCTCGGGCATTGCCATCCAGCGCTACGGGCAGAATGCCCTCTCTGTCATCGGCAGCATCAAGGAGCGATTGGCCGAGATCAAGGGCAGCCTGCCGGACGGAACGTCGATCGTGCCGGTCTATGACCGCTCCGATCTCATCCACCGGGCGATCGCAACACTGAAGACGACGCTGTTCGAAGAAAGTTTGATTGTCGCACTCGTCTGCTTCGTGTTCCTTCTCCATGCGCGCAGTGCCCTGGTCGCCATCATCACTCTGCCCCTCGGCATCCTCATCGCCTATATCTGCATGTGGGCACTGGGCATTTCATCAAACATCATGTCTCTCGGCGGCATCGCCATCGCCATCGGAGCGATGATCGACGCGGCCATCGTTATGATCGAGAACGCCCATAAGCATTTGGAACGCGCGCCCCCCGAGGCGTCGCGCACCGAAGTACTGATCGAAGCGGCAAGCGAGGTCGGCCCATCGCTCTTCTTCTCGCTGCTCATCATCACCGTCTCCTTCCTGCCGATCTTTGCATTGGAGGCCCAGGAAGGCCTGATGTTTAAACCACTCGCCTGGACCAAGACCTTCGCGATGGCTGCGGCTGCGCTTCTGTCCATCACCGTGGTCCCCGCGTTGATGGTCCTCTTCGTACGCGGGCGCATCGTTCCGGAGCGCAAAAATCCGCTCAATCGCTTCCTGATCTGGCTCTATCGGCCGATAATTCGCGGCGTGCTGAAGGCGAAGGGGCTGACCATCGCCGCTGCCGTTCTGGTTCTGCTCGGTAGCGTCTGGCCTGCGGCAAAACTCGGCTCCGAGTTCATGCCGAGCCTCAATGAAGGCACGATCATGTACATGCCGACGACGCTGCCCGGCTTGTCCATCACCAAGTCGGCGGAGCTTTTGCAGACCCAGAACCGCATCATCAAGACATTCCCCGAAGTCGCGAGCGTGTTCGGCAAGGCGGGGCGGGCGGTGACTGCGACGGACCCCGCGCCCACAGAGATGTTCGAGACGATCATCAACCTGAAACCTGAGGCGGACTGGCGTCCGGGGGTCTCCGTCGACGGGCTGATCCAGGAGATGGACAAAGCTTTGCAGTTCCCAGGTGTCTCGAATGCTTGGACGATGCCGATCAAGGCCCGCATCGACATGCTGGCCACCGGCATCCGTACGCCCGTCGGCGTGAAGGTGATCGGCCAGGACCTGGCCGTCATCGAAAATCTCGCGCGCGAAATCGAGGCTGCCATCAAGACGGTGCCCGGCACATCGAGTGCCTTCGCCGAGCGCATCATCGGCGGCTACTATCTCGACATCGTCCCAGACCGCAGCGAACTTGCTCGTTATGGCTTGATGATGGGCGACGTGCAGCAAGTCGTGTCGTCAGCACTGGGCGCAGAGACAGTGACGACGACTGTGGAGGGCCGCGAGCGATACGGCGTATCAGTGCGCTATCCGCGTGACGTGCGCTCAGACCCGCAGGCCATCGCGCGCGAAGTTCTGGTCCCGCTCCCTAACGGAGCCTCGATCCCCTTGGGGCAAGTCGCGAAGGTCTCGCTCGTGCGCGGGCCGGGCTCCATCCGCACCGAGAACGCTCAACTTGCTGCTTACATATTCGTCGACGCCCGCGAACGCGATCTCGGCAGCTACGTCGCCGACGCTAAGAGGGCTGTTGCTACCTCAGTCAAGTTCCCGCCCGGCTACTACGCCGTTTGGAGCGGCCAATTCGAGTTCTACGAACGCGCCAAGAAGCGGCTCGCGGTCGTTGTGCCGTTGACGCTCTTGACCATTTTCTTGCTTCTCTACCTCAACTTCCGCCGCATGACGGAGACGCTCATCGTAATGCTGTCGCTCCCGTTCGCGCTGGTTGGCGGGCTGTGGCTGATGTGGTGGATGGGCTTCAACCTGTCAGTGGCCGTCGCCGTCGGCTTTATCGCGCTCGCAGGAGTTGCCGCCGAAAC
>CAZPHD010000084.1:0-5395 GCA_964586225.1 uncultured Fimbriimonadaceae bacterium
CCAGGTGTAACCTATGTGTCCGGAACAATGTGTAACCTGTGTGTCGGTATGCTCAGAACGCGGATCCTCCACTCGTGAGCCAAGCGTCTCAGCGTCTTCGGCTAAAGCCCATTCTCTTGCCGGTTGAGCATGGCGGCTGGGGTTTGATTAGCGCTCCCTTGATCGTTGGGCTGTCTGTCGCACCTACGTGGCCAGGGGCTCTCATCAGCCTTGCCGCCATGGCCATGTTTCTGGCGAGACAGCCGTTGAAGATCGCGGCAAAGGACGTGCTGCGACGCAAACTTTATCCGCGCACGGCTTGGGCCACTGGCTTTGCGCTGGGCGAGTTGTCTGTCGCGGCCGCCGCGCTATTGGTCGCCGTAACTCAATCAAACGCCGACACGCGGATTGCCCTTGGGCTCCTGGTCGTTCTCTCGGCGCTGCAGTTCGCGCTGGAAGTCCAGAGTCAAGGCCGCGCGATCATGCCCGAACTTCTTGGTGCCGCCGCCGCGGCCATGTTTGCCTCGGTGATTGCCTTCGCCGGGGCTACCCACCCTGAAGTCGGCTGGAGCTTAGCCGGAGCGCTCGCCGTTCACGGTTGGCTTGCCATCGCCTACGTCACTCGACGTCTTGATCATCACCAGAACACATCACTCGTTGTGCTGATCGCAGCGGTATCGGTCGCCCTTTCGACCTATGTGGTTGCGCAAGGTTGGTTGCTCTGGCCAGCGATCGCGGCTTTCACTTTGCTCGCCCTCCGCGCACTCTGGGGCATTTCTCCTTGGCGATCAGACCGCAGAGCGCAAATCGTGGGTGTTCAAGAAGTCGGCTACACCCTACTCTTGGCCGTTGGCCTCATCCTGGCGAATCCGCTTCGGTATGCTCTGCATACCTGACAAGGGCCGCCGTACCAGGTGCGCCAAGACGGCGTGCAAGGTTGAGCTATGGCGTGGTTGGTTCTCGTTGTTTCTGGAATCCTCGAGGCGGTCTGGGCGACAGCCCTGGGCAAGTCGGAAGGCTTCACGAAGATCGGACCGATCGTGGTTTTCGTGGTTGCCTTGATCCTCAGCATGATCGGCCTCGCTTACGCGATGAGGACGCTCCCAGTCGGCACGGCCTACGCCATCTGGGTCGGCGTCGGCGCGGGCCTGACCGTCGCCTACGCCATGGCGACCGGAACCGAGTCGGCGTCGCTGGTTCGAGTCTTGCTACTGCTCGGTCTGCTTGCGTGCGTCGTCGGGCTCAAACTGACCAGGGCTCCTACAGCCCAAGTGGAGTGAGCCAATGCTTCCCTTTCCCGGCCCGCCGGAGCCGGGCGCGACCCGAGGCCGAAAGCGTTGCCAATCGCTGATCAATGACCGACAGCACCTCGCCCCGAAACGCCTCGTGCTGATCGGCGAGCTGCACCAAATCGCCCAGCGCCCACGCTTTCACAAACTTGTTCTCTGACGATGACAGCGTCAGCAAGGCCCCGAAGATGGGCAAGGCATCCAACTCGGAAACCACAAGACCATCGAGGGTCTGGAGCAGGTGAAGTTGGGCATCGGGGTGCGTGACGGACACAAGCAATTCGCGAACCACCGGCACTGCCCCGCTGACATCATCCTCAAAGCAACGTCGGAGCAACCAGGTTGCCCCGACTTGCCGAACGGGATCAGTGTCGGAAGCCAATCGAATCAGCACATCGCGCAAATCCGAGTGCCGATGCTCCGCCCAAATCTGCTCCAGCGTGTCCGTATGCCGACCGTCGAATTCGGCCAGGATGTCCACGGAGCAAGTCTACTTGCGGACGCTCCACATGTTGTCGGTCGCCGAGCGATACGTGGCTTCGAAGGGCATAGCCTTCACGTGTCCATCCGCAAACGCAAACAACTGGACCTTGCCGTATCGACCGTTCGTCACGATCCGGCGCGGGAGGCCGTGCAGGTTCTCATTCCACTCGCCTTCAAGCTGGCTGTTCCAATCCTCACAAAGCGGGTCGGAGGGGAAGCGCGAACAGGGTGGGGCCGCCCGTTCCTGAAGATAGTGATACGGGCTTGACGTGTTGTTTCGGTCCGCGGTCCACGGATCGAAGCAGATGTCGAAGAACTCCGAGGTCCAGAACGGATCGCTGGGGTTCCCGAGAGGCAACGGATTCGGGAGAGCCACGCCGACGGCCGAACTCCAATTGCCGACCCGTAGCGCGCTGTAGATCGTGGACGCCGGATCTTCGATCGTTGAACCGTTGCGGTGCATGCCCGTCATGAAGCCGTTGTTCGCATACGAGCCCCACATTACACTAACGTTACGATCCGGATCGGCGGGGTCAAACCAGATGCTGCCCTTGTTGAAAACAAAGCCTGTAGAGTCGACTCCGCCGCGACCATTCTTGATGTAGGGGTTGAGGGCCGACTGGTAGTTGAAGATCGCCCACCATGAGATCGTCTCCGGGAATCCGGTCGACTCGTCCATCGTCCGTGGATAGACATCGTCGTGGTCCGATGCATACATCATGACCGCGACACCGATCTGCCGCAGGTTGCTCAGGGACGAGGTCTTCTTCGCGGCCAGTTTGGCCTGCGAGAACACCGGGAACAGGATGGCGGCGAGGATCGCGATGATGGCGATCACGACGAGAAGCTCGATCAGCGTGAAGGCGTTCCGTTTCATGTTCATAGTGTCGGCTATGTTACTTGAATTCTATAGCCTTGGCTATAATCTGCGAGAGTTGGGAAGGCGATGCTCCGTCATCGTCATGCTGGATGCGACGGAGCGCATCCCTCCCGACTGGCAGCACGTATCTGCTAAGGTATCAATCGTGTCAACCGGCACCTACACTCAGCGACTCTATCTAGCGGCCGAGAAGCCGCTCAAGTCGTTGGTCTCACGCGGCATCATCCTTCTCGCCCTCCTTGCGGTGGCCTGGCTGATGCTCTGGTTCGCGCGCGACGGAATCCTCGACAATAACGGGGGCAAGTTGGATGCGCTTGATACCCTCTACTTTGCCGTGGTGACGGTCACGACGCTAGGCTATGGCGATATCGTTCCCGTCTCGCCGGCCGCCCGTGCCATCGTCACATTCGGAATCACCCCGTTGCGCTTCATGGTCTGGGTGGTTTTGCTCACGACCGCTTACGAGTTCGTTCTGCGGCGCTCGATCGAACGATTTGAAATGGAAACCCTCAAGAAGTCCCTCAAGGGTCACGTGGTGATCTGTGGTTTTGGCGTAAAGGGTCGATCAGCAGTGGCTGAACTCGCCGAACGTGGCACGCCTCTCGACCAGGTCATGGTCATCGATCCTGATCCTAGCGTGATTGACGAAGCCCATCGGCTCGGCGTGAACTTCCTCCTCGGAAACGCCACCAGCGAACAGATGCTGCGCGACGCCGCCATTGAAAAGGCCGAACATGCCATCGTCGTTCCCAACAACGACGAGGCGTGCGTGCTCATCTGCCTTACCATCCGAGAACTCGCCCCCAACGTGAAGATCCGAGCCGCGGCCCGAGAAGATGAGAATGTCAAGCTCATCCGCCGCAGCGGGGCCGATACGGTCATTGCACCGTCGGTAAGCGCTGGGCGCCTTCTGGCCTCAGCGACGTCTTCGCCATGGGCAACCGACGTCATGGAAGAGCTGTTCGAGCATGGCCGCGGGGCCGACATCTACGATGAGGCCGTCTCCGAGCGTCACCTTGGCAAGCGCCCCTCCGATCTGAACGCCGAGGAAGGCATCTTCGTGCTCGCCGTCCACACCCGGGCCGGAATGACAATTGACTTTCGAGAAGCCCAGAATCGACCGCTCGAATCGGGTGACGTCCTCGTGGTCTACGCGCCGCCCCAAACGCGCTGAATCGCTCCCGGCGTGGTGGGTCTCTCCTGAGATAGGAGACGACCATGAAGACCTACCTGCTCATCACCGCCGCGCTCGTAGCTGCACCGCACCTGGTGCAAGCGCCGCAACTTGCCAAGGTTGAAGCGGATGGATTGCGCTACATGCGTGAAGAGGAGAAGCTTGCCCGCGATGTCTACCGCCAACTCGAAATCAAGTGGAGCGCCCGTCCGTTTGGGAATATCTCGCGCGCCGAAGAGACCCACATGGCA
This sequence comes from uncultured Fimbriimonadaceae bacterium, assembly GCA_964586225.1. Classification (GTDB taxonomy): domain Bacteria; phylum Armatimonadota; class Fimbriimonadia; order Fimbriimonadales; family Fimbriimonadaceae; genus JANJUB01. The sequence continues at coordinate 4,057 of CAZPHD010000084.1, forward strand.
TCGGTCAAGACGTTGCTGGACACCTACAAACTCGACGATCCCGCCGCCGCAAATCCAGCGGGCAAGTTCACGAACAAGGACCTGCAGAAGCTGTACGCTGACCTCGTCAGCAAAGGCTCGAAGTCTCGCGTCGATGCGCTTCAGGTCGGATGCCTGATCGAGGAGCTCGACATCAAGGACCTGCAAGATCGCTCGGCTCAAACCCAGCGGCCCGACATCAAGTCGGTCTACGACAACCTGACTCGCGGTTCGCGCAACCACCTGCGAGCGTTCTACGGTGCCCTCAAGCAAGCTGGAGGCAGCTACACTCCGGCCCATCTCTCCAAGACGGCGTTTGACCAGATTGTCAGTAGCCCCATGGAGCGAGGCAGGGGCGGATGTCGATAGGACTACGGCGTCAACGTCAAAGTCTGGACTCGAACGACACTCCCGCGGTAGGCAACCAAGGTGACAGCGAGACTCGCCGTCACCGGTGCCGTCACGAACGCCAAACTTCGTGTCGTACTTCCAGCCGCAACCGACGTGCTCGAAGGCAAGACGACGAGCGATGGAGCTCCTGACAGCAAGAGAATGCTGTAGCCGCCGGTCGGCGCGTTACCGTTCAAGTTAACCGTCAGCGAACCGTTCTGCCCACCCTTCACGCTAGAGTTTGCCAGCGTGAAGGTCGAAAGCAGCGGAGCATTCACGGCCACGAACGCGGTGCGTGAAACGCCGTTTCGCGACGCCGTGATGACGACGCCTGTATTCGCACCTACAGGCGCGGTCGTAATCGCAAACTGGGCAGATACGTTCGTGGCCGGAATCGTCACCGTCGAGGGGACAACCGCGGCGCTGTTATTCGACGATGTGTTGATGACCCAACCACCCGTGGGGGCCGCGCCTACGATAGAAACCGTCCCCGTCATCGAAGTCCCGCCCGTAACTTGAATCGGCGTGACCGCTAGGGTTGATAGGCCCGGGGGCAGCAAGGTGACCGATCGCTGCGCGATAAATCCCGCGTGACGCACATTGACCGTGGCAACTTTATTGGCAGTGACACCAAGGGTGTTGATCTGGACTTGCGTGCCCATCGACGCGAGCGGCAGGGTGACGCTCGCCGGGACCGGCAGCTCGGGGGCGTTCGAAAACAACAGAACGGGCAGGTTCGCGACCGGCGTTGGGCGACTTAGGGCGATATTCAATGTGACGGGTTGCCCACCAACGACATTGGACTTTGAGAACGACGCCGAAACGCCCCAGAAAACCGTGAGTTCCCACAGCGTGGGCAAGATCGGACTCCCGGTGGGGGTGACGCCAACGTTACCGACAAACGCCGGGTGGTCAACCTGCCAGTTGCGCA
>CAZPHD010000085.1:0-5060 GCA_964586225.1 uncultured Fimbriimonadaceae bacterium
CCTACGGCAGCGGCCCTGGCAACCTCGTGACGTCCTACTGGCACTTCAAGAAGGGTCAGAACTGGGCCTTCGCGGATGGCCATGCTAAGTTCCGCAAGCAGGGCGCAACGCTCGCTCCGAACCACACGAACTGGCGCGAAGATCCGATGACGCTGTACCAGCCGAACGGAGCTTCCGAGTGGTTCTGGTGGAACGGCTGCCACGCGTGGCTTTTCCGACCGGACTACGAATTCAACTAGGCTATAATGCAGAGTTGAGGGAATGGCCCCATCCCTTTTTGGGGGTGGGGCCGTCTCATTTACAGGAGGTAACTCACTATGAAAGCTCTTCGATGGCTTATTCCTTTCGCAATGCTGTCCGGAATCCTGGTTGGCTGCGGCGGTGGCGACAGTGGCGACACTGGTGCCAGCAACCTGCCGCCGGCCGAGACCTCGGCGGACACTTCGAAGCCCGCGTCCAGCACCAACGCTGGCACGGCCAATCCTTCGGTTCCTCAGTAAACCGACGGACTTTCTTGACCGATTTGGGAATGTCCACCCGGGCATTCCCATTTCGGTTTCTAGATGTGCTATCTTGACCCTATCATGAACCGAGCCACGCTCGCATTGGCCCTAGGCCTCGTTTTCGTTAGTGTCGGCTGCCAGTCGAAGGAGCAGGCCGCACTTCACCGTGCTCAGAATCGCAAGCCACCTGGTCACCTGCGTATCCTGAACCTGACCAATCAAGAGGCAAGCTTGCTTGATCACACTAAGCGTCCGATGAACCTCAACATCAAGCCAGGTACTGGGGGCCTGATGAACCCCGGCGGCGAAGGTGATAAGAAGTTCACGATCAAGATCGGTGAGGAAGCTCTCAACTTTGAAGCCAAGCTTGTCAGCGACGAAGGGCACACCGCGGTGATCTGGCCCGACAAAAAGGTCACCCTCGTTGGGGGCGAACAGCGGCGCGCCAAAGACATGGACAACTTGTTCGTCAGTTTCATCGACGAGAACGGTCCCGTTAGCGGCAAGGCCACGATTCTCAGCGGAGCTCGCAAGATCGAGGTTTCGAGCGATCAGCAACGCTACTCGGTGACACCAGGCGACTTCAAGACCGAGGATGGTGCGGCATCGATCACCATCGCTCCTGAGTTCGCCTACTCCCTGATCTTCGTCAAGCAAAACGGCAAGTTCAAACCGTTCTTCCTGTTGAACTCTGATCCGACCAAGCCCGCCGCCGCCGGCGCCGGTTAGTTCTCACCTACGGGTAACATTCGAGGGTGGATGAGTGTGGCTCATTCACCCTCTTTGCTATGTCGACCAATCAATTCATGCCCACCACCGAAACGGTCTTTCAACGGACCGGTGAGAACACCATGGTCGTCAACATGGGGCCTCAGCACCCCTCGACGCACGGTGTTCTGCGCGTGATTTGCGAGCTTGAGGGTGAAGTCATTGTCCAGTGCAAATGTGTCATCGGTTACCTGCACACGGGCATGGAGAAGGAAGCCGAGTATCAGCAGTATCACAAGTGCGTGGTCATGACGGATCGCATGGACTACCTGAACGCGAACGGCAACAATCTCGCGCACGCGCTGGCGGTCGAGAAGTTGCTCGGATGCGAGATTCCGAAGCGCGGTCAGTACCTGCGCGTCATCCTCGCCGAACTCTCGCGGATCGCCTCGCACTGCGTCTGGTTGGGCACACACGCGCTCGACATGGGCGCGATGACCCCGTTCTTCTACATCATGACGCAGCGCGAAGCTGTGCTCGACATGTTCGAGATGTTCTCGGGCGTCCGTATGATGCCGTCTTGGATCGTGCCGGGTGGGTTGCGCGGCGATATGCCCGAGGGTTTCGACAAGAAGCTCAACGCCTTCCTCACCGAGTTCCCCAAGGAGCTTCAGGTCGTCGAGAATATGCTTGTGGAGAACCCGATTTGGAAGGAGCGGACGTTTGATGTCGGCGTGCTCACCGGTCAGCAGGCGCTTGAGTTGGGCTGTTCGGGGCCCATCGCCCGAGCTAGCGGCGTGGCGTGGGATCTTCGCAAGAGCAACCCCTACAGCAGCTATGACGACTTCGATTTCCTCGTACCTGTAGGCTCCCGGGGTGACGTCTATGACCGGTTCCTTGTGCGCTTGGCGGAGATGAAGGAGTCGTGCAAGATCCTTCGGCAGGCGCTTGATGGTCTTCCTGATGGCCCTTGGAATACCTCTGACCGCAAGATCGCTCCGCCACCGCGACACGAGCTCGACACGTCAATGGAGTCGCTGATCCATCACTTCAAGCTCTATACGGAAGGTTTTCACCCTCCGGTCGGCGAAGCTTACGCGGGGATTGAAGGTTCGAAGGGCGAGCTTGGCTTTTACGTGATCAGTGACGGTAGCAACCGACCTTACCGCTGGCATGAGCGCCCATCCAGCTTCATGAACCTGAAGTCGCTGGAAGTGCTTGCGGTCGGTCGCCTGATCGCGGACGTGATCGCGATCATCGGCTCAATCGATATCGTGCTCGGCGAAATCGACCGCTAGTCCTTACCGCGGATGGCGGCGGCGACGATTTCAAGATCGTCCATCGGTCGCTCACCCATGAGCAGGAACGAGCGAGGCCCCTCGGACCAGCCGACGGCGTTCGTGCCATTGACCTTGCACAATGCGAATCCACGTTTGGAAACGGCTTCGGCGTCGGCAATCCGCTGCACGTCTTCCATCATGAAGAACGCCATCGTGCCAATCGAATCAGCAAGATTGATCCGCACCATCTTGTGACCGTTGATCACGCCCGAGGCGCCTCCGATCACTTGGACGGATTCAGGTTGGGCCGGCATGGGGCCGTTCATCACGCCTTCAAGCCACTTGCGCTGGTCGTCAGGGGCTTGAGAACGCGGAGCTCCGAAGGGAATCAGCGTGCTCGAAGCGCGAGCAACATCACCCGTCGAAAGGCTCGGCCCACCCAGCCGATTGACCGATGCAGCCATAACGATGGCGACCACGAAGACCGAGCAGAGGCCCCAAGCGTAGCGGCCAACAAACGACTCAACGCGCTTCGTGCGATCAAACTCCTTCAGTCGACCCTGGCATTTTCGCCAGGTGTCTTCGCACGTGATTTCGGTGCACTTTGCTTGAAGTGTTTCGCGAACCGACTGGATCGCAAGAAATTCTGCTTGCGACTTCTCACAGGATCGGAGGCGGGCTTCAGCAGCGGCGCGCTCCTCGCCTTCGAGCTGGCCATCGGCCAGGGCGTGAATATCCAGGAAGTCGCTCATTCTTCGACCTCGGCGGCAGTAACGAAACCTTCTCGCATTGCGTATTCCTTCAGCATTCGGCGCAAGAGCGCTCGCCCCCGAGCTAGGCGCGATCGAACGGTGCCGATCGGCACCCCGGTCGCTTCTGCGATTTCCTGATAGCTCATGCCCTCGAGGTCGCTCAGGATGACGGCGATTCGGAAGTCGTCGGGAACTTTCCCGAGCGCTTCTTCCACTTCGCCGCCCAACAGATCGTCGAACAGCATGCGGTCAGGAACGTCGCCCTCGTCAGCTACGGGTTCCATGACGCCTTCGTCGTCGATTGACGAGAGCGCGGGACCCCGTTGCCGTTGCCGATAGCGGTTGATGTAGAGATTGGTGACGATTCTCAAGATCCATGCCTTGAAGTTCGCACCATCGAACCGATCAAACGCTTCGTACGCTCGGACAATCGCTTCTTGCGCTAGATCCTCGGCCTCCTCACGCGACCGGGTGAGTCGCAGCGCGGTACCGAAGACCGAGGGAAACACCTTTTCCGCCTGCCGTTCAAACGCGTCTCTGGAGTTGCGTTTCCCGAAGAGCATGGCGGGGGCAGTGTACCCCTCGCTAGATTCAACCCCGACGCGAGTTTTGAAGTTCCCAGGCGTTACCAGGTTTTGGGGGAGGATGTGCGGTTCGGAATGTGCTCATGCGCGACGAAGACCACGCTGCTGAACGGCGCGCCCTCGCCGTGTTCACTTTCGATCTGCGATCACTCGAAGCGCCAAAGCTTGAACCTTTGAAACGACATCCAACTGCGTGATTCCATAGGCCATACATCCCGGTAGATCAACAACATCAGCGATCCAGCGCCCGTCATCTTCGATCTCAGTTTCGATGACCAGTTCCGCGATTCTAGTATACGACGCTCTCGGGTAACGTCCCCTTCATGCTCGCCCTCGTTGCGCTACTGGCACAGGACCCCCATCCTTCGGTCTTCCGGGCCGTCTTCGAAGACCGCCCCCGGCAACTCATTGTGGTTCTGGGGCGGGGTACGCCCAAGCCGGTGGGGTTCGTTATTCATCCCGATCTGGGTGGCGTTCGCAAGATTTGGGAAGGCACGATCGACTACCGCGGCAAGGTCTACGACTTTAGCCAGAACAACAGCCGCGCCGAAGGGAGAACCCTGTGGGAATCACCGGAGCGTGTGCTCGAATTGCCCACCGACGGCCGCGGATGGACGCTTGATCGCGTCGCCTATAAGAACGGCGGGTGGGAGTTCAGCGAACAGGGAGCAAGCGTGGTCAGCCCGATCTTCAGCCTTGACACCATCCAAGACGCCTACGTTGGATTCGACGAAATCGGCACGAAGTCGCGCCTCACGATCACGCTCAGAGGCCCCGATAACGAAGTGCTGACCGAGTTCGGCTCATCGACCGCTCAAGATGGCAACTGGCAGTGGAATTACAAGCGACTTCCACCAGGTCTGAAGGGCGAAGCGGTGCTCGTAGTGACACAGAAAGGTGACTCGGAGACCAAACGGATGAGGAACTTGCGTGTCTTTGGAGATCGACCCCTCTGGTTCGACAACGAGCGTAAACCGGTCAAATCGCGACTGCTGAACTATGAGGTGGACGGCCCTGACCGCGTGACCGTGGTCTTCGAAGTCGGAGGCGCGCGGGTGGAATGGCGGCCCGCGCTCAGCTCGAACGAGTGGAGCGAGACCTATCGCGTGACCGAACTTCCGGCCGGGCAGACCCTGTGGCTCTGCCGCATGGACTCGCCGCAAGAGTGGCTTGATTTTGGCAACGGCGAACGCACGGTGAGGTACGCCCGATGATGACCGCCCTTCTCTTCAC
>CAZPHD010000086.1:0-4946 GCA_964586225.1 uncultured Fimbriimonadaceae bacterium
CGATTCAAGGCACCGTGCGCAATGGCAAGATCGAGAACCTCGTCGTAACCCCCACCCGCCGGAGAAAAGACGTGGAAATCGTCCCGTTGAGATAGATTTCACTCAGAAGCCTTGTGCAAACCCAAAACATCCCGTATACTGCGAGCCAATATGGAGCCGACCGATGTTGGCCGACCGGACTACTACCATCAGGTGGTGGACTGCCAGTGGGCCTGCCCCGCCCACACCAACGTTCCCGAATACATCCGCCTGATTGCGCAAGGCCGGTATGACGACGCGTACATTCTCAACCGAGAGTCCAACGTCTTTCCCGGAATCTTGGGCAGAACGTGCGACCGTCCCTGCGAACCCGCGTGCCGCCGAGGACGGCTGGACGAGAAGCCTGTCGCGATCTGCCGCCTGAAGCGCGTCTGCGCCGACAACAAGTCGGACATCACGGACCGTCTTCCCACCGCCCCGGAGATCAAGAACGGCAAGCGCATCGCCCTCATCGGGGCGGGACCGGCGTCCCTCACCGTCGCCAACGACCTCATGCCGCTCGGCTATGAGTGCACCATCTTTGAGGCGCGCCCCACCGCAGGCGGCCTCATGCGCGTCAACATCCCCTCGTTCCGCCTGCCCGCCGAAGTGCTCGACGAGGAGATCGGCTACATCGTGGACATGGGCGTCGACGTCCGCTACAACTCGCCGATCCACAGCATGAAGGCGCTTCTCGACGAGGGCTACGACGCTGTCTTCGTCGGCAGCGGCGCGCCCAAGGGCAAGGAACTCGAGCTTCCCGGTCGGTACGACAGCGACCAAGTGTTCATCGGAATCGAGTGGCTGGCGAACATCCATTTCGGCCACGTTACGTCCGTCGGCGAGCGCGTGCTGATCATCGGCGTCGGCAACACGGCCATGGACTGCTGCCGCTCGGCGAAGCGTCTCGGCGCGACCGACGTCAAGGTCATCGCCCGCAAGACACGCAAGTATTTCAAGGCCTCGCCGTGGGAGCTCGAAGACGCCGAGGAAGAGCTGGTCGACATCCTCGAGAACCTCTCGCCCGTTCGCTACGTGGTCGAAAACGGCAAGTTGGTGGGCATGGAGTTCGACCGATTCACCAGCGAAGAAGTGGACGGCAAACTCGTGCAAACCCCCGCCGGGCAGGTCATCATCCCGTGCGACACCGTCATCCTCGCCATCGGCCAGGAGAACGCATTCCCCTGGATCGAGCGCGACATCGACATCGAGTTCGGCAAGTGGGACATGCCGGTCGTGGACCGCAAGACGTTCATGTGCTCGCGCCCCGGCGTGTTCTTTGGCGGCGATGCCGCGTTTGGCCCGGAGAACATCATCTGGGCCGTCGCCCATGGTCACGAAGCCGCGCTCTCCATCCACCTGTTCTGCCAGGGCAAGGCGGTGGACGATCGCCCCGAGCAGCGCCAAACCCTGACCAGCACCAAGATGGGCCTGCACGAGTGGTCCTACAGCAACAACTTCGACCCGCGCAAGCGGCAGAAGATGAAGCACGTCGACCTGCCGATCCGGTTCTCAAACATGTCGGTCGAGGTCGAGGAGGGGTTCACCGAGGAGCAAACTCGCGCGGAAGTTGAACGGTGCTTGAACTGCGACATCCAGACCCACTTCACGGCGTCGCAATGCATCGAATGCGATGCTTGCATCGACATCTGCCCGACGGACTGCCTCACAATCACGCCTGGTGGCGGCGGCATCGAAGAGCGGCTGCTCGCGCCACGGTTAGAGTCGTCCCAGCCGATGTACGTGTCGGAAGGGCTGAAGCAAACCGGCCGGGTGATGGTGAAGGACGAGAACCTGTGCCTCCACTGCGGCCTCTGCGCGGAGCGCTGCCCGACGTACGCGTGGGACATGCGTCGGTTTGTGTTGCACCTCCCCAAGGCGGGTGATGCGCCTTCGCCCACCCCCATCTCCGCCATCGGCGCGACGGGTGGATAGACGGGAGGGTTGCGCTCCGTCGCAACCACGTCTTGGCGATGAGCCCTCCCGACGAGGAATACCGAAGGGATAGCAGATCCTAGCCGCGATTGCAGACACCGCGCGGAGCTTCGTCACGGCTTTTGAGGCGTACCAAGCTCGGCGAGTTGCAAATAGTCATCTGAAAGGTGCTTCCAGCCCCCGGCCTTGAGGCCAAAGGCTTCGGCTACGGTGAACAGTCCCAGAGACTCGAGCGCAGGGCCATCTCGTAGACACAACTTTGCGTATGCCGCACTCGGCTCACCAGCATGCCTAGCCGCCCGACCTTCCTTACCGATCTCCTCATAGCCCCAAAATGTCTCAAGGAGACCCCGCAACGACGTGGCTGCCCCTTGGTCTGCCCTCATCGCGGTAATGATGAGATAACCTGGGGTTCCATGTTTGGCCTTTGTCTGGATATGCAGAAACGGCAGCGACCCGTCCTTCAGCGTAACGATCTCAACCTTCTCGATCGGGTCTGTGATATAGGTCTGACGCAGATAGACGAGGAGCTTAGCCTTGGCCTGCTCGGCCAAGGGCTTGTCTCGCACGTAGATATGAAAGTGCTCCGCCGTACCTCCTCGCGTCAGCGCTTGACCCAACTCATGCAGGCCATCCTCCAACCCTCGCTGTCGATAGTTCCACTTCAGCCCTAAGACTACAGTTAGCGAAACCACCAACGTAGCGAGGATCAACTTGTGATGCTTAGCACTCACTCCGGATAGAGGCCCTGGTGGATCGTCGGACAGAAGTTCCCTTGTGGGTAAGGCGTGCACTGTTGATTGTTCAGCCATCCACTCCGCGTTCTGAACGTAGTCTCCGTTCCCGTACACCGCCACTCGTTATAGTGGCAACATTGCCAAAGCGGCGGTACCACGATGGCGAGCCTTGAGCTACAACCCATTCCGTTCCATACTTTGTTATCGAACAAGCATGGATTCGCGTCGTTTGTACAGAGCTCTTCACTCGCTGATGCAATGCCGGCCCCGATGGCGAGACCAGCAAGAATCGAAAAGGCAACGATGTTGCGTGATAGCATGTTCATTCTCCTTGTGGGCAAACCCACCATGTCGGCATAAACGGGTATCCAAACCTGCGTTGTTCCACAAGAGAACCACCCAGCGAGATTCCAATCGCGAGTTTTGTCAGGTATGGCGAAGGTTCCTCCAGCGAGACTTCACTGAACGTGAAGTCGGCGAGATATATAGATGACGTCTGACACTTCTGATTGTACGAGCGCCAGATGTCCCGCACTTGCTGGGAGCCCCTCTGCGGATCAGGAATCAACACGTAATACTTGCTCCATCCAGGATGTCGCGATCTAAGCGGCGGATAGAGCCCTAGATCGTCAATCATCTTGAACATCTCTTCGTGAGGCGGAAATCCTAACTCGTAGAGATCACCGACGTCGCCCGAAGCATCCTCGCGGTACAAGATGAATGCCTGGTGTATCTGCTTGAGATTCGACTTCGTCGTAGCCTTCATTGCAGCCAGTTTTGCGGATTGAAACGCGGGTGCTGCTAGGGCTGCAAGCAGGGCGATGATGGCGACAACGATGAGAACCTCCAAGAAGGAAAAGGCACCCCTGATCCATCGAGTCGCCGTCAGAGTCACTTTGAACCACCTGACTTCGCCGCGGTGATCAGTAGGTTCGAGCTCACTTCATAGTAGCGCGGCGTTATCTGTGCGTTGATCTTTGCGTGAAAGGTGCCGTCACGATCTGTCGCTACAAGGAAGCGGGACGGCAACTCCATCTCCTTCGCGCTACTGGAAGCCCACACAAGGAGAACCTGGGAATACTGTGAAGGAACCTGCGTCGGGTCAAACTTATTGACCGAGCAACCGTCGCAAGCCCCCATGGCAATAAGCAAGGTGTTGCGTCCGTTGCGCAACCCCACACCGGGGAAATGCTCCTGAACATCAACTCCAACACCATCAGTCGGCCGCTCCAAGGCACTGAGATCCGCTGCCCGGCTTCTCTTTCTGACCTCGCTGGCAAGCAAGTGACTTGCCTCGTACAGCCCCAAGGCAAGAACACCGGCGACCGCAACCCAAAGCCACTGGTTGACCCCTTTTGATCTCCTAGATTGAGAAACGTCCTGCATTGGAGCACGCTCGTATCTAGTATATGACAAAGAAGAAGAAGAAGAAGAAGAAGAAGAAGAAGAAGGCATTTCTGGTATATTTACCAGGTCTGGGATATCTGCCGGATCCGGACCGCCTGCTCCCCCGAATATTGCTGGGCCACCTACCGCCGTGCTGCTACGCCACCCAAACAACGCCCGCCGGGAATGCCGCCGTCGTCTGCCCCGTAGCCACCACCACAAACCGATACGCGGTCGCATACCAACCCGGGCCGATCGCGTAAACATCCACATCCCCCGCATCAAACGGCGTAAACCCCTGGCTCCGGAACCGCTCCGGATACGCCCGCGAGACCGCCGTCCGCAAGGGCTGCGTCAGTAGCTCCGTCACCACACCCGGCGCGTTGGAACCTGAACCCGCAAAGGTCACGCGAGACGGGCCGCCGGACGCCGTCACCGTCACCGAATCACCCCCGAAGGACGCGCTCGGCGGATCGAGCGGAATCGTCGCCATTGGCGAGACCTGCAACACCTTGATCGCCAGCTTCACAAACAGCCGCTGCCCGCTCGGCCCAATCGGCCGCCCATCGCCCGGCTCACGCGCCGCGGTCGCGTTGGCAAAGGCATTCCAAGCCTCGATCTGCGCCACGCTGAGCGACCGCCACGCTGAGCGACCGCCACGCCTCCGCCGCGAGCCGCATCCTTTGACGCGACTCCAACTGCGCGGGCGTCTGCGGGTCCGTGGGAATGATGTAGTCGCGCACACTCACGCCAAACGGCGTGCGCACGAAAACGGCATTGCCCACCTTGCCATGCAGGCCGCCATCGATGAGGGACAACTTGACGAGCGCCATGCCCTTCATATCGGCACAACACCGAGAAGTCTTGAGG
>CAZPHD010000087.1:0-4039 GCA_964586225.1 uncultured Fimbriimonadaceae bacterium
CCTGACGATGGCCCACGGCCACAGCCGAAATTACACCACCTTGACGGACGCGACCTCGGCGGAAAAGAGAGTTCTTCAACTTCGCGACGTTCGGTCATCACTGTGCCGGTCATCGAGGCCAAGGGCCTAGAAACTCCACAGGAACGATCCCGTATCGTCGATGAAGCCTGGCTAAGACGCCTATGCAACAGGCCTGCAGGCGTGGCGATCTTACCCATTGTTGGGGAGGCTATGCAGCCGACCCTGCAGAATGGTGACGAGGTCATAATTCAAAGGTTGCGCTCTCATGATGTCCTGCACGACGGGCTCTACGCTGTCCGGGGATTGTCAGAGACGTTTGTGAGGCGGATCGCACTGGACCCGACTAAAAATCGCATTTCTGTCCTGACCGATCATCCAGCCTACCCAAGCTGGAGCGGCGTGCAACGAAAGGCGATCAATGTCGTCGGCAAGGTGATCTGGATTGGTTCACAGGTGTCGTGAGTGGGAGCTACGTTGCCCGCCATATACGCTAATTTGCGAGGTGAGCGCCCACTGCTCCGTCAGGTGGAACGGTCTGCCGCGATCTAATTTCTGCTCATCGCAAAGGTCCCAAGATGGGGGTATTACAGGGTGTATTTTTGGCGAAGCTGATAGAGAAATAACGGTATAACAGCTGGTTAAGTGACGTTGGTGGATCCCTCCACCGCTACCAAGAATCGAGCGCTTAGCGTTCGTTTCGAAGAGCGGTTTACACAAAGGTGTAAACCGCCGCGATCCCGCGTCAGTCCACAATTCTTATTCGAGGGACAATCGCGCCATCCAAGATTTGTCACCAATTGGCAGCGGACTTCGATTGCCGAATTGAGGCATGCCCGTCGCTCAACCCGAGGCGCTGGCCGGTTTCCGGCTCGCCGCCTGTCTGGAGGCAGTGCGATGTTGCAAAAGCATTTCGCGACGAGCGATCAGATTGCGGAGATCGACCGGCTTTCCGAGGCCCGGCGATCGGGTACGACTGGCGAGGCCGAGACGGCCGACGCCGAGCTCGACCGATTCCTGCGCGCGCATGGCGTGACGCTTGGCCAGTACGATTCTGCGATCATGGATCGGATCAGCGAGGAGTGGGGTCTTGACGACGCCGACCGGAGAAGGGCGAGGGCGAACGCACAAGTCAATGCCGCGCCCATTGATCGATGCTGCCCCGCCTGCGCGTTGCTGATCTCGTCGGGGTGCAAAGATTCCAATGCGATCTACCTTCCCCATGTCCCACGACCGCAGGTGGCGCTCAATGGCGGATAGGGGCGAGGCGCGATCACAGGGCGGTGTTGCCCAGCGCAAGGCGGCGGTGCGCGCGCGGCTCTCGATCGGGGCGGTGGTGGGGGGGCACGTCAAGCTCTCGGGTTCGGCAGGGTCGAGGAATCGGCGCGGAAAGTGCCCGTTCCACGGTTCGAATTCGCCCAGCTTCGCGCTGTTCGACGCGCATTCCGGCGACGGCGGGGCGCATTGCTTCGGTTGTGCGTGGCATGGTGATATCTTCGATTTCGTCGCGGATATCCGCGGCGTCGGCTTCATGGATGCTCTGGCCGAGCTCGAGGGGCTCGCGGGGCTGGGCCGCGCGGCCGTGGCGCAGGGGCTGGGCCCGGTGCAGCGGGCGCGCAATCCGGCGCAACACAAACTCTCCGAATATGTCGAGCCGATCGAGCAGGGCCGCTGGATCTGGCGGCACGCCGTGCGCGACGATACCGCGGTGGCGCGCTATTTCGCGGGGCGCGGGGTGCCCGGTGCGGTGCTGACACCCGATCGGCTCGCGGCTTTCCGGTACCTGGTGGAATGTCCCTGCACCGGTTGGCGCGAGGGCGAGGATCCGCGCAAGGTCATCCATGCGCCGGCAATCATGGCGCTGATGGTGCGCGCGGAGCGTTCGGATGCGGGCGAGGTAAGTTTCGTGCCGCAAGGTTTGCATGTCACCTATCTGTCGCCGGGAGGCGACGGCACCATGAAGCGGCGCAAGCCCTGGGCGAAGGCCGACGATCCCGATCCCTGGTTGCCGAAACGTCGAATGCTCGGCCCGGCCGGCAGTGCGGCGGTGGTGCTCCTCGGCGACTTCGCGCGGACCAGCGGCGAGCGGCGCGACGTACAGCTGCGCCTGCTTGATCTTGATGCGCGCGAGAAGCGGGCGAAGCTGGAACAAATCCTCGCCCTCGAGGAGCTAGGCAAGGCGAGCAAGGCCGAAGCCGACGCGGCGCGCGAGCGGCTCGCACTGCTCGACAGAAACTATGCCCTTCGCCGCGACTCCACCCTGCGTGGGACGGCCGGGCCCGGCGAAAATCTCCTGCGCGAATTGAACCAGTCGCCGGCGGAGCTTTCTGAGCGGATCGATCAGATAAAGGTCGACGCGATCGTGAACTTCCGCAGCCTGGGCGACGTCGCGGTGTCGACGCTGCAAGTGATCCAGCGCGGGCTGCTCGAAATCGCCGTCGAAAAATACGTGGCCGAGCCGCTCGCCAAACTGGTGTTCGGCGCGGAAGCGGGTGCGTTGTCGGGCGAGGGCATGGAGGGCTCGGCCAAATCTCTCGGAGAATCGGGTGTGGTGCTTTCCACCGCCGGCGCGACGCTCATCACGGCGGCGACGGCCTGGCAGACGACGGCGGCGGCAATCAACGCCTCGGCAATCGCGCTGGCCAACTCGCAGGGCGGGGGAGGCTCGACCGGCGGCAGCATCCTCGGATCGATCCTGGGCATCGCGGTCGGCGCATTCGGCGGAGGCGGGCCGAGCGCCAGCCTGGTGAAGGACGTCGGCGCGACGCTCGACGCGAACCCCGGCCTGTTCGCGAGCGGCACCGACCGGATCCCGACCGGGCGCTGGTTCGACGTCGGCGAGAACGGCCGCGAGCGGATGCGGTTGCACGAGGGCGGGCGGCTCGAGGTGATGGGATCCGCGCGCACGCGTCGGATGAGCGATGAAGGCAGTTTCGCCCCGGTGCTCAACGTGACCGTGAACGTCCCTTCGCGCGCCGATCCGCGTCGCACTGCCAGGACGGTCGCCCTGGCGACACAGGGCGCCATTGCGAAGGCGAATCGGCAGGGCATCGCGCGGGGGATTATCCGTGATTGAGGATCTGAAGCATGAACGCAGGCCCCTGCGCGTCGCGTCGCCGGGTATGTCGATTACGGCGCAGCGGGGCTTACGCGTGAACGGTGGTTGCGGTAAAGTCGCGAGTATGAGGCGGTAATCAGTGAAAATCATCGGCGAGCACGACCAGTTCCGCACATTTAGCATCACGACCGACGCACCCTCGCCTGCACCCGCTTCACCTCCCCAACAGACCGAACTGCGATCGCCGATCGTGGCGATCGAGACCCCTCAAAAGCCGATATTCGTCGTGGTCGACGATCCGACTGCTTTTCCGGCGCGCGCGGCGCTGCGGGTGCGCCGCCGGAGCGAGCGGCGCGCGGCGATCGGTCAATCCCTAATCGAAAGGAAGTTTGCTATGACAAGCGTCACCATGCGCTACATACCTCGCGGGCTATGCTTGACTATCCAAGTAAGGTGTCCCGGCTTCCGTTTGCGAAGCCCGAAGCCGGGAAGATCGGTGTCCCAGGTAATGCCGATCGGAAGCGACTTGCGACGAGCGATATGGCCTGTCAGTTTCAGCCTGATCAATGGCCTGCGAGGGGCTATGACTGAGCCTTGCCTGCCATTCGATTGCTCGCTCTTTGCAGAGCACGAACCTGCTGTTTTATTGTGTTTTTCTTCCATTCATGCAGTATAGGCTGCGTAATGAGTCTACGCCCTAATATACGACGACAGCTACGGACCGTTATCCGAGATGGAGTGGATCGACCGACAAGGCCTAGGTGCCCCGTCATAACGCGCGGCGACGGCACACGCGCGGTGCTGTAGCTGACATGAGCGGTGCAGGTGCCGCGCTGCTTCCCCTCTGTCCGGCGAAGCCTGCCGGACTGGATCAGATAAAGTGTCATATCGCTCCGCCGTCGCGGTGGATCAGTCTGATAACTGGCGATCAATCTTCCGACAAATCTCGCAATGCTTCTTCCC
>CAZPHD010000088.1:0-3411 GCA_964586225.1 uncultured Fimbriimonadaceae bacterium
CAGCAGAACACCCCGTTGGGCAGCATCCCGAAGTTGCCGGGTCCCTCGCGCGTGACGAGGGGGGTCTTTTCACGCCCCTCTTCGACATAAAGGCCGACCGGAGCGAGGTCGCGGTGGAACATGCCCGCGTTCATTGCGAAGCCCAGCTCCTGCCCCTTTGCCGCAAGGGCGGCGTTCACCTTGGTGAAGCTGCCATAGGCACCGTCGGGCCCGGACTGGAAGAGACGCAGGTCATCGGCGAGCGTGACCTCGCAGAGCGTGTAGGAGGCGCCCTCGAAGGTGGTGTCGCGGCAGTTGGACGCCGAAGCGGTGACCGGGACGAGCGCGAGGATGGCAAGGAGAAGGGCGGAGGCCAGGCGGTTCATGCGTCCTCGTCGGGCTGGTCCAGGTCGCGCCGGACCGTGGGGTCGGAGAAAAGGCGGCGGGTCTCGTCCAGACGGTCGAAGGTCTCGTCCGCGCGGAACCGGAGATCGGGGGCGTATTTCAGCGTCAGCCCGCTGGCGACGCGGTGGCGCAGTTCGGCCTTGTTGCGGGCAAGGGCGGCGATGGCGTCGGCCACGGGGACCGACCCCATCAGCGGCATGACGTAGACGGTGGCGACCTTGAGGTCGGGCGAGCAGGATACCTCGCCCACGGTGATCGACATGGCGTTGAGTTCGGGATCGTGGATCTCGGCCCGGACGGCGGCTCGCGTGGTGGCACGCTGGTGGCGGAAGGGAGTCCGGAGCAGGTCGCGAAGGTGAAGGAGAGTCACACGGGGCACTACCTCAATTCCGTGCTGAGGCGCTGATGGTCTCCATCCTCGATATCATCGGCCCGGTGATGGTCGGGCCCTCCTCGAGTCACACGGCGGGCGCTTGTCGCCTCGGGTTGATCGCGCGCGATCTCGTCGCCGGCACCCCAGAGACCGCGCTGATCGAACTCCACGGCTCCTTCGCCCGCACCGGCGAAGGCCATGGCACCGACAAAGCGATCGTCGGCGGGCTGCTCGGCTTTCGCCCGGATGACGAGCGGCTCCGCGATGCGCTCACCATCATGGCCGGCGAAGGGCTCGACTACCGGTTCGAGAAGACGACCCTCGGGGCAGAACCCGAGGTGCATCCCAACTCGGTCCGCATCACCGTCACTCGGGCGCATCGCCACCATGTGATGCTCGGCGCTTCGCTCGGCGCGGGGCGCATCTCGGTCACCGAGATCGATGGCTATCCCGTTGCGGTGGACGGCTCGCACCACACCATCGTGATGGTCGCCGAGGACATCAAAGGATCGATCGCGCGGATCGCGGGGATCCTCAGCGATGCCGGCGTCAACATCGCGACGCTCCGCCTCACCCGGAAGGAACGCGGCGGCGATGCCTTCATGGTGATCGAGGTGGACGAGCGGCCGGCCGACGAGGTCGGCGCCGCGCTCCGTGCCCTCGAGTGGGTGAAGTGGACGCACCGCATCGCCAAGGTGAACGGCTAGGCTTTCCGGCGTCTTCCTGCGATTTCGGGCATATTTGGCGGAGTGGCTGGGAACTGGGCGTCGAGCTATCGTAGGGTTAACTGCAATCGCTAACCGAGTCTCGAATGGGCTTCCCTTCCATCAAGTCGCTTAAGGTTTCAGGGTTTGCATCGTTCGCGCCCGACGCTCCGGAACTGGAGCTGCGGCCGCTCAATTTGTTGATTGGCCCAAACGGCGTGGGGAAGAGCAACCTGCTTGACGCACTCTCCATTCTCTCGGGAGCGCCTCGCGACTTGGCGCAGCATGTGCGCTCGCGGGGCGGGATATCTGCTCTCCTCCATAATGGTGAGGATGGCGCCGTGCCCTACCTCGAAATTGAGGCCGTGGTCACCCCTGGCTGGGGCTCCGATTCCAAGGCTGCTCGCTGGGCGATGTCGCCTGCGGACATTCGTTATCGGATTCGCTTGGCAAACGTTGGCGACCAGTTGGAGGTTGTGGGCGAGCGAATCGAGACAGCGAAGCCCGGTGAGGGAGAGGCTCGTCCATTCCTGTATTACGGATATGAGAACGGGAAGGCCATGGTCAGCGTGCGAAAGGAGACTCGATCGCTCCAGAGGGAGCAGATCATCCCCCAACAGTCGATTCTGAGTCAGAGGAAGGATCCAGATTCGTACCCAGAACTAACGTGGCTCGGACAGTTCTTCGAAAGCGTGCGGCTCTATCGAGATTGGACAGTAGGTAGCCAATCGGCGGGACGACAGGCTCAGCAGTCCGACCTGCGGACAAGTGCGCTTGACGATGACTACCGAAATCTTGCTCTCGTCGTGTCATCCTATAACCGGCGTCCTCAGATCAAGCGAAAGTTGATTGAGGCGCTGAAGGCCGTCGTCCCGTCCGCGACGGGGTATTTCGTAGATGTCGACTCTGCTCGGGTGAAGCTCTTCTTGCAGGAAGGAGACGTCAACACACCGGCCAACCGCTTGTCTGACGGTACTATTCGCTTCCTTGCATTGTTCGCGATGCTTCACCCCGACAACAGTTTCGGGCCGGTTGCAATCGAGGAACCGGAACTCGGTCTTCACCCGGATGCTCTGTACGAGTTCTCGAAGATTCTCGTGGAGGCGAGCTCACGGCAGCAGTGCATCGTTACAACACACGCGCATGGACTCGTCGATGCGCTGGACGACGATCCGGAACGCGTGGTGGTCGTGGAGAAGTTCGGTCGGTCCACCGAGGTCCGTAGGCTCGATCGTCAACAGTTGGGAGACTGGCTCGACAAGTACTCGTTGTCGGAGATGCTTCGCTCGGGATACATCGGTTAGCTCATGGTTTACGTGTTCTTTGAGGGTGGGGGCAACGCGGAGTCGAAGAAGAGACTGTCCCGAGCATTGGAAACGCTCATCCGGAGCAGCAATCCCAAGTGTCGCGTGCGAGTGTTCGCGTCGGGAAGTCGCGAGAACGCCGTACGCGATTTTGTGCTGCCCCTTCGGACGGGGCCGCCGAGCCTTCCATCGCGGCCCAATTGCACTCTTCTCTTGGTCGATTCTGAGATTCCAGTATCTGAGAGTCACTCACCTCCTGAGGTGCTTCCCGGGCTTTCTTCCGACACTCAAGTTCCTAAGGGGGCTGTGCACCTGATGGTTGAGTGTATGGAGAATTGGTTTCTCGCCGACCCAGAGAGTTGCAAGCGAGTCGCGCCCAATGGATTCCTTGTTGCAAAGCTTGGAAACACGGCGCACGTCGAGGCGGTGGCAAAGGCTGACGCGATACAACGAGTTCAGACTGCGTTCGGCGGCACTGGCGCGGGTGTGTATTTGAAGTCCAAGGATGGCCCCTTGCTCTTGGAGAGCCTCGACGTCGAAGTGCTGAAGAAGAAAGCACCGCGGGCGGCGGCGTTCTTCGAGGCCGCGAAGTCGCGTTGTGATTCAGCCGCGTGTGGCGGTACAGTATGATTCGGACGGGAAGATG
>CAZPHD010000089.1:0-3309 GCA_964586225.1 uncultured Fimbriimonadaceae bacterium
CCATGGACTGGATGGAGCAGGAGCAGGAGCGCGGCATCACCATCACGTCGGCCGCCACCTCCGCGTTCTGGCGCGTCTCGCGATTTGACGATGCGAACGGCAAGAACGAGAGCCAGCAATATAAGGTCAACATCATCGACACCCCCGGACACGTCGACTTCACGGTTGAGGTCGAGCGCTCGTTGCGTGTTCTCGATGGCTGCGTCTCGGTCTTCTGCGCGGTTGGCGGCGTTCAGCCCCAGTCGGAAACCGTTTGGCGCCAAGCCACGAAGTACAGCGTCCCGCGCGTGATCTACGTGAACAAGATGGACCGCCTAGGGGCAGACTTCTTCAGTGTCATCAGCCGCGTTAAGGAGCGCCTCGGTGCCAACGTCGCTCCGATTCAGATTCCGATTGGTGCCGAATCCGCTTATCAGGGCTACGTGGACCTCATCACGATGAAGGCCACGATCTATAAGTCGGACGATGGCAAGCTGTACGAGACGGTCGAGATTCCCGAGAACATGCGGGCTCAAGCCGCCGAATGGCGCGAGAAGATGATCGAGGCAATCGCCGATTTCGACGACACGATCATGGAGCGCTTCCTCGAAGGCGAAGAGATTGGCGAGGATGAGATTCGCGCCGCCCTTCGCGCCGGAACGATTGCGCTTAAGGTCTTCCCTGCTCTGTCGGGTTCTTCGTTCAAGAACAAGGGTGTCCAAGCGATGATCGACGCCGTCGTTGAGTATCTGCCGAGCCCGCTCGAAAAGGGCGATGCCGGTAAGGTCACCGGCGTTCACCCACGCACGGAAGAGCCGCTGGTTCGTACGCCGGACGACAAGGAGCCGTTCACGGCGCTCGCGTTCAAGATCATGTCCGACAAGTACGTCGGCCGCTTGACCTTCATCCGCGTTTACTCGGGCGTCCTCAAGAAGGGCTCGCAGGTGACGGTGTGCTACCGCGACCCGCAGACCAACGAGTTCCGCACCCGCAACGAGCGCGTGGGCCGCATTCTTGAGATGCACGCCAACGACCGAAAGGACATTGACGAAGCCTACGCTGGCGAAATCGTGGGTGTGATCGGTCTGAACGATGTGAATACCGGCCACTCGGTGTGCGACAACGATCACCCGATCGCCTTGGAGAGCATCAAGTTCCCCGAGCCGGTGATCCAGATCGCCATCGAGCCGAAGTCGAAGGCCGACCAGGAGAAGCTGGGTTCGTCGCTGCAGCGTCTTGCACAGGAAGACCCGACGTTCCGAGTGTTTACCGATCCGGAGAGCGGTCAAACGATCATCTCGGGCATGGGCGAACTTCACCTCGAGATCATCGTCGACCGATTGAACCGCGAGTTCGGCGTGCAGGCCAACCAGGGCAAGCCGCAGGTTGCCTACCGCGAAACGGTGCGCACCACGGCGAAGGCCGAGGGTCGTTTTGTTCGCCAGACGGGTGGTTCAGGTCAGTACGGCCACTGCTGGTTGGAGATTGAGCCATTGCCCGCGGGTTCCGGGTTCATTTTCGAGAACAAGGTGGTCGGTGGTTCCATTCCGAAGGAATACATCCCGGCCATCGAAAAGGGCGTGCGCGAAGCCTTGAACACGGGCATCCTCGCCGGCTACCCGGTTGTGGACGTGAAGATCAAGGTCATCGAGGGTTCGTACCACGAAGTTGACTCGAACGAAAATGCGTTCAAGCAGGCGGCGATCATCGGCTTCAAGGAGTGCATGAAGAAGGCGAATCCGGTCATCAAGGAGCCGATCATGCACGTGGAAGTTACGACGCCCGAGCAGAATGTCGGCGACGTCGTGGGCGACATTAACGCGCGCCGCGGCCGCATCGAGGGCATGGAGCAGAGCTTCGGTGGGACAACGATCGTGAATGCGCATGTGCCGCTCTCGGAGATGTTCGGCTACGTGACGACGCTGCGGTCGCTTTCGCAGGGCCGCGCGGTTCCGAACGTGACGCCTTCGCACTACGAAGAAGTGCCGGGCAACATCGCGACGGAGATCGTCGCCAAGGCTCAGGGCGGCCGGTAAGGCTGGACTGATTTCGTGGGCCGCGTCTCTCTTTGAGACGCGGCCCTTTTCTTTTTTTGGCTTCGCGACGTGGCCCGATCCGAATGAAGACATCGGCGTGGCGCTCTCGGATTCCGACATTGGATGGCTGACGGCCCGGCTGTCCTCCCGGCTGAAGTGCTTCGCAAGAATGCGATCGAGCGATTTCCGCACATCTTGGCCCATCGGAACACGATCATCGTGATGGTCAATGACCCTCAGGAGGATGTGCGCGTGGAGGCTTTGCGGTGGCTCCAGCGGCTTCGCATTCCGTCGTCTCCTCAGATCGAGTGGAACATGGAGTCAACCGGCCCGAAGATTCTGAATGAGGCGCAGTTGAAGGCGTATTGGAACGCAATGATTCCGCCGCCGTAGGGCAAGTGCAGGGTCAGTCTTACAGTAGCGACACCATCGCAATCACAATCTCGGGCTATCCATTGCCGTATCGTTGGTTATGCGTTGCGAAAAGCCAAGCCGCGCCTTGTGCCACCTCAAATGAAACTCAAGATCGTCCTCGCGCGGCACGAGCAGCCCCATTGCCGCGGCTCGGGCCAGCACCACCAACAGCAGCCGGAAGTTATCACTCGGCGAGCGATCCCGATCCTCCTGCAGAGTGATTGCATTCACCGCATCTTGATTTCGCTTCCAGGTCCGAATGAGCTCGCGTTCCGACTCGTTCATGTTTGAAGTCTACACCTGGGCAGTCGCCTTGAGCAAGATCATCACGGCTGCTGCCCCTTCTCGATCTTCCGCGCGGAGCCATCACAGTAGGCGACATGCGAGAAGCGTTCCTTATGCTTCGCATCCGCGCGGCCAGCAAGATTCATGACCAGATTTCGCGCCCGGGCTTCGGTTTCGAAGAAGAGCACGGTCATGTTCATGTCGGGTGCGCCGTACACCTTGCCGACCACGGCGAAGTTCATGGCGTAGCCGTAGCCGCCAGGGCTGTTCTCGGTGCACGTGAGCATGTCCTCGTTCTTCGTGTAGGGCATCATCGCGTCCGACCAGTTTTCAAGCGGGAAACGGTCGTCATGATCCGCCAGGTAGATGTGCGCGGCCGTCGCCAGTTGCTTGATGTTCGAGAGGCAAGCGGTCACAAGTGACCGCGGCGGCTCCATGACCGGGAAGAAGAGCGCAAACGCTGTCGCCAGCCCAATGACGGCGAGCAACACCTTAGGCACCGACCAGCGACGACGTTTCATCTGCTCTCAGCATACAGCGATTCGGAGCCATCCGACGACGCAACGAGTAACATCACCCATGTGAGGTTCTACAC
>CAZPHD010000090.1:0-3075 GCA_964586225.1 uncultured Fimbriimonadaceae bacterium
CCAAGAGAGCGTGCCCATCCCCGGCGAGCTCGATTTCCTGAACAACAACCAGTTCTTCGCCCGCCGAGAGGATGGATCAGTCCGACTACTTGATAACTCGGGTCGAGTCGATCGAGTCGATGGTGTAAGCCGCATCCCTGTGTCCAGCGATCTCCCGGTTAACGCGGTTAAGGACGACATGGAGAACTACCGCAGCGATTTTGGCACCCGCCCAACCGACCGCGTCCGCGCCTTGGCCCTGCAAGTTGTTGCAGATGCGACCACTGACTACGAGAAAGCCCTTGCCATCAAGCAAGCCGTCTCTTCACGCATCACCTATGACCTCAAGGCGGCTGGCGTCCCCGCGGGCAGCGACGCGGTCGATTGGGTCCTGTTTGAAGGAAAGCGGGGCTATTGCGACCTCTTTGCGTCCGCGGTCGTCGTCATGGCCCGAGCGGCCGGCCTACCTGCGCGATATGCCACCGGCTTCTATCCCGCGCTTGGAGTTCGCGACGAGCGCGGTCGTTGGATTCTCCACCAGAGCGAGGCGCACGCCTGGGCCGAGATCTACTTTGAGAAGCACGGTTGGGTTGCAATCGACGCGACCGAAGGGGCTCAGAATGTCGGGGACCCCACCGCCGAACAGAGCCTCCTTGAACAAGAGTGGGTTCGCGTGATTCTGTTCTCGTTTGCGGGCCTCGCTGTGGTTCTCGCTCCAGTGGGGATCGCCTACATTGCCCGCAAACGCCGTCCGGTTAAGGATCCGGTTCGCTACGCACTCGGAAAGCACTACAGCCGCTTTGTCGCTGCAGTTGAGCGTTGTACGGGTAAGCCCAAACGTCCCAGCCAGACCCCCCACGAGTATTTCGAGACGGTCAAAGACCTACTCGGTGAACACGCCGCCGACGCCCATCAGTTGACGGCGGCCTACACCGAAGCCATGTACGCTGCTGACGGTGCGAAACCGGAACGGCTCGCAGAGCTTCAGGCGGCAACAATAGCCTTCCGCCGCTCCACGGGACGCCGCAGGTAGGCTAGCTCTGTGAAGTTCGACGTCAACCGCGCCCTCTCTCACCGAATCGTCCTGCTCACCGGCGACGAGGGCGCGCTTCGACATGCGGCACTTGGCGATCTTGTCAAGGCGGCATCCGAGGGCGATGACTTTGACGTGGAGACGTTCGTCGGAGACAGTTCAAGCCCCATGCAGTGGCTGGCATCTTGCGGGACTGCACCCTTCCTGAGCCCCCGCCGAGTGGCGATTGTTCGCAACGTCTTGCGAAACGAGGACTGGTCCGAACTAGGCAAGCCTGAGTTGCCCGATACGTCGCTCCTCATCCTGGTAGCCGACGAAGAATCGTCGGGAAGCGATGATCGGAAGTGGATCAACCGCAACACTTCTTGGATGAAAGCGATTGAGAAGGTGGGCCTCGTCTACAAGTTCAGTGTGGATGCGAAGGCGTTTGCCACTTACGTGCAACAAGCCGCCGCGGAGCAGGGTAAGAAGTTCAACTCCGCCGGTCTTGAACTGTTCGGGGAGATGACTTCGCAGAACCTCAGCCATGCGCTAGGCGAGTTGGAAAAGCTCACCCTGTACGTGGGCGACAGCCAACAAATCACCGACCGCGATGTCCGGGCCGTCGTCGTGCCATCACGTGAGTACAACATCTTTGGACTCGTGGATGCAGTGCTGGCGGGTAAGGGCGGGGTCGCGCTCGAACAGCTTCGTCTGATGGTCGGCAACAACCCGCGCGTTGAGGGGCCTGCAATGCGCGAGGTGTTTCCGAACCTTTCGCGGCAGTTTCGCATGATTTGGCAGGCCAGGCTCGTCCTCGATGCTGGCGGGCGGCAGAACTCGATCCCGAAGGCCGCCTCCGACCTCTTCCCTAGCCACCAGAACTTCACGCAGCAGAAGGAGTATCCGCAAAAGCTGGCGGTCCGGGCGGCCGAGCGGCTGAGCTTGCGACAGATCGGGCGCTGCCTTGACGTGCTGGTGACCGCCGAAGCGCGGATAAAGGGCCTTGAGCCCACATTCTCCGCGCAAGATGCTCTAGAGATGATGGTGCTCGAGCTTGTCGGCGCGGTGAGGACCTAGCGGCGCTTCGCGCGAAATGCAACACTCACGGCCTTGTCAACCCAAACTTTGAGTTCTTCGGGCTGCTCAAGCACGCCAGGCGGCAACTCGTAGTAACCCATGGGCTTGGCTCCGTCCCACGGAATGAACGGCCCCATCCCCGCCGCTTCGAAATCGGGTTGGTTCGTCGGATCGACCTTGAAGTAAAGATGCCCATCATCGGCAAGGGCAAAAAACAACCCTTCGCTGTAGATACCGAGCCCACCAAACATAGCACGGGTGGTGATGGGGGCGACTGCCCCCAAATGCTCGATCAGATACGCCTTGTACTCAGGGGCAATCGCCATCTAGTTCTCGGCGGGCGTACAACTCGGGCAACTTGACGGCTCGCCGGTACACGCTGGAGTATCAGCCGCCAGCTTGCTGCTGGCGTAATCGTTGATGTGAAAACCTCCGCCCTTGAACATCATGGCAGTAGGTTGAATCAGACGCCGAAGCGCACCCTCGGCCCCGCAGTCGCAATCCCGGAGCGGATCTTCCGACATGCGTTGTTCAACTTCAAACGTCTTCTCACACGCCTTGCACTCGTATACGTAGGTCGGCATGAGCATACGTGTACCCGAAAGTGACGAGTTTGTGAGTGACAAGAGAAGAAGGATGAACCAGGATCGAATCCGGTAGCCGCCGGATGACTCGTGCCTGCGGACACGTGCACCAAGGTGGGTCTTCCTCTCCTACTACAAATACCTGGTTTCAACTTACTGGGAACCGCGCCGATTCGCTGCGTGTTGCATCTGACACAAGCTCAGAATCCCTCCAAAGTAGTTCGAGCCCTCCCCCCCTCCGAAAGCCCCGACTCCCCTCAGTCGGGGCTTTTCACGTTCCTGCCCCTCCGCAGGCACGATGGCATCCTGCGGCTACAACGGTCAAGGCGGTCTTTCGTAAGATTCACTCGCCCAGCCGTTCACGGGTCGCCCGTAGCTCCGCCACCAGCTCCTGCTGACTCTTCGTGGTCGTTAGATCAC
>CAZPHD010000091.1:0-2921 GCA_964586225.1 uncultured Fimbriimonadaceae bacterium
ATCCGCCGTTGGTGGCGGGGATGCCGGTTTGCTTCTCGATGAGGGCGGCGAGGCTCGGGGAAACCACGATGCCGGCGATGGTCGGCGGCTCCTTGCCGGCGGCAGCCCATTGGCGGGCGATCTCGTTGTGACGGTCCACCATCTCTTGCCGGACGCGGCCGTAGCGACGCTCCTCGCGCTCGACGTCGGTGGTGGTCTTGAGCCCGAAATTCTTCCCGTATTTGGCGATCAGGTCGTCGTAGGACGGGCGGTTCTCACGCTCTGCCTGCTCCGCCTCCCGCTCGGCCTTGATGGCTTCGATGCGCCGCGGCTTGTCCGCTTGGTCGAAGTGCCGCTCGAACATGGCAAGCGCGTCCTCGCAAGCTTCGCGCATCTCGCCTGGCGTCGGCGGGAAGCGGCGACCCCTCTGAGCCTGGATGCCGGTGCCTGGTGCTGTCGCGTAATCGACCACGGGGAGCGGGAACCCAGTCAGCACCACGGCGAGGTTCAGCACATAGACCTCGGGATCACTCGGCGCGGCGTGGGGGAATGATTTCAACAACCCCTCGATCCGGTTCAGGACGTGATCCTTCGTCGGCCGTGGCATCGTCCTCGGGTCCGAGCCGATTACGGAGCCGCTGGATGGCGTCGCCAATTCGGTCAGGTTTTTGCTGGACATGGACGGTCTCCTGCATGGGAATGATCTGAGCGACGGGGAGCGGCTTGGCTCGGCGCGCAGCGTCACGAGCGATGCCCTTCTCGAAGTAATTCACAGTCGATGGCGGACCGTCGTCTTTGGTCGACATCTGCGATTGGACGGAAAGCAGGATGAGATCATCGGGCCACCGCTCGCGCCACTGCGAGACACGACGGAGAGCATCCTTCCAACCAAGCGGCCAATCGCGCGCATCACGGAAGCCGCACGCCTTCCCGATTTCTCTCAGGAGCCGGCGCGTCGGGTCACCACCATCATCAAACTGTGGTTCTGGATCTGGTTGTGGTTGTGGTTGCGATCCGTTTGCGATCCGTTTGCCGTCCGATTGCGATGCGGCTGCGATGCTAGTTTGATCCGTTTGCGATCCCCACCGAGCACGATTGCCAGCACGGCCTGCAAGCGCACGCCTCTCCTGTTTTTGGAGCGCAGCCGCATACTCACGGTCGATGCGGTCATGCCGCCAGCCGGGCCGGAAGAACGCCTCAATCACTGGTCGGATGGATTTCCATTGCTTTTCCGTTGTCTTTGCAATGCGGGCTAGAGCCCGATCATCCTGCGGCAGCCCACCGTTCATCCAGTAATGCATGATGAGGTGCAGGTAGGCTCCGCTCTCCGTCGCATCGAGATGCGACGTGTCAGCGAGATAGTCTGGTATGTAGAGGGGCATGAAAGGCAGACTCACGCAGCGGCCCCCTGTGCTTCGCGCCCGCCGACGGCTTTGACCCACTCCATGGACGGGTAGAACGTGACGATCTGGCCGCGCTTCCACAGGGCGTAGGCGGTGACACCGCGGACACGGACCTTGAAGAAGCGGAGGTTTTCCTTGGTGAAGGCGACCGGCGGGAGGTTGTCGCGGCGGATTGCCTCGCACATGCGGTCGTATTCGATCGGCGCCAGCGTGATCCCGCACCGCTCCTGAAAGCGGCGCAGGGCGTGGAATTTCATCGCGGTCGGATGGTCGAGGCCGGTGTCGGTCATGCCGCGGCCTCGTCGAATTTCGTGGCCTCGGCGCCCCAGGTATCCCAGCCGGCGCGGCTCTCCCTCGCAAACAGACAGCAGCGATCGAGCCCGAGCGTGCGCTCGACCACCATCCGGTAATACTCGTCAGGCTTGCGGCTGTGCTCGCGGGCGACACCATCGAACAGCGAGGGGAACGGCTTGTGGATCTGCGGCCCGTCCCCGAACACACCGACGAGGACATGCTCGTGCAGGGTGCGCGCGCGATAGCCCGGGCCCATGCGCGGCTTGCCGTTCTTCGTGACCTTGCGCCACACGAGATCGGTCTTGTAGAGCGCGCCCCACGACTCCATGAGGCGCAGGGACATCGGCAGCGTCGGCGCGCAGGCCCACAGCAGCAGCAGGGCGTTGGCCCGGGCCAGGTGCCCCACTGGCAGCCGGCCGAGCGCGTCCCATGACATCAGGCTGTAGTGAGCGGCGGCGGACTTCTCCGCGCCTTTCTCGCTGTAGAGTTCGAAGGTGGTCGGCGGATCTACATCTATAATATCGTATCCGAACATGCGGAGCGGCGAGAACGGGAACGTCATTCTTCCTCCTCCAGAAACCTGACCTTCGGCAGCGAGACCTGCTTCGGCACCTGCTGCTTTCGCTCAGTGCCGTTGACGGTGTATTTCGAGGCGGCGAGCGCCGTGGCGTGGCGCATGAGCCTGCGCTTTTCGGAGTCGGCAGGGCGTGATGTCACAGCGAGCCCTCCTCGACCTTGAGGCACAGGCCGCCGCTGATCGTGCGGGAGAGACCAGTCTCGTCCTCGGTCCACGGTGTTTCACGGCGGGTTTTCGGGCAGAACGCTTGACCCGTGCGGACGGGCAGGCAGTTCAGGCAATAGCGGGGATTGTGCTTCTTCATGCCGCGCACTCCTCGGAAATGCGCTCGCGAAGCTCGAAAAAACCCTTCTTGTCGGGATGGTTGGCGAGGAACCAGCGCGCGAGCGGCGCGGTCCAGTGGTCATTCGCCTTGAAGGCTCGGCTGCCCTTCTCGATGTGGTGATGCCAGCGGATACGATGCAGGAGCGCATCCGACGAGTACCGGCGCCAGCCCGCCGCATGGACGTCCAGCGCCAGTTTCTCGAACAGTTCGCACACGTCGGCAGGGACGCCATCCGGGTATGGATGGCGCCGCTTGCGCGAGGCGTATGAGAACAAATCGTCCAAGGATTACGCCTCGGGCGAGCCTTCGAACGCCGGTAGTTCTGTCTCGTTGCGCGCCCAAT
>CAZPHD010000092.1:0-2707 GCA_964586225.1 uncultured Fimbriimonadaceae bacterium
AACTCGACATCGTCTCCAACGCGGCGATGGGCTTTCCGGCCAACCACCCGGCGATTTGGCACATAGTGGCGATGATCGAAGAATCGTTCTTCGAGCGCCGGTACGTTGGCGATCAAGCCGGACCAGGGCTCCTCGCTCGCGTGGTCACCCAGTACGACGACGTTGCGCTCTACCCGCCCGCGTACTTCCACCCGACCGTCGGGGAGTCGAAGTCCAATCCGGACGCCAAGTATTTCCTGCTGGGGGCGCACCTGTTTGCTGGCACCTGGGTTGAGGAGAATCGGCCCCGCCATCGACCGCTTTGGGCGGCGAACGAAGACCCAGGGCGACGTCGGAAGGATGGGACCGGCAAACCGACAGTATGATCCGCAACGAGGATCGATCCAGGCGGGATTGACCGAAACAGGTGTTCAGAACACACCGGAAACGACCGATATTTATCCCGTGAACTTTCGGGTGAGAAGCCCGTATACTCTTTGCCTCAGCACCCCATGCACCGACCATTGCCCCAACGCCTGATTGCCTTCCTCTGCCTCGTGGCCTTCGGCCTCGGGCAGACGCTGTTTGCGTCAATGGGCGTACGGTGCACGGATGCCTCGGGCGACACTCGCATTGAGTATGCCTGCATCAAGACATCTCAGGGCGCGTGTCTCACGGCTTGTATTGATCCTGGGGTTCATGCCGCGGATGACAACCACGAATCCGACGATGCCCCGCCGACGCCGTGTGAAGACGAGCCCCTAAGCTCGCAAGCGGCGGCAGCCAAGTTGATTCCATCGAGCGTGTCTTTGGAGCCAGTCTTCGCGGCGGCTCTCGTGGCGATTCTCTGGGACCACTGGTCATTCACGACCTACCAGCCGGTGAGCCCGCGCCACCCTGAGGTCGATCGCGATCGTCCTCCCGACTCGCTTGCGCGTTTGCGCTCGGTCATCCTCATCGTTTAGTTGTGAGCTGGCCCGATCACCTTTCGCCGCTTCATCGGCCGAGGTGATCGTGTTGTCATTGCGCATGGACCCGCATGGTCGCTGCGCGACGTGACGACCACCCTCCGCGGACAGCGCGGATATCTCAACAACCTGTGCTCTCGGACCCGGGCCGTCGGGCCACTCGCGGAATCGACCTGATTCTGTGCTCGTGGTGGACACCGTCGGTCACGGGACATCCCGGCCCAGCATTCCCGCAACCAAGGTCCACCATGAACCCAAGAAGCACCCACGTCAACGCATCGTTTCACCGCCCGATCGGGGCCGCGCTGGCGTTGATCATCGCTGCATCGCTCAACACCGGCTGCCAGTCTACTCCAAGGGCGGACGTAGACGCTGCTCAGAGCGCCGCCGAGGCTGCGGGACTCTCCACTCCAATCGAGTCCATCGCCGTCGGCCCCGACGGCGGCCCGCTCGACGAGCCAGGTGCGCCAGGCGGCACCCTCACGTTGGCCGAGGCTCTGAAGAGAGCCGTCACCACCGACCCCGGACTTCAGGCCGCGATGGCGCGAGTGCGCATCGCGCTCGCGGACGCGGATCAATCGAGACTGCTTCCGAACCCTGTACTGAATGTCGTGCTCCGATGGGGGCCGGGAAAGCCGCAGATCGAGGCGTCGCTGGCACAGGACTTTGTCCAGGCACTGCAGATCCCCCGCCGCGCCAGCGCCGCCGACAATCGGCTCCGGCAGGCCGCCGCCGAGGCGGTGACTGTGGCGATCGACGTTGCCAGCGAGGTGCAGGAGCGGTACGCGACGGCTCAGGCCGCGGCGGAGCTCGTGCCGCTGCTGCGTGATCGGATGGTGCTTCTGGAGCGCCTGGCGGCGGTTGCCAAGTCCAGGCTCGACGCGGGCGAGGGGACGCGCAGCGACCTGGCCACCCTTCAGGCGCAGCGTGTGGAACTGCAAGTGGAGATCGATCAATCCGTCCTCTCCGAGCAAGAAGAACGGCTGCGGCTCGCGCGCCTGATCGGAGAACCCTCTTCGGCTGCCTCTTGGACGCTGGATGCGTGGACCGCGCCGGGCACCGACCTTCAGCCCGAGTCCCGTTGGGTCGATTCGGCGCTCCTGCACCGTCCTGAGATCCAGGCCATTGCCTGGAAACTTCGGGCGCTGGGCGATGATGAAGCGATCGTTCGCCTGCTGCCGTGGGAGGGCGCAAGCGTCGGCGTCGATGCTCAGCGGGACGACAAGTGGTTTGCAGGTCCGTCTGTGTCAACGCCGTTGCCCATCTTCGACATGGGTCAGGCCAAGCGAGCACGGGTGACGGCCGAGCAGCTTGAGGCGAGGCACGAACTGACGCTTGCCCGGCGCAAGATCGTTGAGGATGTTCGCGTCGCGTATCAGACGATGACCGCCAGCAACGCGAACCTCGCCCGCATCCGCGGTGAGTTGATCCCGCTCCAGCAGCAACGCCGCACGCTTGCGGAAGACGCCTACCGCGCCGGCCAGAGCGATGTGACCGCACTCTTCCTCGCTGAGCAGGACCTTCGACTGACCCAGGCGAAAGCGATCGAGGTTGAGAGGCAGGCCGCAACCGCGTTCGTCCGTCTCCAGCGTGCGGTTGGCGGGCCCGGGGTGGCTGTGCCGCTCCTGACTTCACCCTCGTCGCCCACAGCATCGCAACCCGCTCCGGCGAGTGGGAGCGCGAGTGCTTCGCCGCTCTCAGCCCTACCAGCGTCCCCGAACCGCTAACGCCAGCCACCTGCAAACACCACCACCGAGACC
>CAZPHD010000093.1:0-2020 GCA_964586225.1 uncultured Fimbriimonadaceae bacterium
GTGATCATCTGGTCATGCACGAAGTCGAGGCTCCAGCGCTGGTTGGGCAATGCCGGAACGGGGGCAGGTGCACGGGCACCAACGGCCCGTTTGCGCCCCTTGCGCCGCCTGACGGTCAAGCCTTCCTCGCGATAGAGACGCTGGGTCTTCTTGCGGTTGATCGCGATCCCCTCGCGCCGCAGCAGCACGTGCAGCCGGCGATAGCCGAACCGGCGGCGCTGGTGCGCCAGTTCGCGCAGCCGCTCGCGCAAGGGCTCGTCACTTTCCCGGCGCGAGCGGTAGCGGATCACCGCCCGGTCCGCATCGATGACCCTGCACGCCCGCCGTTCGCTGACATCAAGCAGGGCCTGAAGATGCGCGACCGCTTCGCGCCTTGCGGCGGGCGTTACCATTTTTTTGACAGCAGGTCCTTCAGACCCGCATTGTCCAACATCGCATCGGCCAAAAGCCGCTTGAGCTTGCCGTTCTCGTCCTCCAGCGCCCGCAGCCGCTTGGCCTCGGATACCTCCAGACCGCCATACTTGGCCTTCCAGTTGTAAAGCGTCGCTTCCGACACCCCGTACTTGCGGGCAAGATCGGCGGTCTTGGCACCAGCCTCCGCTTCCCGCAGCACCCCGATAATCTGCTCTTCGGTAAATCTCTGTCGCTTCATCGTCCGTCCCTTCGTCTGGGCCGGGCTCTAAGAGTCTGATTCAAAATTATCTGGTGTGATTTCATAGTCTTGCGATGCGGCGTGCGAATAGCTGGATCGAGGCGATGAAGAGCCAAGCGGTAGCCGAGGCGATGGTCTGCTCGAAGTCCTTGGCGAGGCGCCGGTTCCGGTTCAGCCATGCCAGCGTGCGTTCGACCACCCACCGCCGGGGCAGCACCTCGAAGCCTTTTGCTGCATCGGACCTCTTGATGATCTCGATGGTCCATTTGCCGAAGCGGCGCAGGGCGTCCCTGAGCTTGTCTCCGGCATAGCCTCCATCGGCGAAGACATGACGCAGCCACGGGAAGCGTCGGATGATTTCACGCAGCACCAGCGGCGCACCGTCACGGTCCTGGATGTCGGCGGTATGGACTACCGCATGGACCAGATTGCCCTCGGTGTCGGTGAGGATGTGGCGCTTGCGCCCCTTGATCTTCTTGCCCGCGTCATAGCCGCGAGGACCGCCGCTTTCCGTGGTTTTGACGCTCTGGCTGTCGATCACCCCGGCACTGGGCGACGCCTCGCGGCCCACGGCTTCCCGCCCGATCAGCAACAGGGCATGGTTGAGCGAGAGCCACTGGCCATTGTCGCGCCACAGGTAGAACCAGCGGCGCACCGTCGAGACCGGTGGAAAGCACGGTGGCAGCATCCGCCACGGTAGGCCGCCACGCAGCAGATAGAGGATCGCCTCGACAATCCGCCTGAGCGGCCACCTGCGCGGGCGGCCCACATGAGAAGGCGGTGGAAAGAATGGCTCCAGCAGCGCCCATTCGGCATCGGTCAAATCGCTTGGCAAAGCCAGTTCCGCACGGGCATACTGCGCCCGAGTGGTATCGGTCCACATCATTGATCTCCGGACGTTTTCGCAAAAACCCCTGAATCAACGATTTGGGCGAGCGTCAAGCTAACCCGCTGATACCACTCAACTTAATTTCGGATCAGGCTCTTAGGCTGCACGCTTGCGGTAAACGCCCTCGCCGTTCGACATATGCCCGAGACAATCGAAGTCGCCGAACAGCGCGTCGAAGCGGGGCGCGATTTGGCGAATCCAATGCTGCGCCCGGGGGCTCCGGGCGCTACGCCATTCAGCGTCCCAATAGGCCCCGTCATCGCGTTCAACGACCCAAACGGCAACGAGACCGCCGTAGACCGAGACCCCGAAGTCCGCGAACGCACTGCGCATCAGGATCCGGTCCTCGCGCCCACGCCAAGCGTCATGCGGGACAAGGGACGGAAAGGCGGCGGCAGCGCGCTCTTTGAGATCGCCGCACAGCAAGTCGTATTCGAAGTCCCAGTCATCGTCGTTCTCGACCTCGAGCACGGTGAACG
>CAZPHD010000093.1:2030-2602 GCA_964586225.1 uncultured Fimbriimonadaceae bacterium
GGTGAGGATCGCCCGATCATCGTCGCGCAGGAGATTCAGCCAATGCTCGACATAGCTCGCATGACTCTCGAGGTGCGTGACCGGCAGGCCGAGTTCGGCCCCGAGCATCGCGCTAGAAAGCTCAGCGACCAGTTCCTCGGCGGCATAGGCCGCCGTGCCGAATCGGTTCTTGAGATTGCGGCCCAAACGGCTGGGATGGCCAGTCCAGTGCGACAGCTCGTGGGCAAGCGTCGCGTAGTAGTGGTCGAAGCCGGAGAACAGGTTCGCGGGCGGCATGGTGACGCGATCAGGGGTCGGCTCGTAATAGGCTTCGTCGCCCTGGTGACGCAGGTTAACCGGGATCGCCGCGAAGAAGGTATCGAGCGCGGTCTCACGGCCTTCAGGCTCGACCAGTTCGAGCGAGGCGGCGGGATGGAACCGCTCGGGTAGGCCCTCGACCTGGTCGGCGTTGAACACCGGATATGCCTTGAGCACGCGGCGCGCCTCGTCGGACTTCTCGCCGGTGTCGGGGGCCTCGACCTCCTTGGTGTAGCTCTTGTAGAAGATCGCGATGGTCGACTTCTCACCCTTGC
>CAZPHD010000094.1:0-2401 GCA_964586225.1 uncultured Fimbriimonadaceae bacterium
AGCGGCTGGCCTTTGTCAAGCCCCTAATTTACACTCAGGATTTTACGCGACCTCTCTTCGGCAAGCACGCGCTCGACGAAAGTGACAGCCTCGTCCTGGCGATCTTTCCAACGTGCAACCTGTGCCAAGTTGATGAGGACCTTGCGATTCCCGGGCTCGAGAATCTGCGCAGCTTTGAATTCTGCCTCCGCCTCATCAAATTTTCCTTCGAGCATCAGACAGACACCCTTGTTCACGAAGAATCGGAACCGGACGGGCGCCGACACGTGCCCCCGCTCAACGGAATCTTGGAGTGCTGCCAGCAACCCGAGCGCGGCAGAGGGTTTTCTCAACTCAACGAGTGCCTTGATCGAATCTAGCTGTATTTCTGCCTTCCTATCGTCCTCGGTGCAGCCCCGACTCGTCGTGTCCATCTCAAGTGGCGGAAGATACGGAACCGGTTCCGACCGGTTCGCAAGCCTTGACAGAGGTCTAAGGTGCTCCAAAATCTCTTGGTGTTGCGTGTCGAGCTTAGCCGAAATCAGCCTCATGCCTTGGCGGTCGAGGAGTTGACGGCCAAGCTCGGCGTAGAAATACCCCAGGCCCTCAGCGACCGTTTGCGCCGAACCTAGGCCGAGACTGTAGCCCGTCGTCTCGATGAATGCCTCAACGTGCGACACCTCGGCATCTGCGCGTTGTCCGTCTTCTATGGCCTCAAGTTGGGATCGGAACGCATCACACCCTACCCAGCTTTCGAGAGCCTCGTCAAACGCGTGAAGTCGCGACTCATAGCGTTTCGCCGTAATCCGGATGGCCATCGCAATCGGGCTGTTTCGAGGAAGCGCCTTCCAGATCCGCGGTGCAACCTCAAGGAGCACTGGAGCGACTTCTTTAAGGGCCAGGAGAATAGTGGTCGGATCTGCCATTAACAACCTTTACCAAACCGCAGGTTGCAAACTGCAGTTCGATGATTTGTGGGTCGAATTGAACTTCGAATTTGCCCGCTCAAGCGCTTGCCGCTGGGTGTGAGATCGTGGATCTCCGACAACAATACGCTAGTTCCGGTATTCACTAGGCCATCTCTCAAGCTGCGAGAATCCCGGTAACGACAAACTGCAATGCTTGCAGCCGCATCCGTCATCACCAGGGCTTTAGCCTCTCACGATTATCTTCACACGACTTTGCATGCGGTGCGGATTGCAGCCGTATCCCCGCTCCAAACTCACTCTGTCGCCCACTACCGTTCGCCCGCTCCCGACTGGTTTCGTTTGCAGGCAATCTTTCTGAGATCGTCTACCACTCTCCCCTCCCCCCAACTGCGATATCCTCATCACCCATGCGCCCCCTCACCCTCCTCCTCACCGCGACCACCCTCTTCGCCCAGCCCACCCTCACCAAGGATGACCTCGCCCCCTTCCTCGACGGCATCATTCCCCTCCAGCTCGCCCGCGAGGACCTTGCCGGTCTCACCATCGCCGTCGTCAAAGACGGCGACGTCCTCTTCGCCAAAGGCTACGGCTATTCCGATGTCGCCAACAAAAAACCGGTCGACCCCGCCCTCACCCTCTTCCGCCCCGGCTCCGTCTCCAAGCTCTTCATCTGGACCAGCGTCATGCAGCAGGTCGAGCAGGGCAAAATCAACCTCGACCAGGACGTGAATCAGTACCTCGACTTCCGCGTCCCCGCCGGCCTCACGGTGCGCCACATCATGACGCACACCAGCGGATACGAAGAAACCATCAAGGACCTGTTCGTCAGCCGCGCCGAAGACCTGCCCTCCCTCGAAAACTACCTGAAGAACGGCCAGCCGCGACCGCTGTTCGCGCCCGGCACCACTCCCGCTTACTCCAACTACGCCACCGCGCTCGCCGGCTACATCGTGCAGCGCGTCTCCGGCGAAAAACTGGAAGACTACATCGAAAAACACATCTTCACGCCCCTCGGCATGAAACAGTCCAGCTTCCGCCAGCCCCTTCCCCCCGCGCTGCAGCCGCACATGTCCGAAGGCTACGCCCTCGCATCCGGCAAGCCGAAGGGCTTCGAATTCGTCGGCGGCTGGCCCGCCGGCAGCCTCTCCAGTTCCGCGCTCGACATGACGCGCTTCATCATCGCCCACCTCAATTACGGAAAGTCCGGCGAGAACCGCATCCTGAAAGAAGAAACCGCGCGGCAGATGTACCAGCGCCAGAAGGGGCTCGCGGCCGACATGAACGCAATGGCGCTCGGCTTCTATGAAGAGTCGCAGAACGGCCTCCGCATCATCGGCCACGGCGGCGACACCGGCTGGTTCCACAGCGACCTCCACCTCGTCCACGAAAAGAACCTCGGCATCTTCCTCAGCTACAACTCCGCCGGAAAGGGCGGCGCCAACTCCCGAGGCTGGCTCTGGAAACAGGTGCTCGACCGCTACTACCCCGACACC
>CAZPHD010000095.1:0-2184 GCA_964586225.1 uncultured Fimbriimonadaceae bacterium
CAGCGCCTGAACCCCGCACTAGACATCCCTAACTACGTAACCGCCTTGGATGTGCATCTTGTGCCGGGCTGCTTCCACAGCGAATACACCACCGATGACGCGACGCAGGGCATGATACTGGCGCAAGGCGGCAACGTCTCTAAGGGCGCTAATGCTCACCGCAAGGACGACGCCGGCGGTGTAGGCCGCTCGATCGCCACATGGATCGCCCGGCGCTATCCGGACTTTCAGCCCAAACGGGTTCTCGACATCGGCACACAATCAGGCAAGAACTTGCTGCCGTACATGGACGTATTCCCCGGCATCGAGGCGTACGGCGTCGATGTCTGCGCTCCGCCGCTGCGCTACGGTCACGCCAAGGCGGAGTTCATGGGCCGCCCCGTCCACTTTAGCCAGCAGAACGCCGAGGCGATGGACTTTGCTAACGGCATGTTCGACCTTATCGTCTCAAGCTTTTTTTTCCATGAGATTCCGGTTGCGGTAACCCGCAAGATCATCAAGGAATGCCATCGCCTACTCAAACCGGGCGGCATCATGGCTCACATGGAACTGCCGCCTCATAAGCTTTGTGACCCATGGCTAAACTTCAGTTGGGATTGGGATACGCACAATAATAACGAGCCGCATTACGCGAACTTCAGGGCGCAGGATCCGCAGGCCATCTGTCGCGACGCAGGCTTCAAGCCAGCCAATTGCTTAGAGTTGACGGTACCCAACGTTTCGACTTTCGGTGTGGAGAACTACGCGAAATTTCTCGCTGGAGAGATTCTCGCACCGCGTCACGGCCGCGGCGGGTGGTTTATTTTCGGCGCAATCAAAGACTGACGTTCACACCGGCACAAAACATATTGTGAGGGCACATGATTCTGTTCCGTATAGCACTTGGATTCACGTTGCTGGTCGCGAGCGCTCAACTCTCCCTGGCGCAACCGACTCAACCGCCGACGCAGCCTTTGCTGCTGCGCATCAAGATGGTTACTGTCGCGGCCCCCAACATCGCGGAAATCGAAGCGCTTTATACTTCAGCGCTTGGTTACAAAGTTCGGGAGAAAGGTGATGTGTCTCAGGACCTAGCGAAAAGCTGGGGAGCAGAGCGCATCACAGGTCGTCCCTACGTCTTGCTGAGCAACGAGGCAGACCAGGACGTCTATATTCGCGTGGTGCAATCCACCGCACCAGCGAATTACAAGCCCATGACCACCTGGGGCTGGAATTCGTTCGAACTCGTGGTGGATGACATTTACGCCATCCACGAGAAGCTGAAGTCCACCAACTTCAAAGTACTCGGTACACCTACCCCCTTGAAGAGCACTCCATCGATCGTGACTGTTCAGGTTGAAGGCCCTGCGCGAGAAATATTTTACCTCGCCAGTGAGACCGGAGATCGCGCGAAGTCCAACCTGCCCCCGCCGGGCGAGGCGGTCGGCCGCACATTCATCGTCATCTTGGCTGGGCGCGACATCACGCAGGTCCGCGACTGGTATGCCAACACCTTTGCAATGCGGAAGAATGACATCCGCAGTTCCGGAGGCAAAGTGGTGCCGCGCGCGTTGGGGCTGCCTGAAGGCTCCAGCCTACCGATCAGCTTGCTAGGGCTGAAGGAATTCGGCAACCGTATCCAGCTTGACGGCTATCTCGATCACGGTTCTGGCGCACGCAGCCGCCTGGACGGCGAATTACCGCCCGGCAACGCCATCGTCAGTTTCTCGGTCGAGCGCATCGCCGCGATCAACGCAAAGCTGATCGCAACACCGGTGATCATGCCGGGCCCGGCTCTTGCGGGACTCCGGGCCGCTACGCTCACCGGACCCGCGGGAGAGTTGATCGAACTCATTGAAGAGCAACGCCCTTAAGTGCTCGGCCGATGCGTCTTAAAGGGAAAGTTGCTCTGATTACAGGCGCAGGTCGACGGCATGGCCTTGGCGAAGCCATCGCCCGTAAGTTCGCCGCCGAAGGCGCCGACGTGGTCCTGACAGACATCGGACGTGCATCAGGGGAGATTCTGACCGCCGATCATATTGGAACGACGGAGGAAATGGCCGTCGTGGCGAAGGAGATACGGATGCATGCGGCGCAATCCCGCAGCCCGTCCAGGGTTACGGCCCTGAACTGCGACGTACGCAGTGAAGCAGATATTCAGCACGCTATCGAGACGACAGCTTCCTCGTTCGGCAAACTCGACAT
>CAZPHD010000096.1:0-2118 GCA_964586225.1 uncultured Fimbriimonadaceae bacterium
CTTCCTGCTCGAACAGGCCGTAGATTCGGCTGAAGGTCTGCGTGGTGGAGGAGGCGTGGATGGTGCCGTAGACAAGGTGGCCGGTCTCGGCGGCGTGGAGGGCGGCCTCGAAGGTCTCGTTGTCGCGCATTTCGCCGACGAGCACGATGTCGGGGTTTTCGCGGACGAGGGCTCGAAGGGCGATTTTAAAGTCGAGGCAGTCGATGCCGATTTCGCGCTGGTTGATGGTCGCTTTGCGGTCGGTGAAGATGTACTCGATGGGGTCTTCGATGGTGACGATGTGGACGGGCTTGCGCTCGTTCACGTAATCGAGCATGGCGGCGAGGGTGGTGCACTTACCGGAGCCGGTGACACCGGAGAGGAGCACGATGCCCTGGGGCTGCATCGACACCTCGGCCATGATGGGCGGGAGGTAAAGGTCTTCGAACTTGCGGATCTTGCTGGTGATGAGTCGTGCGGCGACGGAGAGCTTGCCGCGGGCCATGAAGAGGTTGATGCGGAAGCGGTTCTTGGCGTCGTAGTCGTAGGCGAAGTCGACGGAGCCGAACTTGTGGAGGTCGGCCATCTGCTCGTCGTCGAGGATGTGCTTGGCGATCTGCCAGAATTCCTCGCGGGTGCAGGGTTCGCAGTCGAGGCCCTTGAGCGAGCCGCGGATGCGGAGCTTGGGGACCTGGTCGGACTTCATGATGAGGTCCGAGGCTTCGAGCTTGATGGCGGCCTGGAGGAACTTGCCGAAGCGCGTCGCGTGCGGATCGTGCTTCTGATCGGGCATGGTGGCGACGTGCCCCGTTGGCGCCGCATCGGTCTGGGTGTCGGAAGTGAGAGACATCGGAGTCGGGCTCCCTTTGGAGACGGGTGGAGCGTCGGAGCGAGCCCTGGCGGTTTCGGAACGACCGGGAACTCCGCGAGCCGACGCATCGGTTGAAGTGCTCAAGCGTACCTCCGTCGCGCCCGCTGTGAGTAGCGGCGAGACTGAAACAAACACGAAAACCGGTGCCCGTTCCGACCCCGAACGCCGACATCGCCGCCCGCACGGGCGGACCCCACGGAACTGTCCGGTGGCATCCATTCGTCCACGACGGTGAGGGTGTTGCTCGAAACGGGGTCGGGGGACCGGAAAAGGCGCGGGCGGGGGAGGGAACGAAAAAGCCCCCGTTGCCGGGGGCTTTGTGGGTGACGGGATGGCGGGAGCGGTCAGTTCTGTGAGGTCTGGGCGATGGTGTACTTGAGCTCGGCCTCGGCGAGCGAGAGCGGGGGAAGCACGACACCCTCGCTGGGGTTGCCCTCGCCGTCGAGCGGCGGGAGTTCGGTGGGCTTCATGCCGAGGAAGTTGATCTCGAGCTGGCGTTTGATCTTCTCCATGGCCTTGTTCTGGATCTGACGGACGCGCTCCTTGGTGACGCCGATGATCTGGCCCACCTGCTCCAAGGTCATCGGCTTCTCTTCCTCGCTCTTTTGCTCGAGGCCGAAGCGATGCTCGATCACGGTGCGCTCGACATCGGTGAGCTCGGCGCGGTTCTCCTGCACGATGCGACGGACTTCCTCCGCGGCGTCCTTCTCGAAGGTGGACCGCTTGGTCTCGAGGAAGTTGGACTTCTCGAGCTTGGGGTCAAAGTCGGTGGGGAAGCGCTGGCGGTACTTGCTGAGCTTCATGCCCTGGCGGCTGAAGGCCTTGAGGATCGCCCGGCAGGCGTAGGTGCTGAACTTGTAGCCACGCCCGGCGTCGAACTTATCGACGGCGCGGAGGAGGGCCATGTTGCCCTCGCTGACGAGATCGGCGAAGTCCACCTCGCTCATGCGGGTGCGCTTGGCCATGGCGAGCACGAGCGCGAGGTTGGTCTCGGCGATCTGCTCGCGGATGCGCTCGGCCTTGCGGTGCCAACGGAGAATCTCGTCGGCCTGCTCGGGCGTGGGCAGGCGGCTGGGGCGGGCCCAGACTTCCTGCTGCAGCTTCCACACGCGGTAGCGGGCGTAGTTGAACTGATGGAACAGCACGCGCTCCTCGGCGCCGGTGAGGATCACCTGCTGGGTGCTCTTCACGGTGCGGGTGCGGGAGGTGCTGGAGGGGTCGTCCATCACCGGGTGATACCAGGTGGTGTCCGGCTTCTGGATGTCGGG
>CAZPHD010000097.1:0-1941 GCA_964586225.1 uncultured Fimbriimonadaceae bacterium
CTTCAGGAGAGAGCCGAGGGATTGGGCGGTGGTGGGGAGGGCCGGTGGCGTGACCGAGGCTTTTTGGCGGGGCATTCGTTAGAAAAGCGGGAGACCTGTGACTGACAAGACGTGACGGTTAACGCAATCATCTGTCAGTCCGGCAAGCTCCTCGGCGTGCTTGAGAAACTTATAGGGTTCCCACTTCGAAACCTTCGCCAGCGCCTTTCCTCGATGAGCGATTTCCCCTCGGAGCACGACAAACTTATCTAGCTTCTTTTTCGCGCTATCTGCGGATAACCATTTTCGTGTCCACGACGCCGTCACATCCGGAATTCCTAACCCAGTCGCGAACAGATCCCGCACATTGTGCGATTTAGGAGTGTTCCAGTTCCCGATGAGTTTCTGCTTCGCCGATGCGAGATTTGAAGAAAGGCTATTCTTCCAATTGGTGCCGGCGAGATCCCAAGGTGAGAGGTCGTTCGGTGAACTCTTTATGCCCTTCGCGATTTGCTTCTTCAAGTCCAAGGGGAGCTTGCTCGGATCTGGTATGTTGATCAGCGCGTCCAGACCTTCGGTAGCGACATCCTCGATGTAAGCTTCCCAGAACGCGCACACTAAAATGATTCCCGACTTATTGAGGACTTCTACTCCCCACTTTCGACCGCGGGCATCGCCTGCAACGTCCTTGTGAATCTCAAGGAGGCGAGTGACGTCTTTGCTGTTCTCATCGAATCGAGCGCGAGCTTTCGAGGGCATGGCTAAGACGCGTAAAGCGAGTTTTGCAATTCCGTGACGGCTTCGCGGAGCTTTTCCGCCGAGCCGAAGAGTTTGATGATGTCGCCAATCTGGCCGTGGGTGGAGAGGGGCGGGACCTTGAGCACGTCGGGTAGGACGAACTGGGCGTCGCCGTGTTCGGCGTATTTCTCCAGCAATTCGTCGAGGATTGCGCGGGCTTCGGGCGAGTAACGGGCGAAGAAGTCGGGCTTGTCCTGCTTCAACCGCTGGGCGCGCTCGCGGCGGGAGCGGAGCGGGGCGTTGAAGGCGAGGTGGCAGAGCAGGTCGAAGGGATCGGCCTCGGGCTGCTGCGCTTGGGCGGCGAGTTCGTCGAAGCTGACGCCGCGCTCCTGGAGCCGGGCGATGATGTCGGCGCGTTGCTGCGGGTCGGCCCATCGGGCCCGCAATTCGGGCGCGTTCGGGACGAGGGCGCGGA
The DNA here is from genome assembly GCA_964586225.1 of uncultured Fimbriimonadaceae bacterium. GTDB lineage: Bacteria > Armatimonadota > Fimbriimonadia > Fimbriimonadales > Fimbriimonadaceae > JANJUB01. The sequence continues at coordinate 1,193 of CAZPHD010000097.1, forward strand.
CCTTCTCGGCGGTGTAGTCGACGTAGCGGACCACGCGGAGCTGCTTCCCGTCGGGGTCGAGGTGGTAGACAAGGTGCGCGGCGATTTCGACCTGGCCGCCGTCGAAGTAGAACTTGCGGTGCTCCGGCGGCTCGGGCGGATCGACGATGATCGGGCCCTCACCGGGCGGATCGTCCACCCCCGGATCCTCGTCGGGTGGCGGTTCCGGATAGGGGGTGGCGAGTTCCTCGTCCGTGATGCGCGCGGGCTCGCCGTCGAACTCGGGATCGGCGAAAAGACGGGTGGCCGATCCGGTGTAGTCGACGATGTTGAACCAGAGTTTGCCGTAATCGTCGCGCACGCGGGTGCCGCGGCCGATGATCTGCTTGAACTCCGTCATCGAGCCGACCACGCGCGCGAGCACGACGTTCTTGCAGGTGGGCGCGTTGACGCCGGTCGTGAGGAGCTGCGAGGTGGTGAGGATGGTGGGCGTCTGCGTCTCGATGTCCTGGAAGCGGCCGAGGTGCCCCCGGCCGATCTCGCCTTCGTCGGCGGTGACGCGGCAGACGTAGTCGGAATGCTTGGCGGCCAGATCGGCGTTCAGGTTGTTGAGGGCGCGTCGCATCTCGTCGGCGTGCTCCTGGTCGACGCAGAAGACGATGGTCTTGGCGAAGCGGTCCGTGCGGCGGAGGAATCCGGTCAGGTGGCGGGCGATGGCCTCGGTGCGGGCGCGGAGGGCGACGGCGCGCTCGAAATCCTGCGTCTGGTAC
>CAZPHD010000098.1:0-1881 GCA_964586225.1 uncultured Fimbriimonadaceae bacterium
GCGGCGATTGAGCACACCCCGGATACCGCTCAGCACGGCGTCGCCGCCGCCGCTGTCGTAGGAACGGAACAATCCCTGCAGTTCTCCGTCCACTGCAGCGCGCAGGGAAAGGAAGTGCTCGCGAGCCGCTTCCAATTGCGGGCGTACGCTGGAGTCGCCCGAACGCATCTCCTCAAGCGCCATGTTCAGCTCGAAGACCTCTTCGAGCAACTCCGGGGGAACGTTCTTGGTGCCCTGTTCGGCAATGTCCAGGCCCCGGTGCTTGAGGAAATACTCGGCGCGGCTGGCCGCCTCGCGGAGCGTGCGGTAGGCGTCGTTCAACAGCGAACTCTCATCGAGCGCCGCCGCCTGGGCTTCGCGGCTTGCGCGCGCAAAGCGGTCCGGGTGCAGCTCGCGACTGCGCCGGTAAAAAATTTGCTGCAGCTCGACAGGGTCAAGCTGCAGCTTGGGGTCTAACCCCATGACTCGGTAATAATCCATTGCCGTCGGTGACTAGGACGAGAACGAAGTCCCGCAGCCACAGCTCTTTTGGGCGTTCGGATTCTCGAAAACAAAGCCGGATTGCATCAGGCTTTCCTTGTAATCGAGCGTCATCCCCTTCAGGAAAAGAAGGCTCTTCGGATCCACGAATACCTTGACGTCGCCGTAATCGAAGACGTGGTCATTGGCCCGGGGCTTCGTGTCGAACTTGAACTGGTAGCTCAGTCCCGAACAGCCTCCCCCCAGAACTCCCAAGCGGAGACCACCGCTCACGCCCTGTTTGGCAAAGGCCTGGCGGATCTTGTCCACGGCCTTCGGCGTCACGGCAATTGCTTCGGCGGTCTCAGTCATTAGGCGTGAACCGTCTCCGGGGCCGCCGTCCCGCTCTTCACCTTGTAGTCGTTAATCGCAGCCTTGATGGCGTCTTCGGCCAGCACCGAGCAGTGCACCTTCACGGGCGGCAACGACAATTCGTTGACAATCTCCGTGTTCTTGATCTGTTCCGCTTCGCTAACCGTCTTGCCCTTCAGCCACTCGGTGGCCAGCGACGAGCTCGCGATCGCCGAGCCACAACCGAAGGTCTTGAACTTGGCGTCTTCGATGATGCCGGTCTCCGGATTGACCTTGATCTGCAGTTTCATCACGTCCCCACACTCGGGGGCGCCGACCATACCCGTGCCGACGTTCGGATCGCTCTTGTCGAGCGAACCCACGTTGCGGGGGTGATTGTAGTGATCGATGACTTTATCGGAATATGCCATTGTGTTTTTCTCCTTCGCTCTGTTTGAAACTTTTTGCGCCGACGCTTAGTGCGCGGTCCACTCGACCTTCGACAGGTCCACGCCGTCCTTGAACATCTCCCAAAGCGGCGACAGTTCCCGCAGCTTGTTCACCACGTCGATCATCTTCTGCGCGACGTAGTCGATTTCCTCGTCCGTGTTGAAACGCCCGATTCCGAAGCGAATCGAAGTATGCGCCAGATCGTCGCCCAAGCCGAGGGCCTTGAGCACGTAACTGGGCTCCAGCGTCGCCGACGTGCAAGCCGAGCCCGAGCTGACGGCCACGTCGTTGATGCCCATCAGCAGGCTTTCGCCTTCCACGTAAGCAAAACTCATGTTCAGGTTGTGGGGCAAACGATGCTCCATCGAACCGTTGATATAGGTTTCCTCGAGCGCCGCCTCGAGCTTGGCGCGCAAGCGGTCGCGCATCTGGCGATGGCGCTCCATCTCCACCGGCATCAGTTCCTTGGCCAGCTCCGCCGCCTTCCCGAAACCGACGATCGAAGGAACGTTCAGCGTGCCGGAACGCATCCCGCGCTCGTGCCCGCCGCCGTCCATCTGCGCGGAAAGCTGCACGCGCGGATTGCGGCGGCGCACATACAACGCCCCCACACCCTTCGGC
>CAZPHD010000099.1:0-1418 GCA_964586225.1 uncultured Fimbriimonadaceae bacterium
TAATTAGGCCGAGATGGGGGTGGCTTTGCGGGGGCCACGGCGGTGTTGCTGACCCCAGTCTGGGTAAGGGTGCGGAACTAGGGATGAAGCCGGGGGCGGGTGGAGAGGTGTCGGTGATGGGGAGTTCGAGGTTGATCGCGAGGCGATGGGCGGCACGGTTCCTTGGCCAACTTCGCAGAGGTTGGGTGATCCCTTCGCGGCGGAGCAGTTCGCCAATGGTGCTACGAGGCGGCCAAGGCAAAATGGGGATCCTGGGTCTCGAGGATTTTGAGGAGTTTCTTCGGTCCCCAGGTCGGATGCTGCTGGCGCAGGGCGAGAATCGCGCTGACCATCGGCTCCGGGGTGCCACGACTGCACATCTCGGCGACCCTGTTGCCTATCGCCGCGACCGCCGGAAAGACCAGCTTTTGCAGGAAAACGGCTATCTCGTCCTGCGCTTCCTCGCCGGGGATGTCGCTAGGGACCTCGATATGGTACTTGATAACCTTCTGCGCGTGTTCACCAATCGGCGCCTTGCGAATGCACCGAGGCAATCCGGGTTGATCAAGCTTGGACCGGGTTGATGTTGCGCCCTAAGCATTCATCTACTCGCCGCGGCACGGAACGGATTGATGATCTTAACGCCGCGGATTGAGCGACCATGTTGCAGGTCTTCACTGAGAAGTGTTTTGCAGCCGCCTTTGATAGCAGCACTCACGATCAGGGAATCCCACCAGGAAAGCAGATCCGTGCGGTGAAGATCGAGGGCCAGATCGAGAATTTCGCGGCTCGAGTGTATGTGCCAGAGTGGCTCGATGAGCTGTCGATAGATCGAAGCCGCCTCATCCGCGCTCAATGGCACAGATGCCTTCCGCAGCACCACGTTGAACCACTCCTGCACCACCTGGTGGCTCAGCGTCCCGTGGCCAGATTCATGGGCATTTGCGATCCACTTCAGTGCAACCGCCTGCTTGCGCTGGTCGCTGCCGTCAATTGCATAGATCAGCAGACTCGTGTCAATGAAAAACTTACCGCTCATTCCGCTCATCCCGAGTGAATCGTCGTCCCGACCGGAAGTGCGCCACGGTATTGACTACCTGACGAACGTCTTCGGCTGACAGAGAACGTGGAGCCGCATAGCTGGCCAGCCACTCACGGAAGAGATTGTTGAGTGTAGTGTTCTCAGCGTGAGCCCGTCGCCGTGCACCTTCGATGAGATCTTCGTCGGCGCTGAGCGTGATGTTCTTCGTAAAGGTAGTGTACACGAGCTGTGTGCACTTACCAGGAACATCCACGTTCGAGAGAACACGCTGCCAAACGCTTGCGGCAATCCTCCTATCACCGGGAAGGCAGTGCGAGTAAACCTGGAGATGGTTCTGTTGGTACTGGAGAGTTTTGCTTCGAACCGTGTCGACAAGGCCCTCCAGCCTCTATGATGG
>CAZPHD010000099.1:1428-1847 GCA_964586225.1 uncultured Fimbriimonadaceae bacterium
ATGGATCGGACTAGCAGCCCATGGTTTGACCATGTGACAATCAAACTATTGTCTTCGTTCCGGATCGCGAACCGGGAGATGCCACCCTTGATCGTGTGATCGTCGGAGCCGCCAGGGACTGCGATGTTCTGCTCCACGATGCGCAATACACTCCAAACGAAGTTCCGAGCTATGCGGTTGGGGTCACAGCAGCTGGGAACACGCAGTTTCCTTGGCCATGGAGTGCAAGGCACGACAGTTGCTTCTCTTTCATCATGATCCAGGCCGCGATGACGCTGCTATCCGGGAAATCGAGTTCCAAGCTCGACGCGAATTCGGCGCCGCCTCCGCCGCGCGGGAGGAAGTGAACGGTGAACAGAGTGCGCCATAAAAGCTCGCGGCGTACATCGACAACTTGCCCGTCTGGCGGTCAATCGTAG
>CAZPHD010000100.1:0-1284 GCA_964586225.1 uncultured Fimbriimonadaceae bacterium
GCAGCACGCTGCGCTCGCGCTCGCGTTGAACCGTTGTCGCCTTTTGACACAGTCATCTCGCCAAACTCGAGGGGCGTCGCACCATCGTCTCATTGGCCGCTGGACCGCCGCACTCGCGCGCACGTACACTGCGGCGCTGGTCAGTTAGGAGATACACGTGGACACGCAAGTTACACCCGAACACATCATGCAAATTGGGATGGGCTTCTGGGCATCCAAGACGCTGCTCTCGGCCGTTGAGTTGGAGCTGTTTACGGTGCTCGCGGCAAGCCCGATGACGGCGGCTCAGATCGGTGACCGACTCGGGTTGCACCCGCGAAGCCTCCGTGACTTCCTCGACGCGCTCGTCGCTCTCCACCTGCTCGATCGTGACGGTGACGGGCCTTCGTCCGCGTATCGCAACACGAAGGAGAGCGGCTTCTTCCTGGACAAGCAGAGTCCGGCATATCTCGGCGGCATCCTGGAAATGGCCAATGCTCGCCTCTACGGCTTTTGGGGCCACCTCACCGAGGCACTCAAGACCGGCTTACCGCAGAACGAGACCAAGCATGGAAGCGGCAGCCCTTTCGATGCGATCTACGCCGACGAGGGGCGACTCGAACAGTTCTTGCGCGCGATGCAGGGGATCCAGCTCGGCAACGTCATGGCACTCGCCGAGAAGGTCGACTTCTCCAAGCATGCGACGCTCTGCGATGTCGGCGGTGCAAACGGCAACCTCGCGGCCACAATTGCGAAACGACACCCTCACCTCGCGTGTACCTCGTTCGACCTTCCGGCCGTAGCTCCCGTCGCAAGGCGTCACGTCGAGGCGCTGGGCGTCGGCTCTCGAGTCAATATCGTGAGCGGAGACTTTTTCCGCGACGCACTGCCCAAGGCCGACGTTCTGACGATGGGCAATATCCTTCACGACTGGGATGAGGAACAAAAGCGGATGCTCGTTCGCAAAGCCTACGAGGCCGTCAACCCGGGGGGCATGTTCATCGCGATCGAAGCGGTCATCGACGATGCGCGACGCCAAAACGCCTTCGGTCTGCTCATGTCTCTCAACATGCTCATCGAACTCCCCGGCGGCTTTGACTACACGGGAGCGCAGTTCGATGCATGGGCCCGTGAGGCAGGGTTTTCCCGCACCGAGATCTTGCCGCTCGCTGGGCCAAGCAGCGCAGCGATCGCCTACAAGGACTAGTTTCGGCGGGGAAGGGCGGGGGCGCTCTCCGAACCGGCCTCCCGATTGGGACGCGCCCTCCGATCCTGCCGAGTGAGCGTGAAACGAAATCGGATTCA
>CAZPHD010000100.1:1294-1843 GCA_964586225.1 uncultured Fimbriimonadaceae bacterium
GAATCTGTCTTGCGGATAAGGCTCCTGGACGAAGGGTTCCAGCGGCGATAGGTCGAACCTACGAGAAATCGTGCGAACTCGCCCTTCTAGGCGCTCGAATCCACTGCGAACTCAACCGAACTCGCTTCAAGATCCCGCCGAAGGTCATCTCTGGGTCCGAAGTCGGGTTCCAACTCGGGTTCGATCTCGGGCGTCGGTGGCCTCGAACTCGCGCACTCGGAACAGGCTTCGGCCGCGTCGTGACAGAGGGGCCTCCCCTGCGGCGCTAGCGATGGAGACCCGAAGCCGAGATATTTGAGAGCGAGAGAACGCTAGTCGCGGACCGACATACGTCGGCTGGCCCGCCGTCATTGAGCTTCGCCTCGAACTTCTCCATCGCAAACTTTCCATCAACTTCTTCCCTCAAGGTGAGCGAAGTCGATGTGTAGACGCACGCCTCGTAGGCCTTGTCCATTGATGCTCCGGCGTCGCACTTTGGCCCTGAGACGGAGAGCTTTTCGAACTCGCCGTCCTTGGACCGCGACGCAGTCCCCTTACACTCGACCGCTC
>CAZPHD010000101.1:0-1561 GCA_964586225.1 uncultured Fimbriimonadaceae bacterium
CGCTGTTCGTCACAGTATAGTACGACTTTTAGAAAAGTGAGTAAAGTTTTTTGAGATTTTTCCACACCGCAGCAACACCCATGCAAACCCCTTCACGCCCGGTATACTCAGGCGAATCTGGCGCCGTACCCAAGTGGCTAAGGGAAGGGTCTGCAAAACCCTCATTCAGCGGTTCGATTCCGCTCGGCGCCTCCAGTCTTCACCAGGAGCAAGGATGCGAATGAAGGGCCAAACCGATGTCGGTGATTCACTCACGGGGCTTGCCTCGGTGCTCAGCGAACTGACGGCGAGCCGCGTTGAACCCGTCCTCTACAAGCACGGACTGGGCTTCGGCTCCTTCGATCTCCTCTCCGCAGTCCATGCCGCCGACGGCCGCGAGACGCAAACTCAAATCGCCGCTCGACTTGGCATCTCGCCGCCCAGCCTCACCGAGGCGATCCAGTCGGCCGTCCGCCGGGGCCTCATCGAGCAGCTCGTCGTGGCCAACAATCAGCGCGCCCGCCGCGTGATCCTCACGCCCAAGGGCCAGGCGATTCTCCAAGAGTGCATTGACCAAATCACGGCCAGCGAGGCCATTGCGACCTCCGGTCTCGGCGCAGCCGAACTTGATCAGGCAATCGCGACGCTCCGCCGGGCAACCCAAAACCTCCTCCAGAGGCGCTGATTTTGAGCCTGTGAACAACTCTTAACCTAATTGTGCGTAAGTTTCCGAGACTTTTCTGAAGATTTCGCGCCACAATAGCGAGAGCAACCGTCTCTTTGCGATAAGGGGCGGAGGTACGGATCCATGCTGCGTATCGTCGGACTTCAACGGAGCGAACTTGCCGATCGAGAGTTTCTGCTGTTGCAGAATCAGGGCTCGATGCGAATCAGTCTCAAAGGCCATGCCATTGTGAGCGAATCGGCCATGCTCACCGGCGACCTCTCGATGGGCTCGTATGCGTTCTCCGATGAAGTCTTCATCGCGCCAGGGCTCTATGTGGTTCTCAGCACGGGGGCTGGCGTGCCGCGCTGGGCGCGAACGAAGGACGGCACGAACCTCTACCACGCCTACATGTTCCGCGAGAAGCCACTGTGGAGTAGCGTTGAGCTCCCGCTCTACGTGATGTCGGCCCAGCACACCTACAGCGAGCGACCCGAACCGATCATGGTCCGGTAGCTCACAATTAAGAGGACATGGTCCTCGAATCCCTCAAGTTCAACGCCGACGGCCTCATCCCGGCGATCATCATCGATGTCGACAACGGCGAGGTGCTGATGATGGCGTGGATGAACGCGGAGTCCCTTCAGATGACCCTCGACACCGGTCGTTGCACCTATTGGAGTCGGTCGCGCCAACAGTTCTGGATCAAGGGCGAAACCAGCGGCCACACGCAAACCGTCAAGCGGATCCGCGTGGATTGCGACCTCGACACGCTGTTGATTGACGTTGACCAAGTCGGTGCCGCGTGCCACGACGGCTACCGCTCGTGCTTCTACCGCGACGTGACGGGAGAGGGATATCAAATTTCAGATTTCGGCTCTATGGGGTTTTGAGTGGGTTGAGATCGAGTTTGCCTAG
>CAZPHD010000102.1:0-1529 GCA_964586225.1 uncultured Fimbriimonadaceae bacterium
GTACCCGGCGCGTCGCGCGGATTGGATGGGCGTGAGTCCTGCGATACGCGATTCGATGTACTTCGCGCGCATGGGCGAAGGGCGCGGGCCCACAGCTTTGCCGCGCTTTTTGCCAGGTCGGGGGCGATCCCAGTCGTCATCATCGTAGGACATGGCCAATACCGTAGCACAAAAATATTGACAGGAAACTCAATATCGAGAGGGGTGCCCCCGGTCCGATTTTGCTTTGAAACTTGGAACGGGGTGTCTGGGCCTACCCTATGGGGGGTGGAACGGAAGACCCACCCCCACTTCGGATTCGAGATCGGAGCAACCGACCGGAGGAGGTAGCCTCGATCGAAGAATCGAAGTCCTCAAATTCCTCGCACGCATCACTCCGCTCGAGCGCCCAAGCATCCCTCGTTCCTCGGGATGCGCATCCATCGTTGGTGTTATTCATCAACCAGAGGATGCACCTATGTCCAATGCACACGCCGCGCTCGCCGCTCTCCGTAACACGGTTGCCAACCTGCCGAAGCAGGAGCCCAAGACCATCCCGGTCGGCTACTTCAAGCTCGTCTGCTTCGACCGTGCGCAGAACGCCATCGGCCGGATGACGATGCCCGCCGAACAGGCGCTCGCCAAGTTCAACGACCTGGTGAAGAACGTCAGCCGCCCCGACAAGTTCGGCTACGCCACGCTCTACGGCTGGGTGAATCAGGAAGAGCGCATCGCCTACTGCACGCACAACGGCCGCGTCGACGTCGACTACGAGGCCATCGAAGCGTTGCTGCCGAAGGACGACGCGCCTGCGCCGACCACGAAGCCGACGAAGACCCGCGCTTCGAAGAGCCGCAAGACCAAGAGCGACGACTACCCGTTCTAATCAACCTCGGCACAGGGACGTGCCACTCTCAGGAGATATCACCATGACCAAAGCGCGCAATCGCGGCATCAAGACGCGCCGCTTCATCGTCAACCTCGCCTCCGCCACGCAGAACGCAGCGACTTCGCTCGCCGTCACTGCGTACACCGCGCCTCGCGACTTCCTCAAGGGCTTGCTCGGCACCCAGCCGCCGCAGGCCATTGCGAAGCGTCGCCGCGTCAAGGCCTAAGCCACCCCGAGCACAGGGACGTGCTCTCAACTCGGAGATTCACCATGACTGCGCATCACAAGTATGTCGCCATGCTCTCAGGCATCACGGTCGTGTGCTGGGGCACTGCGCTCATCACGGCGCTTTGCGCGCTGTAATGCCGAACGAGGCACTGAGCCACCACGCGCTCAGTGCCTCGTTCATTCGATCAACGGAACTGAGTGGGAGTGATTGTAGGACAATCCGATCGACTCGACGCAACGAAGTGACCTCGCACGTGAAGCAAAGGTCGGCGGACGGGGGATTCCCCCGCTCGACGGGTTCTCAGTAATTTTGTACTGATCGGTAAAAATAACTTCCGGCACCCCCATTTAACTGACGTTCACCAGCATCCCTCATTCTTCGGGATGCGCATCCTCTTTGTTTGTTATTCCTTCAGGAGACTGACATGGCAGC
>CAZPHD010000103.1:0-1525 GCA_964586225.1 uncultured Fimbriimonadaceae bacterium
GTCGTCGGCTCAGTGACCGGCTCACGGACCGACGCTTGCAGGCTCGATGCTCACCCGTGTCGTCTCTCGCAAGACGACGACAACTGGCGGACCGATGGCTTTGTCGCACTTGTCCCCGAAGTCATAGGCCAGGGACGCGTGATAGGTCCCCTAAGTCCCGAGCTTGCCGGCGTCGAGCGCGGCGTGAATTCGTGTTCGAAGCATCTCCACATTCCCTCCGGTTAGCGATGGCGGGGGCGTTGGCAACTTAGGTGGAAGGGTGAACGTGGGTGGCGGCTTCGTCCCGCTCTGGTTGAAAATGAAGGAGATGCAGACGCCGTCGCTCCGGCAACAGATCCACGCCCATGCGCCCTCAATGCCGCCGGAGTGGGCGAGGTACGCTGTCCCTCCTGCGCTCAAGGCGAAGTTGATGCCCAGTCGCTTGGGCTCTGACGCTGCGTTCTTCCAGTGCGGAAAGGGCTCAACCATCGCCTTGAACATGTCGACACTCAGCATCTCCGTGCCATCGGCTGCAACGACATTCTTGGGCGGTACGGGGTTCTTGGGCGGTGTGGGTGTGAAACCGGGGACAGGCTTGGCAAACCATCTTGAAAATGCGTTGGCGAGCCGGATCAGGTCGGGCGCTGTGGATACCCAGCCCTTGGCTGGAAGGCCTGCGCCGCCGTCGTTCATGTCGTAGGCGCCTTCGACAACGCGTGCGCTCGACTCAGGGTACGACGACGCAGGCATGGGCTCGTAGGCCTCTCCGAGGGCGTCCACGGGCCACGCGTTCGCGCCCGTGTTCCAGTTTCCCAGCGACGGAAGGAAGCCGGTCAAACCGGCCTGGCCACCGGGGAAACCAACGGTTTGTTGTGGCAAACGAAAGAGCCTGGTGCCCGACATCGTGCCCGGCACGAGGCGCGTGAATCCCTGGGCTCCCGTCGCCGGGAGCGTCGAGTCCGGCATGAGCCGCGGAAACGCCGGTGGATCGATACGGCAGGGGATCTGACCGGGACGCAGACCGAGGAGCGTCCAACCGTCCAATACGGTCGAACTCATCCGAAGCGGTTTGAGCACCAGCTCCCCGACGGCCTCATTGTAAGGCCCCCAGTCAGTGCGGAGGATGGTCATCTCGGCGCCATCGAGCTTCTTGATCCCATCGCGTTGCCACCACAGTACCGTAAGCACCTCGCCCGCAAGCGCACTGTTGAAGTTGTTGTAGGTCGCGATCCCAGCGTCGTACAACTTCTTGTTCCACCCGACGGGGCGCGTGTTCCAGTCATTCGGGAATCCCACGCCCGCCTTGAAGTTCAGGCCCGAGTTCATCCAGATCTCTGGCTTGAGCATCATGCGACGCGCGTCGCCGTAGCGAGGAGGCATGCCCACATAGATCGATGGCGATCGCGACGGATCAGCGTTGACGGGGGCGTTAAGCACCTTTTTGGAATTGGGCGGAACCTGCGAAGGCGGAAACGTCGCGTCACCACCAACCACCTCCGCATTGATCCAGCCGACTGCCGCGCTGCTATTGGCGGAGCCATCAGCC
>CAZPHD010000104.1:0-1508 GCA_964586225.1 uncultured Fimbriimonadaceae bacterium
TGCGTGTTGCCCCCAGGCCATCGTTTGGCTGCAAAGCGCGCGATCAGCCCGGAAGATCTCCGAGGCGAACCTTTCATTTCGCTGGCGCTCGAAGACCCGACCCGGCGGCGCGTGGATCGGGTTTTCGAGGATGCTGGCGTCGACCGAAACATCGTCGTCGAAACTCAATATGCCATGACAATCTGCGGCCTCGTGCTGGAGGGCGTCGGGTGCTCGATCCTCAATCCGATCACGTCGGCCGATTTCGCGATGCGCGGGCTCGTCGTTCGGCCGTTCGAACCGCTGATTGAGTTTCAATACGTTCTCTACACACCCGTCCATCGCCCCCTCTCGATCGCAGCATTGCGCTTCTTGCAGACCATGCGCGACGTTCGCGACACGATGGCTAAAGAGGGCGTGTTCGGCGAGCCGCTGCGGTGAGCGGCGTGAGCTTGTAGAACGCCTGTCAAAGTCCTGCCTAGTAACGGGCTGCTGCGCGAACGTACCAAAAACCACCGTTGAACCCAGTTGGCGCAAAGCGCATATAGCGAATTCCGTTTGCAGTCTGACTCGCCCGCGCCTCCGGATCAGGATACTCGTCGAAGACATTCTCCCCGCCGATTGCGAGCGTCACCGCGTCTGTCACGTCATAGCTGAATTCAAGATCGACCAACCATTCAGAGCCCCCGGTCTGGTCGCCGGCTGAAGTGGTGCCGTAATCGGTCCATTCGCCGTAATAGTTTGCTTGTGTGGTGAAGCCAAACCGGCCCACATCATAGTCAATTCCCAAACTGCCCTTCCATTGTGGGGTGAACCCCTCAAGCTCCAGCAATCGTTCTCGATCAGCAGCTATCACCGGCGCCGCACGTGTGACCTCGGTTGTGGTGTAGTTCACAGAGCTCGTTAAGACCGCCGACCCCACCGGAAGATCGAGCCGATACGAAGCCACAAGATCGACACCCTCAGTCGAGGAGTCGAATGAGTTGGTGAAGAAGGCAAGCTGCTGGAAGGTATTTGCGCCGGGCACGCCAGCCAACGCTAACGCGTCGCGTTGCGCTTGGGTCAGGTTGAAATTGCCGGACAAAGCAATGCGGTCGTCCACATCGATTTTGAAGAAATCGAGCGTAATCGTTAGGCGGTCGAAGCTAGTGATTACAAATCCCGCGGAGATGTTGAAGCTTTCCTCCGGCTCCAGCGGCCTTGCGCCAAGCGCCTGCGCAACAGGGTTAGCAGGCGGAACGATGCCGGCAACCAGCGGCGCTCCGGTGGCAGAGTCAATATTTGTCGAGATGTTGAATGAGTTGGACTGTCCGGGCGATGGCGCACGGAATCCGGTGCTTACCGATGCTCGCGCCGCAAAGCCGTCGATGAACTCGTAGCGCCCGGTCAGCTTCCAGTTAAAGGTCGAGCCAAAATCGGAGAAGTCTTCAAACCGAGCTGCAGCGCCCGCGCGGAAACGATCGGTGATGTCTCCTTCAAGCGCGGTGTAGAGAGCGACGTTGTCGCGCTGAAACTCTCCCGCAGCGATT